>CALGLP010000001.1 GCA_937930175.1 uncultured bacterium
TTCCATGGGATTGGATCAGATCAAGGAAGGTTTTGAGACGTATTTGCCGGCGACAATGCCAAAGGTCGTCAGCTCGGTGATAATAAATGGCAAGGCTGTGATGACGAATCCCGTCGACGAAGTTATTGTCAAGACTGTAGGCGACCGTGATAGAAGATATGTACGTGCTGTTAATGCAACAGACACGTCAGACCTTCTTCCTAAGTTTTCTCCTGGTGAGCTTGCGGCAGGAGGCGATTTAATCAACGCCTTGAAGAAGGGTGGCAAGGCGGTAATGGCTGTGAATGTTTTAAGTTATAACCAAATCAAAGGGCATCTTGAGGCAGCTAGAGACCTAAACGCCGCCATTATTTTCGAGACTGCCCGCTCCCAGTTAGGTTATGCTTTAAATGCAGAAAAGGCCGCAGAGTATATCTTAAAAGTTGCCAAAGAGGTTGGTTTTACAGGGCCGATTGTCCTTCACGGCGACCATATTCAATATTCGGAAGACCTTTTCAAACAAAAGAAGATCCTTGATGCGGCAGGAGGGGATTATCAGAAAGCTAAGGAAATTCTAAGACAGAATGTTGAAAAAGAAAGGCAAGCCATAACGAACATCTTGGAAGATCTCATCAAGGCAGGGTATACATCGGTTGCCATTGATGCTTCAACCATGTACGATGAGGTTGCCGGTGATGCGGTGTTGGAACATTACGGAAAATCTGGGACCGCTGAGGAAAAACTCATCGTTGAGCTGGAGAATGGCTTTTTATTGCCTCTTGAATGGGGCGCGCAAATCTTGAGCATGGATCCTGATCAAGATCTAGACCGTTTAAATGAAATAAAAGCCAAGATCGTTGCAGACATGGAAAGCCGCCAACGTCCAGAATCTGAGATCAATGATAAGATCGCAGCCCTCGATAGCACCTTTGGCATTTTGTCTAAAGAGGCAAAAAAGAATGGTCTTGGCGCCAAGGATGTTGTCGCGGCTTATGACAAGATCATGAGAGAGTTGGGAGAGGCGACTGTTGCTGGCAAGATCAGCGAGGAAGTTTTGGGCAGCATGACAGAAGATCAAAAAGCCCTTTTGTTGCCTTCGAGCAATGCTCAAGAAACTGCTTATCAATTAGAGCAAATAGAGTTGTTATTAAAAAAATATAAACCTGAACTTGTTGGACGTTTTGGTCTAGAAGTTGAGGTTGGCCATGTTGATAAAAAAGTCCCGAACCCAAGGATGAAAAATAAGCTCGAAGCAAAAATGACGCATCCTGCGGCGGTTAGGGCTATGGGAGACTACCTTAAGGACAAAGGGTTGGCGTTTCACCTGATCGCAACCAATAATGGTTCTGGTCATGGAACAGAGTTTGATGTGGAAACGTTGACGCCTGTTTCGCAAGTCGGGAAGATCAGTCCTTGGCTCACCCAAGAGCTTAGCGATGTAGCAAAAGGGTATGACGCTTCGATCGCCCAGCATGGCACTTCCGGAAGCGATGATGCGGAGCTCTCCGACCTTCAAAAGGCCGGCATCGTGAAGTTTAATATCGCTACCATCTACCAGCAGATCATCTTGAATGTTTTGTCCCTCGAAGAGGAAGGACAAAAGACAAGAGAAGATTGGGATCGCGTATTGAGTACAGATACGGAGGCATTAACTGCTGGTCTTCATGAATCTGTCAGGGTAAAGATGCTTAAGATGGCCAAGGACATTGCTGCGGCTACTGACAAGGATCTTTTAACAGTAATAACACCCACAGACAGTCTGTTCGTTCAGTTTTTGAAAGCGACTTATCAATGGGGGGTTAAAAAAGGAAAGATAGATCCGAATAATTGGAAGAGTACCGCATCAATTCTTGCTAAAGAATTCAAAAGATCTTTTGGCAAGATGGATCCGCTTCTTTCTGAGATTGTCTGGGACCTTGATCCGGTAGCTTTAGTTGCTGTAAAAGAGTTAATGCAAAATGGGGTGCAGCCTGGTGATATCTTTGGGAAATTTGGGAAAGACAAAGATAAAACACTTCCTTTGGCTGATTGGAAAAAAACCAGTATTCCTGCTGAAATTTTTGGATCTGTTGGGAATAAGGGTTTTGTTTTTGAATTAAGGAATGACGAGTACGTACTCCTAGACAATCCAGCCAATTTTGACGATGAGCCGGCTGATATTGTCGAACCCGTCTCACCGGAGATGGTAGTGAGTGTTCAGGCTGTTTATGAAAATTTTAGTGAGGCTTTTTCTGATAAAAAAGCTTGGAGCGTTGGAAGGTTAGAGTTTCCAGATGGAACCCTAAAGGTAGGGGATCAGGTTGGTATCTCGGTTACAAGCATGAATACAGAACGTGAATATAACTTTAATGTTTCATTAAATAAGGCTGGCTTTGAGGTCAAGCTTGAGAATTCTCCAGAATATGCTTATGATCAAAAATTGATAAACGAGGCGGTAAGTTCTTTAAAAGGGACGCTTGCTCAAGTATTTAAACAGGCATCAAACTTAGGCGGTATCATCATGAGCTCAGAGGGCTTGGATATGCAGATCAAGCGCGACGGTAATGGGATCCCGCTACCGATGTTTGAGCAGCCGCCAGAATTGATGAATATCCAGGGCTTTACCTTTGAGATCAAGGGAGTCTTTACGATTCCCAGCTTGTTACAGCTCTCAGGGCTGGATAAGAAGGTGCCTACCAACAAAGTCAAAGGTGCTGATTCCCCTGAGCTGATCGGCCGTCCGGATGATCCAGCTGAGCCGGTAGAGGCGTATGCGCAGGTGAGCTTTTTGAATTAAGAAGATAGAAGATAGAAAGTAGAGAGTAGAAAGTAGGCAGAATGACTAAGGTCCAATGAAACAATGATGAATGAGAAAAAAATGACCAAGGACCAGTGTGGCAATGACGAATGAGAAGCAAAAATGCTAAATGTCCAATGAAATAATAAGGACAAGAAGAAAAATAGTTAATACGATAGAAAATTTGATTTTTATTAATTGATCTTAGATTTTGAAGTAGTTGTTGTTTCTTCATTCGTCATTGAGTCATTCGTCCTCATTTTCCCTGATATTAAATCGAGGTGAAATGAGGGCGTCTCGATTTCAACTAATTTTAAGCTAAGGAAGATCGAGGCGTCATTGCTTCATTATGCTTTTCAGGCATTCATTCGACATTGTTACATTGGGAAATTCGGGATTATCTTTAACAAGAAAGGTTCCCTTGTGTCATTCCAGCGCTTCATGAAGCGAAAGGCCTTTTCTAAGGCTCTTTCGCTTTTTATTATCACGAGTTTTCTTTTGACCTCTGTTACCCCAAGCTACGCCCAGGGTCTGCCTGTTGCAGGGC
>CALGLP010000002.1 GCA_937930175.1 uncultured bacterium
AGCGGGAAGGCGACACGCGTTAAGCATTTTGTGCTCCGTGGAAATCCAGGCTAGTCCTTCATTGGTTGCGTGTGCGTCCGCGATCCCTTTAACGAGGTTGCGGTCGATTACGCTCAAAACTTACATGAGTTCCTCTTCACTCAATTGTGCGCACTTTGCGCGCACAATTTATAAGTCTTGAATAGCCTTTATGATTTCCGCTTCACTCGGCAGCTTCACCCTGTATTCGGCGACGAAAATTTTTTCTTCAAGGCCGTCGAGGGCGTAAGAGACCTTTTCCCGATCAGCCTCAAGGCAAATCAGCAGACCGATTGCGTCTTTTTCGTGTGGGTATTGCCTGTGCCTGCGCCAATAAGAAACGTACTCGTTTAGCTGACCGACGTATCCACTCTCGAACTTGCCGATTTTTAACTCCACGATAATGGTGCAGGGAATGCCCCAATGACCAAGCACAATGTCGATGAAATGGGTTTCACCCTTGATTTTGATGGGAACCTGATTGCCTCTAAAAGCAAAGTCTTCTCCGATTTCCTTCAGAAAGGTGGAAATGCTTGCCAGCATCTTGCGCTCAATGTCCTTCTCCCCATCGTGGTGTTCAAGTTCGATAAAGTTGAAATCGTAGGCGTCTTTGAAGACTTCCTGCGGGGTTGTAGTTGGGAGCTTGGTTTGAAAAACTGCCTCGATGTCATTGGGAGAGGTTTTTTCGTAAAGCTGACCTCGAATTTGTTCTCTAAGCTGCCTAACACTCCAAGAATGGAAAATTGCTTTATTTTGATAAAAAAGTCTTTTATTCTCGATATTTATTTCAATAAGTTCAACATAATGGCTCCAGCTCAATTGTGACGACACCGCCGTCACAATCTCGTAAAGCCGATAAAATTGAATAATTCTGTAAAGATCGCGTCTGCTCGTTCCCAGATCGTGCGATAATTTGCTGACTAAATATTCTCCATAGTTTGCTCTATCCTTGTGTGCTAGCTCTTCCCGAACAATCCGCTCTCCTATCTGCCAGTACATCTGCACTTTGATGTTATCAACGGCTTTATATGCCTTGAGAAGGCCGCCGGAGAGAATGCTTTGAAGTTCCCGCAGCAGGTCTTGGTAGTCTTTATCGGTTTGCAAGCCTCTTTTGGCTGACACGAGTTTGCGGTCTTTGGACATGGTTTGGCTGTATTTTTAAAGGGTTTCTCAGTTTACAGATTGTTGATGTGGTAAGCCTACAATCGTTAGAGCGAGATTTCGGAGGCAGCTTATTACATCATTGATTTCCCTGTCAAACTGACTGTGCATATGCTCTGCTCAATTTTCCACACACTGTGTGGAAAATTGAGCAGAGCAGTGTTTCTCAACAATGGTGGGGTCAGCTCACGAAACGGAAAAAATAGCACGCTAAGCTTCCCAGGGTATTAGTAGAGGTCTAAACTCGCCCTGTTTGACTTGCTTGCCTTGGTGCCAAACATAATCGCCGGTCAGGTTGATGTGCTCCCAGCCCAGCGGCGACAGGTGTGGCAGCAGGTTTTCGTCAATGTCCTTCCTTGAGCCCCTCAATGCCTGGACTACCCGTCCCGGCCATGATTTGAGAAGATGGTTTATTTTTGTCTCTGAATGTAAAGGCATACTTTACTTATGATGGTAAAAAGAAACCGAGGCTTCATACCTTTAGGAAGATAGAAAGAATTCGTGCTTTCTTGCTTAAACGAAATCCAGTTTGCGCCTTATTCCTTACAAACCGTTGCGATCAAATGTCTTGCGGCTTCTACGGCTTGCGAAAAGCTGATCCTCTCCTCAGGTCCGGCAAAAGATACCTGTAGTACGTATGTTTCGTATTCGCTTGCCCACAGCTTGTCATTACTCAGGCAATCAAGCATGGTGGCAAATCGGGCAGCGGAATCCAAAGACGTTGTCATTCCCCCCCTGTCAGCGTCCTTTGCCATTATTTGGTGCACCAAGTCTGAAAATTCCGGTGCTTGTGCGATGTGGCCCTCGAGTGCAGCCAAATCATATAGGTGGCGGATGACGGCAGGATCGTCGTTCTCGCTTCCCCTTTGCCGTGTGCATACGCGCCAAGCAAGAGCGCTCAATTTATCAGCGGCGGTTTCAACGGGATTAATACAGGGAAAGCTCGATACTTCAGGTAGTTGTTTTTGCGCTTGTGCAATCAGCGATTGGAGCGAGCGGTTGATCGGCGGCAGCGCTGGATTATGAAATGACATTTCGATACGGATGTGCGGTCGCAAGCCTCTACCCGCCGGAAAATGGCTCTTATACGCAAGACTGGCAGCAAAAAATTGGCTTTGGTTGCCGATTAAAGGATCATCCGCAAGGTCAAAATCATTTGCGGTCAGAGCTTCAAGTACCAACTCGCGGAACGCTCGCCTTCTTTTCCTGCCTTCGGCTCCGCTTGCGGCTTGTGCCATTGCAACCTTAAAATCTATATCTTCGGAAAATCGTTTAATGAGCCCCCACCCTTTTGATAGCGAGGTTCCGCCGGAAAAGACCGGTATTGCATCGGGATATTCAAGCGCAGCAAGCACGCCGAGCGCGCGCACGACCTGCCAATCTTTCTCGATCACTCCCTCATTCGTCGCAAGCGCACCCGCGACTCTTTCAATGATTTGCCTGTCAACCACGTTCAAAGCTCATAAAAGTTCCCTTGTATCCGATCTTGCGGCGTACCCGCTTTGAAACCCTGATTACTCGTCCTGCCGGAATTTGTGTTGTTCGTCCGGCGTTATAATCTTCCTCGAGCCGAGTTTCCGCACTCTCAATACCAAGCCGCCCTAGGGCTTCCGCCGCCAAGGCGCGCAAGCCCTTTATCGGTGCCGGAGTGCCGTCGAATGGAGAAGCCTGCGCCCGAGTGTAAAGGCCATGGCCTATCTTTACAAGTTGCCCATCCCGAACCAATTTAAGCAGCGAGCGTCCCACTTGGTCGTAACCGCCGAGGTCGCTAAAATCCGAACGCAGGAACACGTCAGCACGTTTACGATTGATACGATTCAAAATGCGTATCTTCAGATTTTCAGCTTTCATGATTACCTCCTTATACTCAATGTCAAAATACGACACTTTATGGCTGGATTCAATAGCTAAATCATAATAATAAATCATGTTGTGATTGAAGATATTTCAATCCTTTTGTATAGGTTTAATTCGTGCTTTCTTGTTTTCTGTTTTTAGTGAAAGTAAGAAAATAAGGGCGAATTCGCTTTGCGAACCGCGTGCTACTCGTTGCGCTCCCTGAGCCTGCAAGCAGTCTCAGCCATGCGGTGACGCCCCCTTTCGCCTGATTCCTAAGGGACTCCGTCCCTCACGCGCGCAAGGTTAAAGGCTGACGCCCGAGAGGCGGGGTGTCCCCAACCTTCCTTGCCCTTCAGGCTGCGTGCAGATTGGGTGATCCCCCTCCCCTCCTCTTGCCCTTGCGCTTGTTACCCCAGGTCTCGCCGACGGCATGGGTTGCATATGCAACCCTAAACCTAAAGGAGATCAAAACATGACAGAAAACAAGCTACGCAGGGCCGACTTGGCGCAATTTACAGGCTCGGAATGCTTTTACCGGCATTGGCTTGCCCATAGAATCGTATTCACGGAAGGCGTAAAGTATGTGGCGGATATGGCGGCGGCTTACTGGCTGCTCGATGAAATCGTATTCGCGCAGCGGTTAAAGCGCGTGCTGGCGGAAGAGTTTCAACTCTGGAGGCTTCGAGTAGATTTTGCTGATAGTACCGCAAGACTCGTTTGCGAGGACGGCGACGGCAACAGGGTCTTTGCCAAGCGCATCGAGTACACGGATTTTCCGCTGGAAGAAATCGTCTTCTATTTTGTCAACGGTACTGTCTTACTGCCAAGTGAATATTAACCGGATGGGGGCTGCGTAATCAGCCCCCTTCTTTCCAAAAGAACATGAAGGGAGTTTTATTGCTTACCATTTAAGGGGAGAGCGGCAGATTCTGATCGTGCTTTCTTGTTTTCTGTTTTTAGTGAAAAAATAAAGATAAAAATCACTGAGAGCGCGCACGACGCCTGACAAAAACAATCGTGGAAGAAGACCCTTGAACTCCAACCCATACTGAGCTACAATGTAGCCCAATAATAGGAGGTGATAGTGATGGCTGCAAACGCTGTTGTCCGCGCCAGGATTGACGGGCGAATAAAAACCGAAGCTGAGGTGGTGCTTGCATCTATTGGGCTTACCGCCTCAGATGCTTTCCGCATGATGATGATTCGTATTGCCACAGAAAAGGCATTGCCCTTTGAACCGCTTGTGCCCAATGACGAAACCATTGAGGCGATGAAGGCGGCACGACGGGGCGAGCTCGTCAGTGTTGGTTCGGCTGATAACCTGTTGGCGAGCTTGAATGCGGGAGATTAGATATACCAGTCGCTTTAAACGTGACTACAAACGAGAAAGATCGGGGCGGCACGGCAAAACGCTTGATGTCGCCTTGATGGAAGTTGTTAACCTGCTTGTCGCCGATATTCCGTTACCGCACCGCAACTTCGATCATTCTCTTTCCGGTGAATGGGCTGATCACCGCGATTGTCATATCAAGCCCGACCTTGTTCTGATCTATCGAAAACCGGATGATGTGCATCTCGATTTAGTCCGCCTCGGCTCCCACAGTGAGCTTGATCTATAATGCCAAGCTGCCCGAGAGCTTCTGCCGTCAAGGCACGAAAGCCTTTTATTGGAACTGGGGGTCGTTAGATAGAGAATCCTGCGCCCGATGATCTTGAATCTCCTACATTCCTTGCCCGACGCAAAGCCGGAAATATTTTTTGTTATCGTTTTTTCTTGATAACATTTTTGCACGAAAACAAGAAAAAACGATAAATAGGCATGTTTGACATCGTGCAAGATTCGCGGCATTTTCTATGGCAATAGGGCAAATGGAAAAGCACGAAAAGAAGAAAGAACGTTTACTTTAAAACGTGTTTTCTTCTTTTCGTTAATGTATCATTGCTTGTTGTGAGCGCGGCTGTTTTTCAACTTTAAACGAAAGCCATAAAGCACGAAAGACAGATAATATGAAGACCATAGTTTTTGCCAGTCAGAAAGGCGGGGCGGGTAAGACGACTCTTGCCGCCCATCTTGCCGTGGCCGCCGAAAGGGCAGGTGATGGCCCTTGCGTCCTGATCGACATGGACCCTCAGGCTTCTTTGGCTACATGGTGGAACGGGCGCACCGATGAAAGCCCGAAGTTTGCCCCCACTTCCTTGGGAGAGCTTTCCGAAAAGCTGGAGCTACTCGGAGCCGCCGGTTTCGCTTATGCCTTTATTGACACGCCGCCTGCCATCACTGAATCCATCCGCACCGTAGTGGGACAGGCGGATTTTGTGCTGATCCCAACTAGGCCAAGCCCGCATGACCTTCGCGCCGTCGGGCGCACGGTTGAGCTTGCCTTAGACGCCAATCGCCCGTTTGCCTTCGCCGTTACTCAAGCCAAACCTAACAGCCGCCTGACTGTGCAAGCTATGGCCGCTTTATCGGAGCATGGTATTGTCGCCGCCTCGATTATTCATGACCGTGTGGACTTCGCCGCCTCTATGATTGATGGTCGCACGGTACTGGAAACAGATCCGAAGGGCCGCAGTGCGGCGGAAATCAATGAACTTTGGACTTTCGTTAAAGAACGAAATAATGATATAAAGAAAGAACGAAAAATATAAGGAACGAATTATGCCAAGCAAGAAGACTGCCGATTTGTCCGCTTCCCTTGTTGCCGTCAAGGGACAGGCGAGCGCAGCTGCCGACGCCCAAGGACGCCAACCGGAACCCGCGCCGCAACCAGTTCCAACCGCGCCACGGACAGATTCGCCGCTTAATTTCAAAGTGGACCAGGAGTTTCGCCGCCGCTTCCGCAAACGCGCCGCTGAGGCCGATCTCAAGCTCAACGAGCTTCTGCGTCAGGCGCTGGATGCATGGGAAGAGAAACACGGCATAGAAGGTAGAAAATAAGGCACGGTCAGTGTTGGGACAGGGGATTTTTTTTGGCTTTTTTCCGACAGAAGGCCACAAAAGCGGCAGTGGGATTCTCAGGGTTTTCGCCCTTTTTTATTATCCATTCACGCCATTCTTGCTCAAGGTAGTAAATATCATAACCAGGGGCTGCTTCTTTTGCTTTTTCATAGGCTATTGTCGGCAGGTGTGCGTGCTCAATCGGAACGGGAGAGGAGATTGGTTTAGAAAAAGCATCCACTTTAATTGCTTTACCTAACTGCTTTTCCTCTTCAATTCTTAGGGCGGTTTTTTCCATAGAAAAACGCATTCGCTTGACGGCGCGACCTTCCTTAATTTCCTGCATTTTTGCTGTAAACCCCGCACCTATAGGGTTGTCATTGATCTGCTTTAAAGCTGGTTCCAAGACAAACCTTTTCAGATCGACGTAGCGCTTAAGTTTTCCTTCCGGTACCTTTAGCCATTTCCGTAACTGGGAAAGCTCAACTTCAAGAACTGGGGTCTTCATGTTTACAACGCTTTCCAACAACTCATAGAGCGTAACTGCATACTTGCCAGAAAGCCCGATCATGAAATGCAGACGAATTCTCGAAAACCGGAATGGCCTTTTAATGACTTCGGATAAAAGGGCTGGGATTTCAAACCACAAGATGCCAGTTTCCTGCGCCGCCTTACTTGTCTTGGCATTCATTAAATTAGAAATGCCTTGCAGCCTGGCGGTGTCCGGACCTTCTTCCCATTCCACAATCGTCTTGGTTAAGCGTCGTGCACTTTCCCAAATCCATTTATAACCCGCATGGCCTCCTTCAAGTTCTCGAAAAAGTTTATCAATTTTGGAGACGTGGATTTCGTGATAGCGTTTTACGAGTAGGTCGTCCCATGCGGCATGCACTAGAAAAGTCCACAATTTTCGGTCGCGTTCAGTGTATGGACCTTCAATATTTGTAATGATGACAGCATTAGGTATCGGCACTGTCGCTGTTTTGTTTTCATCTGGTCTCCAAGGATTGCCAGTGGCTTCAACCGGCACAGGCAAGGGTAATTCCTCTTGCTTTTCTGGTGGCTTAGACATGTTTTTTCCTTAAAAAGTGACAAATTCGGCGAACCTAATTGAAAGATAGATCAAGAGAAGAATTCATAAAAAAGTGAGAACTGTCAATAAATAAGTTCACTTTTCTCGCCAAATTTCTCACCAATAATTTTTGTAATTAATTGGCTAAGTTGGATTATTATGACTTATCCACATAAGAAAAAATAATCGGATATTACATTAAAATGCCGTTCGCCAAATTTCTCACCTTTCTCGCCAAATTTCTCACCTTTCTCGCCAAATTTCTCACCTTTCTCGCCAAATTTCTCACCTTCAAATTTTTCAACTATTTGATAAATCAGTATTTTTTGGCTTTCCCACAGGGGGAACACTAGAACACTAAGAACACAAGAACACTAAGGGGCACCTCCCCCTGCAAACGGGCAAGAGAAAGCAGACCTCGGGCAATAGGAAAAAGAATATTGGACGGAGAGCAGCTTGCTTTTTACTCTGCCATGCTTCGCCAAATTTCTCACCACTGACTCTCCCAATAAAACAGTATAGAAAAAAGGATTCTAGCGGATACCAAAATAAGCCCCCTAGAAAGCCCCAGGATGCACGCAAACGGATTTTTGGCACCTCAACTAGCCCGCCGAGCTTTTAAACGCATCCAGCGGGCTATTTTGGGCCTTCTGGGGCTATTCTTTTTCCTAGTGCCCGCGCTCGATCCTCATCCCAGCCCGAGCCGGTGCATGAGAACCTCGTTCCAGTCCTTGAATCCATCGTCCGGCGTAACCCGCTCCATGTCGCGGTTGGCGGGGGCAACGGCCTTGATCTCGCTTGCGATCTTTTCTCCTCCCTCGTCGCGGTCGAACGCCAGAAGGACCGTTGCGCCTTGCGGCAGCTTCTCCATGGCCCCGCGTAGCAGGGCGGGCTGTTGCGGGTTAAGCTCTCCGCCGGTGCTCATGTAACGCGCCCATGGGTCGCTTGGGTGCAGGAGGTGGTAGGATATGGCGTCTATCGCGCTTTCGGTGAGGACGAGGAAGCGGTCCGTGAGATCGGCTTTGCTGAACCAGAGACCCTTGCCGCCGCCAGGGGCGAAGCCGGTAAAACCCTTGTTCTTCATCTCATAGCCGCACAGCCCCTTGCGGTCGTAGTGCGGGAAAAGCGCGTTGCCGCGCTGATCGACGCGGACGCGACCGGAAAACAGTGGATTTGTTAGCGCCTCCGCGCCAAGCCCACGGCCTGCGAGATAGGGCAGGCTATAGCAGACGCTGGCCTCCTCGAAGGCTTTTATGACCGCGTTGCGGTCCCGCACGATAGGCAGCAGCTCTTGGACGTAGGCCGCCAAGGGCTGCGAGGAAGGGCGGCTTTTGTTCAGCCATGGCCTCAGCGTCTGGCGCACCTTGCCGAGGCTTCCCCCGTCGCGGTGCTGCACGAAGTCTATGATCGTGCCGTTATCCAGAGCGTTCCTGATGCTAAAATAAATCCAGAAGCCGCTTTCCTCCCGCGCGATCACGATCTTGTCGCCGTCAGGATGCCGCATCGCGGCGGAGTTGCGGGAGCTCTCCCGCTTATCTAGCGCATAGCCGCGCGAGGCGGCGTACTCGGACAGGTTTATTTTGGTTTTGAAGCTCTCAAGCTCGTCGTCGAACATGCAGGAAACCCTCTAACGCGACTGAAGGGCGGCTTTTTCATTCAAGCTGCAAAGAAGCCCGCTTTCAAGCCAAATCTCCCGTCACCTCGGATCATCCCACAAGCCGTCAAGCCCCTGGTCGTCAAAGTACGCCACGCGCTCGGTGACGACAGGGTGCGCTCCTTGCGCGAGCACCAGCATCTTGGCCGCTCCCGCGCCTCTTTGCCTGCCCGCGAACGTCAGCATGATTTCCTCGGGGGAGAGGAGGGGGCGCATGGCCTCGCCCACGCTTTGGCCGTGGGTCATGCCGTAGATGTCCTGCTGGATGTTTTGGGTTTGCACGAGATGCCCGCCCATGAACTGCGACCAGTAATGCGCGGTGTCGTAGTCGTCGAGGTTGAACAGGGCGCGCACACCGGCGTTGCCGATGAACGAGGCCCATCTCGACTTGTAGAGGTCCTTCATCTGCGCCACGTCCTGAAAGACCGTGACGAGCTGGACGCCGTAGCCCGCCGCAAGGCCGATGGCGTTCTCGACCGAATCCAGATGACCGAGCGTCGCCAGCTCATCGAGCATGAAGCACACCGGCAGGGCAGGGGGGCTCAGCACGTTCGTCATGTCGTCGAGCGCCGAGGTCAGGACAAGGCGCAGCCAGCGGCTGAACACGGGGAATTTGGGGGCCGACAGGCAGAGGTAGAGCGTCATCGTCCCGTTGCGCCAAGCGGAAAAATCGACATGCTCTCCCTCGCCGGAGGCGGCGAGGCACTTGAGGACGAAGGGGTTGTCGAGGATTTCGGTTTCGCGCTGCGCCGTCGAGATGATCGAGCCGCGCTCGTTGTCGGGAGTGTTCAGGAAAGACGCCGCGAGATCGGCGATCAGGCCGTCCGCAAGGTCGCAGTTAGACATCTCCTTGAGCGCGCCATGTACGCCGCCAAGGAGCAGCTTGCGCACGGAGCCGAGGTCTTTTGCCTCCGGTCCGAAGTCGGGGGAGGCGACCACATAGAGAATTATGGCGGCAATCAGTTGCTGCGCGCTCGCCGTCCAGTGGTCCCGCTCTCCAAGCACGAGGGCGGCGGCAAGCGATTTGCTTTCCGCTTCCATGTTCTCGGGCGTGAAGCGCGAGAGGGGGTTGAACCTCGCCTGCGGCAGGCCGGTGATGCCGAAAGGGTCGAGGACGAGGACCTGATTGTTAAGGGTCTGACGCTGCCGCAAAGTTGCCCTGGCGTTCTCTCCCTTGGGATCGAGCACGAAGGCGGAGCCAGGATAGCGCAGCAGGTGGGGGACGATGAGGGAAACGCCCTTGCCGGAGCGCGTGCTTGCCATGACCAGGACGTGCTTTTCGGTGCGCAGGAAAAACGGCGCGCCGTGCATGTGGCCGAAGGCGAAAGCCGCCTCTTCCTGCGGCGCGCGCATCGCGGCGGCTTCCCTCGGGGTGGCGAAGCGAGCCCCCTTGCTGTCATCGGGCGTGGCCTCCGGCGTCTCGCCGATCAGCCAGTAAGCGAATTTTACAATATACCCGATGATCCTTGACCTTTTGTGGCGGTAGATGGTCAGAGAGCGATCCATATCGAAGAGTTGGTTGCAGAGAAATACCAGAGGGCCGAAAAGGAAGGCAATCGACATGGAGACGATCACGCAAAGGACAAAAACAACGACAAACCCCGCAAGCAGGAGAGCCGCAAGCGGGGCTGCGCGGTAGAGCATCATGCTCGTGAGCATCCCATGCTCTATAGGCTTCGATGCGGCAGCCGCTTGTCCAATGGCAAGCAGGAGAGGGCGGCAAAAGCCTATGGCGAGGCGTCCTATCAGAAAAAAAAGGGCAAATGCGCCCCACATCAACCGCCGCTTGGCGACCCAATGGAAGGGATTGGCGCGAATAAAGGCAAGGGCCGCCGCGCCCGCCAGAGCGCCAAGATTGAACATGATGTCAAGGAGGAGGACAGGGACGAATATGTCCTTGTTTATCCCCATTCTGCCTTGCATAAAGCCTTCAAACTGACCAAAATCACGAGACGCGGCCCCGCTCAGTGAGATTGCGCAAAGCATCAAAAGAATCGAGACCGCAACGGACCACCACCTAAGACGTGGATGCGCGCTGTCGAGCAGCGCCTCGACAAGATCGAAGAGACACATTCCGATGACAAAAAGGCATAAGACCGGAGCGGCGGAAACAAGCCATCCGATATAGGAAAAAAACACAAGGTAGAGCAAAAATGCGATAAGAACCCGTTTCACCCAACGGTTGCGGGACAAAAAATCGGTGACCGGCTTGAGCTTTTCTGCAACGAACTTCTTGCCCCTGCAATAGGCTTCCCGCGCCCTCCCAAGAAAACCGCCCGCCTTGCCATCAACGCTGTCGTTCCCTGTGGCGTTCTCCATACTCCCTTTGCCTTTCGCTTGCACCCCCATGACAAGCGGGCGATAAGGCGCGGCGGCAAGAAAAGCCAACAGCTATTCTTTTTCCTATTGCCCCGCGCGCGTCTTTTTTCGATCCGCCGAGATCACCCCTGCGGTCCATCCCCCTTCACATCGCTTGCCTCAATCCACCCCTTGCTCTCCAAAAACGCGCGGTCCCGCTCCGAGGTGATCCCTCTTTGCAGGACGCGCCGGACCTGCTCAACTGTCGAGGGGTTGATTCTGGCGTCTGCCAGCATCGCCGCTCCGATCAGCACCTTGAGGCGGGTGTCCTCTTTTCGTTCTTTGTCCTTCTGGCGAGCCTCCATGGCGTTGATCTGCTCTTGAAGCCTCGCCTTCTTCTCCTTGAGCGCATCGAGCTTCTCTTGGGTTCCCATGAGCTGTCTCCTTTCGGGAGAGAATTTTACATCAAAACCCAATTAGTTCGTATGAATTTTTGCTACCTGTGGTAGGATTATCCGCGTCGGGTA
>CALGLP010000003.1 GCA_937930175.1 uncultured bacterium
GGAACACAAGCCGTTCCAACATGGGATCTGCAGAAGATGGAAAACTTCAGCCTGACCCTGCAGGCCACCGATTGGATGAGAACGGAATTCGGCGCTAGCTACAATGAGCTCTTAGGCGATATCTTAGACATTGCCAACTTTGACCTGATGAACTTGACCCCCGCATCCTTCCAGATCTTCGTCAACAATATCGTCTGGGCTGCCGAGAAGGATGCCAATGGCAACTTCGTCTCCTGGTGGTTATTCAGCGGAACACAAGCCGTTCCAACATGGGATCTTCAGAAGATGGAAAACTTTAAGTTGACCCTGCAGGCCACCGACTGGATGAGAACGGAATTCGGCGCTAGCTACAATGAGCTCTTAGGCGATATCTTAGACATTGCCAACTTTGACCTGATGAACTTGACCCCCGCATCCTTCCAGATCTTCGTCAACAACATCGTCTGGGCTGCTGAGAAGGATGCCAACGGCGCCTTCGTCTCCTGGTGGTTATTCGGTGGAACACAGGCCGTTCCAACATGGGATGAGGACAAATTAAATATCTTCGCCTACGACCTTGAGAACATAGCAGTATTTCATAGTGACCCTGTGGCTCGTCGCGCTTTGGCTGTTTACTATGGCCATGCGGACGATTGGGAGGCTTGGACCACGTTTAATAATGACACCAACGATCAGAATGACGGATATCGTATTGCCTTGGGCATGGCTGTGCAAGTCTTGCCAGCTCCAGGCCGCAAACTTACAGACATTACTATTTATGTTTATGTGCCTGCGACAGAAACCACACCAGCTTCTTTTGAGACTAGACCGGCAAAGTCTTTCTTTAGCGGTATTGATGCCGTTATGCAGGATTGGAAAAATAAAGCGATGATCATCGATGAGGCTGCTGCTGATTTGGCGTATTTTATGACAGGTGGAAGGAGCACCAATTTTAATCTTAAAGGACCAGTGATGGATATTATTTCTCCAGAAACAACTGATCCCGCTGAGATAGAAGTTTTAATCAACCGTATGACTGTTGATATGGAAAATAACATGATCCTTCTTCCTGGCGACAGAGAGACTGCCACGATTTCCATTACCAACATTGACAATGGAGTTGTTACCTATAAAGAGCTTGATCTCAATGAAATACGTTTTGGCGTTAGTGAAGTTATTGATGAAATCCAAGATCGTGCTTTCTTGATGCGAGAAAAAGGCAGGCAGATCAAGCAGATTTACGGATATGGTGAAGAGGATTTGCGTCTCTATCAAGCCACAGACGCTTATTTTGTTACTCAAATTCGTCGTGCTGGCAGGACCACAGGCATTGCGGTTGACATTGTTGATGGCAAAGAGCGCGTCATTGATTTAGTTATCACCGATGTGGAGCAGCTAGGGATATTTATCGATAATCTTCATGCCGTTGTTGTTCAGGATGATGTCTTGAGGGCGATCGGCAATGTGGCTCAATTGCCAGGAGTTTCTTATGTCGGCATGGATGGAAAAAGCAATATTCTTCGTCAGGTCTGTGAAGATTTTGCCCTTAAGCCATTGGCTCCATTTGGCGAATCTGTTGGCTTGGATGGTTATTGGCAGGTTTATGTTAACCCTATGGGCATTGATCAGCTCATCGGTGAGATTCGCGAGATCGGCATCATTCAAGAGCGCCTTCAGAATAATCAGGATCTGAAAAATATCTTTAACGAGGGAAATGATTTTAGTTTTGACACTGGCAATCGAAAAGCCAATATGCAGCGCTGGTCCAATCTCGCGGCATTGGTCGGTGAAACCGATGGTGCCTTTGCTAAGACCGCAGGGGATATGGCGACCTATCTTGAAAAAGCTTCAGAAGTTCTGCCTATGAACCAGATGACGGTTTTAGAAACAGTCGAATGCTATTTAGGCCGCAAGCTGGACGTGGCCAAGAATGATCAAGATTTGCGATTACTGCTTTTAGGCATTGGCGGCATTGCCTATCCAGCGCTTATCAATGATGAAGAAGTCGTTTCCTTCTATGATGGCACGTACGACGCGCCAGCGAGATTCCTTAAGAACATGGCGATCCCGACCTTTGGTTATGCCAGGGTTAGAGACACAGGCATTGTGTTTTATCGTTTCCGCGTCGAGGGCGAGAACGGCAAGCCTGGCGTGGATAAGAACAAAGGCGAGATTTATTTAACTATTGAATATTTAGCCAACGGATTCCTTCCTGAAGGCGCATGTGTTCCTGATGGTAATGTCTACATGACTGAGAAGCGCGTTTTGGACTTGGTCAAAGGCGCAGTGAAATCAACAACTGTTACGATCGATGAGGATCACGTTTGGCACACAGACTTTGATTATGCTGGCAGCAAGGAGTTTAACTGGATTAGAAACGAAGGAAGAGATTTTGGTATTACGTATCAATACCAGCAAGTACCTTCACAGAGCGTTACGTATTGGGTGAATACCCTCACGGGCAAACGATATTTATTTAGTGAGGCCACGATAGATGCCCCTGCGGACAGAATCAATCATGAACTTGCTCAGACAGCTATCTATTATGCTGGTCAGAAAGAATATAAGTACAAGACTGAAAACCAGATCCTTGATCTAAATACAACGACTGGCCGCGTCAAGAGAGGTGATATTAGATACGAATTCAGCCCTGTGACTGCGCATTACGAGAACACGTCTTTCTCTGGGCCGCTTATTCTTACGGGTACCTATGAGGATAGCAATGGTTATACCTTTACCATGAACGCCAAATCCAAGGATGTTCAGGGTAAAAAAGTGGCTGATTTTGTTTACGAAAATAATATGTATGTGTTAACCGGCACAAAGACCGACAGCACTGGCACCTATACCGTTTCTATTGCTCCTAAGCTTAAAGGAGCAAACACGAAGATCATTGATAATGCGACAGGGACCGAAGTGGTTAATTCGAATTTCTTTATGACTTTTGCTAAGCAGTGGGAATATCAAGCGATTAATGGCTATTGGGAGATCGGCAATGTAAGAGAAGAGCTTGGCCAAACAGAACAAATCGTTTTTGATGCGCGTACAGGCCTTATTGAGGAATATACGCACGACAAGACTGGCCTAGCCTTCTTTCACAAGCTCGATATCGGCGCTCCGCTGGGAGCCATTATCGAGAAAACCAATATTAAGACCGGCGCTATGACAACATACGATAGATCTCGATTTGAAGGGCCCGTGGGTAAGTATAGCGAATATCGCGCGCTCAGCGGCTATTGGCAGAAGACCGATTTGGGTGAGAGAGTGCAATATGACGCTGGAAGGATCATCGGCGCTCGGGTCTGGGATGATCTGGAAAATGACGCAACCGTCAACTTTGATCCTCATCATAAGGGTCTGCCTTTCTTTGTCCTTGATAATAAGGATGGCGCCACAACCGAAAATTATGATTTTTATGGTTACGCGATCATAGATAGTCGTGATTATCAGCCTTGGGATCAATATGAAAGCAGGACCAAGACCAGCCTTGAAGAAGTCGATCAGGTCACTGACGGTATTATGCCGGCTGTGAAGAGCGATCACATGGTCAAAAAGCTTCATATCAAGATGGATTTAAATGAGAATGGCTTTCTCCTTTATTCGAGGAACGCGGAGAACGGCGTGGAAACTTACAATAGTAACCCCTATGGGCCTAAGCCGCGGACTTATTTTGGAAAAGACGGCCGCAAGACCTTTGTTGGTCAAGCCGTGGTTGACTTAAGCGGTCGTCCGATCAGGGAAATGCTTCCAACGGCTCAAGGCGAAAAGATATTGTTTACTGACGAAGTGACTGTTGATCTAGGCACGGCCGAAGGCGTGATCACGCAGACTGTTCAAGGTGATCGTAAGGGCAGAACATGGAACGTCGTTGACGGTGATGGAACAAGACTTGATATGACAAAGCATTTTGGTCCTTATGTCGCGATCACCGATGGTGAGAATGGCGGCTTAACATGGCACGAAGAAATGGAATGGGCCGCTGGTCAGCTTCCGACTATCCAAGAGATTGATGTTTTAGGAAAGACAGTTCGAGCCACCAAAAATACCTACAGCGATTCCCGCGGCGTGACAAAGAATAGCTATCGCGATGTTCGCGGCGATGCGGTCAAGACCTTAACTCAAGGTGGCCGAGAGATCGACGTCCTTTATGATTATGAAACATTAACCGCTGTGAGCCAGACCCGCGATGCCGCGACCAACGAAGTCATTGCGGATGCGACATCCAGATTTGATGAGATCAATAGGGTTTGGACCAAGACCAATCATGTTTGGTTTACCGGCAACGACATTTCGTTACGTAACGAAATAGAAACGATTAATCCTTATGGTAAGCTTTTAAGCAGCAAGTCGGTTGAGAACAAAGAAACTTCGATTTTTTCTTATGATGGTTATCTGCCGATAGGCTTTAAAGTTGTGCGCGGCAATGACGTTCGCCGAAGCGGTAGCGATTATGTCTGGAAAAACGGTGAGCTTACCGCCACAGTGAATGATGCGCTTAAAGATCTGACCTTTAGCCAAACCTATGACACTGAAGGCCGCCCAATGGCCATGAGCCGTACAGTCAATGATGCGCTTGGCTATGTGAATATTCTTATCAATTCTAAGACAACATACGAAGGCGCAACTGAGAGAGCTAAGACGGCCGAGATGTCCTACAACAACGATTTTACCTATACCTACACCTACAAGCCAGCCCAGAAGCGCGCGGGGCAGGTTGCCTTGATGCCCGTTGATATCAACGCGACCTGGGGTGGATTTATCGGCACCAGCTATTATCCGATCGATGGCAAGTATTATGCCAGACAGCTTTATACGGATTATGAAAAAGATGAAGCACCGTTTATGGGAACCTTCCGCTTGATAATCGATGATTGGCAAGGTGAGACGGATATTGCGACTGCTTCTCATTTGGTTGATACGAGAGATGGTGCTACCGTCGAGTTCTATAATCATTTTCCAAGAAGAGACAAGAGTTTTGAAGGGTTAGCATTGAGCGTCACAGAAGTGCGCACACCGCAATTTGAAGCAGAAAAAGGACGTATCGAGATTTTGACGATTAACGGTCAGCCGATTCAAGGCGTTTGCGTTAGCGATGAGTTTGAGACAAGGGCGGATGAAACCCTCAAGAAGGCCGATGAGCTTTCTGCCAACCTGGTCAGAACCTACGATCTGCCAAGCAAAGCTTTCTTAGATGCTGTTCTGGCCCATAATAAGAGAATTCTCGTCGGTATACGTTTTGCAGATATTCTTTCAGGCCGAGCCCAGACATGGATTTTAGCCAATGGAAGTCATCCAGCGATCTGGGGATGGGGCATAGAAAATGAGCCTAACATCAATGCCGGAAAGAATCCAGGCTTTGAAGGCGCTCATTTAGACACTGCTTATCAAACGATGGCGACATTTACAGAATGGATCCGTGCTAATGATCCAGGCCGCAACAAAAATAAGATCATTCATCCTTATGGAGACAAAGGCGATCAAGATGCGCTGCTCAGCTTCCTTAAGAAATATGCTCGTTATTATGACGCGATCGGCTTTAACACATACCGATGGGATGACCCTTCCTATTTATTCCGTGAATATTATTTGGCTGCGACTGAAGCCGGCATCAATAAACCGATGATTATTACTGAGTTCGGCGTGGATTATTATCATCATTTTGGAATAGATGAGCTTGGAAATGTTGTTGGCCGAGAAGCTCCCGAGGAACAGGCTCTTGGCGTCGGCCGTATTTGGGCATCCATCCGCCATAACGAAAATATTTGTTCTGGTGGGTTTGCCTTTATGGCTTTGAACCAGCTTAATAAGAACACAGAAAGCGGAACAGATTCAGCAAAACAAGAACCTAACACCGGCGCGGCAACTCATCCGGGAGCCGCTTATGATCGCATCTTAGACGAGGAATATTTAGGGCTACAAGATCGCGCCACAGAGGTGCTTGCTGGTTATTGGTCCGGGGCTGTGCCGATTCCCGCCAGAAAAGATCTTAAGGCCGTGGAAAGCTATGTTGATCTTACAGATATTATTTATAGCAAGATTTATGAGAAACAAGACAAGGCTGTTTATTACGATGTTGCCAATAATGTTGGCATGTCTATTCCGCTTTACGGCGTTAATCTTATTTTTGAAAGAAATCCTTATACGAGCAGCCTGGAAAAAGGTATTACGCTGGAGCTTCCCAATGGTAATGTGGTGGGGCATGTTGTGGAGATTTACAAGAAGCATACGATCGGTAATTATGACGAGACAATCCCTGAAGAAAATATTGACAAGCGATTTAATGTAAATGGCAAGGGTGTGCCAGCGATACGCCTTGAGATCGTTGATTGCTCTATTGCGGGTATTGGCGCTGGTACATGGCAAAGAATAGAGATCTATAGCGAAAAAGGAAAGTTATTTTTGGTCTCTCTTCCCGATCGCACTGATGAAGACGCTGTTTCTAAGCAATATAAGAAAACAAATCCATCTTCAGTTCAGCCAAACAACAAAGTTGTTCCTGGTGTTCAGCAATCGATCGAGAAAGAAAAAGGATTCTGGGAAAAGCTCTGGGAGAGCATTAAGAATTTCTTTAAGCAAGGTGAGAAAAAAGAGACTGCGCGTAATTCTATGTCAAATCAAAACCAAGCATTGGGCATGGCCCAAGCCCAAACAGGTGAGCCGAAAACAGGAGATCTTGACGCGCCCTTCCTTCCTGTAAGCGATGGTGGATCACTTCCTCCGAATAGCCCTACCCCTATCGCTCTGCCTGGTCTTTCTTCAAATGTTACATCGGCAAGTCCTTTATTGATTGCTCCTATGTTTTTAGGTGCGGGTGTTGCGGCAAGTGTTTTGATTAAGGCAGCGTTGGTGATTGGGATTATTTGTATCATTCTTTTATGGGGAAAATGGTTTGCGCAGGTCGTCAGCGCATCAAATATTTGGAAACATATAAAGAGGTTGTTCAACAAGCCGGTGTCAATGCTTCCTACCGTGGCTGGAAGAAGATTTTTGACACCGGTTTTTGTATTGACTAAAGAACTGGCGTCATTTTCCAACCGTGGCTGGAAGAATTTGGCGCCAGCTTCTTTCTCTTTTGTAAAGAAATTATCCTGGATTATCCTCCTTAGCACGGTGTTGACTGTTGCCTGTAAAAGCGAGAAGCAAGAAGAAGTTTCTAACGTTGAGTCAGCTTTTGTTGCGCCGACAATTAAAGAGGACAGCACTGTTTATGATTATGATCGTTTTGTTAATTCTTTGCCAGAAGTGAAGGTCAAGGGGTTGGCGGAGACTGCTTATTCTCAGCGCTCCCGAGAAGGTGGAATTACGTATCTTGTCAACGCGGATGGCCAATTTTACCCAGCATACAAATCTGTGCGCACTGATTGGGAAAAGAACAAAGAGCTCGACTGTATCAAAGCTTTTGCTCAACAAAAGAAATGGACTGTTATTTTAGAAGCTATTAACAATATGGAGGGAACGTTTGCGATACAGCCCCTTAATCAACAGAAAGCAATGATTAAATCATGGGAAACTCTTTATGATAAGTCAGGTTACGAGCATATTCAGATAGACCGAGATCAAAAGCGCATCCGTTTTATTTTTCACCAGGGCGGAGACAAGAAGAAAGAATTGTGGAGTATGGATTTTGAGTATGAAACATGTGTTATCGGCAAGGCTCTGGGTATTGGTATTTATCTTGGCGAAGAAAAGATTGTTTTATTTGAAGGACAAGCGCCAGTTCTTTGCAAACTTGTTTTAGTTAAAGATCTTATGACGCAGAATTATTTCGTGGAAGTTCGCAACAAGCAAGAGTTGGGTATTCTTGAGCAAAAGATATTAGGGGATTATTTTGGCGATGCCGATATTGTTGACGTTGCCTATGGCTTAGAAGGATTATCCGAGAAGAACTACAATGAAACGATTCATCATATCAAGTTGGGTTTCCGTGCCGAAGCCTTGGAGCGCTTTGTTTATGGTCCTTTTGCTAAAGGTGACGTGCGTTATTCTCGTGAATATTTAAGGCTCTTAGAGATTCAACGAGAAACATATGCTTATATTGTACCTTTTAATTATCTTGTCAATCACGTGAATACGACCCTTATGTCCATTGGCCATTCTGAGTTAAGAGATTTATCTCTGGAAAAAGGCGCAGAGCGCATTGTTGTCGATGTCCATATTGAGTTTATGCATGATTTTTCTCTTGTGCAGATTGATTTTAGAGAAGTCCGCAATATTAAGGGGTATGTTGTTGAAGTTTGGTTCGGGCATCTTAATGAAGACGGGGAAGTCATTATGCTCCCCGGTGATAGTAAGATTTATTCGTTTTATAATGGCGAGGTTGGAAGATATGGCGTTGCGGATTATACGATGAAGACAGTTACTGTGAAAACAGACAAGGGTCTTGTTGAGCAGATTTGTACTTTCTCAAACGTGACCAAGCTAGAGCCATCAACCGGTTTCCTTAGCTATGATGTTAAGAGCCTTGTTTTGAATACGGCCCAAAACCCTACACTTAACGCTTCTGAATATAATCATGCACGATTAGAAACAGACAGTGTTCTTTTAGACAGCCTGCTTACCAAAAGATATGGATTTACTGTTACGACTTGGGAAGAAGTCAAAGATAAGAAGGGAAGAATTTACGCTAGAAAAGATGGATTCCCTGGCATCGGGAAGAATGGGTTTGGCCTTGGTAGCCCTTCTTGGATTACTTTCTCGATTTATAAAGAGAATGTTGCAGATACTAAGCATGTTGCTTGCACGGACTACGCCGGTATCGCAACTCAGAGTTTAACATATCAATTTATAGCGGGTAGCGATAATCTCGGTGATTACGAGTTCCAAAAGGCGATGATTACAGTTGATGATCGTAGATTTATTCAGGCTGTTTCTGAAAACAACGAGAGCCTTGTGGTGATCGTTTATAGCTGTAAGGATGAGCGAAGGGGCCGTGAGAGTATGGGAGGCCAGGCTCTCAGGCTTGATGGTCGTGTTTTTGCGGAATATCATAGGGATTCGAAAGGGAGAAAGAGTCCTGTGGTGATTTTCTTAAATGATCGTTTATTTCCAAACAGGACTTATGAAGCTATTGATGGGTTTGATAAAGCATTGCAGTTTGTTGACCAGCGTGTCCTTAATAGCGAACAATATGTGGCCCTCATTGATCCTGCAACCATTCGTATCGATCCTGTTGATCTAGGCGAGCGCAAGGACATGGATGAGCAGCATGGATTTCTGATAGTTTGGAGCCGGGATGTTCGTGGTGATTGGAATTTGTGTGATAGTCGTTTTCAGGATGGCCGCTTTTGGCACAACAACTGGATCGATGGCGAACAGGTTACTCCTGAAGCGTTTTCTAGCAAGGGTACCGCTGTGATGGATCGCGTGCGCATGATGAGCAGAGAAGATGCTGAAAATCTTGCTCAGCGTGGCGGGATGTTCTTTTATGAGGATGTTGCAAAGTATGAGGTGAAGAATAGATATATCTCAGTTGAATGGAAAGATTATCAGGAAAAAGGATTTAAAGCTTTAGTTGAATATTTTGAAATCCAACTAGATAAGCATTGGGGGAATAATTTTATATCCAATTTTGGCAAAGCTTTTGGCGTGCCAGCGCTATCTGTGATTGTTCTTGGTTGTGCACTCATCACGATATGTCTTCCGATAGTTCTTCTTCTCATGACAGGCATTATGGCTCGCACTATTTTCAGAAAACAAGGCAAGAGGCGCAAGAAAGGCGAGACAACAGCCGTATTAGGGTCACAAGGCCGTGAGGAATCTCGAGAAAATAATCATCGTGAGTCCATTGTTGTCATTCACCCAATGATCCGTTATCGCTTAGGACTTATCATGAACGGAGCAGTATCAGTCGGACCATTAACAGAATTCTTGGCAAAACTTTACGAGGAAGGTGGTCAATCGTATGATGAACAAAGCAATTTGGTTTATGATGCGAATAAAGCGGCAAATTTGACTAGAAAATATTGGGGAGACATAGCTCCAACAGTCCCTGACGCAAAAGGTCAGGTTATGGCAGGCAACGTAAAGCTAGATTTAACAGACTTAGAGAAGAACGTCATTAGGCCTATTGCAGAGCTGCTGTGCATTGTCACGAGTATCGACTCAAGAAGTTATGATACGTGGCTCAGCTCGCATAAGGATGGAAATCCTTGGGTGAAATATACGAAAGGCGTCTCTAATCGTCTTAAAGATAAGCTTAATCAATATGGATTAAAAGCCTCTGACGTACCGCTTGTTACAGATAGAGATATGAGAAGATTCATTGAATATATTTTAAGAGATGGCATTGATCCGATATTAGGATCCCAAAATCAAGATGTAGTTATAAGAAACGAGAAAGGGAAAGAAATAAAAGGAAGCCAAGCAGATGCGCTTAAGAGATACATTAGAGAAGAATTTGATTTATCTGAAGTATTAAGGTCATTATACGGCAAGGATTATTTGGGGAATGAAAATCCTGATTCATGGAAGCTTAAGTTTGATGAAGGCGTTAACGACACATTCCGACTATATTTAGCACTACATTATAAGCTTGATAATTATAAGCCATACGCTTATCCGCGTATATTTTCTCAGGGAACAAAAAGCAGAAAATGGGTGGTTGGCATTCTCTCGGTTTCATGGGTCGCTGTTGTGGCAGCTGTTGTTAAGACACAGTTAGGGGCTTTTACAGTGACAGCACTCTTATCAATGAACTTTGGTGTTATTTTAGCAGTATCAATCGCTGCTGCGCTACTCTTTAAATATATGATCCTAGACCTAATGCCGTTCTTCCCTTATTTCTGGCAGTATAAGATCGTAGCCATTTATGATGTGATGAAATCTGCGAAACGTTATAAAAAGAATTTAAAAGCCCGAGGCATGGAATACCCAGAAGCATTAAAGATTAAGCGCTCATTTTGGAGAAAGCTCGGGGCTATGTGGGGTGGATGGCTAGTTATTCTTTGGACGGCCAGCATCTATTATTCTCTAGGGACGATGCCTTTATGGATTTTGATTGTCTTTGGAGGAATGACGCTGATAGTAACATCAATCGTGTCTTTAAGAACATTCTGGAATTTAGCAATTGAATCTGTTTCGGCTAGCATCGAACAACAGAGTGAAATTTATAGCATTAAATCTTATGATCAGATTACTAAAGCAGACCTAGATGTTTTACGTAATAGTAAAAACACATATTTACGAGAGGTTTTTGAATACGTTATCTTAGCGCAATCGCTTAGAAAATATCATATTGCAACACCTGAAGAAATTGCTGATTTGAAAAAAGCGATTGAGGGTAATGGTGGAAAGCTTCCGGAGCTTTCAAACGAGCGCGCTAAAAAGATCCTCATACAGTTTTTCAACATGATACATCTTTTTAGCATAGAAGAATTTAATAGCATCAAAGAGGCTTTAAAGCATGATAAGGGTGCCTTAATGAAGTTGATTACGAAAATTACGTCAAATAATCAAATAGGTATGGTTTCTGTGAGCCTTCTTGATGATGATAAAAAAGGCGACCTTCAGACACCGTTTAGGATGTTAAAGAAGGCCTTTGCCGGTGACTGGAGAATTTTCTTACAGTATTTGTCTGGCAATATGGCTCCGCAAGATAGACAGAGATTTATAGGAATATTTGCTGACAAGTATACGACATTTAAAGATACTTTGAAGAGGATGTTAGATTTTGAGGATGCGCAGCATAACAAACTTTTATGGCCTGAAGTTAACGGAAAGAGAACACAAGTAAGTTTTGAAGAGAAATTTAATTCTGTACAGTTTGTCGCAGATCAGTTTAGAGACGCAGAATTGCCCTTGATGACGTTAGAAGATCTTATCGTTTTGGCAGATGAAATTGGATGTTGTGACGATAATGGCACGAAATTTAGCAAGGTGGTTCGCGATGAGAAAACTGCGCTAGGAAAGGCTTGGGATAAGAAAAATAATGTTATTTGGAAGTTTGAGAGCGCGATCAAAGGAGCTATTGTCGAGAAATTAAAGGCGCTTGATCTAGAAAAAGCCAGAGATGTCTTAAGAAAGCAAATGATCGTTTCTAACATTATACATAACTGGGTAAAGTATCGCGTGGATAACGTTGTTAAAACTATCCGTACTTCTGTCGAGTCTTCCCTTTCTGGTTACCAGGTCTTTTTGAAGCATGTTTTCGCAGACGATAAGGACTATAAGGTATTGTTTGATAATGAGGAAGCAGGATATTTAGATCCCCGAAACGAAAGACATGCAGCTTTCTTGTGCAATTATTTTAGAGGAGCTGTCAATTATAATATTTCTCGTCCTAATGCTGGGTCGAATAACTGGTCTGTTGTTATGAATGATTTACATAGTCAAGGCTGGGAAGATGTTTCTTGGGATAAAAGCGGCAAGCCAAGTCAGCCATTAATGGCTATTGCGAATAATAATGCAGAGCTACCGGCGGTTCTCGCAGGATGGGGCTTTAAGACAGACAACTGGACACATGTGCTGCGCGTATTAGAAGAAGACGATGCGGTAATCTTTAATACAGACTGGGAGCATACGATTTTGCCGGTTGATGTTTGGATGCTTCCTTTTGTTGCTTATGAATTTACACAACGTAAGAATTTAGGCATTGTGGCAACACGTTTAAAAGATGTTGATTTTGACATGACGCCAACGTCACGTGACCAGACAATGGCCGAAGACGTTTGGAATACAAAGATGATCGAGGCCTTAAGTCGCATAGGCGGACTTGCTATGTATGGCCCTGGCATTGTTCGCTTGTCTGCAATGCGTCATTATGTTGCTGCTGCAAGTAAGATAGAAGACTCGATGACGGCTCACGAGATTTTGAAAGCCGGATATGAAGTTGATTATGCCCCTGGTGTGGTTATGGGGCGCGGTCGTGAAAAGAATCAAGCGGGTATGCCGGGATTTGTTAATAGATTTGGTGGGTTAACCTTAGATAATTCTACGAGCATACATTTTAGACAAATGCTTCGCAGCGATCGTATTCATTGGTCAACGAAAATGTCTTTGATTATGAACGATGACCATTATATTAACCAGATTATGATCCCCCGCTATAATCTGCTGATCTATCTCTTTACATTCTTTGTTGCTTTTTCTCCTTTCTCTGCATTATCGTTACCAGGAATTTTCTTGGCGCTGCAGAACGTCTTCGCTCAGGCCATCACAGCAGGCGGCGTGCGTAAATTAGTAAATGAATTTGGTCTTTGGAAAGGACTTAAAAAATACTGGATGTGGAGAATGTGGTCGATGGTCTTTACATTTTTATCATTAGCTCCGAATGACGCGCAGAAAACATTATTAGCGTTAACAGGTGAAGGCGGCGAGTTTAAGGGTGGAATTAAGGATGTTATGCATGCATCAGCAACGTTTAAAGATCTTTTCGATCTTTTTAAAGAACCTATTAAATGGGGCTTATTGCTCTTAGCGGTTGTTATCTTTTCTCCATTTTATCCGTTGGCTATTGTTGGGTTAATCTTCTTTTATATAATGCCGCTTGCTTTCATTCTTGGAGCATTTTTGCATAACGGATTGTCTTTAAAGGATTCCCTGGCATCATTTAGGGAAGAGAGCTTTACTGGGTATAAAGGAAAATATCGCAACAGCTTCCACAAGAAGATTAAAAGTATTAAGACGCTTAAGGATGTTCGAATGGAAATGAGTGCTGTGCTTTGGATGTTACCGGATTATATTACAAGTTGGCCAATATTAAGCTGGTCTAAGCTCAAAGGACCGATACATGGTATTTTCGCAATAGTATATTTTGTTATAGCAGAGATCATTGGGGGCAGCATCACAAGCGTCGTGAAGCGTGTTAAGCTTTCGTCGTTCTTTTCCGACCCAACCCGCTCTTTGCCCGGCGAACCTGTAAAAACGCACAAAGACGTCAAGCGGGAAGTTCAGAAGGCCCGAGCAGAAATCAAGACCTTAGACGCTAAAGCCGTAGAAGTGCTATTAGCTCAGCAAATAACAACAAGGCTTTATGGAGAAAAAGCAGGCGAACTCGCAGAACAGCTAGCAAGGCAAGGCGGAATCCGCGCAGGCCCGACACAAGGATTTATCGCAGCAAACGTAAGCGAAGCAGGCCAGCCCGTCATCATCTTATCTACATCCTACCCGTTATATAACAGCACAACAGAGAGAGTCATTAGCATTGTCCATGAGATTGGAGCCATTTTAGGCTATCCCGATCAACAGAACCAAGTCAAAGAAGCTGAAGTCCGAGCGATCTTAAGCGAGATCAACGAAGAAGAGTTTATTGCCATAACAGAGGTCCAGGCAACCTATGAAATGCTCCCCAATAAGAAAATCGTCAAAGTAGGATATCTAAGGTCAAATACGGTGGCTCATCAAGCATCTATCGTCGTCCCTAATACAAGGACAATGAATCAAGAAGCCGTAAAAAGAGTCGCTGATTATGTAGCGATAAGGATCGCAGGAACATTGTCAAGGGTCGGGGCAGAAGGACTCGTCATTTATAGTCAGGATAAAGCGTTATATAAGGCAATAGAAGGCCTATTAAAGGGTAGCTATGGACGAGTCCCAAGCTATTTTAGTACGATCTATGAGACAACATTTGAAATCAAACAAGCAGGCAGAGAAAAAGACATATCTGTAGATAACAATAAAGTAGATTTGATCGCAGCAGACATCAACTATACAAAAGGTAATGTAGCAGGCATTGATGTCGGCGCAAGCGATGTCAAGGTTATAAGCTTTGTGGACGGTAAAGTCATCTACGCTAAAGAAGTTAATTGGTTAAGCGTTGGATTTAAGAGCTCAAAAGAGCATTTAAGATATTATGTGACAATGGCAAAGTTAGCACAGGTTGCCATATCCTTAAGCCAGGTAGCAGGTCATGATAGCTTAAAAGAGGAATTAAAGGCATTAGGACATGATCAAAATAGTCCTTTAGACAGAATAGACAACTTTATAGCTAGAGTGAAGTCGGCGGGAGTTGAAATTGTAAAATTAGATGCCATCGGATTAAGCACCGCAGGCGCAGTCGTAGATGGACGAATCGTACAAGAAGGCGCAAGGGTCTATCAAGGCATAGGCGCAGAAGAATTCTGGACAAAAACAGTCAGAATGGGATCAAGAATAAGCGAGGCCATGGATGGAGTCGTTGTCGGTGTATTAAATGATGGCGATGCCGGAGCCTTATCCGTAGCAGGAACGCTAGGCTTAAAGAAATGCTTAGCCTTGAGCTTAGGTACAGGCTTGGCAGGCGGATATGTAGATGGGCAAGGAATGGTAACAAACAACCTAGGAGAGCTAGGCAAGGTTGGAATAGATGTATCTCCGCACGCAGGGAAGCTAGGATATGTTCATGAAGGACTGAAAATACCGGGAGCCTTACAGCAATATACTTCTCAAAGAGGTGTATTAAGATTGGCGCGAAAAATATGGAGCAACTTTGATCGTGAGTTTGAAGAAAAAGTAGCCGAAGAATATGCAATTAAATATGCAATAGAAATACCAGAAGGAGCAGATAAAGTAAAAACAGTTAAGGCTTTATTAGAAAAGGGAGCTAAAGAAGCCTTTAATAAAGCAATAGGGGATAGGCCAAAATTAAAAGCAGTACAAGCAAAGTTAAATAGCGAAGATGAAAAAGAACGAAAAGAAGCGCAAGAGATATTTAAGACCATAGGAGAATATTTAGTCGTAGCTGTCAAAGCTGCGGCAGAAGATCTAGATGTTGAAGGCTTAATATTGTTTGGCGCAGTAACGGCAGGAAAGGCGGGCGACATTATCGTAGCTGCCACCAAGCAAGGATTGGCCAAAGACGGAATCGAAATAGAGGTTAAGCTTGCCAATGAAGAAAATTATGCACAAAAATTTGGACAAGACATAAGTGATGAGTTTAACGGACAGTTTGCATCAAGGTTTGGGCAGGCTGTTGGTGCTGTGTATATGGGATTGCAAAGAGTGGCTAATGAGGAAATATCAAAAGGCGACCCCATCAGCGATCAAGAAGTTGCCGAAAGATTTAGAGGCACACAAGAATATGGCATCCATATCCAACGCGTCCGATTAGAACGTGGTTTAGCAGATCCAAGAAAATATCATGATGTCGTTGTTGTCTTGGTCAAGCAAGATAGTTTGCAGTACACCGTGGACGCTCTAGAGAGAGCCAAGGGAAAGGTTATCCCAGAGGCCAGCAACGTTATAGCGCTTCCGTCAGGATTAAGCGAGAAAGAAATCGCAAGAAGAATTAAAGACGTTATGAAGAAGCGACGTCAGCGTGGCGAAGTTGCTGTGATCGTTGATGTCGTAGAAGAAGATGTTGAAGGCAACTTATCTGCGGAATTAAGGACGTTAAGAAAGCTAAAGATCGGCGGGATTAAGTTTGAAACAGAACGAGTTGCCATGATTTTGTCTGGGGGAGATGGGAAGAGAAATTACCCAATAACTCTAGCTGAAGGCTTTGGCAATAAAGGCCTCGTCAGCTCATTAAATGGAGAGCCTAATCTATGGCAAGCTATCAAACAAAGCTTGCAGATTTTTGGAGAGAACAATGTTGGCATCATCAGCCTATCCGTAGATAGAATTTTTAGCGTCACCGAGCCATTAGAAGGTCTAGGGAAATATGGTATTCAGATTTTAGGAAGTGAAATAAGCATTCATCATTCAGAGTGGGATTATTATGGAAAGGTCGAAAATGATGAAAACGGACGCCTCCTGAGATTACATAAAAGAAAGAGCGAGCCAGAAGCCATTTATCTCGCCCAAGATCACACAAGAGAATATTATCCAGCTAATAATTTAACTATTTATTACTGGAGAAAAGATGCTATCGATCGATTAACACGATTAAGAGAAGACAAGAGTTTAATCGATATCAGAAGAAAAGACCAGGATCTCAATCAGGCCATAGGAAAAAGAACGCAAGAGTTATCTGAGGCTGGGCTAGACGTCGGTTTTGTAAGCACAGGAAAAGAGACTTATATTACAGACCTAGGAAGCAATGATCGATATTATGTAGGATACCAATCATTATTTAAAGATGCCGTATTGCGACAGTTAGTTGGATATTCATTCATGAAGCCTAAGTCGATCGTAAGCCAGGATATGGACATAGGCTCTGAAGTTCTTATCGAAGATGGAGCCATCGTTTTAGGGAGAGGAAAGATTAATAAAGGTATTGTGAGGTCTGGCGCTATCGTCGTTAATACGACGGCAGAGGAAATTGATGCTGAAGCAGAAAGCATGACCGTTGCAGGTTATCGACCAGAAGGAAAGATCCATGCAAAAAGAGGCGAGGTCTTAAGTGATGTCCCATTAATCGATGGTGAAAAGAAAGTTAATTTAAGAGTTGCCGCAGACATTACAGCAGACCCGAAGAAGACTTGGGGAGATAAGCAATTTGAGGGGTACGCCTATGTTGATTTAAAGAACAAATTGGATTTTGAAGAAGAGGACAGAAGAAGAAAAGAGGTTTCTTCTCCGTTCGCAAGTCTTATGCAAGGATATGGAACCGGTCCGGCAGCAGCATTTAGCAATGTAACATATCAAGATATTAAAAGGGGTTATGTTGATGATCTGCACGTAGAAGTAGAAATAGCAAAAGGGAATTTTTACGCAAAGGAAAGAGGGAAAGAAGCAGGGGCGTTTGCGCAGATGCTAGCGGCAACATTAGCCAGATTAAAGGTATTAGCAGGTCATGATGAGCATTTAAAAGAATATTTAAGGGAGATTTTAGAGAGAAGAGATAATACAGCGCCGCCGATGGTTATCAATGTCAGCCGCGCCCTTCCGATCAATTCCGTCCGCAGGTATTCCTATCGTCACAACTACGTTAACATTATTTTCAATTATAGTTTTATAGAAAGTTTGATAAGTCATTATACAGAAGAGAATAAAGAAGCCATTGAATACATCCTGGCCGCACGTCTATTCCACGAGCTAGGGCATAGCAATCATATCAAGTATGTTCATGGTGCCATGAGAGAAGAGCTAAAGTTGATACAGGAAGATATCAAGTTACATCAACTAGAGCAAGCAGGGGGTGTCCAAGCGACAATTAATATGTATTTAAAGAAGCTTTGGGAAGAGCTCGGATCACCCACGCATCAAGAACTCATCCCGCAGAGTGGATATTACGAAAAAATGGTGGAATTTGCAGCATTAGATGGGGAGAAGCAAAAGGAAGCCATCTTGGCGTATTTAAGGAAATATCATTTAGAGGGTGAACATGAGTTTAGCGGAAGCAGAGAAGTGATCGTTGAAAAGAATCGAAGCGTACTAGAGGAAATATATGGAGTAGAACAGGCAAGCAAGAAAATAAAGGAAACAGCGGACCAGCTAGGCATGAGCGAAGAAGAAATGCTGGCAGGCAGATTGGGACGAAAGAGCATCTTAGAGGTAAGCGAAAAAACCGTAGATGAGAGCAGAATAAAATATTTTCAGGAACATCATATTGATGAGGTCGTGGTTGCTATAGGAGGAAATGGTACTCTGGCGGTCAATGCGGCAGCGTTGCAGGAGAATGAAAAAACGGCTTTTGTGTTGATCCAAGGAATCACAGATAATGGCGGACGAACAGGAGATCAGGAGAAAGAATTACGCCCAGGAAAAGGACGAACCATTGGGTTTGGGGATCAAGCCGCTGCTATCGCCAGTGGATTCTTAGATAGCGTAAAATATTTAACTAGAAAAATGTATTCAAATTACAGCGCAGGGGAAGATTCACCAGGTACTTTAGCCGCAACAGTCCCCCATGCCATGAAGTATCAATACAGCGGAATACTTCAAGAGGTAGGAATCATAGAATTTATCGTAGAGCAAATGACTATGGCACGCATCATTGATAATGATTTTGTCAGCAAGAGCTACACAGATCAGGCCAAGGCCTATCAAGGTAGATTTTCGTTTAGGATGAAGAGTATCAGAAACTTGCATGCATTAGCTTTAATGCATGAATTAGGGGGATTTATAGATTTATCAGATGGAGGGGGAGTCAGCGAAGGACAGATAAAAGTAGCGATATATCTTATGGAAAGAATTTGGGGAGTCGAAGAACGTTTTCACGTGGTCCCAGTATCGCTTGAGACAGCAACCTTACAGGCCATCTATCAAGAGTCGATATCAGATAAGATGCGATTTAAGATGATTTCAATTGATCCTGAGTTTGAAGAAAAGTATGCCATCCGAAATGATAAGGGTGAGATCATCGGCGTGTACGGCCAGAAGTTCATGGATCAGCTAAGAGGCAATAAGTTAGTAGACTATCGATTAGTCAAGAGCGAAGAAGAGCCAGAAGGAAAATTACCTAGGCTTAATCCTGAAGCAAGAAAATGGATTGAAAAAGCAAATGTCATTATTGTCGGTCCGGGCAGCTTATATTCAAGCATGCTCTCACAGATGACCGTCCCGGGATTAGCCTCAGCGATGAGATTGTCGAAGGCAAGAAGAAAAGTATGGTTCTTTAATCATGTCAACATGGAAGAAACAAGCAACTATAGCTTTAGAGATTATGTCAATGCCTTAGAAAGAGTATTAAGCAGAGGTGATGTCGCAACGGCAGATGACATGATCGAAGAGATAAGAGTGCGAAGAGGCGCACAAGATAAGCTAGCCAACAGGTATTTTAAAGAAAGCGAGACAGAAGTTTATAAGACAGAAGATGGGAATTATTATGTCAAAGTAGGAGATATCTTTAACACGTTATTGATCAATGACCCATTAGGGGCCGTTGTTGACAGGTATATAAAAGACAACAACTTAAACGAATATGGAGATGCCCATGGAACAGAATATCCTCAAGGAACACCTTTATTAGACAACGAAGGGCGGATTAAGTTTGTTGGTCCGGATCTTCGCATTTATAGTGGCTTAGTAGACCGACATTACTTAGTAAGAAAAAAGCTAGAAGTTCAGTCTGAGGTATATGAAGAGTACCCAATCCTATGTCCAGTTTTAATCGATTCCAATAGAAATACCATAGAGCCAACCAACGAAGATTTGATTCGTCATGAGATAAAACCATTAGTTTATGGGTATTTAAACAGGTATGTCTATATGAACAGACATGTCTATGCCGCAGTCCACCACCCAGAATTGATGACAGCGCTAGGCATTGATCTTGGCATAGAAGAAGGTATCAAGAAATTGTGGACGTTAAGCTGGTCAGAACACAATAACATGCTCTATCATTCTCGCTCAGAGGCTGGTAAGTGGGAGAAGCTCCTGTATGTTACAGAACAAGATATAGAATATTTAAATGAAAGAGGAATAGCAACAGAAAACATTGTTAGCCGAGAGATTGTAGGAATTGCAAGAAAAGATTTAAAGGCCGGGGTAGGCGAAGCCATTATTGAAACCATGGCAGGCATCGATTTCGTAAGAGTTGGTAGGGTGTACAACGAATTATTTGGCTCCTCCCCAATCCGTAGCAAGGCAAAGGAAGAAGATAAAAACAAGAGAGAATTTGAAAAAGTAGTAAAAGATTTAATGCAGCTATCGCGTTATTTTCCAGAAAGAGAATGGATGCAGAATGAAACATCGATACGCAGCATTCTAAGCGCGTGGAGAAATCAGGGACAAAGTTTCTCCGGAGAGCATTTTGATGTTATTAAGATTCAAGATGGAGAAGAAGTCGTTATTGGTGCAATAAATTCAAGAATAGCCCATGATTTTAATTTCATGCATCGAACCGTAGATGCATTTGTTGTTGCTCCAGATGGGAAAATAGTCGTATCACATAGGGCAGATCACAAAAGAGCGGAACCATCTAAAATCTCAAATTATGGGGGACATGTTGTGTCAGGTGAAACCTATGAGCAAGGAATGAGAAATGAATTAGTAGAGGAGCTAGAATTTCAAGAAGGTTATAAGTTGCAAGGAAAATTAGTAAGAATAAGAAATGAAGGTGCGTTTGCATGGAGAGTGGAAGGAAATTTTGAAGTTCGAACAAATTATGTTTATTTTCTAGCACCAGGAGAATATAAGTACATTCTTGATTATGCTAAGAGCATTAATAATAAAAAGAAAACAATGAAAGAAGAAGAGTTTAAGCTGTGGCTAAAGCAACAAAATTCAGAAAATCATGGACGCTTTGAAGGTCAGGGCATTTATTTTATTGATTTTAGAGAATTGGCAGGACGCACCTCTATAGAAATAGTTGAAGAATATGCTGATAAAATAATAAAAAGAAATGTTGGATTTACGAGCGATGTATTATTGCCTTTAGCCCAAGACAGAGCTTTTATGTCAGAGTGTGAAGAGATTATCAGGGAGGGAGTTAATCTTTCCGACCCAACCCGCTCTTTGCCCGGCGAACCTGTAAAAACGCACAAAGACGTCAAGCGGGAAGTTCAGAAGGCCCGAGCAGAAATCAAGACCTTAGACGCTAAAGCCGTAGAAGTGCTATTAGCTCAGCAAATAACAACAAGGCTTTATGGAGAAAAAGCAGGCGAACTCGCAGAACAGCTAGCAAGGCAAGGCGGAATCCGCGCAGGCCCGACACAAGGATTTATCGCAGCAAACGTAAGCGAAGCAGGCCAGCCCGTCATCATCTTATCTACATCCTACCCGTTATATAACAGCACAACAGAGAGAGTCATTAGCATTGTCCATGAGATTGGAGCCATTTTAGGCTATCCCGATCAACAGAACCAAGTCAAAGAAGCTGAAGTCCGAGCGATCTTAAGCGAGATCAACGAAGAAGAGTTTATTGCCATAACAGAGGTCCAGGCAACCTATGAAATGCTCCCCAATAAGAAAATCGTCAAAGTAGGATATCTAAGGTCAAATACGGTGGCTCATCAAGCATCTATCGTCGTCCCTAATACAAGGACAATGAATCAAGAAGCCGTAAAAAGAGTCGCTGATTATGTAGCGATAAGGATCGCAGGAACATTGTCAAGGGTCGGGGCAGAAGGACTCGTCATTTATAGTCAGGATAAAGCGTTATATAAGGCAATAGAAGGCCTATTAAAGGGTAGCTATGGACGAGTCCCAAGCTATTTTAGTACGATCTATGAGACAACATTTGAAATCAAACAAGCAGGCAGAGAAAAAGACATATCTGTAGATAACAATAAAGTAGATTTGATCGCAGCAGACATCAACTATACAAAAGGTAATGTAGCAGGCATTGATGTCGGCGCAAGCGATGTCAAGGTTATAAGCTTTGTGGACGGTAAAGTCATCTACGCTAAAGAAGTTAATTGGTTAAGCGTTGGATTTAAGAGCTCAAAAGAGCATTTAAGATATTATGTGACAATGGCAAAGTTAGCACAGGTTGCCATATCCTTAAGCCAGGTAGCAGGTCATGATAGCTTAAAAGAGGAATTAAAGGCATTAGGACATGATCAAAATAGTCCTTTAGACAGAATAGACAACTTTATAGCTAGAGTGAAGTCGGCGGGAGTTGAAATTGTAAAATTAGATGCCATCGGATTAAGCACCGCAGGCGCAGTCGTAGATGGACGAATCGTACAAGAAGGCGCAAGGGTCTATCAAGGCATAGGCGCAGAAGAATTCTGGACAAAAACAGTCAGAATGGGATCAAGAATAAGCGAGGCCATGGATGGAGTCGTTGTCGGTGTATTAAATGATGGCGATGCCGGAGCCTTATCCGTAGCAGGAACGCTAGGCTTAAAGAAATGCTTAGCCTTGAGCTTAGGTACAGGCTTGGCAGGCGGATATGTAGATGGGCAAGGAATGGTAACAAACAACCTAGGAGAGCTAGGCAAGGTTGGAATAGATGTATCTCCGCACGCAGGGAAGCTAGGATATGTTCATGAAGGACTGAAAATACCGGGAGCCTTACAGCAATATACTTCTCAAAGAGGTGTATTAAGATTGGCGCGAAAAATATGGAGCAACTTTGATCGTGAGTTTGAAGAAAAAGTAGCCGAAGAATATGCAATTAAATATGCAATAGAAATACCAGAAGGAGCAGATAAAGTAAAAACAGTTAAGGCTTTATTAGAAAAGGGAGCTAAAGAAGCCTTTAATAAAGCAATAGGGGATAGGCCAAAATTAAAAGCAGTACAAGCAAAGTTAAATAGCGAAGATGAAAAAGAACGAAAAGAAGCGCAAGAGATATTTAAGACCATAGGAGAATATTTAGTCGTAGCTGTCAAAGCTGCGGCAGAAGATCTAGATGTTGAAGGCTTAATATTGTTTGGCGCAGTAACGGCAGGAAAGGCGGGCGACATTATCGTAGCTGCCACCAAGCAAGGATTGGCCAAAGACGGAATCGAAATAGAGGTTAAGCTTGCCAATGAAGAAAATTATGCACAAAAATTTGGACAAGACATAAGTGATGAGTTTAACGGACAGTTTGCATCAAGGTTTGGGCAGGCTGTTGGTGCTGTGTATATGGGATTGCAAAGAGTGGCTAATGAGGAAATATCAAAAGGCGACCCCATCAGCGATCAAGAAGTTGCCGAAAGATTTAGAGGCACACAAGAATATGGCATCCATATCCAACGCGTCCGATTAGAACGTGGTTTAGCAGATCCAAGAAAATATCATGATGTCGTTGTTGTCTTGGTCAAGCAAGATAGTTTGCAGTACACCGTGGACGCTCTAGAGAGAGCCAAGGGAAAGGTTATCCCAGAGGCCAGCAACGTTATAGCGCTTCCGTCAGGATTAAGCGAGAAAGAAATCGCAAGAAGAATTAAAGACGTTATGAAGAAGCGACGTCAGCGTGGCGAAGTTGCTGTGATCGTTGATGTCGTAGAAGAAGATGTTGAAGGCAACTTATCTGCGGAATTAAGGACGTTAAGAAAGCTAAAGATCGGCGGGATTAAGTTTGAAACAGAACGAGTTGCCATGATTTTGTCTGGGGGAGATGGGAAGAGAAATTACCCAATAACTCTAGCTGAAGGCTTTGGCAATAAAGGCCTCGTCAGCTCATTAAATGGAGAGCCTAATCTATGGCAAGCTATCAAACAAAGCTTGCAGATTTTTGGAGAGAACAATGTTGGCATCATCAGCCTATCCGTAGATAGAATTTTTAGCGTCACCGAGCCATTAGAAGGTCTAGGGAAATATGGTATTCAGATTTTAGGAAGTGAAATAAGCATTCATCATTCAGAGTGGGATTATTATGGAAAGGTCGAAAATGATGAAAACGGACGCCTCCTGAGATTACATAAAAGAAAGAGCGAGCCAGAAGCCATTTATCTCGCCCAAGATCACACAAGAGAATATTATCCAGCTAATAATTTAACTATTTATTACTGGAGAAAAGATGCTATCGATCGATTAACACGATTAAGAGAAGACAAGAGTTTAATCGATATCAGAAGAAAAGACCAGGATCTCAATCAGGCCATAGGAAAAAGAACGCAAGAGTTATCTGAGGCTGGGCTAGACGTCGGTTTTGTAAGCACAGGAAAAGAGACTTATATTACAGACCTAGGAAGCAATGATCGATATTATGTAGGATACCAATCATTATTTAAAGATGCCGTATTGCGACAGTTAGTTGGATATTCATTCATGAAGCCTAAGTCGATCGTAAGCCAGGATATGGACATAGGCTCTGAAGTTCTTATCGAAGATGGAGCCATCGTTTTAGGGAGAGGAAAGATTAATAAAGGTATTGTGAGGTCTGGCGCTATCGTCGTTAATACGACGGCAGAGGAAATTGATGCTGAAGCAGAAAGCATGACCGTTGCAGGTTATCGACCAGAAGGAAAGATCCATGCAAAAAGAGGCGAGGTCTTAAGTGATGTCCCATTAATCGATGGTGAAAAGAAAGTTAATTTAAGAGTTGCCGCAGACATTACAGCAGACCCGAAGAAGACTTGGGGAGATAAGCAATTTGAGGGGTACGCCTATGTTGATTTAAAGAACAAATTGGATTTTGAAGAAGAGGACAGAAGAAGAAAAGAGGTTTCTTCTCCGTTCGCAAGTCTTATGCAAGGATATGGAACCGGTCCGGCAGCAGCATTTAGCAATGTAACATATCAAGATATTAAAAGGGGTTATGTTGATGATCTGCACGTAGAAGTAGAAATAGCAAAAGGGAATTTTTACGCAAAGGAAAGAGGGAAAGAAGCAGGGGCGTTTGCGCAGATGCTAGCGGCAACATTAGCCAGATTAAAGGTATTAGCAGGTCATGATGAGCATTTAAAAGAATATTTAAGGGAGATTTTAGAGAGAAGAGATAATACAGCGCCGCCGATGGTTATCAATGTCAGCCGCGCCCTTCCGATCAATTCCGTCCGCAGGTATTCCTATCGTCACAACTACGTTAACATTATTTTCAATTATAGTTTTATAGAAAGTTTGATAAGTCATTATACAGAAGAGAATAAAGAAGCCATTGAATACATCCTGGCCGCACGTCTATTCCACGAGCTAGGGCATAGCAATCATATCAAGTATGTTCATGGTGCCATGAGAGAAGAGCTAAAGTTGATACAGGAAGATATCAAGTTACATCAACTAGAGCAAGCAGGGGGTGTCCAAGCGACAATTAATATGTATTTAAAGAAGCTTTGGGAAGAGCTCGGATCACCCACGCATCAAGAACTCATCCCGCAGAGTGGATATTACGAAAAAATGGTGGAATTTGCAGCATTAGATGGGGAGAAGCAAAAGGAAGCCATCTTGGCGTATTTAAGGAAATATCATTTAGAGGGTGAACATGAGTTTAGCGGAAGCAGAGAAGTGATCGTTGAAAAGAATCGAAGCGTACTAGAGGAAATATATGGAGTAGAACAGGCAAGCAAGAAAATAAAGGAAACAGCGGACCAGCTAGGCATGAGCGAAGAAGAAATGCTGGCAGGCAGATTGGGACGAAAGAGCATCTTAGAGGTAAGCGAAAAAACCGTAGATGAGAGCAGAATAAAATATTTTCAGGAACATCATATTGATGAGGTCGTGGTTGCTATAGGAGGAAATGGTACTCTGGCGGTCAATGCGGCAGCGTTGCAGGAGAATGAAAAAACGGCTTTTGTGTTGATCCAAGGAATCACAGATAATGGCGGACGAACAGGAGATCAGGAGAAAGAATTACGCCCAGGAAAAGGACGAACCATTGGGTTTGGGGATCAAGCCGCTGCTATCGCCAGTGGATTCTTAGATAGCGTAAAATATTTAACTAGAAAAATGTATTCAAATTACAGCGCAGGGGAAGATTCACCAGGTACTTTAGCCGCAACAGTCCCCCATGCCATGAAGTATCAATACAGCGGAATACTTCAAGAGGTAGGAATCATAGAATTTATCGTAGAGCAAATGACTATGGCACGCATCATTGATAATGATTTTGTCAGCAAGAGCTACACAGATCAGGCCAAGGCCTATCAAGGTAGATTTTCGTTTAGGATGAAGAGTATCAGAAACTTGCATGCATTAGCTTTAATGCATGAATTAGGGGGATTTATAGATTTATCAGATGGAGGGGGAGTCAGCGAAGGACAGATAAAAGTAGCGATATATCTTATGGAAAGAATTTGGGGAGTCGAAGAACGTTTTCACGTGGTCCCAGTATCGCTTGAGACAGCAACCTTACAGGCCATCTATCAAGAGTCGATATCAGATAAGATGCGATTTAAGATGATTTCAATTGATCCTGAGTTTGAAGAAAAGTATGCCATCCGAAATGATAAGGGTGAGATCATCGGCGTGTACGGCCAGAAGTTCATGGATCAGCTAAGAGGCAATAAGTTAGTAGACTATCGATTAGTCAAGAGCGAAGAAGAGCCAGAAGGAAAATTACCTAGGCTTAATCCTGAAGCAAGAAAATGGATTGAAAAAGCAAATGTCATTATTGTCGGTCCGGGCAGCTTATATTCAAGCATGCTCTCACAGATGACCGTCCCGGGATTAGCCTCAGCGATGAGATTGTCGAAGGCAAGAAGAAAAGTATGGTTCTTTAATCATGTCAACATGGAAGAAACAAGCAACTATAGCTTTAGAGATTATGTCAATGCCTTAGAAAGAGTATTAAGCAGAGGTGATGTCGCAACGGCAGATGACATGATCGAAGAGATAAGAGTGCGAAGAGGCGCACAAGATAAGCTAGCCAACAGGTATTTTAAAGAAAGCGAGACAGAAGTTTATAAGACAGAAGATGGGAATTATTATGTCAAAGTAGGAGATATCTTTAACACGTTATTGATCAATGACCCATTAGGGGCCGTTGTTGACAGGTATATAAAAGACAACAACTTAAACGAATATGGAGATGCCCATGGAACAGAATATCCTCAAGGAACACCTTTATTAGACAACGAAGGGCGGATTAAGTTTGTTGGTCCGGATCTTCGCATTTATAGTGGCTTAGTAGACCGACATTACTTAGTAAGAAAAAAGCTAGAAGTTCAGTCTGAGGTATATGAAGAGTACCCAATCCTATGTCCAGTTTTAATCGATTCCAATAGAAATACCATAGAGCCAACCAACGAAGATTTGATTCGTCATGAGATAAAACCATTAGTTTATGGGTATTTAAACAGGTATGTCTATATGAACAGACATGTCTATGCCGCAGTCCACCACCCAGAATTGATGACAGCGCTAGGCATTGATCTTGGCATAGAAGAAGGTATCAAGAAATTGTGGACGTTAAGCTGGTCAGAACACAATAACATGCTCTATCATTCTCGCTCAGAGGCTGGTAAGTGGGAGAAGCTCCTGTATGTTACAGAACAAGATATAGAATATTTAAATGAAAGAGGAATAGCAACAGAAAACATTGTTAGCCGAGAGATTGTAGGAATTGCAAGAAAAGATTTAAAGGCCGGGGTAGGCGAAGCCATTATTGAAACCATGGCAGGCATCGATTTCGTAAGAGTTGGTAGGGTGTACAACGAATTATTTGGCTCCTCCACGCTTTTAACTCAAGGAAAAGTCATCGTCATCGGCGGCGGGACAGGGATGAAGGCTGTTGTTTCCGCTTATCTTAAAGATCACCTTATTGCCGAAGAAAATCTGCCACTTCTTTTCTTAGTCAACTCAACAGATAGCGGTGGAAGTACAGCGCGTATCCAGCAAGGCCTTTATGCGAAGTGGGGCGTGTCGATCCCTTCGTTTGGAGATTTGATGGCAGCGATGGCCTGCGATCTGGCCGCATGGAAACAGGATATTCTTGAATACCGGTTTAAAGAGGAAGCAACGACTCTGGAAGGATTGAATACTTTAAGAAGTTTGATAAGAGAAAAATATGTAATGACTGTTGGCTTGGAAGAGATCGATGCCTTTATTGATAGCTTGAGCCCCTATTTTGAGATTGTGGATCAGCGTTTTCTTCAAGGTGGAATAATCTCTTTATCCGGTCAAGGACATTCGGTTAAGAACATGTTGTTTTTAGGAATGATGAGCGAGGTTGGCGCTATTCGAAAAGGTAATTTGAATAAGAATAAGTTTTCCAAAGGGGTAAAAAATATTCAAAGGTTTTTGGGTTCAAAGATTTTAAGTATTCCTGTTAGCTTTGTTTCTCAAAAAGAAGTATTCTTGGCAGCAAGGTTGAGAGAAAAAGACAGCGTTTCTATTGATTGCCGTGATTTTGATGTGGAAGAGGTTGCGGGACAAGTAGAAATAACCAGCACCATGCATACCCAGCCTTATGTCAAATTAGAGCTTCAAACAAAGAGGGGGCGAGTCGTCAATCCTGCTGCTAATCCGCAAGCCGTGAGAGTCATCGATCATATGCAGCAAGGGGATCAAATTATTGTTGGCCCTGGCTCTGATCTGACAAGCAAATTAGCTAGTATTATGATTGTTGGAATCCGACAAGCTTTGATAAGAGCAAAAAGAAGAGGTGTTGAAATTGTTTTTATGTTTAATACGACAATCGACACAGAAACGATAGGGCATACAGTCTTTTCTCTCGTTCAGCTTTATGAGGAGAGCTTGGGTTCTCGCTTTGAAGAGATTTTTAGCTCTGTGGTCTTAAATATTCCTGAGCCTTCTGACTCAAATGTAGCGAAGCTTGTTGCTGAAGGAAAAGACGTTGAAGTTGCTAGCGTACAAAAAGAGATGCGAGGAAAGCTCATGCTTGGCCTTTTTGAGCCTACGCAGGAAGAAATTGAAAACTTGAAGCAGCGGGGCCTCAAGGTCTATGCGGGAGCTTTTGGATGTGTCACAGAGTCTAGGACCAGGGAGCCTGGAAAGATTCTTGCGACGCAGAAAAAATACAACCACGATCAAGGCAAGCTTGCGTTCCTTTTTGCGGTAAAAAAGCTTCTTGCAAAAGGCCTTCATCCTGTGATGATTGTTGATAAGGATGGGTCGTTGACCCTTCCCAGGCAGCCATGTTCGGTGGACATGGCCCGAAGAATCCTTGAGATATTAAGATTAGGTGGGGTCTTTATGGTTCTTTCGGGTGCTGATAAAAAAAGGATGCTGACAGAGGTTCTCGATCCTGTCTTGGCGCAGATGACAGAAGACGAAAAAGATTTGTTAGCTAATTTCTTTTTATTTCCTTGCAATGGTTCTGAAATGTTAGGGTATAGCTTACAAAAGCGAGAATATGTTTATGTGTATCGATTTGATTTAAGGAAGGCCTTAGGCGTAGAAAAGGTCAATAAGATTCTTGTGATCCTTCAAGAAACAATGGAGTATTTTGGCATCCCGCAACACCCTGAAAAAGTTCAAATCGAAGATTTAGGCTCTCAGATTACCTTCCGTGGGCCTGGAAAAATAATCAGCGATCAGGAGCGAGAGGTCTTTTACAAGGATCAGTCCAAGAGAACGATTTGGGCCGAATATATTTCTGAAAGATTAGCTCGCGAAGACATTGATGTAGAAGTTCATGTGGCAGGCACAACAGCCATTGATATTATTGCGCGGGGGATGCACAAGGGTTATGGTATTGAGAAAATAAAAGAAGTGCTAGGGGTTCCTTTTGAGGCCATGATTTTTGCTGGAGATTCTTTTGGTGCCTGGGGGAACGATACTTTTGCAGCGAAAAAAGTTGATTTAACGCTTAATGTGGGCCCTTCTTTTGAAGGGTTTTTGTCTTGCAAGACCGTGATCACGTCCCAGACTAAAGGGCCAGCAGGATTAGGGGAGTATCTTGATCAGCTCATTCAGATTTTGGATAATGGTAAGCTTGTCAAAGAAGTGCGCATCGATGATAGTATTTTTAGGGGTAATGATATTCGGGCTTCCGATGCACAAGAACAGCTAACGGATGACGTTGCTTTTAGGCTTGCGGAAGGCTTTGCGCTCTTTATGCAAAGAGAGACAAGAAAGGCAAAGTTGCGCATCGTTGTTGCCAGAGACATTCGTTTAACCTCAGAACGTATTCATCGACAAGTCATCGCGGGACTTTTGTCGAGAGGAATTGATGTCCTGGACGTGGGAGTCGCGACGACGGGAGCCCTTTACTTTGCTATTCCTTTATTCAAAGCGGATGGCGGGATTATGGTGACGGCTAGCCACAACCCATCCAAAAGTAACGGGATGAAGTTTGTGATCGGGCTTGCTAACGCGATGAAAGAACAGATTCAAGAAATAAAAAGAATGACTAAGATGCGCGGATTTTTACCTCAGGCGCCAGGGCAGTTGGAGCAAAGAGAGATCATGGGGATTTATCGAGAGATGATCAAGGCCAATGCCTTCGTTGCTGTGTCTGGAAAAAGGACTTGGCGGGAAATGATCAAGGCTCAAGGTTTAAAATCCACGATCGACGAAGGCCTCAGCCTTCTTCAGCCAGATGCCTTGCCTTTAGCCGGACTTAAGGTTGTCATCGATTCTAGTAATGGTGTCGCGGGATCCATGCCTTTGGTAATGTTTAGCGAGTTAGGTGCAACGGTTACGGGTATCCACACAGACCCCGATGGCAATTTCCCTCACCACAAAGACCGTTCTCCAGATCCTTCCGTTGCTGAAAACGCGGTTTATTTAATAGAGGCTGTTAAGGAAAACGCCGCTGATATAGGGATTGCTTACGATGGCGACGCAGATCGTGTTGTGATTGTTAATAATTTAGGGCAAATGATCCCAGCAGATATCACCTTGGTATTGCTGAGCCGGGAGATCTTAAAACAATATCCTCAGTCATTCATTATTTTTGATGTGAAGTGTTCTCAGGTTGTAGAAGAGGATATCCTCGCTCAGGGTGGGCGGCCTGTCATGTGCAAGACCGGGATTTCTCCTGCCAAGCAGAAGATGGCAGAAATAGGAGAAGACGCGGCCTTGGCAGGAGAGGCTTCAGGGCATTATTATTTAGGAGAGCATTATAATTTTGACGATGGATTATTAGCTTCTGTGAAACTAGCGATCATTGTTGCCAATGCTAAAAAGCAGGGATTTACATTAAGTGATATTACTTTAAATATTCCTAGATACCCTTCTACACCTGAAATGCGAATTAAGGTCACAGGAGAAAACGCTGAAGAGGTTAAGATCAAGATCGCCAAAGAGGTAGAGGATTTCTTTCAGAATCAGGGCTATGAGGTTAACACCTTAGATGGAGCGAAGATTATTTTTAAAGAAGAGCAGGGATGGGCTTTGATTAGGTCTTCCGAGACAGAGCCTAAAATAACTCTCAGGGCGGAAGCCAGGACTCCCGAGGGGCTTAAGCAGATTGCGTGTCAGTTCTTGCAACCCTTTAAAAAGTATGCTGGCGTGGTTGATCTTGGTAAGCTTGTTGAGTACGCGCAGGGAAAATACATCTCTTCTGCCGTTATTTGTGTGGCGAGCAGTAATTCCTCCGCGCGAGAAAAGGTATGGGAGTTTTCATTTGATCAGCCCATGGCTAGAACATGGGAGTATGAGATCAAAGAGAGGATTTTTGAAGTAGGAGTGATCATACCTAGAGAATATGATGAATTTGTTCCTGTTATTGAGTATGTCTTGAGAACAAGGGATGAGTTTTTGCAGAAGGCCTTTAGAAATATTTTTGGTATCGAAGTAGATAGAAATGAAGTTGACCGGGTACGGATCGCCTACCTTGATTCAGGAGGCGTTAAACACGCTTTCATTGTGACCTTTTTTATGAAAAATCAAAAAGAATATGTTTTTTCCATTAAGCCAACAAAGGTAGGTCTGGATAGTGATGATAGAGATGATCTTTTTAGCTCATTAAGTGTGTGGGCAGGATTCTCAGAGTTTTCAGCGGAAATTTTCAAAGGGATTGCAAGGCTTGGCAGTGAAACGACTGTTTATTTCACAAATTTTTACAACGAAAGCTTTTTGATTGCGCAGGAATATGTGCCAGGGTTAACCTTGATGGAGATTTTAAACGATCTGTCGATTCCGATTGCGACAAGAAAGCAAGCTGTTCGAAGCGCCTATCATACCTATATTGAACTTAAAAGAAATTTTCGTCTTGCGATTACGGATCCTAAGCCTGGAAATATTGTAGCTGTGAATGGGTCGATCTTTGATTGGAAAATTATTGATTTGGACAAGATGCGCATGGGTGATAATCCGCTTACAAAAGGTATGAGCTTTGAAGATTATGAAGAAGTGCTTTTAAATTATTATGAGGAAGAGATCCCCAAACCTATTTTGAGTGAAGAGATCATCCCCGTTGCCCTCCGGGGTAGAGGCTTTGGAAACTTCTTTCCAGAGCAGAAAACTGCGTGTATTCCCTTTAATCAACGCGTGGTTGTCTATTTTACAGTCGATACGCAGAGTCCTATTGAGAATCCAGAGAGTCAAATCATGGCTAAGGTTTGTTATCAAAAGGGTGGGGAAAAAGACTTTTGGGCTGAAACGGATATGGTTATGACTGATGACTACAAGGAGGGTTCGTACCGGTTTGGCGTGAATCTTCCTTGTGATTTTGAAGGTTTTTTTACATCTAAATTTTCAGTTGATGGCGGGTATAGCTGGCATTGGGCGAACGAGGGGCCGTTTGACAAAAGAGAGATCACGAGGGGACCAGCCAGTATGGGCGGGAACCTTCCGGCTGAGGAGCCAGCTCCTTTTAATTCTTCGCCTTGCGCTTCTTTGCCTCAGACACCTGTGTCCGCTCCTATAGAAAGGAAATCTCTGTTAGCTCCAAGCATGATGTTGACACCGATGATGATATCAAGTCCGTCTTTTTCTTTGAGCCAAAACGTGTTGGGCAATCTAATGGGGCCTTTAGGCGTCTTAAGTAACGATCAGTTTGCCGCATGGCTTGTTAAGAAAAAGAGCGCGACGCATATCTTTGATAAAAAGAGTCTTGCGGTTTTTTCACAAAGGCCGCTGCCAAGACAACCTTCCTTCCGTGGCTGGAATGGGTTTGAGGCAGCGGTCCTTTCATTGATAGTCAATTTTATTTTTACTGAGCCGGTGTCCAAATATTCCGACCGTGGCTGGATGAATGTTTTTGTGATGCCGGCTCTTTTGTTGTCTGCAGCGTTATCCTCGGTAATTAAAAAGATTTTTGCGGTTTCTTCACAAGAGCCGCTGTCGTTTCTGTTTCCCATCCGTGGCTGGAGTGAACAGGTTCTGACAGCGGCTTCTTCTCTTACGCGCCCTGCGGTTGTCTCATCGCCCAACCCTCATAAGCAAAAGAACGAGCTTAAGTATGGGGATTTTTATGATTCTTTAGGCATGGTCAAATATTTTCCGGAGAATAACGAAACCGATCGGCACAATATTATCGATTATATGAATCATGTTGTTCAATCTCTTGGCGGTGACTTTGATTCTTTAAAAGGAAATATCAGCGAGATCGTCGCGAAATTGGATGGTGTTTCAGGTGAAACTCTTGATTATCTGGAGGCTGTGGCCAAGGATATCTATGCACCTTTATGTTATAGGGTTGGTTTCTGGAAATTGGCCGGAGATCTCGTAGAATCTGCTTTCAAGGCCCGATATCCCCAAGAGTATCAAGCGGCTGAGCGTGAAATCTTGAAAGCTTTTGGCCATATGAAACGTGAACAAATTGAAAATTTTCTTGGATGGATCAGCAAGATAATCGAAGCACGGCTAAAGGCCAATGGCATCGAAGGTGTCAAGATTTATAGTAGGGTCAAGGGGGCAGGCTCTGCCTATCAAAAAGTTGAAAGCGGCAGAGGTGAAGAAAAGTCTTATGCCAGCATCGGGGAACTTGAGGATCTTTTGGGTCTTCATATCATTACTGCGAATGAAGAGGATTATTGGAAGGCTGTTGGCCTTTTGATGGGTTGGTCTCGGATATTTGCTCCTTATCAAGGATTAGGGGGAGAGCTTATTCAGGATCAAACCAAAATGAAGATGATTCGCACCGGTCAAAAATATGAAGCGTATCATTGCGGAGTTACTATTCCTTTGCCTCAAGGCAAAGGATCTGTTGCCATGGAGATCAAGCTTTTTAGCCCTGATAAATACGCGGATTTTGCCTACGGAGAGAATGCGAGCTGGAAATATGATCTGCGCAAGCGCCATCCCAAGCAGCGATTTAATTTAGGCGGATTGACGACCATGTCCGATGATCCTAAGGTGAATTTTTTAAATCTTTATCATTATCTTAAGAATTGGGTTTATGTTTTCTTTGTGGTGGATGGCGAAAACAATAGCGGTTATAGGCTTAAGCCCTCAAGATTTAGAGATGGCTTTATTGGCGGGGATCTTTTGGGTTTACGCAGAGTCGATGAGTTTTTGTCCCAAACAAATCGTGACCTGGCCCATCAGGAAGGGCTCAACAGCTATGATCGAGCCGTGATCTACGGATTTATATTGCCCACCGGCAAAAAGGGGAAGGTGCAGCGTTTTAATAAGGGGGTTGGTCAAAAGCTCGCGGCAGGTGATTTCATTATGATCGACCCAATGCAAAGAGTGAAGCTCACGGATAAAGAAAAGAAAGAAATACAGCAAAATGCCAAGCACATCAGAACGCTTCTAAGGCTTCAGCTTAAGCCCGGAGCCTTCAAGGGCATATCTCACTTGCAAGAAACGACGCGGTCGAATGTTACAAAGGGAATTAGGAAATTGATCAAGCAGTTAAATGATAGAGAGTATGTCTACGGGATTTTATTTCAAGATGAGATTGCTCAAGCTGTTGGGTTTCAGGACAATTATCAGTTTTTTGCTGTTCTGGGGCTCAGTGATTTTGGGACGAGTGTTGAACGGGTAGAAATCCATGAGGGGAAGAGAAAATGGCTTGAGTATCGCGCTGTGACGATCGAGGCAAGGCCAGGCTTGGCCAAGAAAACCTTTATGACCTTGGACATGAGCTTTGAGCATGACCGTCCGGGATTGATGAAGGCGGTGATCAAGGCTGTTGCCCAGGTCGGGGCTGAGATCATCTTAAGCAATTCTTTTCCTAAAAAGGTCAATTTGACCATCGGGATTGAAAAGGAGAAAATCTCCCAACTTAAGGATCTCTTGGAGAACATCAAAGATCAGGACCAAAAAGTTGAGCTTCCTCAAGAGAGTCTCACCAGGAGAGAAATCAGCATTTTTGTAGATCTTAATAAAAGTTGTTGTAATTTTTCAGTTATGTTTGAAAAGATTTTGTCAGCACTTGAAAGCATCAACAAGAATATTTTGATTTATAAAAACACGGCTGCATTTCAGCCAGAGCATGAAGACGTAGGCCCTGTGGAAGGTCATCCGTTCTTGACAGAGCTAAAACAATTGCATCAGCCAGGCGAACACATCGGTGAGTATGTCTTTTTAGCCGGTGTGCCCGCTTCCTTAACAGATCAAATCCTTACGCAAAGGCTCTATGAAGAGCTAAGAGACAATGTTGTTGTTGAGGTTAAGGCGGTGTCTTCGGGTGTGGTTGCGCGCGCCTCGTCGGCTAATCTTGTAAGCCCTAACAGAATTGAAAAATTTTTCCCCGTCGAGAAAGCGCTTGCTTCGTCGGCGACAGAAAACGTTGATGTTGCGGTTGATTTTTTTATGCAGATGGCAGAGTATTTTCGTCTGTTGCTAGGTGACCGAAAGATCGTCCTGAGCTCGGAAGACCCACGCGAAATTGAATATGGACTCATATCTCTCGATGATCTCTCTCTTGGCCTGCAGACTGAGCAACTAGGTCGGCAGACCTTGAGTTTTTTGAGGGTAACAAGGGCCCTTGGGAAAGAAGATCTCCATGTTTCCATTAATCTGACAAGATATTTTATTCACACAAATATCACTGTCAGCGATCGCGGAGGTTATATTAAATATATCGATCATTTTTATCAAATTGAATTGCCTGGGACACCAACGCGCGCGTTCCCGATCCTTGAGCTGAGAAAAGATTGCCAAGGTCGTTTTTATGCTGTTGCCAATGAGGAATTTTTAAAGGATTTTAATCATCATAAAAAGGATATAATCGATTTCTTTAATAAGTATGGATGGCTCTGTGCATATTTTCCTCATAGAAATATGCCAATTATTTTTATTTCTCAAAAAGACAAAAGATTAAACAAATTAATCTCGATCGCAAAATTGGAGAAGACGCAGTCGGGGTCTCCTTTGACGCAGAGTTCGAGTATTTTTACAAGAGCCTTTTCTGCGGCGCGCAAGGGTCTTGTCATCGTAGCTTTTGTTGTGTTGTTCATCGCGGCATTTGCGCAGGCGTCTTGGGCCACTGTTTCAGATACCTTGGTTGGCCCGCGCTACGGCAACACCTTTATTCTCAACACTGATACCATTGTAGGAGAGAAAGACACGTTGGTTCAGTCTTGGGAGATTGCGGTCAGTCCTTGGAGCAGGCGTCATCCGGCCAAGAACACCGTGGGTGGCATTCTCACAGATTTTAAGGAATTAGGATTAGACACCTTAAGCGGTCTTTATCAGGGACATGTCTATCCGCAAGGCGTAGAGGAGTTTTCCCGCGATCATCATCTTCGCAATAATCAGATTTATCAAAAGACGTATTTCTTGTTCGCAAAAAAGACGGTCTTGGAAGAGGTCGTTGTTCCTCAAGACAGCGCGCGCCAGGAAGAAGTTGTTCTGCCGATTGCGCCTCAGCCAGTTAAAGAAAAAGATCTCGCGCCAAAGCCCGGGGTTCAAGAGGATGTGCCCGCGCCTCCCATACGTCATTATCCGTTTTGGCTGGCCCTTGTGATCATCGCTGCATTCGTTGGCACCATCGCGTATTTAAGAAAACGAAAACCGGGCGAGGCTCAAGAAAAAGAGGTTGCGGCAGATGCTATCGAACAGCCTGAAGTTAAGGAAGCGGTTGAAGAGGCTAAAAAATCGGAGGTTGTTGAGCCGGTTGCGCAGACGACAGAATCTGAGGCTGAGATTGTTAGCGAAATTGTGCAGCCTGAAGCTGAGATTGTTTCTCCTGTTGCCGGGCCAGAAAAGGAATCCTTGCCAGCAGAAAAGCCTGAACCTCAAAAGGCGCCCAAGCGCGCAGAAATCATTGCCACTGTTAAATCATTTAAGCGTCGCGTGAAAGCTGTTCTTTTAAACGGGCAACAATCGTTGAAAGATCGTTCGATCAGCCTGTGGGCCAGAATAAGTTTGTCTTTTAGAATGTTGCGTGATCGCATCGCCATGTATTTTGCCCGAAAATCAATTGAGGAAGAAGCCAAGACGGTTGTTGAAACGCTGAAGGAGACTGAAGAAACAATTCCCGCCCCAGAGCCAATCAAAGAAGAACCCAAGATCGAACAACCCAAAACCGAACAATCAACCACTGCTGAAGAAGCCTCAGAGCAACCTACTAAAGTTAAGGCCCCAAGGATCCGCAAGCAATCTTTATTAGCTAAGAAGATGAGCGCGTTGCGTTCATGGGCATGGGCGCAGACCTTTCTTTTACTGTTGTTAGCCTTTGCAGATTTTAAGAAAGCAGAATCTGTGCGCAAATCCCAAAGGAAAGATTATTTTGCAGGGATTCGCCGTTTCTTTGCTAAGGCAGGAGAGTTTCTTGCTGCGCTTTCGTTTGAGAAAAAAGAAGTTGTTGGGCAGGCCGATCAAGAGACTAAGGGAAAGGTCTCTGAAGAGCTAGTTGAGCAAGCCCCGGATGCTGAGATCGCTGAGACCAAGCCAACTCTAGTTGAGGAGAGCGTTGAAACCAAACCGGCTCCGGCTGACGAGCCGATCGTTCCCGTACAAGCTAAGCCTGTTGAAGAAGTTGTTGAAGAACCCATTGTCCCTGTCGCTCCGGCTGTCGAAGTTGTTGTTCCTGTAAGTGAAGAGCCTGTTGCCCCAGCATCAAAGCCCGGCAAAGCGGTTGTAAAAACAGCGATAGTCCGTCTTTCTCCTGAAGAGCGGGCGAATCAAAAGGCGGCTGATGACGTTTTTAAAAAGATTAGTAAACTTTTCGAGCAATTATCAGAGGAATCGTCCCAAGAGCAAGTGATTGACGAGAAAGAAGAAGGCCAGGACGTCATAGAAGAAGTCCTGTGTGGCACAGAGGAAAAGCGTTTGCAGAGAGTCCAAGAGTTTTCTTATGAGAGAAAAGTATTTAGTCAGCAGTATGCAATAGAAAAGATTGCGCGAGAGCTTGGCGACGAAGGCCAAAACGCCGATGAGCAGGATGAATTATTAAAGAAATTCGAAGATGCGTTGGCTGAGATCGAAGCGCGCGAAGCCCAGCAGCTGCAGGAGGAAGAGGAAGATGTTGAAATAGCTAAATATTTAAAGCGTTCATATCGCAAGCTGTCGTTAAGAATCTTTGTCCTGAAGCAACAGCTAAGAATAAGGTTGTTGTTTAAATCCTTTAAAGATTTCTTTTCTGCCTATTTTGCGGGTAAGGGCGTTGTTGAAGGAAAGCCTGCCAAAGCTGAACCGGCCGCTACCACGGACGAAAAGACCGCTGCCGTAGAAACCAAACAAGAAGGTCAGCAACCTGTTACCGAGCCCAAGGCTGAAGTAAAACCTGTTGAGCCTGTTCAGATCGTTGTCGTTACTGAGCCCCTCGCTG
>CALGLP010000004.1 GCA_937930175.1 uncultured bacterium
CTTGCCCCGCCAAAGGCGGGGTGTCCTGACCAGGCTAGACGATGGGGTCAAAAATTGCGCCATTAATTAATTTTTTAAAGGCTTCTCCGCCTTTATACTTTTTTATCTGACGCTCTCTTCTAATAGCTTCTTTTTTATCACTACATACTTCTTGATATATAATTTGAAACGGAGCTCTTGATTTTACACTCCTACTTTTACCTCTATTATGTTCATCAAGCCTTCGCTCAATATCTTGCGTATATCCAACATAATGCTTCCTGTCTTTCAAGCTTTTAAGAATATAAACGTAAAACATTTTACGCATATCCTCAAACCCGCTTGCCCCGCCAAAGGCGGGGTGTCCTGACCAGGCTAGACGATGGGGTCAAAAATGTCACTTTCTCTTTGCTCAAACCTTCAGCAAGAAGCCAAATAATATCACACCTACCAATACCGTCAAGAAAAAATATTATTCTTCCTCTTCAGCCTTGGCCACAACGCTCGCCACAGAACTGACCTCATCACTCTTGTCTAACGAAATGAGTCTCACGCCTTGGGTGTTGCGCCCTGTTTCTCGAATATCCTTGACCGCACAACGGACCACCATGCCATTTTTAGTGATCGTCATGATCTCATCTTCCGGCGTGGCCGCAAAACTCCTGACCACAAAACCATTTTTATCCGTCACGTTGAGATTGATAATGCCTTTTCCCCCTCGTGACTGCAACCGATATTCGCTAAACGGTGTTCGCTTTGCAAAGCCCTTAGAGGTCACGCTTAAAAAAGCGCTGCCGGTTTTCTCAACACCAGGGGCCAAAACTTCCATGCTCACCACAGAATCTTTTTTAGCTAAATTAATACCGCGCACACCCTTGGCACCACGGCCCATATCACGAATATTTTTTTCGTGAAAACGCACGGCCTTGCCGTCCTTGGTTGCTAGCAGCACTTCACAGTTGCCATCGCTAATATTTGTTCCAATCAAATAATCGTCTTTTTCAAGCGTAATCCCCACAATGCCACCTCGGCGAGGATTCGCAAACGCAGACAATTTTGTTTTCTTAATAACGCCCGCCGCGGTTGCCGCAACGATAAACTTATCATCGCTAAAATCTTTCACCGCGACAATCGAGCTAATCCGTTCGTCTTTATTAATAGACAAAAGATTGATAATATTTTTTCCTTTCGCGCCACGCGAGGCCACAGGGATCTCGTAGGCCTTAAGCCAGCGCACAACTCCCTTGTCGGAAAAAATCAAAAGATAGTCTTTAGAAGACGCCACAAAAAGGTGTTCAACAAAATCCTCATCTTTGGTTTCCATCGCGGTCACGCCCTTGCCGCCACGTTTTTGTTTGCGATACGCATCCGCGCCCAAACGCTTAATATAGCCGGTATGGCTAATGGTGATCACCACATCCTCTTCTACAATCAGGTCTTCAATTTCAATTTCTTCGACCTTGGCAGCGATTTCTGTGCGGCGTTCGTCGGCGTAACGCTTTTTCGTATCTAAAAGCTCTTCCTTAATAAGCCCGTCAATCTTTTTCTCTGAAGCCAAAATCGACCGAAAGAGCTCAATATTTTCCAGAAGCTCTTTGTATTCCGCATCAATCTTATCTTGCTCAAGAGCAGTTAGCCGCTGAAGCTGCATTTCCAAAATCGCTTGGGCTTGGATTTCCGATAACTCAAAATCCTTCATCAAGGCGATTTTTGCTTCTAGCGTTGATTTGGACGATTTAATTGTTTTAATAATTTGATTGATATATTGGATTGCAATCTTTAAACCTTCCAAAATATGGGCGCGGCGAAGAGCGCGGTCAAGATCAAACTGCGTGCGCCGACGAATAATCACCCGCCTGTGATCAACATAATGCACCATCAATTGTTTTAAGTTAAGAACGCGCGGCTGATTATTAACCAGAGCCAAATTAATAATTCCAAAGGTTGTTTCCAGTTGCGTATGCTTAAAAAGATAATTCAAAACAATCTGCGGCTCCACGTCGCGGCGAAGCTCTACGACAATGCGGATCCCATCTTTATCGCTTTCGTCGCGGATATCCGTAATCCCGTCGACTCTTTTTTCCTGCGCAATTTCAGCAATATTTTCAATCAAGGTTGTTTTATTAACTTGATAAGGAATTTCCGTAATAATAATGCTATCTTTATTGGATTTTTGTTTCTCAATCGACGCCTTAGCGCGCACAAGAACCTTGCCTCGACCTGTGTTATAGGCGTCGAGGAACCCTTGGCGTCCACAAATAATGCCTCCGGTTGGAAAATCCGGGCCCTTCACGTGACGGCACAATTCTTTGATTTCAATATCAGGATTATCCACAACGCTTACAATGCCGTCGACAATCTCAGATAAATTATGAGGGGGCATATTCGTGGCCATACCAACCGCGATGCCGCTTGAGCCGTTGATCAAAAGATTAGGAATCGCAGACGGAAGAACTTGAGGCTCTTCCAAAGAATTATCAAAGTTGGGCGAAAAATCAACGGTCTTTTTTTCTAAATCCTTGAGGATTTCTTCCGCAATGGATTCCATGCGAACTTCGGTATAACGCATGGCCGCCGCGGAATCACCGTCAATGGATCCAAAGTTTCCCTGCCCATCCACCAAGGGATAACGCAAGGAAAATGTCTGCACCATGCGCACAATCGAATCATACACCGCCGTGTCGCCATGGGGATGATATTTACCTAACACCTCACCGACGATACGCGCGCTTTTTTTATAAGATTTGTTATGCTCCATACCAAGCCCTTGCATCGCGTAAAGAATGCGCCGATGAACAGGCTTAAGCCCATCACGGACATCCGGCAAAGCACGGCTCACAATAACGCTCATCGAATAAGAAAGATAAGAGCTTTTCATTTCTTCTTCGATATTAATCGGAAGTATTTTTTCCTTCGCTGTAAAGTCCTTCATATGTTTCTTATGCCTTTCTTAAAATAATCAATACCCAAGATACAAACACCAAACTAGTTTCAAATCCCAATCAACAATAACCAAAATCCAATAAATATTATTTAGTTATTCGAGCTTGTTTATTCACTAATTATTCGTTGACTTATATGTCCAAATTTCTAACTTCATGCGCATTAGTCTCAATAAATTCCCTGCGAGGTTCAACCGCATCGCCCATGAGTGTTGAAAAAGTCCTATCCGCTTCAACCGCATCTTCGAGCTTAACCTGAAGCATCGTTCTCTGCGCTGGATCCATCGTTGTGTCCCAAAGTTGTTGCGGATTCATCTCTCCAAGACCTTTATAGCGCTGAATTTGAATCCCCTTACTCGCCTGCTCACGCACAAAAACTAAAACTTCATGCAAACAAAAAGACTCCTTCTTTTCCTTTTCTGTCTCAATAACAAAAAGAGCCTTCAAGCCTTCTTTTTTAGCTGTTTTTTTGGCATTTTTGTCAGCAGAATAAGTAAACCCTGGACCCTCTTCAGGTTTCAAAAACTCCGCAATGCTTAAATCATACTTATTTAAATATTTTTCAATAGACTCTATATCTTCAGCCTCAAAAATTTCAACAAATTGAGCATCTTCCTGATCTTTTGTAATATCACCAAGCTCTTTATCAGTATAAAGAAAATGGGTTTCCTGTGCCACTTTAGCTATATAAATAGGTAGTTTTTTGGTCTTTTGATTTATTTTTGCTGAATATTCATGAAAATTTACTCCCTTTTTGCTTAATCGCTCAACAATTGCTTCTAACTTAACCAGGGAAGCTAAAATCTCGCCAAGAGAAGCACCTTTATAGGCATTCTTTGATTTAATACGCGAAAACTGTAAATCTTCAGAACCCAACTCTATGACAAGCTTATTCATTTGATCTTCAGTTTCAATATATTCTTCTCTTTTTCCACGTTTCACTTTATATAAAGGAGGCTGTGCAATATACACATGGCCTGCTTCAACCAAAGGCTTCATTTGTCTATACAAAAGCGTTAAAAGAAGTGTTCGAATATGGGAGCCATCAACGTCAGCATCGCACATAAGGATTAGCTTATGATATCTTAACTTTTCTAAACTAAATTCCTCACCAACACCTGTTCCCAGGGCGGTAATAATGGTTCTAATTTCTTCATTGCTTAAGATTTTATCCAAACGGGCTTTTTCAACATTTAAAATTTTTCCCTTTAAAGGTAAAATGGCCTGAAAAGTTCGGTCACGTCCTTGCTTTGCGGAACCCCCTGCCGAATCACCCTCGACGAGATAAAGCTCGCAAAGCGAGGGGTCTTTTTCGGAACAATCCGCAAGCTTGCCTGGAAGGCCGCCGCTTTCAAGCGCGCCTTTACGTCGTGTCAATTCGCGAGCTTTTCGCGCAGCTTCACGAGCACGTGACGCCACAATCACTTTATCAATAATTTTGTTTGCCACCGAAGGATTTTCTTCAAAGAAAGTATTTAAGGATTCTAGAGTCGCAGAAGCCACTAACCCTTCGATCTCCGAGTTGCCCAGCTTTGTCTTTGTCTGGCCTTCAAATTGTGGATTAGGAACCTTGACGCTAATGACTGCTGTCAGGCCTTCGCGTGTGTCATCACCAGAAATGGCAATATCATTTTTTAAAAGATTTTTATTTTTGGCATAATTATTGATCGCACGTGTTAAGGCAGAACGAAACCCACTCAAATGAACGCCACCCTCAACAGTATGAATATTGTTCGCGTACGAAAAAACATTTTCCGCGTAGCTATCACTATATTGGAGAGCCACTTCCAGCTCAGCATGATCTTTTTGATTTTGGAAGTAAATCACCTTATTGTGCAGCGGTTCTTTGTTCGCTGACAAGTGCTGAACAAATTGCACAATACCACCATTAAACTCAAAAATGGATTCTTTTTCTTTTTTAGCACGCTTATCAACAAGCTTAATCCAAATCCCTTTGTTCAAAAACGCAAGCTCGCGCAAACGCTTGGCCAAAAGATCATAAGAATAAATAGTTGTTTCTTGAAAAATATGCCCATCAGGCTTAAACGTAACCTTGGTTCCCGTATCTTTCGTCTTGCCAATCACAGCAATCTTAGAAACTGTTTTGCCTTTTTCATAACGCTGATGATAAATTTTCCCATCACGTTTAATTTCAACTTCAAGCCATAAGGACAAGGCGTTCACAACACTAACACCAACACCGTGCAAACCACCTGAAACCTTATAAACGCGATGATCAAACTTTCCTCCGGCATGCAAGGTCGTCAACGCAACTTCAACGGCCGGCTTTTTTTCTGTCGGGTGAATATCAACAGGAATCCCGCGTCCATTATCAATAACACTAACTGTTTCGTTTTCATTAATGACAACCTCAATTTTGTTACAATGCCCACCCATCGCCTCATCGATTGAGTTATCAACAACTTCATAAACCATATGATGAAGCCCGCGCGAAGTCGTATCACCAATATACATGGCCGGGCGCATACGCACAGCCTCCATGCCTTCCAAGACCTGAATCGTATTGGCATCATACGTATCTTTTTTCTTCAGCGGTTTTTCTTCCACGGTGTTCTGCTTTTTCAATGGTTCATCTTTGCTCGTCTTTTTCATGTTCCCTTTCCTATCTTAAAAGAAATGTCGCTGATCTCTGGTAATTGTTCCTGCATCGTACGCAACAATGCTTGTTTATGCAGCGTAAGATCAAAAAGTCTAACCGGTGAATCTGTCACAATTAAAAGCCTTCCTTCTTTAATACCTACGATCCTTGTAGCCTTAGCTGTTTTTTTTCCAGCGACTTGTTCCCAAACGACATGAAGATCACTTTTATTTTGAGGTCTCTGCTTGGAAATATTTTTAACCACAAGATGAATAATCTCTTTAATATTTTCCATATTAAATACGCATTGGCAAGGCTAAATACAAATAATCCTGCAAACGAATGACCCCCGGTTTATCAGGCCCAAGCAATTCAAGGTTAATTTGTTCCTCGACAATATTTTTCAATACCTCAATAAAAAACCCAGGATTGAAACCAACAATGGTTTCCCCGCCGCCATACTCAATAGCCACTTCTTCCCGTGATTCTCCTACATCAGGTGTAATTTTCGAGACAACAAGCTTATCCTTAAAAACTTCAAATTTCACAGCTTGAAAATCTGGTGTAGCAAGTAAATTGGCCCTTCGAATCGCCGAAAGAAATTCTTGAGTATTCATCTTAATCTTAATTTTTTGTTCCACAGGAATCACTTGATTATAATTAGGAAATTCTCCCTCAACAATTCGCGTGGCAATCAAAATATTATTAACATCAAATAAAATTTGATTAATTCCTATTAAAAAAGAGGTTGTTCCTTCATCTTTAAGATTACGCGTAATTTCATTAACCGCTTTAATTGGAATAATAATTTTCATTTCTTTTTTAAACGCATTTTCTAATGTGCGTTCAATCTTAGCAAGTCTGCGACCATCGGTTGCCACAATCCGTATAATATTTCCTTCTATTTCTAATAAAACACCATTTAAAACATATCTTGATTCTTCGTGTGAAACAGCAAAAGAAGTCATCCGTAACATTTCCTTTAAAACCGGTTGCTCCAGTGTGATCGCTTCTGTATTTTTAAACTCGGGAAATTTAGGAAACTCTTCCTTAGGTAACCCATTTAGTTTAAATAAAAATTTTTCTCCTTGAATTTCGATTTGATTATTTTTTTTCGTTGAAATCATAATATCCCCTGTCGGCAATTCCTTGATAATATCGCTAAACTTTTTCGCAGGGATTGTAATTGCACCTTCTTCTAATATTTGTACAGGGATTTCACAAGAAATACCAATATCGAGATCTGTTGCATAAAGTTTAATAGTAGAATTTTTTTTTGTTTCTACAAGCATATTTGCCAAAATTGGTAATGTAGCTTTTGGAGAAACAGCATTTTGAACCTTAAGGATGCCTTGGAGAAGATGTTCTTTAAAAATTTTTATTTTCATATTTTTTATGCCTTCTTATATGGTAGTAAAATTAAAAATAGTTGTAGTATTATTAGGGTCTGTGGATAATATGAACAAGCATTAAACCTTATTAAAATAAACGAGTTATAAAAATATTATATGTGAAAAAACGGTGAATAAAATAAAATTATGCTTTAATTTCAGTGGATAACTGTTCTAAAATATTTTTTAACTGATGATCTACTTCTATTTCTCTTTCAATTTTTTTACAAGAATGTAAAACTGTTGTATGATCTTTTCCACCAAAAAAACCACCAATTTCCGGTAATGATAAATTAGTCAATGTTCGCGCAAGATACATGGCGATTTGCCTAGGCAAAACAACATTTTTGTTGCGTCGCGTGGCCTTGAGATCAAATAAGGAAATATTAAAGTGATTGGCAACGACTTTTTGGATCATATCAACATTAATAATTTTTGTTGTCTCACTTACCATATCTTTTAAAATTGTTTTAGCCATGGCAAGGGAAATCGTTTTTTCTTCTAGTAAAGAATAGGCTAGGACACGGACGAGAGCCCCTTCAAGCTCGCGGATATTTGTTTTAATCTGTGTCGCAATAAAAACAATGACATCGTCGGGTACCTTGGTGGGCTCACGTTCAATTTTTTTTCGTAAAATGGCAACGCGGGTTTCAAAATCTGGTGGCTGAATATCAGTGATTAGGCCCCACGCGAAGCGAGAGCGCAATCGCTCTTCCAGATTGGTAATACTTTTAGGAGGCTTATCCGAAGAAATGACGATTTGCTTGTGGTTTTCATGAAGCTCATTAAAGGTGTGAAAAAATTCTTCCTGTGTTGATTCTTTGCCGGCAATAAATTGGATATCATCGATCAAGAGAACGTCAACACTGCGAAAGCGTTGACGAAATTGAGTAGCGGAGCGATGGCGAATCGCGTCAATGAGGGCGTTGGTGAAGCTTTCTGATGAAAGGTAGCAGAATTTAGTTTTTGGATGCTTTGTTCTAATATGGTTGGCGATCGATTGCATAAGGTGTGTTTTTCCCAACCCTACTCCCCCGTAGATAAATAAAGGATTATATGCTTTAGCTGGAGATTCTGCTACGGCGAGACTTGCGGCTTGTGCAAAGCGGTTCCCTGCGCCAATGACAAAATTGTCAAAGGTAAAGCGCGGTGCGATGACGGATGTTTCTTTTAGGATGGATAGGGGTTCTTCGTCTGCAAGAGTGTGTTTTTTTGGTTTATCGGAAGAAAGAGGCGCGTTGACTTCAAACTCAATATTGATATTTGTCGAGCAGAGAGTGCCAACGGTTGTTTCGATTATGTTGAGATAATGTTCAATAATCCAATTTTTAAAAAACTCATCCGGAGTTCCAATCACAAGTGTTTCAGGGTTTTTTTCTCGAACGCTTAGGGATGAAAACCATGTTTCGTAAGAGGTTTCTCCAATCTGTTCTCGAAGGGATTTTTGCGTTTTCTTCCAAACATCTAAGATCTGCATGGTGAGTCGTCAGAGTTTCTTTTTTAAAAAGTTATTAACAGTTCTTCCACATAATACACAGGTTTTCCACAGGCTAATAAGCAATCAAGCAGGAGCATTTTTTTATAAAACCTAAGCCTTGTAAAAAAGTGAACCTATTATAACAAAGGAAAAATGAATTTCAACAGAAAAACTTTTTATAACTAAAAAAGAGTTTTTATTTAATAAATATTTTGTTTTAAGCAAAAGAAAAAAATGTTCGTAAGGCTTTAATTATGAAAACTTTTTATCTTTCATGAAATGAAAAAAACTTGACTAGAATAATGCGCGTGATATACTTAACCAAATATTTATGATTTTCTTTTTTATCGAACGCTGATAAACAGCGCTCGGCGGGTTAACGTTAAGGAAAGTAAATGAAAAAACATCTAAAGATACCAACAAAGATTAAAGGGAAAAAACGTCACGGTTTCCGTCGAAGAATGAAAACTGCTGATGGGCGAAAAGTTTTGAAAAGACGACGTCAAAAAGGACGAAAAAAACTATCAGTTTAGTGTGACCCTGGTAGACAAGCACTGTGATGATAAAAATTTTGTCTTTTATGATCGTTTTTTATCAGAGGATAAAGCACGCGGTGGTTCCATCAACGTGTCGTTTTTATCCCTCCTGCTCCGAATATAGCCTTTTAGCTTTAAAGAAATACGGGCTTTTTAAAGGAATGATATTGTCTGTAAAACGCATATTACGTTGCTCTCCCCTGTCTGCGGGAGGGTTTGATCCCCTAAAATAGAAAAAGGAATATCATGGAAAAAAGAACATTTTTAGCTATTATATTATCAATATTTGTATTATTTGGGTATCAAACTCTTTTTGTCAACAAAGTAGCGAAAAATGTTCAGCCTTCATTAATTGATTCACAAACTATTGCAAAAGAAGAGTTTACATCTGATTTAAAAATAGACAAAATACAGAAAAATGATATCGTAAAAAATATTCAGGAAAATATTGAAAAAAAAATAATAACAATTGAGACTAGCAAGCTTTTGCTTACTTTTTCGAATATCGGCGGAGCGATCGTTGGAATTGATATAAAAAATCAGCAAGTCCTCCCTGTCACAAATATTTCGACATTAATCGAATATGCAGATCTACCATTTGAACTTTTAAGTAATCGTAATGGTGAGGTTGTTTATAGGCTTGTTTTTGGTGATTATGAGATTACAAAAATTTATAATATGTCCAATCAGGATTATTTAGTAAATACTGAAATTTTAATAAAAAATATATCTAAAATGTCCAATGTGAAGAACGTAGAAATTGGAGCTTTTCAAGTTGATACAAAGTTAATAAAAAATAAAAAAGATAATGAAAATGGTTTATATGAATATAGTATTGCAACAGGAACGAAAACTATTCGAAAATCAAATGCTTACAAGTTTTCAGTCAAGGAGTCTAAGAGTGAAAATCAGCCTGTAAGATGGCTGGGATTTCGCGATAAATTTTATTGTTCAGTGTTTAAACCAGAATTTGATGCTATCGGTTATAAAATAGATCCAGAAATAGAAACAAAGCTTAATATTTCTGTTGAGTCAAAAACAACAAGTCTAAATCCAGGAGATCAAGTATCATTAAAAAGTACATATTATTTTGGGCCTCAAGATCAAGACTTACTGAAAAGTTACGAACTTGGCGATTTCGTTGTTTTTAGCCAGTTTGGATTGCTTGACATGATATCAAAATTTGTTATAAATATTGTTAAATTTATGCACAAATTTGTTCCAAGTCTGGGTTTATGTTTAATTCTTGTAAGTATTATAATTTATGGAGCAATGTATCCATTGACCATGAGCGGTATGCTTTCTATGAGAAAAATGCAAGCTTTGCAACCAAAAATGGCAAAGTTAAAGGAGCAATATAAGAATAATCCTCAGAAATTGAATCAAGAAGTAATGAATTTATATAAAGAAAATTCAATAAATCCATTTGGTGGATGCTTACCTTTTTTATTACAAATGCCAGTTTTTATAGCTCTTTATCAAGCGCTGTGGAGATCTGTTATATTTCAAGGCCAAGGATTCTTGTGGATTAAAGATTTAGCACTTCCAGATAGGTTTTTTATTTTACCCAACAAACTGCCTATAATAGGGGACGAAATCAATCTTTTACCATTATTAATGATGGTTGCTATGTTTTTTCAACAAAGACTTTCAACAAAGAATATGCCTGTTACAGATCCTAGTCAAGCTATGCAGCAGAAGATGATGGCATGGTTTTTCCCTATATTCCTAGGAGTTTTGTTTTATAAGTTCGCAAGCGGACTCAATCTTTATTTCACTGTATTTTACACGCTTTCAACTCTTACGCAGTTAAGAATGTCCAAAATGAACACATGTTTGGTACCAGAATCAAGGTCTTAAAAACTGAGGATAAATTGAAGAAAGAAAATAGTGATAAAAAAGGTTTTGAATTTTACGGAAGAACAGTTGAAGAGTCAATTCAAATGGCAATGAAAGAGTTCAATGTTCCACGTGAATCATTGGACATAAAGATAGTTTCTGAAGAGAAAAAAGGGCTTTTTGGTATGGATGGAGAAAAACCAGCAAAAATTATTGCTTCTTTGAAGAAAAAGAAGTAATATGGTTTTGTAGAGAATTTATAAAAGCTGTTCCACGTGGAACCCCGTTTGAGAATTTGATTGGTTGTCAGAAAAATGTTGGTGGAATGAAGCCCAGCCGAGAATCGTAATTAAGATGCAATTAAGATTTGAGATTCTCTGACGGGGTGGAACCCAGAGGGTATTTAAATGGGAAAAATAATAGCTTTCTGTAATCAAAAAGGTGGAACAGGGAAGACGACAACAGCTGTTAATTTATCAGCAGCTTTAAGTGAGAAGAATAAAAAAATACTTCTTGTTGATATGGATCCGCAGGGAAACGCAACAAGCGGACTAGGTATAAACAAAAATCAAATACAAAGATCTATATACGATGTTCTTTTAAATAAATCAAAAGTTAGTGATATCTCTGTCCAATCTGAATTTAAAAATCTTTTTGTTGCTCCATGTAATATTAATTTAACTGGAGCAGAGATTGAATTGGTTGGTTCTTTGTCTAGAGAAACAAGGCTTAAGAGAGGCCTTGAGGAGATAAAAAGCGAGTATGATTACATTTTTATTGATTCGCCGCCGTCATTAGGACTGATTACGTTGAATTCATTGGTTGCAAGCGATTCGATCATTATTCCTATCCAATGTGAGTTTTATGCCCTCGAAGGAGTCTCGCAACTTTTAAATACGATTAATTTAATTAGGGAAGGTCTTAACCCAACTCTTCATATTGAGGGCGTTTTGATGACAATGGCAGACTTCAGAACAAATTTGACATCTGAAGTTATTAATGAAATTAAGACTTTTTTTAAGGATAAGGCCTACAAAACAGTTATTCCAAGAAACGTTAAATTAAGTGAAGCGCCAAGCTTTGGAAAGCCGATTTCTGTTTATGATCGTAATTCAATCGGCGCAAAGAAGTATGAGCAGTTTGCAAGAGAATTTCTCGGCGAGAAGATAGCAGAAGAGACTGAAAAGATTCTTCAGACAAATTAACAAGGGGAAGAGAAAATGGAAAAAAGTGCTTTAGGAAAAGGCCTGTCTGCTTTGATTCCCGAGAATTTTAAAAGTGATACCGATGAAAGTATTGCGTATGTCAATATTTCTCAAATTCAGAAGAATAACTTTCAGCCGCGTAAAGAATTTAAAGAAGAGAAATTATCTGACCTTGTTTCTTCTATCAAAGAAAAAGGAGTTCTTCAGCCGCTTTTGTTACGCAAAAAAGGTGATGGATATGAACTTATCGCAGGTGAGCGACGTTTGCGAGCTGCGCAGTCTTTAAATATTGAAAAAGTTCCAGCGATCATCAAATCAGCCACTGATGAAGAATCTTTAGTCTTGGCTTTAATTGAAAACATTCAGCGTGAAGATCTTAACCCAATTGACGAAGCAAAGGCTTATCGACGATTGGTTGAAGATTTTAGTTTTACACAAGACCATGTGGCACAATCAGTTGGGAAAGATAGGACAACCGTTACAAACATGTTGAGATTATTGACTCTGCCTGAAGAAATTCAAAAAAGTATCGTAGACGGTGCTTTCTCTGTTGGTCATGCGCGAACAATTTTGTCGGTCAAAGATAGGATGCGACAAACGTTTTTATGGAAGAAAACCATTGATAAAGGATTTTCCGTTCGTGAACTTGAGAATATTATCAAATCTGAAGAGAGTGCCCAAGAGGGGAAGCGAAAAGTTGGCGCTGAGAAAAAAGATCCTTATGTAGTTTCTGTGGAGGAGGACTTGCAACGCGCTTTAGGAACAAAGGTTCGTCTTGTGACAAAGAAAAAAAGAGGAACAATTGTTATTGAGTATTATTCGAATGACGACCTAGGCCGCATCATCAAGGCCATTGTTCGTTCTTAACAAAAAAGGAACATTATGATCAAAAGTATGACAGGGTTTAGTTCCGTCGAGATCTCGCTTGGAGCGATGAAAGCTGTTTTAGAGATACGCAGCGTTAATCATCGTTATTTGGATATTGCTTATTTTTTACCCCTAGGCTTTACATCGTGTGAAGATCGCTTGCGGCAAGTGATACAGAAAGCCATTGCTAGAGGACGCGTTACTATTTCGATGAAGATTGTTAAGAAGCAGGAGCCGATGATTACTTTTAATAAAAGCGTTGTCAGGGATTATCTTAAGCGCGAAAAAGAAATTAAAAAAGAATTTGGCTTGAAAGGTGTCTTGATGTTAAGCGACTTGATTCGGCTTCCTGGGGTTGTAGAAATTCAGGATGTTGAGCCTAGAGCAAGCACGCTTTTACCAGCAATCGAAAAGGCTACGACGAAGGCTTTAAATTTGTTGATTGTTATGCGCTTGCGAGAGGGTAAGAGCATTGTTTTGGATATTCTTAAGCAAACAAGTCGTATGTTATTGGAAATAAACACGATACGAGCGAAAGAAAAAGAAATTTTATCCTATAAAAAACAGAAATTGAGTACTGAAGAATTTGAGTCGTATCAAAAGGGAATTGATGTCAATGAGGAGCTTGCACGCCTTGCACACCATATTGATGAGGTGAGACATCTTTTAAAGGCCAAAGAGGCTGTTGGAAAGAAAATGGATTTTATTGCTCAAGAAATGCAGCGCGAAGCCAATACAATTGGGTCAAAGCTTCAAGACAAGGTTGTTTCAAGCTCTGTTATTTCTTTGAAAAGCAACATTGAGAAATTGCGTGAGCAAGCACAAAATATTGAATAAGGATATGAAAAGGTTGCCGGGTCGTATTTTTGTCTTGTCAGGCCCGTCGGGTTCTGGCAAAACAACCTTGCATCACACATTGCTCCTTGATAAAAAAATGAGATCCTGTTTGGTTAAAACGATCTCTGCAACGACGAGGAAAAAGCGCGTCGGAGAACGTCAAGGCAGAGACTATTTGTTTTTAACCAAAAAACAGTTTTTACGTCGCATCGAGACTGGATATTTCTTAGAATGGCAAAAAGTTTTTACCGATTATTATGGAACGCCTAAGGCTCAAGCAGAAAAAATATTAAAAAAAGGTAAGAATATTTTGTTGTGTATTGATGTGCAGGGTGCGCGTATTGTGTTCAAAACGTTTAAAGATGCGGTGGGTATTTTTATTAAGGCGCCATCGCTAGCGATCTTGAAAAAACGTCTTCAAAAGAGAGCAACAGAAACTCCCAAGGCTTTGGCGTTTAGACTTGCAGTTGCTAAGCGGGAAATGAAGGAGGTTAGGCGATATCACCATGTTGTTGTTAATGACAGCGTTTTAAGAGCAGTCCACAAACTTAAAAGAATTGTTAACCATGAACTAAAGAAGAAATTAAGAGGAGGCAAGGCATAAAATGAGTTATCAACCGTTAGAAAAATTATTACCAAGAGCTGGAAAAAGTATTTACCAGCTTGTTTTGCTAGCTTCCAAGCGCGCTACAGAGCTTGCGGAAGGAATGCCAAAGCTTGTCGAGCGACCGCTCACAATTAAGACAACAACACTTGCTCTTGACGAGATTTTAGAAGGCATGGTGGTGATGAAGGGTTACGAATCTCAGCTGCATCACAGGGAGCCTGTTACAGAAGGTGTAGAAGCGAAGGCTGATAAAAAACATAAGGAATAATAAACATGTCAAGAAACAAGCATGTTGTGCTTGGTGTTACGGGGAGCATTGCAGCTTATAAAGCTTGTGAGATCATCCGTGCGCTGCAAAGGCAAGGCATAGACGTTTCTGTTGTTATGACCACAGAGGCCAAGCAATTTGTTACGCCACTAACTTTTGCGAGTCTTTCGCGAAATCGTGTTTATGGGGATATGTTTGTTAAGGATTGGGCTGATTGGGATATTGAACATGTGAGCTTGGCAGAGCGCGCTGATCTTTTGCTTATTGCTCCGGCGACAGCAAATGTGATTGGTAAGATCGCTCAGGGATTGGCGGATGATTTGCTTTCTTGTCTTGCCATGACAACGAAAGCGCCTATTATTATAGCTCCAGCGATGAATACAGGGATGTACATAAATAAAATTGTTCAAGAAAATATTAAAAAGTTGCAAGCCCATGGTTTTCACATCATTTCTCCGGTGAAAGGTCTTTTGGCTTGCGGAACTGTTGGCGATGGACACCTAGCGGATATTGAGACGATTGTAAAGAAAGTTTGCGCTCTTTTGAAAAATAAATAAAATAGATGACGACGCCTCGCTTTATCTTTAAAACTATATAAAGGAAAAAGAAACGTAGTCAAGTCGAGGCAGAGTTCCTTTGGGAGATGAGGAATACGTTGTTATTTGGAATAAGGAGATTTTGGCGCGATAGCCAAGTGGGCCAGCTTTTCTTGAAAACAATTAAGGAAGCTGGCATTCCGTTTCCGCTAAAAGTTTGGAGAAACGGAATAAGGTAGGACCCATAGTTCTTTGGAAAAATGTGTTTAAGCGCTCGAAACAAGGTTTAGTCTTGGTGCGATAGCCAAGTGGTGCCGATGTTTTCGTGAAACAGTAAAAGCATCGGCGCTCAACTTCCTCTAGAAATTTAAGGAATGTTGAGCGAGGCAGCATCCTTGTTCTTTTGGAGATGTTTGTCGTTCGTTTTAAAAGGTTTTTGCTGGCGACGTAGCCAAGTGGTAAGGCAGAGGTCTGCAAAACCTTTATTCATCGGTTCGATTCCGATCGTCGCCTTTAGTTTTTAAAACGAACGACAAAAGGTCTGCAAAACCTTTATCCGTCGGTTCGATTCCGACTCGCGCCTTAAATGTCCTCATAGCTTGTGCGACAAAACGGAGCGTAAGCTATTTGAGCGAACTTACTCCAAGCGATAGCGAGGAGTAAACGATAATCTATTTGTCTGAATTGACTCCGATGATTTCCGGAGCAAGTGATTTTAAGTGATTCCGTTAAAAGCGGAGTTCAGTATTCTTTGGGCGGGCAAGTGGTGGAATGGTCCGACTTCGTTCAAAAATATTCATGTTTGAACTACGTTGGACACATGGCTTTGGTGGCGCAGCGTGGCGAAGCTAAGCGCATACGTAATTTGGCAAAGACGGGCGAAAGCCCGGCGAAGTTTTACGAAGACGGGCAAGTGGTGGAATGGCATACACGCAGGACTTAAAATCCTGTGGCTGAAAGGCTGTGAGGGTTCGACTCCCTCCTTGCCCATAAAAATTCTGTTAGCAGAATTTTTATGGAGCAATTGAGCAATAGAGAAGCGAGCAATAGATATGCAACGGCCCAATTGCGATCAATTTTCAATTGTCGATTTTTGAAGTTTTCTTTTTTGATCTTTTAAGCTTAAATTATTTTTTGTGAGCTTATAGCTCTCCGACGTTTTGATTGATAACTAGAAGTCGGAGTCCCGATCCCTGCAAAGCAGGGCGTCGGGACAGTTTTCAGCTCAAGGCGTAATGGAGATAAAGCTGTATTAGCATAGAACAAAGCAGGTGTGGGCTTATAGCTCAGTTGGTTAGAGCGCTTCCTTGACATGGAAGAGGTCTGAGGTTCGAGTCCTCATAGGCCCACCAGTTTTTAAATGAGTCCGCGATTTATGGAGCTTAAGCGACATAAATCGTATGGACGAATTTATTCCGCTTACCTGAGCGCAAGTGAAGGAAGCGGAGCTAAAAATACAGGGAATAAAGAATGGAAATCTCGCAGTCGTCCGTCAAAGAATTATTGGCGGACTCCTTGGGATAAATTCGGTTGGACGATTTGCGTTCCTCACTTCGTTCGTCTGTAAAACGTGACCTCATTTATGGATCAAAATTATTTAGATACTTTACGACATAGCTGTTCGCACATCATGGCCCAGGCTGTTAAAGAATTATGGCCTGAGGTCAAGGTGGCAATCGGTCCTTCGATTGAAAACGGATTTTATTATGATTTTGATAAAAAAGAGCCGTTTACTCCCGACGATCTCAAGGCCATCACCAAGCGTATGCGACAGATCATTGAAAAAAAGCCTGAATTTAAACAGAGCCTTATGCCCAAAGACAAGGCCTTGGCTTTTTTTAAAGAACGCAATGAAAACTATAAAGTTGAAATCATTGAAGCGCTTTCGGATGAAAATGTTTCGATGTATCAAACAGGCGAAGGCTTTGTTGATTTATGCAAAGGTCCTCATGTTAAGCATGCTGGGGAGATCAAGGCCTTTGCGCTGTTGTCTACGGCTGGCGCATATTGGCGCGGGGATGAAAAGAACGCCATGCTCCAGCGCATTTATGGAACCTGTTTCCCGTCGGAAAAAGAACTTAAAGAGCATTTAAAGCTTTTAGAAGAAGCCCAAAAACGAGATCACCGCAAGCTTGGACCTCAACTTGATTTGTTTAATTTTTACCAGGATGAAGCTGGTGCCGGGCTTATTTTTTATCACCCCAATGGCGCCATGGTGCGCAGAATCATTGAAGACTACATCAAGGATGAAAACTTAAAGCGTGGTTATGAGCTTGTGATGACACCGCATATGCTGAAGGGAAAACTTTGGGAAATTTCTGGGCACGCAGATCATTACCGAGAGAACATGTATTATTTTAAGGTCGATAGCGAAGAATATGCGGTGAAGCCCATGAACTGTCCAGGGCACATTTTGATTTATAAGTCACGAATACACTCTTATCGCGAAATGCCGGTACGTTATTTTGAGTTGGGGACGGTTTATCGACAAGAGAAAGCCGGTGTGTTGCATGGACTTTTGCGTGTGCGTGGATTTACACAAGACGATGGACATATTTTCTGCCGCGAAGACCAAATTTGTGAGGAAGTCAAGAATGCTATTGATTTTGTCTTTGCCGTGATGAAAGATTTTGGATTTGAAAAAGCTGAAATTGAATTGAGTACGCAACCCGCCAAGTTTATCGGCTCCCAAGAAAACTGGGACACGGCGACGAAGGCTCTAGAGGATTCGCTCAAGGAAAAAAATATTGCGTATAAAATTAACCTTGGCGACGGTGCTTTTTATGGCCCCAAAATTGATATCAAGCTTAAAGATGCTCTTGGTCGTCTTTGGCAGTGTGCGACAATCCAATGCGATTTTGCCTTGCCAGAGCGTTTTCAAATGACCTATGTCAGCGAAGACGGCAAAGAGAAGCGACCGATCATGATTCATCGCGCGATTTTAGGAAGCTTTGAGCGATTTTTTGGTACGCTCGTTGAGCATTATGCCGGAGCTTTTCCTCTGTGGCTTGCGCCAGTTCAGATTTTGTTGATCCCTATTCGTGAAGAGCAGGTTCATTTTACAAAAGAAGTAAAAGACATTTTACAAAATCAAGGGTTTCGGGTTATAATGGACGCACGCAACGAGACCTTGGATAAACGGATTCGCGAAGGATCGTTAAAGAAAATCCCATACCTTGTGATTATTGGTGAAAAAGAAATGACACAGCGTACAGTGGCCCTTCGCAAGCGAGGCGTAGGCGATGGGGGTGTTTTATCTATCGACGATTTTGTTAAGCAACTTCAACAAGAACAACACGATAAAACAGCATAACACAATCAGAAAGGGGTGGTTTGTATTAATAAGTATATTCGCATCAATGAGTACATTCGAGTTCCTGAGGTTCGCGTGATTGGGCCTAATTCAGAACAGCTGGGGGTTTTGATGGTCAGACGCGCGGTGGAGCTTGCGAAAGAACACGGTTTAGATTTAGTGGAAGTGGCGCCTATGGCCAAGCCGCCGGTTTGTCGCATCATTGATTTTAGTAAATACAAATATGAACAAGAAAAGAAAGAGCGTAAAAGTAAGAAAAGCCAGCATGTGACACGCTTAAAAGAAATTCGCGTTAAGCCCCATATTGATGAGCACGATTATCAAGTGAAGCTCAAGCAATCGGCTTCCTTTTTAGATAAGCATGACAAGGTCAAGATCAATTTGTTTTTTCGTGGACGAGAAATGGCCTTTAAAAGCCAAGGACGGCAAGTGCTTGACCGATTTGTTGTTGACCTAGCTGAGCACGGACAGCTTGAAAAAGATTTAGGGGTGGAAGGGCGCGTGATGTCGATTGTCATGGCTCCAAAATCTGCTAAAAAACAAGAACTACCAAAAGGATAATTCTATGCCAAAGCTTAAAACAAACCGGTCCGCGCGAAAAAGATTTCGCATCACAAAATCCGGAAGACTTAAGAAACGAAGCGCCAATCGTGGCCATATGTTAGGAAAAAAGTCACGTAAGCGTAAACGCCAACTGCGCCATAGCACCTATACCACAGGAGCTGACGCTAAGAAGATCAGGAAAATTTTACCATACGGGTAAAAACAAAGATCATCAAGGAAGTAAGGAGGATGTTGTTCCATGACACGAGTATCTCATGCGGTTGCGTCACGCCGACGAAAAAAAAGAGTTTTAAAACTTGCCAAGGGGCAGTTTGGGCACCGTAGCAAGCGGTATCAACAAGCGGATCGTTCTGTTCGTAAAGGACAGAAGTATTCTTATCGCGATCGCAAGGTTAAAAAACGCGAATTTCGCAATCTCTGGGTTACGCGCATCAATGCGGCTTGCCGCGAGGCAGAGATGACCTATAGCCGTTTTATCAGCGGCCTCAAGAAAGCCAAGATTGACATGAATCGTCAAATGTTATCTGAGCTTGCAGTGAGATCACCCGTAGCTTTTAAGAAGCTTGTGGATATCGCGAAAAAAGCAAATAGTAAGTAGTTGTTTACAGTAGCGAATAATTAATAAAGAGAAAAAAAGAAAGGTGCGCCTGTTGGTATGACAACAGGCGCACCTTTCTTATCTTGTTATTTTGTTTTGTGTCCCCGCTTTTGGTGAATATAACCCTACCTTGTCAATCTTTTTTTCTATGCTATCCTTATCTTAGGATACAGGTAAAAAAGGAGGAAAAATGTTATTTCGAGGTTTATTAAAAAGTATGCTACGGCTGTGGTTGTTGGGGCTTTTTATTTTAAGTGTATGTCCTATTGTTTTAGCAAATACTCTTTTTGTGCCTAGCCAATATGCGCAAATTCAGCAAGCGATTGATGTCGCGCAGGCCGGGGATACCGTTTTCGTAGAGGCAGGGGTCTACGATATTCTGGACAGCATTCACATGAAAGAAAAAGTTAACTTGGTCGGCGCTGGCAGTCAGGTTACTGTTTTAAATGGCATCGATGAGATGGAGGTTCTTGTTTATGGGGCGAGTCATAGCCTGCTCTCAGGATTTAAGCTTAAAAAAGAAATTGCTTCAACTGGAGTGCCCACGTATGGCGTGGCCGTTTATCTTGACAATGTCCGGCAGATGGTGATTAAGGATAATGGTGTGGTCGGGCATATGGATATCGGCATCTATTTAAAATCTAGCCATTATAATGTTCTTGAAAACAATATTGTCAAATCCATCGAGGATGACAAGGTGATTAGCCATGCCCTTTCACTGAATGCCTCTTCTTATAACTACATTCTTGATAATTCTGTCGATGGGTTTTGGGCGGGAATTTTTTCCTATTATGGAAAGAATAATAAAATAGAACACAATTTTGTGCGCAAGGTCGAATTCCTCTATGGGCAGTCAACAGGGGGAGCCATCCATCTTTTTACCGAGAAAGATACAACGCTATTACATAACACATGCTTGAGCATGACGCAGAACGTGACTCCGGGAGGAGGCTTAACGCTAGAGTATCCTCTTAATGTTCAGGTTAATAATTGTTTAATTTATGGAAAAAAACATGGGCTTTATGTTTCGGGAGACCTACCGGCAGCAGTTTCGATTCAATATAGCGATATTAAAGGTGAGGAGCAAGATGTTGTGTTGAGTGGAAGCATTAATCCTGTTTACGGCAGCGGCGTTTTGTTTCTTCCGCCTAAGGTGAATTTGGGGAGTGGAGCGCTTTATGCCAACTCGCCTTGCCGCAACGCAGGGGACCCAGGAACGCCTCATGATCCTGATGGATCAATAGCGGATATAGGGGCTTTTTATTATGTTCTTCCGAGCAGTCCTCCTGTGCCTAATATTCGGCGTGATAACAAGTAGAGGTATTTTTTAGGGATAAGTATTTGGGATTGATATGTTTTTTGGTGCGCCTGTTGTTGTGACAACAGGCGCACTTCTTTTTTAGTAAGATTATTAGGATTTTCGAAATGCTTTAGAAAAGATAGTTTTTTATTTCTTTTCTAGTATAATAAGCATAAGTTATTTTTATTAATATATTGCTTAGTCACTATGTCCTCTTGGAATTTTAACGAACTTACGTTAACCGCAGAACAAGAAATTCAATCTGTTGTTGATATTGAAGCCCTTGAGCTTTTGCGCGTCAAATACCTTGGCCGCAAAGGACTTGTAGCTCAGATCTATGATGGCTTGGCCCAAGCTTCACCTGAAGAAAAACCGTTGATTGGCAAGGGCGCCAACGAATTACGTAAGAAAGTCACTGAGCTTCTGGAATCAAAGCGCGTAACCCTTGTAGAGGGGAATCTTTCTCTACAAAGCTCCGCAGACACCCTTGATTTAACTCTGCCTGGCGTTGCCCCAGAGCTTGGTCGACGACATATTTTATCGCAAACGATCAATGATATCTGCAGCATTTTTGAACATTTAGGCTTTGCAGTTTTTGAAGGCCCGGAAATTGAAACTGAGTTTAATAATTTTACCGCGCTTAATATTCCCTTGGATCACCCTTCGCGTGATGCCTTTGATACATTTTATCTTAAAGAAAAAGATCCTCAAAGTCCTGCGCGCCATTTGCTGTTGCGCAGCCATACGTCGCCGGCACAGATTCGCGTAATGCAAGCGCATAAGCCACCCTTGGCCGTGATTGTTCCAGGCAAGGTGTATCGACCTGATGCTATGGACGCGAGCCATTCCTACATGTTTCACCAAATTGAAGGACTCGTGATCGACGAGAACATTACATTTGCAGATCTTAAGGGATTTCTGACTAATTTCTGTAAGAAATTTTTTGGCCCGGACATCAAGATGCGTTTTCGTCCGCATTTTTTCCCTTTTACAGAACCATCAGCTGAGGTCGATATTTCGTGTTATATTTGTGGTGGGCGGGGTTGTTCGGTGTGCGGTCGTAAAGGGTGGCTTGAGATCTTAGGTTGCGGCATGGTCCACCCGAAGGTGTTTGAGGCCGTAAAATATCCTAAGGGTCAATATGCCGGCCTGGCCTTTGGTATGGGTGTTGAACGCATTGCAATGCTTAAGCACGGCATCAACGACATTCGCTTGTTCTATGAAAATGATTTAAGGTTTTTGAAACAGTTTTAATGAAGGAAAGGAAAAGAAGGAATGAAAAAAATCGTTTTTGGGATATTGTTTGGTGTTTGTTTTTGTTCTTTGACTTTTGCCGAGAGCTTGACGCTTACCACTTATTATCCAGCACCGTTTGGAATGTATAAAGAGATGCGGGTGATGGGGAAGTTGGGGGTTGGGATAACAGATCCAACACATAAGGTAGAGATTGTGCCAGATGCTGGTCAAGGAGCCCTTGTTACTGGAACAGGAAACACTGCGTCAGATGGTTCCTCTGCTTTTGGCACAGGAAATTCAGTGAGTGGAACCAAATCTCTTGCTTCAGGAACTGGCAATACCGTTTCAGGGAATACATCTTTTGCTTCAGGAACCGGTAATACCGTCTCTAGTGCAACATCTTTTGCTTCAGGAGCTTCTAACACTGTTTCAGGAATTCAGGCTTTTGCTTCTGGGACAGGAAATGATGTTTCTGGAGCTTTATCCTTTGCTTCCGGTGTATCCAACATTATCTCCGCAACAGGAAGTCAGTCTGCCGCCTTTGGCTGGGAAAATAACATAACGAAGCCTTCGAGCTTTGCCACAGGTTACGGCAATACGGTTAGCAGTCAGCAGTCTTTTGCTGGGGGTGAGCATGTAACAGCGCAAGCTGCAAATTCTTTTGTTTTTGGAAGATACAATGTTGTTTCTGGGAGTCCTGTGAGCTGGGTTCCAACCGAGCCTTTGTTTGTTCTTGGAAATGGAACAAGCGCCACTCCGTCTAACGCCATGACTGTCTTAAAGAATGGTAAAGTTGGTGTTTCTACTGCGTTGCCGCAAGCAACTCTTCATGTTGGTGATGGCATAGGTATGCCACCTGTCGGATCTGCTGAAGCGTTGACTTTAATAGGAACGGTGGCGAATCAACCAGCCTTAATTGCTGTTTCTAGGCCTACAAGCGATCCTGATCCTGCGAGCATAGCAACAGGACGCATGGCTGTTTATGCTGCAGGGCTTGACTATGGCATTTATTCTGCTCAAGGAGAAAATTATTTTGCAGATAGCGTAGGCATTGGAGCGCCATCGGGAACACAAAAACTACATGTCTACAACGATACCTCTCCATACACCGCAACAATTACAAAGAATTCTGATAGCAATGGCGCTGCTTTGCAGATTTACTCTGGAAATGGTGGAATGTCTTGGGTAGGGGGAAAAGCAGGCATATATATGAACAATGCCAACGGGCATTACGGCATTTTTCAGGCAACGAATTCTGGAGCGACAAAAAATTATTTTGGAGGCAACGTGGGCATCGGAGTTGTAGATCCCACGGTGTCTTTGGACGTTTCTGGTCAGGCGCGTATTCAAATTGCGGAAACTAATGGATCATGTACGAGTGCGGCTGATGGAGGGAAACTAAATTTTACACCAGCAGTAACTTATATGTGTGGAGGGAGTTCATATACTACGTCAGTTTTGCGTCTTTGTTCCAGGGATCATGGTGGTACTTGGGCTTGGCGGCAGGTGCAAGGCGCGTGGTCTGGAGATCTTTGCGGATCGGCAGCTTTGCCGGATTAAAAGGATTCGTAAAAATTAAAGCTGTGCTATCGGTAATTTAATATTTTCTTAAAGGGAGGAAACGAAATGAAAAAAATCTTTTTTGGGATATTGTTTAGTGTTTGTTTTTGTTCCCTGGCTTTTGCCGAGAGCTTAACGCTTACGACGTATTATCCAGCACCGTTTGGAATGTATAAAGAGATGCGTGTGATGGGGAAGTTGGGGGTTGGGACAACGGCGCCTGTAGCCAAAACTGAAATTGTAGCTTCTGGGGCAGAAGGAGCCCTTTTGGTTGGAACAGGAACAGTGACAAATTTATCCTCTGCTTTTGGTACAGCTAATACGGTGAGCGGAACTAAGTCTTTTGCTTCTGGAGCATCTCATAGCGTTACTGGCGATCAATCCGCTGCTTTTGGCTCAGCTAATCCGGTGGGAGGAGATAATTCTTTTGCGGCAGGAATAAATAATGATGTTTCTGGAGACAAATCTTTTGCTTCTGGAGAGTCCAATCTCGTGCCTGGGGCCAAGTCTTTTGCTGCTGGAAAATCAAATACAGCTTCCGGAGACCATGCTTTTGCTGCCGGGGAAGGCGTGACAGCGCAAGCTTACGATTCCTTTGTTTTTGGAAGGTGGAATATTATTGCAGGAACTTCAGACGCTTGGGTTGATGCTGACCCTTTGTTTGTTGTTGGAAACGGAAGAGATAATGCTGCCAACAGATCCAACGCTGTGACTGTCTTAAAGAATGGAAGCGTTGGGATCAACACTAGTGTTCCTGAGTATAGCATGAGCTATCTTGAAATCTTTGATGATGCGACTAATGGCGCAAATGGCATGCAGATAACATCAGGGGCTTCTTCAGAGGATGATCCTAGAATTATCTTGAAGCGAAGGCATGGCATTCCAAACAATAATAATGATGGGTTTAGCATTGCCTATGATCGAAGCGCAGATTCGCTAGACACTTCTTATGTTAACGCTAATCTTACAGGAAATCCTCTTTTGACAATTAAACAAGCTGGCAACGTTGGCATAGGAACCACCGATCCTGCCTCTCGGCTTGATGTTGGCAACGGAACGATTACCCTGGGGTCTGGGAATATTTCTAATGCAGGAGATGCTGATCGAGGTATTTTTATTGATAGCGATGGTAATATTGGTCTAAACAAGACAGACCCGGACGTTCTTACTCATGTTGGAGCGTGCTCGGGAGGATCTTGCTGGGCCGAAGATGCAACGATTTTTAAAGTAGATGGGCGGGCTGACACAGGACATCTTGTTGTTGGGACCTATGCGGTTCCGCGAAATGCTTATGTTTACGGATATATTCGTCCTTCATGGTCTTCCGCTCCGTGTGATGTTGATCACATAGGTGCGATTCGAGTAGCACAATATGCAGCTGCAGGAAGTAATCGTTGCGCTTTAGAGGTTTGTTATCCTGGTCAATCGAAGTATTGGAATGGCATAGCGTGGACGGTTGTTCAGCCAACTAGCATGAGCTGGAAAGGAACATGTCATCTTATTGACGGAGGAGCAGTTGTACCTTATGAAACCACTCCTGCTATTACTGATTAATTAGGCAGGATGAGTAGAAGAAAAATATTAATCTAGAATGAAAATATCTTTAAATTGGCTCAAAGAGTATATTAATTCTAAGCTTTCTGCAAAGGAGCTTGCGCATCGGCTGACACTTTCTGGACTGGAAGTCGAGAAAGAGGAGATTGTCTCCGTTGATTCGATTTATCTTGGTTTGAGCTCAGGGGAAATCGAGACGTCCCCGCGTTCTATAGGGTCAAAACCAAGGAAGCTAGGGGACGATACGGTTTTTGAACTAGAGATCACGCCTAACAGGCCGGATTGCTTGAGCTTGATCGGTATTGCGCGAGAGCTTTCCGCGATCCTTAACGTGCCGCTTAAGACGCCCAAAGTCGGCAAGATCAAGATTCCTTCCAAAAAGTGTTCGATTGTTATCGAGGATAAAAAAGATTGCGCAAGGTATATTGGTGCGATTTTGACAGATGTCAAAATCGCACCATCTTCGGTGCGCATACAAGCCTTCTTAAGCGCGATCGGGCTTCGTCCGGTTAACAATATTGTGGATATAACGAACTTTTGCTTGATGGAAACCGGACAGCCCATGCACGCCTTTGATTACGACAAGCTTTCCGGAGGAAAGATTGTTGTGCGCCGCGCCAAGCCTGGCGAGAAATTGATTGCCATCAACGACGTGGAATACACCCTTGATCCTTCTATTCTTGTGATTGCCGATGCCGAGCGCGCGGTCGCAATCGCAGGCATTATGGGTGGCAAGGCTACGGAAGTCACAGCGAAAACAAAAAATATTTTGCTTGAAAGTGCGTCTTTTGATCCGCTTTTGATCCGTCGAGCATCCCGCAAGCTTGGCCTTCGCAGTGATGCATCGTATCGTTTCGAACGCGGCGTGGATATGGACATGGTTTACAAAGGATGCCTTCGAGCCGTGAGCTTGATGCTTGAAATTGCCTCAGGAACCTTTACTTCTTTGGCTGATGTGGCTCAAGGAAAATCTAAAAAGCAAAAGCCTGTTTCGATTGTTTTTGATATTAAAAAAGCAACGAAACTTTTGGGCACCGCAATTTCTTCTTCTCAGGCCAAGAATATTTTAACAAAGCTTGAGTGTAAGGTTAGCTCAGCAGCCAAGGGAGGACTCAAGGTTTCTCCGCCGTCATTTCGTGCGGATATTAAAACGGACGTGGATGTCATTGAGGAGATTGGCCGTATTATTGGTTTTGATCGCTTGTCCTCTCGCCTTTGCGCCATTAATCCTTTGAACATCGCAACAGACAAAAAGCGTATGTTCAAAGAAAAGCTTGCCACGCTTCTTGTTTCCCAGGGTTGCAGCGAGATTGTTTCTTATACAACGCTAAGCACCGCAGACCTTGTCAAGGCCAAGGTGTCCCTGCAAGGTCTTGTGTACAATCAGAATTTTCTTAATGAAGACCAAGAAGTGATGCGGCCTTCGTGCTTGCCGAGCATGCTCAATGTCCTAGGACATAATGTGAAGAACGGGCAGAAGAATTTAAGGTTTTTTGAAATAGGTAAGATTTATTTGCCGTCGGGTGAGAAGGATGTCTTTGTGATTGGGCTTACGGGAGTACCGGCTCATGACTGGCGTTCGCCACAGACAAGAAAGAATGATTTTTATGATATCAAGGGTATTGTTGCGAACGCGTTTGAATTTTTTAAGGCGCAAGGCCTTGTTTTTCGGTCAGGGCAACATGTGTCTTTGGATCCCCAGGAAACCATGGACATTATTTTTGCAGGGCAAGCCGTGGGTTTTCTCGGCAAGATTAAAAAAAATATTCTCAGCGCTTGGGATATTAAACATCAGGATGTTTTTTTTGCGCAAATCTTCATTGACGGTTTATGTCAGCATGATGCCAAGCGGATTGCCGCTTATGTGCCTTTAAATGCTTATCCAAGCATTGTGCGCGATGTTAGCCTTGCACTCAAGAAAGAGATCAGCTATCAAAGCATTAAAGAGGCTATTGTTCATCTCCGCGAGCCGCTTTTGAAAAGCATTGATTTTGTTGAGCAGTATCTCGGCGACAAGATTTCTCCTGGACAAAGGGGCATGACCATTTCTTTGGTTTATCAATCATCGAGCAAGACGCTCACTGAGCAAGAAGTTGAAGAGGCACACCAGCGCATTTGTAGCCACATTGTGAGCGCGTTTCAGGCTGTTAAAAGATAGGATCTTAACGATCGAGCGCTTCTTGATCTTTCCCTGCAGTGTTCGTCGGAAGCCAAATATACTGAACCAATACAGTATATAAGGGAGCATTCGTTCTGTTAAATGTCTGCGGACATTTCAGAGAAGCACCCACTTGTAACGAACGGTTCATGTTACTAAGCTTCTGACGGCACAGGCGGGGTTCATTATTATGCGGAAAAAATTTTCACCAGAAAATGATGATTTGTTGTTTGCTGAGCCTCTGAAGCCTGAGGAAGATTTAGCGATGATGGATCGCGATGCGCCTCTAAGCTTTCGCATGCGACCTGTGGCCCTTGAGGATTTTGTTGGGCAAAAACATATCTTGGGTGACGGCAAACTTTTGACTCGCGCCATCGAGGCGGATCGCTTAAGTTCTGTTATTTTTTACGGGCCCCCGGGCGCTGGCAAAACAACGCTCGCCCAGTGTATTAGTCGCAAGACTAAAAGTTATTTTGAAAGTGTTAACGCGGTTTGTTCTAACGTTGAAGAGCTGCGCAAGGTTTTGGCCGCGAGCCGCCAGCGCAAAAAGATCTCCGGACAGAAAACCATTCTTTTTATCGATGAAATTCATCGTTTCAATAAAGCTCAGCAAGATGTTTTGATGCCAGATTTAGAGCAGGGACACATTGTCCTTGTTGGCGCTACAGTGTTAAATCCTTTTTTTACGTTGATTGGGCCCCTGCTTTCGCGCTCCATGATTTTTGAACTCAAAAGCCATTCTCCAGAAGATATTTTAGTTATTCTTACAAGGGCGCTCAAAGATCCTGACAAGGGTTTGGGGCGATATAATGTCGAAATTGAAAAAGCGGCCCTTACCTTTTTATCGCAAACCTGCGATGGGGACGCCAGGCGAGCGCTCAATGCCTTGGAAATTGGTGTCCTGACAACCAAAGAAAATGAACGCGGTATTGTTTCGCTAACGCTTGCGATTGCGCAAGAATCCATTCAGAAGAAACAGCTTCTTTATGATCGCGATGGCGACGCGCATTATGATACCGCGTCCGCCTTGATCAAGTCCATGCGTGGCTCTGATCCGGATGCCACGCTGTATTGGCTGGCTAAGATGATTTATGCTGGTGAAGACCCTCGTTTTATTGCTCGGCGTATTTGTATTTGTGCTTCTGAAGATGTAGGCAATGCGGATCCCCAGGCCTTAATTTTAGCCAATGCTGCTTTGCAGGCGTCAGAATTTATTGGTTTTCCTGAAGCGCGTATTCCGCTTGCGCAGGCTGCGGTCTATGTTGCGTGCGCGCCAAAATCCAACGCTGCGTATTTAGGAATTGAAAAAGCACTTAAAGAGGTTTCAGAGAAAAAACTTGAAGACGTTCCTGTGCACTTAAAAGATGCTTCGTATCCTAAGGCCTCTACGCTAGGCCACGGCGAAGGATACAAATACGCGCATGATTTTCCTCATCATTATGTTGTTCAGGAATATATGCCTTTAAAGAAAAAGTTTTATGAGCCTACCGATCAGGGCTTTGAAGAGCAGATCCAAAAACATTTAAAAAAGCTTCAAGACCTCTCCTAGCTTCCTTTTGATTGTTGTCCATCCTGCGTTTTTAGCGTTTTGTGAGGTCGATAATGCGCAATCGCCAATTTTTGTAAGTTCTGACATCCACGAACTTTAAAGTTGTGTGGAAATAAGAAAAATGATAGAATGAGCCCCGTTAGAAAATAGTATTGCTCGTGTAAGGAATAATGGTGGAATTTTCGTTTACGGCAGCGCTAGAAGCTATGCATGAGGCATTATCAATAACAACGGGGATTTTTTGAATCGCGCTCGTTGGTTTTCTAACGGGGTGAGCTCGAGTAAGAATTGTGGCGGGGATTTATGGATCGCATGCAAAAACAAACTTTACGTCAAAAACTTTTAGGACTACTTAAGAATCAGAAGGAGGAAATCCGACGACAGAAAAGTAGGCTTATTCAGAAGCGGTTGTTTACAACGCCGGCTTTCCAGGCGGCAAAAACCGTGATGCTTTATTGTTCGTTTGATGGTGAAGTGGAAACTGGGGAAATGATCAAGCAGGCTAAAAAGATGGGCAAGAACGTTGCTGTTCCAGTAACTGTGCGTACTGAAAAGAAAATCATACCTTCTCTTGTGAACAACATTGAAGAAGAATTAACCGATGGACCGTATGGGATTAAACAACCAAAACAAGAACGTCAGCATTTTGTGGACAACGACCGTTTAGACTTGGTCGTTGTGCCTGGCGTGGCTTTTGACCGTTGCAATAATCGCCTCGGTCGCGGTGAAGGTTATTATGATCGTTTCTTAAAACTCTTGCCTTCCACAACGCCCACCATCGGGTTGGCGTTTGATTTTCAGCTTGTTGATGCTCTTCCTGAGCTTGAAGCTCACGATATTCCCGTTTCTCTCGTCTTAACAGCATAATCAAGAAGTACGTGTTAAACACAGGCTCAATTGTTTTATCAAACAAGAGGGAGATGTTCTCATGACGCAGGCTACACCATTTTTGCATAACGCAGGGATTTTAGCCCTAGCGGTTTTTTTACCTTTATCGGGATATCTTGTAAGCCGTTTTTTTAGTGATAAGCGGTTGCAAAAAACGAGGCTCAAATCTAAAGAACTTTTGGATAAAGCCCAACATGAAGTGGAAAATAAGATCAAAGAAGCCGAGATCAAAAGCCGTGATCTCTTGATTCAGGTACGCGAAAATTTTGAGCGCGAAACCAAGGAGCGCCGCGAGGAAATCACGATCGCGGAAAAACGTATTTTACTTAAAGAAGAAAATGTCGAAAAGCGCTTAGAGCTTTTGGAGAAAAAAGAAAAAGATGTGGAAGCGCGTATTGCAAAAGTTCATCAAGAGGAAACGGGTCTTGAGGAGAAGCATAAGCAGCTTAATCATCTTGTGGAAGAAGAAAAGCAGCGTTTACAGAAGATTTCATCCATGACCGTGGAGGATGCGCGTCATCTTTTGCTTTCTCGCGTGGATGAAGACTTACTTGGAGAAAAAGCCTCGCGTCTTCGTGCGATGGAGGAAGAGATTAAAGAATCTGCAGATAAAAAGGCCAGGGAAATTCTTTCCGCTGCTATTCATCGCTGTGCCAGTGAGCATGCTGGAGAGACGACGGTAAGCGTTGTCCATCTTCCATCCGATGAAATGAAGGGACGTATTATTGGCCGTGAAGGCCGCAATATCCGCGCTTTTGAAACAGCTGCCGGGGTTGATGTCATTATTGATGATACCCCAGAAGCCGCAACGATTTCTTGTTTTGATATGATGCGACGAGAAATTGCCAAGATTGCTCTTGAGCGTTTGATTCAGGATGGGCGTATTCATCCAGGGCGTATTGAAGAAATTGTAGAAAAGGTTAAAAAAGAGATTGAAGTGAAGGTGAAAGAAGAAGGTGAGCAGGCAGCTTTTGATTTGGGCATTCATGGCATGCACCCAGAGCTTGTGAAGCTCGTTGGAAAATTAAAGTATCGTACAAGTTTTGGCCAGAATGCGCTCAATCATTCTAAAGAAGTTGCGTCTCTGATGGGGATTATGGCTTCACAGCTGAATGTTGATTTTAAGCTGGCGAGGCGTGCAGGGTTGTTGCATGATATCGGTAAGGTAGCTGGGCAGGATGTGGAAGGCCCACACGCCTTGGTCGGCGCAGAGTTGATTCGTAAGTATGGTGAACTGCCGGAGGTTGTCAAAGCAGTTCAGTGCCATCACGAAGAAGTCGAGATGTCTCTTTTGGGTGTTTTGGTTGCCGCGGCAGATGCTGTGAGTGCCGCACGTCCAGGGGCTCGCGCAGAAACTATGGAAACCTATGTCAAACGTGTTGAATCGCTTGAAAAAATTGCCAATTCGTTTAAGGGCGTTGAGAAAGCGTTTGCTCTTCAAGCTGGACGCGAAGTGCGGGTGATGGTTAAGCCAAGCAAGATCACCGATGACGAAGCGCTGGTTATGTCGCGGGATCTAAAGAAAAAGATTGAGGCTGACATGGAATATCCTGGGCAAATCAGGATTATTGTTATTCGGGAAACGCGCGCGATCGAGTTCGCGAAATAGTATGAATATCCTTTGTATTGGAGACATTGTAGGAAGGCCTGGCCGCGACGCGGTGGCTGGCTTGTTGCCTAAACTCATCGCAGAGCATGATCTTGAGTTTGTTATTGCCAATGCGGAAAATGCCGCAGGTGGAGCAGGGATCATCCCCAAGATTGCCGATGAGCTTTTTTCTTATGGGTGCGATGTTTTAACTGCCGGTGATCATATTTGGGACAAAAAAGATATCTTGGATTATCTTGATCAGACCCCGCGATTGTTACGTCCTGCTAATTTTCCTGTGGACACACCAGGACATGGTTTTTTTGTGACGGAAACGAAGAAAGGCAAGAAAATCGGCGTGATAAATCTTTTAGGTCGTGTTTTTATACGCTATAATGTCCTTTGTCCGTTTGAGACGATGACCAAGGTTTTAAAAGAAATTTATCGCCAAACACGGATCGTGATCGTTGATTTTCACGCAGAGGCCACGAGTGAAAAGATCGCCTTAGGGCATTTTGCGGATGGCAAGGTATCTGCTGTTTTCGGTACCCATACGCATGTCCAGACAGCGGATGAGAAGATCTTGCCTCTGGGGACGGGGTATTTGACCGATGTTGGCATGACAGGGCCTTTTGATTCTGTTATTGGGCAGAAAAAAGAGAATATTATTGAACGATTTTTGACGACGATCCCTTCGAAGTTTGAAGTGGCCACTGAGGATGTAGGCTTAAATGGTGTGGTCTTTACCATTGATGAAAAGACCGGACTGACAACAAAGATTATAAGAATTCAAAGGAGGGTTTGATGAATCATTGGAACGGCTTGGAACGACGACAATTTCCCCGCGTTAACTATCCTTGTTTGATAACGATCCGTTATGAGGCAAGCGGGTTGGATGCCTTTTTGACACATACGGAAAATATTGGAACAGGTGGAGTTTGTCTTCTTTTTAAGAAAGACATCAAGCTTTTTTCAGATGTCGAGCTAGAAATCGATTTATTGGACATGGAAAAAAATATACGATGCCGCGGCAAGGTCGTTTGGTCGGTGAAAGTGCAACCGGATAAACCCGCAAAGACACCTGTCTTTGATACGGGAGTTGAGTTTGTTGCTATTCTTCCTAAAGATCAAAAGCGTATTGCGGATGTTGTGAATCAGTTGATCAAAGAAGGTTTTGAGAAAACGCCTTACCGTGTTTAAGGTTTTTAAACATCGTGACCCATCAGCGCCTTCGAGTTTCTTATCGCAAAAGGAAAAAAGATGAAAGTTAGATTTGCTCCTAGTCCTACAGGATATCTCCACATCGGCGGCGCGCGGACGGCACTCTTTAATTGGATGTATGCCAAAAGCCAGGAGGGGAGTTTTCTTTTGCGCATTGAAGATACGGATCTTGAGCGTTCAAAGAAAGAATTTCTCGATGAGATTCTAGAAAGCATGAAATGGCTTGGGCTTGATTGGGATGAGTTATTTTTGCAAAGCGAGCGTTTTGATGTGTACCGTCAGCATGCCACGAAGCTTTTAGACGAAGGCAAGGCTTACAAAGACGGAGAGGCTGTTATTCTTAAAATCCCGCCGCAGCAGATTAAGCTTTATGATCTTATCCGCGGAGAAATTGTTTTTGATTCCGAGACGATCAAGGATCAGGTCTTGATAAAATCCGATGGATCGCCAACCTATAGTTTTGCCTGTGTGGTGGATGATGCCTTAATGGAGATCACCCATGTTGTACGCGGGGAAGACCATATTTCTAATACCCCTAAGCAGATGATTATTTATGAAGCCTTGGGTTTTAAGATACCCAAGTTTGCGCACTTACCGTTGATTATGGGTGAAGATGGCGGACGCCTCTCCAAGCGTACCGGCGCTGTGGCCGTGAGCGATTATCGCAAGATGGGTTTTGTACCCGAAGGTATTGTGAATTATTTGATGCTCTTGGGTTGGTCGCCTGGGCCCAATCAAGAAATTGTCAATCTTGAAAAGGCGTGTCAAAATTTTTCTATAAAAAAAATTAACAAAACAGCAGCGATCTTTTCTATGGATAAGCTGCGATGGGTTAATGCCCAGCATATCAAGGCCATGGCCCTTGATCGATTGACGGATCTTTTGATTCCCTTGCTTAAAGAAAAAAAATATGTAACAGACACCTTTGATCGTAAAAGACTTGAAAGCATTGTGAGTTTGTTTAAGGGGCGGTTATCGACGCTGGAGGATTTTCTTGACTGGGCAGATTTTGTTTTTGTTGATACGCTTAGCGTGCGCGAGGAAGATAAGCAAAAATATCTTACGCAAGATAGAAAAAAAGAATTTATGATGTTGGCACAAAAGTTAGAAGCGTTAAAGGAGTTTACGCCACAGGCAACAGAATCTTCTTTTCGGGACGTGGTTTCAGAGCTTGGCATAGCGTCATCTGATTTGGTACACCCGGTGCGTGTTGCCTTAACGGGAAAATCAGTCGGGCCAGGTCTTTTTGAGACGATGAGTCTTTTGGGAAAAGAAAAGACCGTGGAGCGACTTGAAAAAGCTTTCATTTTGTAACGAGTAAAGAGGGGAAGGAGACTAAAGATGTTGAAAAGATTGTCCGCTGTGATCCTCATTGTTCTGTTTTTTAGTGTTGTGGGATGCGAGACTTTTAAGGGGGCGGGACAAGGCTTTGCCAAGGATACGAGCAAAGGAGTACCTGCGCTATGGAAAGCTGTGAAAGATGCCGATACTTGGGTTAAAGAAAATCTTTGGTAGGCTAGCGGGTGTGTTGTTGGATGGCATTTTTGATAGAAAAGTAAAATAAAAGAGCTGTTCTGATCTCAGGGTTGTTTGAGGCAGAAATTTTTTTTGAAAAAAAAGATAAATGTAATTTGCCCTGTCGTCTAATGGTAGGACTCAAGATTCTGGATCTTGCTATCATGGTTCGAGTCCATGCGGGGCAGCCAACCTTGACGCTCAGGCGAACTTCGAGCGTTCGATACAGTAACAAGCGCCTTGCAGGCATCCCCTGCAGGGCGCTTGTCATTTTTAGGGGCTTTTTGGGTCTCCGGGGCGGGCAGGCTGCATGAAATGCTGTCAACGGTGGGCTGGTCTATATACATTTTGATTTCGATATAATCCTTGTAAACGACGATTTCCTTGATCATGGCTTGTATAAGGCTCTTCTGGGCTTCCGGAGGGGCCTTTTCGATATATTGCATGGCAAACCTAAGGTTTGAGTGCAAGAATTGCCCCGAGCTTGCCGACATTTGAGCCACGTTCTTTTTAGCCTGCAGTTTTTCCAGCTCGTCTTCTAGCCTGACAATCTCCTCATCAAGCCTCGCCATCTTGTCCTTGTAAGTCTTCCCTTGCGATATCCTGTTGTCCATAGCCAGTTCAAGAAGCCTGTTCGCTTCCTGTTTGGTCTCTTCAAGTTTCTCCTGGAGAGGCTTCATCATTTTCTCAAGGGCCTCGAGTTTTATCTGGGAATCAAGGATTGCGTCTCCGATCGCCTTTACGATGATGTCCTGATCAGTAGATGCCCGCTTGAAATAATCGATAAGCGCCTCATCAAAGCCCCTGGCAGAGAACCTAGACACATCACAGCCTAATTTCTGCTTGGACCTGCCGCATACATAATAAAAGAATTTCTCAGCTGCCTGGCCGTTGCCGCTTTCGCAGACATAGTGGCTTCCGCATTCGCCGCACTTAAGGAGCCCGGCTAAGAGGTAGATATACTCCGGGGTCTGTTTTATAAAGCGATGCCCGGGAAGTTTTGCGGTGAGGACCCGGTTTGCCTTTAACCATAACTCTTCGTCCACAATAGCAGGATGAGTGCCTTTGTGGATCTCCTTGCCGTATTTTATATAACCCTTGTGAAATTGATTCTTTATAATCCAGGCAATGCTCTGCTTGCGCCAGACTTTACCCGTAGGAGTCTTTATGCCTCTGCGGATTAACTCCTGTCCGATATCATAAAGCGACTTGTTATTAGCGGCCATCTCCCAGATAAAGCGCAGCTTATTTCCTGTTTCAGGATCGACAATAATTTTATGCGGCTGCCTGCCGTTTGGAAGAGGCGCGCCGTCTGGTATCAATTTATAACCGAAGGGCACGTTGCCACCAACCCACCTGCCTTGTCGCACCCTGGCAACGCAGGAGGCCTTCACGCGCTCGCCGATGAGCTCCCGCTCAAAAGCCGATAGAATACCGAGTATGCCGATTACTACCCTGCCTATGGCAGTTGAGCTATCAAGGTTTTCGCGTACGGATACGAAAGCGATCTCTTTGGAGTTGAATAGATCAATAAGCCAGTAGAGGTCACGGGTATTGCGGGTTAAGCGGTCAAGACGGAAGAAGATTATTCCGTCAAACGCGGCAGTTTTTCTGCGCACGTGGTCAATAATCATCTGGATGCCGGGTCTGTTGAGATCCTTGCCGGAATAGCCGTCGTCTTTTACCACGCCTTTATTGCCTATATCGGCAAGCTCATGCCCGAACGCATCCAGCAGATTCCTGCAGTGGTAGGTCTGGGCATCCAGGGTAGTAAAATCTCCCTGGGCCTGGTCGTCGGTAGAGCAGCGCGTATATATAACGTAGCGTTTTTTCTTACGGGTATTATCTGTTTTAACATTCATAGCCATAAACTTTCCACCGCATTTAACTCAGGCACCCGCCAGGCAGAAGGCACTCTCCTGCCTGGCGTCGCTAAAACAGTTATGCCTGGGCTTTCTGCTTTTTGCCTTTGCCCCAGCCAGCCTTCCATCTGGTCACAGCCCCAGCCACAATAGCATCAACAGCTTTCTGGTCGCCGATGTTCTTGAGAACGTCGGTGAGTTCCTGCTTGTTAAGCACCCGAAAATTCTTAACTCCGCGCTGCTTAGCTGTCAGCATTAGCTCGTTGCGTGTGCTGCCTGCCGCTAAGACAATACCTTCCTTAGGCGACGGAGAATTATCAACCGACGCCTTGGCTTTTTGAGTTTTTGGTTTCTTCTTGCCGTAATGCTTGGCGTGAAGTTTGTGCAAAAACTCCCGGTCTTTCTTTTTCTGCTCTGCGGTCATGTGGTTTCACCCCCTTTCAGGTTTTTGGACACCCCAACCCTATAACAAAACCCCTACAAGTCAAGAGGAATCGATGCATAGGCGCCCTATGTATATATCCCGTTTTTTTTCGCAAAATGTCCCATTTTTATTGGGACAAATTGCAGAAAAAATCGGGATATGTAAGTAGAGGTGGAATATGGGGCAGACCATAAAGAACAATTTCAATAAGCGATTCGGAGGTCGGATTCGGATTGTCTACGCGCAGAAAGTATCCGCGTTAGAAAGGCAAATCCTTAATGAGAGGCTCTGCAAGGCAATGATAGAAGTGCTTACCGGAATTTTAGGCAGAGAGCCGACCCAGCGGGAGTTGCTGGGCATCGATGACCTCGCGAAAGCAATAAAGCATAAATAGAGATACCTCTGTATATATTTATGAGACCTCCGTGATTTACTTGGCCTCTCTAAAAGGCTAACGTTAGTAAGGGCTCATTTAAAGACACCTCAAGAAATAAAAAAAGGAGGTGTCTCATGAGTCTCAATTACGGGAAGTTATTTGAGAGCTGGGAGCTTGCCACCGCGAAGTCAATAATCAATGAATACAGAGAGAAGTATAAATATTTAAGACAGGAAAGCTTTGATGATCTTTTGCAGGATTGTCTTATCTGCTGGCTGGACCTGCGGGAGCGATACGATCCTGGTCGCGAAGCGTCAAAGAAAACTTTTATGGCCGGGGTCATTAAGAAAGAGCTTGAGAAAATCGCCGAAAAGCTTAAGGCACATAAGCGAAAGACGATTTTTGAAGCAGTCTCTCTGGATGAGCCCCTTAATGATGACGAAGTCGAGTCCACCTTAAAAGATAAGATTCCCGAAGACAGGGACGCCCCGCCACAAACCGAAACGGACCTCAAGATAGAAATTTCCAAGGTATATCAAAAACTTACTCCCCAGCAAAAGAAGCTATGCAGACTGTTGAGCGATGAAGACCTCAGCATAAAAGAGGTCTGCAAGCAGTTTGGCAAACAAAAGAGCAGTATATACAGAGAAATATCCCGAATTCGGGAGATCTTCGAGAGGGAAGGCCTTAAAGATTACCTGAAATAATTTTTCAAAAAGGGTGGGACATTTTCAGGAAAAAATCGGGATATGTGTATGGAGGCAAATTAAATGACCGATGTGTGCAAATTCAAATTTCAGGAAAAGGTAGGCAAGAAGACGATTGATAAGCAGATCGCCCGTGCCATTGAGACCGCGGAATACACCTTCGGCCAGGCCAAGGTGCGGCTTCATGCCGGGTATCTGGCCACAGACGATAAGGCGGTCATTGATGTCTCAAGCGAAGTCGGTGAATACATCGCCCAGATATTTATCGGCCTTATGACCCGGCAGCTCGGCGAGGACAAATTCACCGTGGAAAGAATAAGGAGGAGCGAAGAGCCATGAAAGTTATTCAGGGACTAAAGAAACTCTATAAAAGCTTGAGTTGGTATAACCGCGATAGACTTGTCGAGGCAAACCGGCCGTTTGGCAAGGATCCAAAAGAATTCATAAGGATACTGATTTGGCTTTTTGCAATTTCATCGATCATTATCGGCATCCTTTTAATTATCGGAAGGCGGTAGAGAGCAATGGATGATGGTCAAGGAGACTTATTCTTATCCAAGGAAAAGCAGCTCTTAAATTGGTGTAAGCAAAAGAGGGTTTTCTCTAAAGCTGAAGTCATCTCCTTTGGCACTAAGAATTATTATCTCCGGGCCGATAGGACAATAAGGGATTTTGTCCGCAGGGGCATAGTAAGAAAAATAAGCAAGGAAGAATGCATCCGGCGGAACCTCAAGGGCAAGATGGCCTGGTATGAGTTTGCATCTTCTTAAAAGAGTATTTTTATGGGAAGCGAAAAGATAGATATCAGGGATTTGCGCGACGGCAAATTCCTTTGGATAGATAAGGCAGCATTAAGACTCATTAGTGAGAATGCTGGGACAATGGGCGTAGCTGTTTACTCATGGCTTTGTTATTACGCTAATTTTAAGGCGCAGGACTGTTTTCCGTCTATTACTACACTGGCATATCACTGCGGAGTATCCAGGCGCACGATCATGCGGGCAGTGAAGCAGCTTGAGCGGCTAAAAGCTGTCTCAATTGAAAGGAAGAAGGGCAAGCCGAATATTTATAAGCTGCTTAATATTTCCGCAGTCAAAAGTTATCCACAACCAAGTAGTGACATTGATGTCACCAGTGACAGGGCTGTCACTGGGGTAGTGACACAGGCGTCACCAGAGGTAGTGACTGGCGTGTCACACGAACAATAGATATATAACAAGAGATAACTATCAAAAGATAGTAGTAGAGGCTGTGAAATTGTGAATAACTCTGGTTTGTTCTTAAAAGAAAGCTTGCGGGTCCTTCCAAGGGGGTGTGCGGCGCGGGTCGGGCGAGGCGCGGGCTTTCAGTGATTAGGGCTTAAAAAATTGATGTCAATGTCAATGAAAATGGGTCCTACCCGAAAAGGGCGGAGGACTATCTTTTTCATTTAACTATATATCTATTAAAGGGTTAGAAAAAGGAGGATAGAGTGGCAAAGATTAACATAAAGCCCGAAATTAGTGACATAAAGTTATCAGAAATAAAGCCCGCCCCATATAATCCGCGGGAGATTACGAATGAGGCGCTTTCGGGCCTGCGGCATAGCCTGGAAAAGTTTGGCTATGTAGACTTACTGGTAGTCAATAAGCGCAACATGCATATCATCTCAGGGCATCAGCGGTATAGGATTTTGCAGGCAGAGGGCGTTGCGACCGCACCGGCTATCTTGGTCGACGTTGATGAAATTCAAGAACAGGCAATGAATGTTACGCTCAATAACCAAGAGATTGCTGGTCAATGGACGCAGGCGCTTATCCCGCTTTTAGAGAAGTTGCGCAATGAGGCGGCTGATGATTACCTTGCCTTAAGGCTTAAGAATTTACGGGACAGTGTCGGAGACATGGGAGTTGAGAATTTAGGAGACGGTAAGACGCTTCCGGATGATATTCCTGAACCGCCTAAAGAGGCGATTACTAAAAAAGGCGACCTTTGGATTATGGGCGAACACAGGCTTCTCTGCGGCGATTCTACAAACGAAAGCGATGTGGCGCGGCTTATGGATAATCAAAAGGCAAGCTTGTTTGCTACGGATCCGCCCTATTGCGTTGATTATACCGGAGCCGACAGGCCTACCGGCGGCCACGACTGGTCCGGAGTTTATCATGAAGTCGATATTCCGGATGCTAAGGAATTCATAAAGAAGTTTTATGTAGTGGGCCTTAAGCATATCAAAGAAAATACCGCACTCTATCTTTGGCATGCTTCAAAACGAAGAGGCATGATTGAGAATATCTGCGACGAGCTGGGCATTCTCCTTCACCAGCAGATTATATGGGTTAAGCCTTGCGCGGTATTAACATATTCGTTTTATTCTTGGCGCCATGAGCCCTGTCTTCTTATGTGGGTTAAAGGACAAAAACCACCCTATAAGCCAAAAGACAAATCTATCGGCAGCGTGTGGATGATTGATTTCTTGCGCTCAGGTGATCCTGCTCAAGCCGAATATCATACTGATGTCTGGGAGCTTGATTGGGAAGGCAAGAAACGCAACCCAGGTCTGCATCATCCAACAGTTAAACCTACGGAGGTATTCGCTATTCCTATGCGCGTGCATACGTCGCCCGGAGAAATCTGTTACGAGCCGTTTAGCGGGTCTGGTTCGCAGATCATTGCAGCTGAACGGTTAAATAGGCGCTGCTATGCGATGGAGATCGAGCCTATCTTTTGCGACGTGGCCGTCAAGAGATGGGAGGAATTTTCAGGAAGGAAGGCGCATAGAGAAGATAGCAATGGATGAAAAAAGTCAGAACTTAATAGAGATTGCCCGCAAAAAACGCTACATCTCCCTCGTTGAGAAACTGCAGCGAGGAACGCTATCAGCCAAGGAGCTTAAGGAGCTCGAGGAGTTTGAAAGATCCGAGCACAAAAAAGAAAGTAATGTACTTGATGGGACGGTTGACCTCGGGACAATTTCAGTATTCTTAGAGAAATCTCCCCGCATGGTCCGGCGTTACATAAAGCAGGGACTGCCGGTTATCCGGGATTCACAGGGAGAAATCTATCGTTTTAAAGTCAGCGATGTCTTCAAGTGGTTTTATGCTTCGCAAAATCCCGAAGACGGCAGCAAAGATTATTGGGAAAATGAATACCGCAAGAACCGCGCCAAATTAAGCGAGCTTGAATTAAAGCAAAAAGAAGGCGAGCTTATTCCTTTCGCAGATCACGCTTCATTAATCAAAAATCAGATCAGGGGTATCAGGGCAGGTTTTTTGAGATTACCAAAATACATTGCACCTAAGTTGTACCAGCAGGAGCCGAAGGTTATTTGCGAGATGCTGGACGCAGAGCTTCGCTATATCATCAATCAGTTTGCAGGAGTGAAAAGTGGGGATAAAGATAGCCAAAGCAATAGTTAATACTGTTTTGCCTTATGCGGCGGAGGAATGGGTTTTGCCTAATAAGATGACGGTGAGTGAATGGGCGGATGCATTCAGGCGGCTCGACGTGAAAACTTCTGCAGAGCCAGGGCAATGGTCAACAACCAGGACGCCGTATTTAAAAGGGATTATGGATGCGTTCACGGATCCGTTTGTTGACGAAATAACGGTTATGGCAGCATCTCAAGTTGGGAAGACTGAAGCGATGTATAACATGCTGGGCTATGTCATTGACCAGGATCCGGGGCCGACGCTTATGGTCTCACCCCGGGCCGATGACGCAAAGAGCGTTTCGTATAATAGAGTCCGTCCAATGATTGAAGTTTCCCCTATATTAAATAAATATCTTCCTGAGAATCTCGATGATATCACGAAACTCGAATATCATTTTGACCGCATGATTCTTTATTTTGCAGGATCCAACAGCCCGGCCGATCTTGCATCGCGGCCTATCCGTTATCTGTTTTTAGACGAGGTTGATAAATATCCGAAATTTTCGGGCCGCGAGGCAGACCCGATAAAACTTGCCTCAGAAAGGCAGAAAACCTTTTGGAATAAAAAGACGATCAAGGTTTCAACGCCGACTACGCGCGAAGGATATATCTTCAGGGAATATGAGAAATCAGACCAGAGGCGATTTTATGTACCATGCCCTCATTGCGGCAAACTGCAGGTTTTGTTATTTGGCCAGATTAAATGGCCGAGAGAGGAATCTTCGCCCGAGAGGATTAAGAATGAACGACTAGCATGGTATGAATGTTTTCATTGCGGCAAGAAGATAGAAGACTCGCAAAAGCAGAAGATTATGTTAAGCGGTGAATGGATTCCAGAGAAGAAAGAAAAAAGCAGAAACCGCGGGTTTTGGGTAAGTTCTCTTTATTCTCCCTGGCTTACATGGAGTGACATCGCCTCGGAGTTCTTAAAATCAAAAGACTATATCGAGCTTTTAATGAACTTCGTCAATTCCTGGCTGGCAGAGGTTTGGGAAGAGAAAATCGAAGAGACAACAGTAGATAAGGTGCGCAACCTTGCCCGTGACTATGATGAGGGAGTTGTGCCGGATGAAGTTTTGGTTTTAACTGCAGGCGTGGATGTGCAGAAGGATCACTTTTATTTTGTGATACGCGGCTGGGGATATTACGAAGAATCGTGGCTTATCCGCGCAGGCAGAGCTGAATATTGGGATGATCTGGTAGAAACCCTATTTAAAACAGAATACAAAAGATTATCTTCAGACGAAACCCTAGGTATCTATATGTCATGTATTGATTCAGGATTTCGAACGGATGAAGTATATCGTTTTTGCCGGAGCTGGGCCGATAAGACAAAAGCGATAAAGGGAGTTGAAGAAATCAGCGGAGGCAGATTTTACCGCGCAAACAAAATAGATATCAATTCGCGCACCGGCGCAGTTATCCCATGCGGGCTTGTCTTATGGCATTTAAACGTAACACAATATAAGGATAAAATTAACCGGCTTATTACTTCCCGGGATCCGGTCAAGTGGCACATCTTTAAAAACCCAAGCGAGGAGTATCTGACTCAGTTTGCTTCTGAGCATAAGATATTGATACGCAACCGCACGACCGGCCGGGCAAAGGAAGTTTGGCAGAAAAAGAAAGAAGCAGCGGCAAATCACTTCCTTGACGCCGAGGTTTACGCTTTAGCTGCGGCGGATATTATCCGCGCCTTGAATATCCGCAAGGACGGCGCCGTGAGAGTTTACCAGCCGAAAGCTAAAGAGCATGAGCATTCAAGGGAAGATTGGATCCGGAAAAGGGAAGGGTCTTGGCTTTAATGGGGCGATGGCTTGAGAGAAAACCTAACTGGCTGAAAAATGTAGACCGTAATGATTCTGTTGAGCCGCAAAGAAATTTAGGCGGCAGGCCGCAGAATGAGTCAAAAGATTACGGAGTCAGATTTATTCCCTTAAAATGCCCCAAGTGTAAAAGCAAAGATATTAAATGTTATTCCAGCCATCCGCCGGTTAGATATCATATCTGCCAGAAATGCGGCCATAATTTCAAATCTGTTGAGGCTGAAGAGGATGGATAGTTTTTACTAATTTGTAGTAACGACTATCTTGTCAATTACAGGGTTTCAAGTAATATAGAGTTAAAGAATATTTGCGCTAAAAGGTTGGCCGCCTTTATAAGCGCCCCAATAGTTTTATTAAGCCCGTTACCGTGCACGGCGGTGGCGGGCTTTTTTATTGGGTAAAATTGGAGGTTTATGTGAGCGCGCCTACAAAACAGGAAATGCTCGATGCTATTGAAACTGCTATCAACGGGTTAAGTTCAGGCGTGAAGTCATACACGATAAACGGCAGGACTATGACTTACCGCGATATCGCAGACTTAAAACAAATGCGCGATCAGCTCAAGAAAGAAATGTCTCCCACATCAGATCGCACAACATACGCCTCTTTTAAGGATCCGTCATGAAAAAAAGCATCGGCGAAAAACTGGCAGACAGACTAGATGATATTATTTCTTTTTTCTCGCCCAAAGCCGGTTTTAAGAGGCGCATGTTCCGGCAGGCTATCGGTATTTCAGAGTCGTTTAGTTCTTATAAAGGCGCTTCAAGGTCAAGGCTTAGATCTAGCTGGCTTCCCGGAGGCGGCTCGGCAGATGAGGATTTATTGCCGGAATTAAAAGATATCCGCGAGCGCAGCCGAGACTTAAACCGCAACGACGCGCATGCTTCAGGGATCACCGGCACCATGACTACAAATGTTGTCGGTTCCGGGATAAGGCCGCAATCAAGAATTGATAAGGAATTATTGGGCATCGATGACGCTACGGGGAGCAGTTTCCAAAAACAAGCTGAGAGGGTCTGGAAGGACTGGCTTCCTTTTGCTGATGCCGGAAACCGCATGGACTTTTATGAAATCCAGCAGCTGGTGGACAGACAGATTTTAGAAAACGGCGAAGCAATCATTATCCCGAAGATGCTTAAAGAGCCCGGCAGGCTTTATTCTTTGGCGCTGCAAATTATCGAATCTGACCGGCTCGATACTCCGCCCCGTATGCAGGGGGATAAATCTATAAGGTCAGGCGTACGGATTGGTGAAAAAGGCGAGCCGATTTCGTATTTCATTCAGAAGACGCATCCCGGAGATATCAGGTTTACAAAAAGGGGAGAAAGAGAATTTATTGAGATACCTGTCAGGAACGAATACGGGCGCAGGAATATTTTCCACCTGTATTTTGTTTTACGCTCAGGCCAGACAAGGGGCGTTCCATTCTTTGCGCCGGTCCTGACTTATTTCAAGGATTTAGCAGAATATGCTGAGGCCGAGCTTGTAGCGGCAAGGATAGCAGCGTGCTTTTCTCTTTTTATTACTTCGGAAGCGTCAATGGATGTAGCAGTTAATTCCGCTTATGACAAAAATTCTTCTGGGCAGCTTATCGAGTCATTAGAGCCGGGGATGATCAAACATCTTCTGCCCGGAGAAAACATTACCTCGTTTAATCCACAAAGACCGGGAGCTACTTTTGAGCCGTTTGTGGAAAGGATATTAAAAGCGATCTCTGCCGCCCTGGGCCTGCCGTATGAGCTGGTGGCAAAGGATTTCTCAAAGACAAATTATTCAAGCGCCCGGGCGGCTCTACTTGAGGCGCGCAGGTATTTCAGGATGAGGCAGGAGTGGCTTAGCCGTAAACTCTGCCAGCCGGTTTGGGAAATGCTTTTAGAGGAAGCATATCTTAACCGTCAGATTACGGCCGAAACATTTTATGAGAATAAGCGTTACTGGACAAACGCCTCATGGATTGCGCCGGGATGGGAATGGGTTGATCCGCTAAAAGAAGCGCAGGCCGCAGAGGTTGGATTGAAGAACGGCATTGTCACCTACTCTGACCTTTACGCGCAGGAAGGCAAAGACTGGGAAGAAAGTTTTGAGCAGCGCAAGCGCGAAGCCACAAAAATGAAAGAATTGGATTTGGAGTTTCCAAGCGATGAAAAAGCAAAAGAACCAAAAGAAACCAAAGATTCAAGCGGCCAGGAAGATAACAATCGGCAGTAAAACCCAGATGGCCATGCCGAAGGAGCTTGATATTCGGATAGGAGAACAAGATGCCCAATAAGGATATTCTTTTTCGCACGGACATAGCACGGGCCGGAGGTGTCCGGGTCAGCAGGAATAATGAGGTGGTTGAAGGCTTTGCAGTTGTCACCAAAGGCGTCACACATGACGAAAGGGGGGAGTTTGATGATACAGCGTTAGACAAAATTGTTGAACTGGGGAATCAGCCAAAGATGGGGATCAAATCGAGGTTTGGCCATCCCAACATGAGTTCAACCGCCCTAGGTACGTTTCTGGGAAGGGTTAAGAATTTTAGGCGGGACGGCAGCATTGTTAGGGCGGATCTGCATATTGATCAAACCGCGCATAAGACGCCAGATGGAGACCTTGCGGGTTATACCATGGAGCTTGCGGAAAGCGATCCCGACGCATTCGGTTCTTCCATGGTCATACATTGGGACGAGGAGTACCGGCAGGAAAAAGACGGGTCCTTGACAAAGGATGAGAAGGGCAATGCTTTGCCGCCGCTTATCCGTGTTAAGAAATTGATGTCGGTGGATATCGTTGACGATCCGGCAGCGAATAACGGCCTTTTCGGCATGCCGTTTTTATCTGAGTCTGTAAAGCCATCAGCAGAGATGACGGGGTTTCTGGACAGGTTCTTAGAGCAGCCGGATGCCGTTGAGCGGGTGATTGCATTTTTGGAGAGGTATCGAACGAATAAAGATGAATTTCAAACTATCTTAAAAAAACAGGAGGTGAAAACCATGCTTGAAAATTTAACCGTAGAGCAGTTGAAAAAGGAGCGGGCAGATATTTTTGATTCCGTCTTCAAGTCAGGTCTTGATGAGGGAGTCAAAAAGGGCGGCGAGTACGGGCAGAAACAGGAAAGAGAGCGGGTTGTAGCGATCTTAAAGAAAGCGAAGGCTTTCAAAGATATGAATGACCTTGCTATTGCCGCGGTTGAGAACGGATTGTCTTTAGAGCAGGCAACAATCAGTTTTCAGGACAAACAGCTTGCTGGCCTTCAGCATGCCCAGGCGCCGGATGTCGGGCCTGATAACGACGAGGACAAAGGCAAGAAGCCGACGACTCATCTTGAAAGGGCGCATGCCTATAAACAGGAGCATAACTGTAGCATGACCGAAGCGTTAAAGGCAACAGCAGAAAAAAGAAAGCAATAAAAAACGAAGGAGGAGAAAGATGTCACAGTTTAATATCGGATCAAAAGCGTTTGTGGCGGGCGAGGCATTAGAAGCTTACCGCAGAGTAAAGTTAAGCGCAGGAAGCGGCACGCAGGTTGAATACGCAGATGCAGGCGAGGCCTTTATCGGGTTTACCGCGGCCAAGGCAGCGCTGGGCGAGATGGTCAGTGTAGATCTAAAGACCACGGGCCGGACATTTAAAGTTGAAGCTAACGGCGCGATTGCCGTCGGCGGAAATTTTTACGGCGCAAACGACGGAAAGGTAAGCGCTACGGTAAGCGGTTCGATTCAGGGCCGGGTGCTTGAAGCAGCTGCTTCAGACGGCGAGATTATCGAAGGATTATTGCTGTAAACAAATATTTAAAGACAGGAGGATACAATGGGAGTTGATTATCAGGGTTCAAGGGCAGTACCGAGGTTAGAGCTGGGCGAAGCGGCTTTGGAATTTATCCAGCAGCAGGATGAGTTTATCGGGACGCAGGTGTTGCCGATATTCCCGACCAAGAAAAAGGCAAGCATATTCCCCGCAATAACCAGGGAAAGCATCACGCGCGAAGCAGATACCAAGAGGGCCCCGCGCGGCAACTATAACAGGGACGGGTTTCAGGCAAAGGACAAGCAGTATAACTGCGAAGAATACGGCCTTGAAGGGCCTCTTGATGACAGTGAGAGGAGCCTTTATGCGACGGACTTTGATGCAGAGCTTACCACGGTGCAAATCATCACGCGGCGTGTTTTACAGGCTCAGGAAAGGCGTATCGCAGGGATTGTGTTCAACACAGCCACGTTTGCCGGGCCCGCGCTCTACACCGACAATTCCGGCGCTCCTTGGGACAACCCAAGCTCTGATGTTCCGCTGCAGGTGCGCGCGGCAAGAGAAAGGGTAAGAGCCAATTGCGGGATTGATCCGAACGCTCTTATCTGCAGCAAGGCCAATATTGACCGCCTATTGGCTAATAACAGCATCAAGGACGCGATCAAGTATGTGGCCAGGCTTACTGAGGCAGAGATACTTAACGCCCTCGCAGATATCCTTGGCGTGCGCAGGATCCTTGTAGGCAAAGGAATCTACAACACAGCCAAAGAAGGCAAGCCGTTCGCCAGCGCGGATATCTGGAATGACGATTACGCGATGGTAGCAACTATCGGAGATTCGCAGCGGCTTTCCGATCCGAGCGTTGGAAGGGTGTTTTTGTGGAGCGCTGACAGCCCAGAGAACGCGACAGTCGAGCAGTACCGCGACGATGCGGCACGCAGCGATATCTTCCGCGTAAGGCAGCACGTGGATGAAATAATCATCGATCCGTTTTTTGCGCATTTGATGAAAGTCGACGCCTAATTAAGCGTCTGAAACAAGCAATGTGCCGGGAGGCTTTAACAGCCTCCCGGCAAGGCTTGGAAAGCGGGGCCTATGGCTTTCAAAGATAATTTAGCGCAAGATGCGGCAAAGATATTTTTAAACTCGGATGAGTTTGCCGAGGAAATTACCTACACGCCTAAAGGCGGCGCTGCGAAAGTTATTAAAGCGCTTGTGAACCGCAAGCGCATAGACCCTGCCTATGAGGATGCGGGCCGCGTCCTTTTAAACCAATTTGAGATATTTATTGCTAATGACGAAACATCCGGCATCGCATCCATTAACAAAGGCGGGGATCTGGTTTCGCTTGCGGAGTTTATCGGCGGAGCTGCAATTGACTGGGTAGTGGCTGATATCTTAGGTCAAGACGAAGGGGTATGGCATTTGCTTTTGCAAAAATGAGCGAACTAAGACTAGAGATTAATACAAAGAATTTAGAGCGGGCAATCAGGATTTTCCCTAAAGAGCTTAAATACGAAATTGCCGACGGGATGGATCATGCCACGAGGAAGTTCTTGAAAATCTTTAAACAAACCAGACTCCAGGGCCCGCCGGGAATCAAAGGCAGGCCGCACGGGATATTTACTCATTTTCAAAGAGCAAGCTTTGTGTCGCAGGATATCGAGGGTATGGGTATGGTGATTTTCTCGGATTCGAAGATTGCCCGTATGCATGAGGAAGGCGCGATACTTAAGAATCCAGGCGGCGGGAAGCTTGCAGTGCCGCTTTCGGCAAGAAAAGAGCTTTTTACCTCTGACGGCAGGCTTAAGAAGCAATACAAACAGCCCAGGCTGCTCAAGAATGTTATCCCTATCCAATTAAAAGGTAAAACATTCTTGGCCAAGGTTAAAAAGAAACTGCGCGAGCTGATACCTATTTTTGTTTTAAAAAACAGCGTGCGCATACGCCCCCGACTTATGTTCTACAAAACCTGGGATGACATGCAGAATGAGCGGATAGATATCTTAAACAAATCAATCGAAAAGGCGCTGAATAAAGTATGACAGTCAGAGAAAGTATTTTGGAAAATTTAAAGATAACACTTGAGGCCATATCAATTGCAAACGGCTATCACAATGACATTGCCAGCGTGCAAAGGTGGCGGCAGTCCGGCAATTCTCTTGTTTCAATTCCCTGCATTGTTATTAATGCCGGGCCCGAAGAAAAAGAGCCGGTGCCTAATCCTTTTACGACCTGTAAGCTTACCGTCTATCTCGATGTTTGGATGAGGCAGGCGCAGGATGATCCGCAGTCAACAGATACGCTCTTAAACAGTCTTTTAGGGGATATTGAAAAAGCGCTTATGGTTGACTACACGCGCGGAGGTTTTGCCAAGGATACAAATATTAAGTCCAATGTCCTTTTTGAAACTTTAGAAGGCCAGCCCCAGTCAGGCATAATCACAGAGCTTGAGATAATTTATCAGCACAAACAAAACGATCCCGAAGTGTCGGGATAGAGGAGGTTAAACCATGCTTACGCGTAAAAGGCAGCTTGCTGCAAAGATAGAAGTGGCAGAAGGTGCTGCTGAAGCCTTGGCTGCGGCTGATGCCAGGCTTTTAGTCTACAACCCGAAGGTGAGTTTTGATATAGCTATGTTTGAACGCAACCCTGCGCGGCAGTCGTTCTCAAATATCGCCAAGCTTCCCGGCAAGCGGCCAGCAGGCCTGTCATATCGGCTGGAGTTAAGAGGCTCAGGCATTGCCGGTACCGTTCCTGAATGGGCGAAGATTTTACAAGCCTGCGGATTCGGAGTCAGCCAGCTTAAGTCAATGAATATAGGCGCAGTTACCAACGGGCCTTTTGAGCACGGAGAAACAATTACCGGAGGGACTTCCGGCGCAAAAGGCAGGGTGGTGGTTAATACTGCAAACGGCTCGCCGAATATTTACTTTGTATCTATCTCAGGGGCATTTGAGTCAGCCGAGACTATTACAGGCGGCACATCAGGTGCAACAGCAACTACTTCGTCTGCGCCGGTAACAGTGGGTAATGAGATTAAGCCTATCTCTGATAACATTCCCTCGCTTACCCAGGGCAGTTATGAAGACGGTGTGCGCAAGCTCTTAAAGGGCTGCCGGGGCAAGGTGAAGTTTAGTTTTAAGTCAGGCGAGCCGGTGCTTCTTGATTTTGATTTTCAGGGTGTAGAAGCGGGAGTGAGCGATTTATCTTTTCTTGCAGATGTCGCTTACGAGAATACAAAACCGCCGGTATTCTTAAGCGCGCTTTTCTCAGTGGATGCCTATTCGGCGAAGATAGGGGAGATGGATATCGATGTTGGTAATACCCTGGCGGTTCGCGATGACGTTAATGACCCAAGAGGGATTTTATCTTTTGCTGTCACGGGAAGGAGTGTTTCCGGCTCATTCAATCCGGAGATGGTTTCCTGCGCGGCGCACGATTTTCATTCCAAATGGTTTTCGGGAGCTGAGATGGTGATTGATTTTACTGTTGGCCAGACAGCCGGAAATAAGTTTAGGTTTTATGTGCCAAGGGCGCAGTATACCAAAGTCGACGATGAAGATAGAGACGGCCTGCAATTAGCCAAGAGCACTTTTGGTTTGAACGGATCGCTTTTATACGGCGATGACGAAGTATCAATCTTAGTATTTTAACAAAAGGAGGAAAGCCATGCTTACGGGAATTAATATTTACGAAACCAAACCTTACAAGTCAAAACTGGATCTTGACAAAGATAACTCCACGGTTTTTCACGTCGGGCTTCTTGATTCTCATTCGAGGGCCTACATTGAGGATCAAACTACCTCTTTTGAATTCAGCTCCAAGAATCCGAAGGATCCGGCTAAGGCAAACATCAACGCCTCAAAGCGCAATCTCTTGGTGGTGAAGTTTGGGCTGAAAGGTTTCGACAACTTCCTGGATCCGCGCGACAGGAAGCCGCTCAAATTTGATACGGTCTCAACAGCTATAAACGGGAAGAATTATTCAGCAGTCGCAGATGAAATTATAGCGATGTTGCCTAAGGCTTTGATAGATGAGCTTTCGGAAGTGATTTTAGCCGAGAATTCTTTGAGCGAGGACGAAGAAAAAAACTAATCCTGGCGGTCGGGCTGCATAAGTTTAGGCTCGACTGCCAGGCGTGCTCAGACGCTTTAAAGGTAGAGCGCGGCTGCGAGGAAGATTCGCCGATTGAAGGCGTCTGGAAGTTAAAGGACTGGGAGTTTAGGCGGTGTCCAAGGAAACTTGTTGCTAGGGCGAGCATTGAATATTTGAACGCGTATCTTTTTTTCGAGAAAGGATATCTGCCTAATCCCGGCGGCTGGTTAGATCAGCCGCTTAAATTTATCCAGGCAATAAAGATAATTGAGCGCGAGATTGCCCTGGCAAAAGAGAAAGAGGATTAATGCCTACAAACAGAGAACTCGAAATCATCATGAAATTAAAAGACGAGGTCTCAAAGCGCCTGCAGGGGATTGAAGGCAATCTGCAGAAGTTTGCTAATTCCTGCAAGCAGCTTGGCGATACGCTGCGTAACGTAGGCAGAGAGATTGCCCAGGTCGGCCAGAACCTTGTTTTTATGGGCGGCGCATTGACCGGGCCTCTTGCTCTTGCCTTTAAGTCTGCAGAGAAATATTCCCTTTCCGTCTCAAATGAACTAAAACGCCTTGATAATGCCTTTATCGGGCTTCGTGTAAGCATTGCCGAGGCATTAGTGCCGGTTGCGCATAAATTGGCCAATGTCTTTGGCAATCTGCTTAATCTCTGGAATAGCCTGACCCCCACAACGCAGCAGATGATTGTGCAGACTATTGCCGTCACCGGTATTTTTATGACACTCGGCGGTGTAGTAGTTGCCTTGATAGGGCGCTTGATACGATTAGGCGGGCTCATTATTGATTTAGTCGGCAAGCTTGCCCTGTTTGCCTTAGCGCATCCCTGGATTGCCGGGATCGCTATCGCCGTGTCTATTCTTATCGTTGTTTTCCTTAAATTCAGAGATGTGGCAGTGCCGGTCCTTAACGTAGTTGAGATCGGCGCGCAGATGGTCTACATCGGCTTTGTAAAACTTATTAAGTATCTCTTGGTGGGTTTTGACAAATTAGCCCTTGGTTTAGAAAAGTTCTATGAGGTCTTAGGCAAACTTCCCGGCAAACTCGGCGAGCCTTACAGGGAAGCTTCAGAGCATATCAAACGTTTCCGCGATAACCTGCAGGGCTTAATTAAAGCCTCTGACGCGGAGATGGACCGGGTAGGCAATAAGATTTCAAATATATTAGTTACCGGAGAGGGCAGCCTCGTTAAAGGATATGACAAAGCAAAGAACGCGATAAATAGTTTTATCGATGCCCTTAAGAATTTAGGCAAGGATATCAAGATTGAAGAGGTTGCGCAGAAGTTTGACGCAATTCAGTCTATGGGAGAAGGCGTTGCCCGGTCGCTGGGGAGCGTATTCAAACACTTCTTTAGTGATGTTTTTAAAGGCCAAATGGATGATGCCAAAGATTATTTTGCAGAGTTTGGCAACATGATGCTGGAAGTCTTGGCTGAGGTTTTGGCCAAGATGATTCTTGTTAAGACCATTGGTTCTATTTTTCCGGGCATGATCCCCTTCTTCCACCAAGGCGGCATGATATATCACTCTGGCGGCCAGATTTTACCTGTAAGAGCGCATGCGGGCCTTGCGCCTGATGAGGTGCCGATTGTTGCGCAGACCGGGGAGGGGGTTTTATCCAGGCGCGGAATGCGCGCATTAGGCGGGCCGGATAGTTTGAAATCCTTAAATGAAGGAAAACCCGCCAAAGCAGGCATAACCATAAATGTTAACCAGGTCATCCAGGCTTGGGATGCGCAGGATGTCTGGCGTAACCGCAAGATGCTTTCCAATGCGATTGCAGACGACATTTATAACAACGGCAAGATCCGTTCGGTAATCAGGAGTTACACATGAGCGATTTCACGTATTTGCCGGATTTTCTCATTGATGAGGCACTTGAATATAAGACGATTGTTTCGGAGTTTGAAAACGGAGCAGAACAGAGGCGCCGTAAATGGGCAAACCCTCAGCGCAAATGGACGCTTAGGTTTAATAATAGGACTCATACAGAAATGACGGAGGTTTCAGACTTCTTTAAGAGCAAGTTTGGAGCATTCATGGCGTTTACCTGGACAAACCCGAATGATTTGGTTGAATACACCGTGCGTTTTGTTGAGGACAGCTTTCAGTTTAGCCGCAAGGCATACGGCGTGTATGATTTTGAATTTGAATTTATCGAGGTGAAATAATGCCGCGAGAGACAGACAGCACATTTAAGCAAGAGAAAGCCAAGCGCCAGAATTCACCGATATTTTTGTATACGCTTGAAAAATATGACGGCGTAAATGACCTGCGCTTAGCGAGTTTTGACGAGGATGTAATTTATAACGGCGTTACTTATTCGCGGTTTCCTATAACCCATGAGTTTGTCGGCGAGAATAATCAAGGCCAGATTGACCAGGTTAAGGTGCGGCTTGCCAATGTCTCAAGGCTGATCCAGCTCTACTTAGAGCAATTTGATTTTAGGGGCAGGAAGGTAACTATTCGTATGGTCTGGCTGGATCAGTTATCTGATCCGGATGCCTTTATGGATGATATTTTCTACATCGACAGTTATACGGCAGATCAAAATAACGTGGAGTTTACTCTGACAGGAAAGTTCGATGTTCTCGGGGTAGATCTTCCGGCAAGGCGCTACTCGCGGAATTACTGCAGTTGGAAGTTTAAGTCGCCAGAGTGCGGATATTCAGGAGCTGAGCTTACATGCAACAAGACAAAACAGAGATGCAAACAGCTGGACAACTATCAGAGATTCGGGGCGTTTCCGTCGGTACCGGCAAGGCGCATCTACGTGATGTAGAGCAATATATCATCGACAAGTATCTTGGGTTGCCGTATCGGCACAGGGGCCGGTCTTTAGAGGGGCTTGACTGCTGGGGTTTCCTAAAGTTTGTCTATGCTGACTTAGGCGTGAGGCTGTTTGATATTGAAGAACTGGAATACAGCAAAATCTGGGGAGCGGAGGGAAAGGATTATTTTAAAGAGCATTACTTCCATGACTGGGCAAGCGTTAAGGCGCCCGAGATGCTTGACGGAGTACTGTTTGTTAATTCAAGAAGAATTGCCAATCACGCAGGAATAATCTTAAGCAGCGGAAGATTTATTCATTGCGCAAGGCCGGGCGTGATTATCTCAAGGATAAATGATCTCTCCTGGCAGGCAAGGATAGAGGGATTTTACAGGTTAAAAGACAAGATATGCTGACTATAAGGAACATAGACAATCCGTTTAAACTGGAAGAGGCTCAGGTTAAGGAGGTCCCTTACTCCCGTCATAAGACGCTTCAGGAAGTTTTAATTGAGTCCGGGTTTGATTACGAGAATAAGCGCATTATTGTCAGCGGCAAGCGCATCGAGAATTTATCAGCATATCTTGATAATGAAGACGAGGTTACTATTATCCCGGAAGTAAAAGCGCCGGTGGTTGCGATTATCTCTGCCATAGTATCGGCAGTATGGGCCGTGGCAGTGGCGCATCCGTTCTTATTTACTTTTTTCGTGCTCTCCATGGGTTATGCCATTTATCAGCATATGAACCAGCCTAAGATGCCGGATTTTAATTTAGGCTCGGCAACCGGCATGGATGAGGGGTCGCCTACCTACGGCTGGGATGGCGTGCAGACTATCCAGGAAGTAGGAGTGCCGGTGGCAGTTGTTTACGGAGAACACAGGATCGGCGGGAATATTATCAATCAATTCCTTTGGGAGGATGGAGATAGCCATTACTTAAATGTTCTGCTTGCGCTTTGCGAAGGAGAGATTGAGTCAATCGAGAGCATTGAAATAAATAACAATCCTATTGCTAACTTCGGAGGAGTGACGGTTTCAAAACGATACGGCGCAAACTTTCAGAGTCTTGTCAGCAACTTCGAAGACCTGCACAATCTTTATCCGGTTAATGCCAATCTGGTTAAAAACAACCCTTATGTTTACACTACCGTGGATTTAGATGTGGAAGGGTTTGAGATTCACTTAAGGCTGAATAACGGGCTTTACCAGCAGAGCCAAGGATCCGGCGATATCCAAAGTTGGAGCGTAACTTACAAGGTTGAATACAAGCTCCATTCAGAAGGCACTTATATTAATTTAGGCGAGACGACCATTTCGGAAAAATCCCGCTCCACAGTGCGCAGGGTGTTTCGCAAAGTCGGTTTAGGGCCCGGGCAATACGATATCCGGATCACCCGCACCTCAGATGACAGTTCGCTTTCACCGCTTCGGCAGGGTGATTTAACCTTATTTCAGATAGATGAGCTTAAGACTGATGATCTAAGTTATCCAAACACAGCTTTATTGGGCCTGCAGCTTTTGGCCACAGACCAGCTTAACGGCGGAACCCCGAATGTTACAGCAGTTGTAAAGGGCAAGAAAGTTTTAGTGCCGGACATAAGAAACACCGGTGTGGCGGTTAGCTGGGAAGATTATTATTGGGATGGAGGCGACTATCGTCTTTTATGTGACGATACTTTGCTTGAATGGGACGGCATAACCTATGTCCAGAAATTCTCAGCCAATCCGGTATGGTGCCTCAGGGATTTCATTGTCAACAATCGTTATGGGCTGGGCGAGTTTATTTTAACCTCGCATCTGGATAACGCCTCGCTATTGGAAATGTCGCAGTATTGCGAAGAGAAAGTGGCTGACGGAAAAGGCGGCTTTGAGAAACGTTTCAGGCTCGATGTCGTGATTGACTCAAATAACAAGGCGCTCGATATTCTGATTCAGCTAAGTGCTGTGTTTAACGCTATGCCATTATACAGTGCAGGCGGGATATCGTTCAAAATAGATAAGCAAACGCTGCCGACTCAGCTTTTCGGCATGGGAAATATCGTTAAAGATAGCTTTGTGCAGAGTTGGAAGACAATCAAAGAAGTGCCGAATGTGATTGAAGTGCAGTTTACAGATAAAGAGAAAAATTACCGCCAGGAAACCATTGCTTACATCGATGAGGATGCATTGGCTAACGGCGAGCCGATGCGCAAGAGCCAGCTTCGCTTATTTACCACTGGCGCAAGCTATGCTATCCGCGCAGCGCGCTATGCCTTAAAGGTTGCCAAATATATTAACCGCTCAATTGTTTTTAAGGCAGGCATTGACGCAGTTGCCTGCCAGGCGGGAGATATTATTTCTCTTTCGCATGATGTGCCGCAGTGGGGATTTTCGGGCAGGGTAAAGGACGACTCCACAACGATATTAATTAAGCTGGACCGGCCTATGATTATTGAAGACGGCAAGTCTTATAAGATACAAATCAGATTCTCTGATGATTCGATTGAGGAAAAATTAATAACCTCGCCAGCCGGGACCTATACAGAAATCGCCTGCCAGGCATTCACAAATACGCCGCAGGATTTTGATGTCTATGCCATAGGCGAAACGAATAAGGTCAAAAAAGACTTTAGAGTTGTAGCGATTCAAAGAGAAGGCAAGAACGAGGTGCAGATTCAGGCCCTGGAATATAACGAAGCGGTTTATGACGATTCTGATATTATCCTGCCGCAGAATAACTACTCTTCTTTATCAGGAGAAATTCCGCCCGTATCAAATCTTACGTTAACCGAATCCCTGGTTAAGAAGACTGACGGCACAATTGAAAACGCGATTGATGTTTGGTTTGACCGGCCGGTGTATGTCGACCACTATGTCAAGTCCTTTGCCAAGGCAAAAATATATTTAAGCGATGACGGCGGCTTAAGCTGGGGTGCAAGAGGCGAAACAACCGGCTCATATTTCCGCATTATCGGCGATATTGTTGACCGGCACACCTATAAGGTTAAAGTCACATCGCTTACAGATATGGATGAGGAAAGCTCTCTTGTGACAGCGCCTGAATCCTCAATTACTGTTGTGGGCAAATCTGCCCCGCCAAGCGATGTTTCGACTTTCTTGGTTAACCAGAACAGGGATCAAATTTATTTCGGCTGGAGCGAGATCCCGGATGTGGACGTTTGGGGATACGAAATCAGGCGCGGAGTAGACTGGGAAAGCGGAGAGGTAATAACATTTCAGCAGGGAACACACTATCTTACTACGGGTCTTAAGAAAGGCATTGATCAGAAATTTTGGATCAAGGCAATTGATACTTCCGGTAACTATTCTGAAAACCCTACAGAATCAGTCCTTACTGTAGGTGAGATCCCGTTTAGGAACGTAATTGCTGAATATCAGGAGCATCCATTATGGGAAGGCGTAAAGACAAATCTTGAGGTCAGTTTTGAGACGCTGGTAATTTCCGACGGATTCCTTTCCGGAGAATATGATACGCCTGTCCGGGATATCGGCTATGTGGCAGCTGCCTTTATTGAGATAGAGGCAATCGTTTCTCTGTCAACAGGCAGAAGGTTTAACAGCGACCCGGACGCACGGTTTAACGACAGCCTGTCTTACCGGTTTACCGGCCAAGAGACGCAGAATGTGGCCAATTTTAAGATACGGTTGTCCGAAGACAATATCAACTGGTCCGAGTGGGCAGATTATCAGCCGGGGGATTATTATTGTCGGTACTTTCAGCTTAAGATGATTTTAACGCGCGCAAACCTGGGTGACTATGTGACGTGCTCAACCCTGCAATATCTTGCAGACCTTCCTGATGTGGATGATTTCGGAAGCGATGCAGTAGCGGACGCAAACGAGGGGAAAGAGGTATTTTTTACCAAAACTTATCACGAGGAGCCGAATGTGCATATTGAGATAACTTCCGGAGGAGGCGTTTATACGCAGTTTGTTGATAAGTCTACGACGAGTTTTAAGGTCAAGTTATTCAATGCTCAAGGTGCCGCGCAGACAGGTACTTTTGACTGGCATAGCCATGGAGTTTAAGAATGGGTAAGAAACTGATACCGAGTAAAGTGATTATCGAGTTTGATAACGGCGCTTTTGTAAGCGGCGTTATTCTTTATAAAGTAAATGACAGCGGTGAAATAAGCCGGGTAAAAACAATCGGGATTAAGAATGCTGATTTCAGCAAACCGCTACTTAACGGGCTGCTACAAAAGTTTATTAAGCATGCGGAAAGCGCGGAAGGAACTCAAGAATGATTTGCTCAAGATGCAAGCAAGAGATCCCCAAAGACATGGCCTATGTGCTGATAAGGGGAAGCATTATTTTGCGTACTCCCAAAAAGCGGCCTTTAGTCTTTACCTGCATTGAGCAGGCATTTAATTACGCGCAAGCCTTATTTATGCACGATGTCTGCTGGATTGAGACTTTGCGGGAGTACGGGTTAGAGCTTTATGACATGAATAAGGTCGCAGAACAATATAAGAATATGGAGGTGTCCGATGGCTTGGGACAAGACAAAGCCGGAAAATGACATGCTTTTAATTAACTTCCCGGCTGCCTGCAGGGCAAACTGGGAAGCCTTAGAGTTAGGCACGGACCCGAATCTTTTAATTACGAATGCCAAGGTAGCGCCCGGGGCCGGAATTGAAGACACAAAGCTGGCACAGATAGTCACGCCGAATAAGGTGAGCGGCGCAGCTTTGACCGGCCTGGCAAGCATACCTTCTGCAGCCGGGGTCCTGCCGGAGGCGAATTCTCCTAATAAGCTGAAAGCCGATGTCAGTGATACAACGCCGGAGTATTTAGACGGGCTTATCGATACTTTGGTGTTTCAGATTTCAGGAAGCGATAAGCTGCAGCTAAAAGACGGCGGAGTCGGCACTGAAAAGCTGGAAGGAGGCGCAGCTTCTCCGGGGAATAACAAATGTTACGGAACCAATGCAGGCGGTGCCAAGGGGTTTTATGAGACTATCCCTGTTCACCTTGATTCAGTTCAAGACGGCCAGGGATTAAGATATAGCAGCGCCAATTCAAGGTTTGAGAACGCGCCGCCCAGAGCGGTATACGCATAAAGGAAACACATGGGAAATTATACAAGCGGGCCCCCGAAAAGCTCCGGAGGAAATCCAGTACCTACAACATGGACGGACGATCCATTAGTTCAGGATGTTACGCCTATTAAAAAGACGCACATTGTAGAGCTACGGGCTTGTTTAGAAGCCTTAGACGGCCATTATCATGTATTCAATGGGAACAATTCAAACGCGGAAGTGCCGGATGTATCTGTGGCATGGGCAGAATCAAATGCGCAGCTTATTGTGGATGAAACGCCGCCGAAGGCATCGCATACTAATGAGGTTATAAATTTTATCAAGGCCTTTAATGGTCACTACCATTATGTGCCAGCATACAGCATTAATTCCAACGCCTTTGCGCCCGGTTTTGCTTTTGAGGACGACCCGGTTACAGCGCTTGTTACATGGATCAAGGCATCGGCTCACGAACAATTAAGAAGCCATTTAGAAAGCTTGGCAGGGCATACGCATATAGTCTGCTGTGAATGCGAATGCACCTGCACTTGTACCTGCACGTGTACTTGTACCTGCACCTGCACCTGCCAGGAGCAGTGCTGCAGCGAATGCGATTGCGGAGATTAAAATGAAGCCAAAATCTGCCTATATTTTTGTGACTAATAAATGCAACCTGCGCTGTAAATATTGCTATGAAGAAAACCGCACCGGAGATATGACACCGGAAACTATGGTTGCGGCCATAGACTGGCTGGTAAGCCATTATGAAAAAGAAATGTTTGCCCGGCCTTTTGAAAGCCTGACCTTTACATTCTTTGGCGGAGAACCGCTTCTTAATTTTCCGACAGTCAGGGCTGGTATAGATTACCTGCGGGGCATATGCGATAAGCTTAATTTTAAGGCAGGAATCCACATTTTATCAAACGGGACGGTATTTACAGATGAGATGACAGAGTATTTTAAGAACATTCGTCAATACAATAATTTCAACTGGCACTTTCAGGTGTCATTGGACGGCTGCGAGGAAACGCACAACGCTAACAGGGTATTTGCCAATGATGAGGGAAGCTATAAGGTTATTTCAGAAAACATAAAAAAGATCAGGGAAATTTTCAAAAGCGTAGGCGTGCGCATGACCGTTACGCCGGAGAATATAAAATCACTTTCAAAAGATTTTGAGGCTTTGCTTTCTTTTGGCACGCCTGTGACTAACCTTACGCCTATTGTAGAAGGCGACTGGAATGATGAGGTGATCGGCACATTCATAGATGAGCTTAAAAAATGCATTGAGCTGTATTACCGAAAAGGCCATAACCAGTATTTTAATTATCTGCACCATTCTTTGGAGAGGATAGTGGACAATTCATTTAACCGGCAGAAGGGCTGCAGGGCAGGGGAATTCTTGATAGGTATTTCAACTGAGGGCAAGATCTATCCTTGCCACAGATTTGTCGCCTATTCTAAGAAAGATGACTTTTGCCTGGGCGATGTCTGGAAAGGTATAGACGAAAACGGCGAGGCGTTTAAGAAAATAAAAGAAATGCGTCAGAGGGCAGTTAAGTGTTTAAACTGCAAGGTGTTTTCCTGTAACAGGTGTTTTGCAACAAATATGTACTTGAATCAGGATCCCGCGGCGATTCCCGACAACGGGTACTGCGAAATGAACGAAAAGATATCAAGCGCCTTGCGGCCGATAATAAGGAGGTTGTTTGTGGAAGGAAAATTACCGCTTAAAGAAGGCGAAATGGCAGATCTAAAAGATAATGGTGTTATGTATAAGATAAGTAAAGACGAGCCTGCGGAGCTTGTAGAGGACAAGTTAGATGTAATGGCCCGCTGTATGATCCGCGTGGTGAAAGAACTGCAAGAGGTAAAGTCAGCGCTGTCTTTGCTTGCATCGAGGCATAAGGATTAAGCTATGAAGTATTTATGCATCGTTCCATATGAATATACCACTATAACGATGATGTACCGGAATTCTCCGGTCGGCATCTATAAGGTTGCCACAAAACTGCGCAGAGAAGGCCATACTGTAGAGCTTTTTAACATGTACCCTCTTTACCGCCCGAGAAAGTTTATGGAGAATAAGCCGGGCGCGATGTATTTCAAGGGCATACCTGTATCTCAATTTATCGGTTATAAGAAGTGCGGTAATTTCGAGAACGAGAAATTATGCAGGGAGTTTCACAGGCTGGGACTGCCAATATCAGAACTTACGAAAAAGTTAGAGGAGTTTCAGCCTGACAGGATATTTGTTGGCAATACCTTTACTTTTCTCTGGAGGGCAGTTTATGAGATCGTAGCCGAATGCAAAAAGACGATGCCTAAGGTTCCGGTAAAGGTCGGCGGGCTATATGCTATTCTTTGTCCGGATCATGCTGCAGCATCGGGTGCCGACGAAGTCATGACCCTGGAAGAAAAGACTACGAGCGATAACTTTATCAAAATAGATACGGATTTATTCGGTGATAACCTTCCAGAGAGGATATTTTTAGGGACCTCGGTAGGCTGCCCCAATCATTGCTCATATTGCGCTGTTCATATTGTAGAGGGCTGCACAAAGGTAAACACCAGCCCGGATGAAGTAGTAAGCGAGCTTAAGTATTATAAATCAATGGGAATAAGCAGGTTTATTTTTCTCGACGCCAATATCCTCTATGGATACGAGAATCATTTTAAAGTTATTCTCGATAAGGTTATCCAGGAAAACTTAAATATAGAGCTTTATTCCTACGGAGGAGTAGAGGCGCGCCTATTGACCGATGATATTGCAGAAAAGATGGTTAGTGCCGGGTTTCGTTCGGTGAATATTCCTATTGAGAGCGCAAGCGACATTATTATTAAAGAATGGAAGAGGAATTGCTTTGTTGCCGACTGGGAACAGGCGATGAATGTTGCTAAGAGGCATTTTCAGCGTCTGCGTTCTTTCCTGATTATCGGCGCGCCGAATCAGACCGCAGAAGATATTAAGTCAACCATTGACCTGATTAAAAGCTACGGTGCAGAGGCGGTAACTCTGCCGTATACGCCGATTCCAGGTACTCCTGATTACGAGAAGTATAAGCATATCGATTTGGAGGACCTTAACCCGGCCTTTTATCCCTGCGCGCATGAGCGGATGAAAGCAGCTGATTTAGAAAAGTTTTACTCTGAAAACCGGAATGTCAGGTTTTGCTTAAGAGATTGGGATGATGCTCAACAGAAAATACCGCCGCCCACAAAGACGATATTTGAAAGCGGACCGGCAGTAAAAACTAAAGGAGGGGATTAGCTATGGGAAAGGTCATCAATCACGAGGAGATAATTGTTGACGATATTGTAAAGAGCTTAACACCGTCGGTTTACGACCCGGGCAGCGGTGTGCCAGCCTCTTTTGCGCTTATTCACGCGGAAGGCGGGCCGATGAGATATTTCGTTAACGGGCAAAATCCTGCGCCGTCGTCCGGGGCACTTTTAGAGGATGGAGATATTGTAGAGCTTCCGTCAATTTATCACATAAAGGATTTTAGGGTGGTTAAATCCGGGGATGATTCAGGAAAAATTACAGTAACTTATGAAGCATAAAGGAGGCGTTAAGAATGCAGCTGCATCTTAAACATCGCAAAGCAAGCAGAATAATTAAGCGGGTTACAGAAATAACTACAGATGGCGGGCTTCCAAAGACAGGCCAGACTATGATTTATCAGCCTGGAGATGACGGGTCCTATCAGATGGGGTATCCGATAGGCGGCGTTCAAAGGTTTATTGACAACGGCGACGGAACAATAATCGATATGGCGACAGGCCTTATGTGGATAAAAGATCCTCAGGCAGCAGGTTTAAGGTCCTCTATGTATTGGTATGACGCAATCAATGCCTGCGAGAATTTGGATTATGCAGGCCACGATGATTGGCGGATGCCGAACATTAACGAGCTCTTGTCAATTGTGGATCATTCAAGGTATGATCCGGCATTCGATCTGATGTATTTTATACCATTCCCGGATACATGGACGCCTAATTGGTCGTCAACCGTTTGTGCGCCTTGGCTGGACGGGGCCTGGTGTATGTATCCGTATGATGGTTACAAAACAGTCTGGAGCAGAATTAGTGATATGTGTTTTGTGCGGCCTGTCAGAGGCGGTCAATCTTAAAAGGGGAGGCGAAAATGGCAAAAGCTACAATTGAATATAAAAATGGAAAGAAAATCGTTACCTATCCTAACGGCGAAAAGCAGGAACATTCCAAAGAAAGCCTTAAAACCGCGAAAGATATGTTTTTGCGGCATAGGCAGAAGATAGATGAGAATATCGCATCAATCGATGACGATCTTGCAAAAATGACGGTGTAGTCATATGCATAATAATGGTAGCTGGACAAAATATATCACACCGGTTTTAGTGACGATTGCTATTTTCATGCTCGGCACGATTATGGCACAGGTAAGCCGCATCGATGAGAAACTCTTTCAGCATTTGGCGAATGACCAGATACATATGCCGCGCAGTCAGTATGTTTCAAAGGCAGAATTTGATCTGCACTGCAAATTCTTTGAAAAAGAAAACGAGCGGATCTTGAAGGCAATAGACGATTTAAGGAATGATTTAAAGGTAAGAAGCCGGGATGGAAGAAATAAGTAGAGTAAGGATTGAGTTTGACCTGCATGAGTATCGGCGGCTTGCCTTGGTTATCCGGGATCACAAAAGTCTGCTCTATAAATTAAAAATGAACGAGCTGATCAAACAGGGCCTTATAAAAGACATGAACATTATTATAGGCATATTGGAAAGAGCCGAGGTTAAACCACAAAAGGGGGAGGTGGAAACATGAAGATGTTTATAGCTTTTACTTTGGGGAATATAGTCGGAGGCCTGGGAATGTTTTTTTATCTTTGGCTGAAAGGCAAGGTGCAGAGTGTCGGAAAGCGAAAAATTTAGTCTGCTTAAATTTGCCGGGAGTTTTTTTCAATTCCTGCCGTGGGTGAAGACGCTGCGTTATGCAGCCGGTATTGCGCTTGTCGGTTTTATCGGCCTGACAATTTACAGGGCATTCTTTATGCCGACGCAGACCACCAAACAGGTCACGCATATCATCGCCCAGCCTGGAGCACAGGTAACGGTGGATCAGAAGAAAGAGGAAAGGAAGCCCGGCCTTGAGGTTAGTCCTTTCGTAGAAGGCTATGGGTTCGTGGAATCCGACGAGCGCAAGGGCGCAGGCGCCAAGGCCGGGGTTAGGATTGACTTTTAACATTCCTACGCACGCAGCCACAAACTTGGGAAATTACCTTGACAGAACAAAAATTGAATGGTATATTTTAATTGTGAACACCAGTTCACAAATTAGATGGTATTCATGGGGGTATAGATGAGTGTATTAAACAGGAAAGAAAGAGATAGGCAGTTGCGCAGATCCGATATTCTCAGGGCCGCAGAGCATATATTTGCTTTAAAAGGGTACCACAAAGCGACAATAAGAGATATCGCAAAGGAAGCCCAATATGGAACTGGCACGGTTTATCTGCATTTTAAGAATAAGCATGCTCTTTATTTTGCTTTACTTGAAGAAAAGTTAAAGCACTTATTATCTATAATTAAAGAGAAGACCGGGCAGGTGAAAGATGCAAGAAAGAAGCTGGAGATTTTTATACTGGAAGGATTGACTTTCTTCGAGGAGAATCAGGATTTCTTTCAGATATTTGCTTCGGACTCCGAGGGAAGTGAATTATATGCAGAAGCGAGAGTCTTTAAATCTCCCATAGGCTTACAATTGCAAGAATACACAGCGAGCGTGCTTAAGGAAGCGCAAAGCCAGGAGGTTATTAGTAGCAGTTTTGACTTGGAACAGCTCTGCGATGTGTTTACGTCTCTTTTAAAGACGATTACTCTCAAATGGTTACAAAGAAAGGAGGGGAAGGGCGAAAATTTAGTTGGCCTATCTGAGGTAGTTCTTAAGTTGTTTCTGTACGGTGCCGCAAATAAATAAGCACTGGCCTAACATTCCCACCTAATATTCTTTAAAAATTATCTTGACAAAACCATTTGTGAATGGTATATTTTAATTGTGAACAGATGTTCAGATAGTGATGAAATGTTCACAACAGACATAATTGAGGAATAAAATGAAAAGGGTAATATTTCTTATCAGTTTCAGTGTAGTTGCGCTATTTACCTATAATATAGCTTTGGCAGATAGCCCAGCGGAGGATTCTATTCTGCAAATAGGCCTTGATGAGACTATCAAACGGGCCCTGGATGCCAGTGAGGAATTAAAGATTAAGGATAGCGAGATTAAGAAAAGCAAAGGGGTTTACGGCGAAGTCCGCTCCGAGGCATTGCCGCATATTAGCGGCCAATCGATTTGGACTAACAATATGGATTACCCGGCTAAAGCCGTCGGCAAGTATTATGACCATTCATTAGATAACGGCCTAAGCGCTTCGCAGCTTGTTTGGTCGTTTGGCAAAGTGATGTACGCAATAGATTCGGCCAAGAGTGCCGTCGAAGCGACTCGGTTGAACAAGGAAACGACTAGGCAGGAGGTTATTTTTGCCGCAAAATTAAGCTATTATAGCTGCCTGCTTGCTAAAAATAGCCTATCTATAGCCGAGAAATCATATGCGGACGTTCTTGAGAATAAAAAATTGCTCGGTCAGCGCTCTTACGGAGGCCGCAGCTCGAAATATGAGATCGTTAAAATAAATGCTGATGTCGCGGCTAGGATTCCGGCAGTCAATGAAGCCCGCACTCAATTTGATGCCGCCACCGAAACCTTAAGAAGGGTTATTGATGTTGATCTTAACCGCAAGATTGAGCTTGAGGGGAACTTTCAAGAACAATACGCCGATTTTAATTATGAAACGCTGGTGAATGCTATGTACGCATATGAGCCTTATTTGCAGGAGCTTGGCAAAACAATCGACTCTACCGAGGCGAACGTAAAAAGCAAATATGCAAACTTTCTGCCTACGATTTCTGCGTTTGCCTCTATGAATTATAAAGGCGATTCCAATAAATCTAGTGTTTGGAGCGAGCTCGATAATTACTCTGCCGCCGGACTTAAAGTGAGTGTTCCGATTTGGGAAGGAGGAATAAAGGAGGCTCAGCTGAGCCAAGCCAAAGCGGTTAAAGAAATTGCTGTTCTCAGGAAAGAACAGGCAGAAAAAAATTTACTGTTAGAGCTTAAGAAAGCTTATTTAGAATATGAGCAGTATAAGGATAATCTTAAAGCAAATATCGAAGCAGTGAGTCTTGCCGAAGAGGCCTTCAAGCAAACACAAGAGATGTTTTCTTCCGGACAGGTCAGTATCACCGATCTTAACATTGCAGAACTTTCTTTGACTAATCAAAGGCTCAATAAGGAAGCTACCCTTTACAATATAAATATAACACTGGCAAAAATTGAGAAGTTAGTAACCGAGAAATACGAAGATGAAAAACTTTAAGCGAGAGACGGTATACTTAATAATTATTATCGTTAGTTTAGCCTCCGTCGCAATACGTATCCAGGCAGTCAAAGCGGCCCGCGGAAAGGCAATTATCAGTTTCTATGAGGAATGGAAGAAGGCCGGGAAGCCGGTAGAGGTTCAAGCGATAGAGGCTGAGGATATCCCTGTGTACGCCCAGTTTACAGTCAGGATTGTTGACGGATGCCTTGCCCGTGGTTTTGTAACTGGCGAAGTAAGGAATGCGCTTCAGGAAGGTCAAGAAATATACGATCCGTATGATACATCTGTTATTTGTGCCCGATTAAAAAGCGTAGGCGCGGAATTAGATATGAACGCCGGTATGTTTCCGGTAGAGGTAGAATTCGATAAGCCCCGAGATTCGGGGGTTGCATTTGTGGTTTGCGCTCACACCACGACGCTACATAATGTATTAGCCGTTCCCAATGAAGTATTGGATATTGCCGGAGACGAATATTTTATTTGGAAAAATGAAAATGGTTTCGCCAAGAAAGGCAAAGTGGTTATCCGGTTGCGTAACGGTTACGGTGCGATAATCTCCGAAGGGCTGCAATCCGGGGATAAAATAATCTTCAGCGGACAGAGCATGCTTGAGGATAATGACCGGCTGTTGGTGGTAAACGCCTGGAAAGCAGATAAAGAGGAATAGACTCATGATAGAGTATTTTGTTAAACATAAGGTCACTACGGTCATGTTCGTGTTGGTGTTCGTGGTCCTAGGGCTGTTCAGTTATTCCAACCTGATGATCGAGAAGACTCCGAAGGTGGATTTCCCGATTGTTACGGTTTCCGTGACCTATCCGGGAGCCACCCCTCTGGAGGTGGAGACGCTAGTAGTCAAAAAGATCGAAGACGCCATTTCCGAGATTTCCGAGATCAAGAAGGTCAAAAGTCAGTCTTATGATAGCTTCGGATACATCTTCGTGGAATTTTTGCTTTCTGCTGACGTCAACGTCAAGTCCATAGAGGTTAAGGATAAGGTTGAGGCCATCCTTAACGACCTGCCGGACGTGATAGAAAAACCGGTGATCGAAAAATACGATCCTTTGATTGAGCCGGTCCTGGACATAGTTTTGATTAGCGACTCCGGCGACCTGCGCGAAGTATACGAATACGCAGATAAGACCTTAAAGACTCAATTTTCATCTATCCGCGGTGTGGCCAAGGTCGATGTATACGGAGGTAAAAAGCGTCAGATTAATGTCCGTTTGGACCCTATGCTCATGAAGCAGCATTATATAAGTATCAACGAGGTGATCGCGGCTCTTATGGCCCGCAATAAGAATGTGCCTGCGGGTGATATTGAAAAGGGATACGATGCTCTTAGCGTGCGTTTTACCGGAGAATTCACAAGCGTAGAAGA
>CALGLP010000005.1 GCA_937930175.1 uncultured bacterium
GCCCTGCAACAGGCAGACCCTGGGCGTAGCTTGGGGTAACAGAGGTCAAAAGAAAGCTTAGGGTGATGATGGTGGAAATAAGCTTAGACATGACACTACCTTGAGATTTGACAAGACCTTTAAACATTTTCTCCTCCTTGATTTGTTGTTTTTTAAAAATTTTTTGTCATCATAAGACGTGAGTGTAAAAACTTTTGATAGAAATAGCTACGCTACTTCTCCGTGGCAGGATTTTTCTTATTTAAGAAATAATGACTTGATAGGGAATGTATAGCATATGTTTTGCTATTTTTCAAGGTGAGGAGGCAAGATTTCTTAAAAATTTTAAGGGGCTAAAAAGGGGCAAAAAAGGCTAAAAATGACGATAGCTCACTTTATTTAAGTGAGCTATTAAGAAAACGAGCCGACAAAGAATTTGTCCACTTCGGCAACCCAGCCACCATCTTGCCATCCACTGTCGCCTAACCGGCGTAGATGCCTCAAGCACCACTTGGGGTGCGAGGCCTAGGAGTCTCAGACAACTTAGGTCTGTGGTTTTGCGCCCTCAGGTTTCCCTGAGTTTGCCTTTATCGGCTCACTGGAGAATATAGCACACTATTGGGAAAAAACAAGGGGTGAAAAGGGGTTGCAAGAAAGCGGTACCGTTTGGCTGTAAACTATTGGCAATAATAGACTTAATGTTTCTCAGGAAAAGGCGGGATTTAAAATAGTTTTTGTAATTAAACCAGAGAAAAAGTAATATTGATCACAGATGCTTCAATGTCATTAAGGAAAGTTTCAAGGGTCAGGTGTCAAGTGTCAAAAAAAACCTAAAACCTAACACGTTCAACATGACACAATCTAATGCCTCAAATCCTCAATTCCTTTATCCCTAGAATTTTAAATAATTCTCCCAATACAGATAGAGCTCCTTCGTTGCCTGGAGATCGCGGCCGCAATAACGGGCGATATCCTTGTAGAGCCCCTTGGCATAAAAATCCTTGACCTGAAGACCTGTAATCCCCCCTTCTTTGGGACTTTTGATGTCAAAGGCCTTGCACCACATATCCAAACTAAAACGCCTGCGCATGGCATCATAAAAGGTTAGCTGATCGCAGAGATCCACATGGAGCTTGGCGTCATAGCGGTAAGGCACAAGATTCTTGGTGGCTCGAACCTTATTCATGGCGGAGCGAAGCATCAAAAAGGGGCAATCAAATGTGCGGCCATTGAAGGTGATAAAAACACTGGCTTTTTCCATTAAATGCCAGAAATGCCCAAGGATCTCTTTTTCGCTGCCAGAAACATAGGTCACATCCCCTTCTTGAAACTTTTCCTTGGTCCCGCCATTCTGGAAAAAAACAAAACTTTTATTGGTCTCAATGTCCAGCATGCCGATCGTCACGACCTGGGCTGTCACAGGATAAAAGCTCATGCTGTTTTTCACATCTTCAATCTTTTGCTCGGTGTCAGCAAATTTAAGGAAATACGCTCTTGAGGTCTCCTCAAGAGCGTCAAAGTCCGCTCCCACCGTTTCAATATCAAAAACGATCTTGCTCATAAAGGTCTCCTTTGGATAGAAAAATATACAATAAACAACGGACAAATTACAAACAATAAACAATAGGCAAATGACAATCAAAAAATCACAACACGAAGACTATCTTGACTTGTCTAGAATCGCTGTAAATATATTTCTCAACTCCTGGGATTCGGATATAAGGTCGTTGGTCTCGTGTGTAATCTTTTGGTCTGCGTCCCTTAAAAGCTCGAGCCAATAGGTCGATTCCTTGCATTCTTTTCTTGCAATCCTCATCCTGTGTAGAAAATCTTTTTTGCTCAACTTTTCGTTAGCTTCTCGATAGTTCGCTCCGACTGAAGTCGCCGAACGCACCAGCTGATCGACCAATCTTACGTTAATCGTATTTTTGGCTACTTTTTTGCATAATTCGATAACCGCTCTGGAGAATTCCAAAGTCCTTTTCTCCAAATCATAAGGCTTGTTTGAGCTTCTCTCCATTGTTTATTGTCTATTGAAAATTGTTTGTAATTTGTTTATTGTAAATTGTTTATTTTATCAAAGAATGCCTTTAACAATCTTTTGCACTTCTTCCCTGGCCTTTTTTCGACACCGCTCGCCACATCAAAAGCGTAAATCCCTTTGAGGCCAACGGCCTGCGCGATATTCTCAGGATTAAGCCCTCCGGAAAGGATGATCTTGCGTTTAGGGATAACAGAACCTTGTAAAAGACTCCAGTCAAAAACTTTTCCCGTGCCTCCCAAAGAGCTTTTTTGAAAAGTATCAAAAAGCAAGAAATCCGTCTGATACCTGGCGGCATTTCCAATATCTGCCTGGGCTTTGACGCGAATGGCTTTGATGGTAAGGAAATCTTTAAACAACAAACAAAAATCTGGGGTTTCGCTGCCGTGAAACTGAATAGCTTTTAATCCGCACAGGGTTGCTATGTCACGCACCTCCTGCACGGGTGCATCAACAAATACGCCGATGGGAACAACATCTTTAGGTAAAAGAGCAATGATCTTCTTTGCTGTCTTGGGCGCAACATAACGCGGACTCTTTTTGTAGAAAATAAATCCAAGCGCCCAAGCGCCAAGCTCAGTGGCACGCAAGGCATCTTCTTTACTGGTGATTCCACACACCTTGATTTTAACCATGCATCACTTCCCTGACCTTGGCCCTGACATCGCTAGCGCGTAAGAATGTTTCACCGATCAAAACCGCATGCGCGCCTAAATCCTTGATCCGATTAATATCTGCTTTGTTCTTAATGCCGCTCTCAACAACGATCACGTGCCCTTTGGGGATACGCGGAATAAGCTCTTCTGAAGTCTTTAGATCCACGTCAAATGTTTTTAGATTGCGGTTGTTAACCCCAATAATCTTGGCCCCACAATCCACCGCACGCTTGAGCTCTTCCTCGTCGTGAACTTCCACCAAGCAATCCATATCCAGCGTATCCGCCACGGCCATAAACGAGCGTAGTTCCTTGTCAGTCAGAATCGCCACGATCAAAAGGATGGCGCTGCTACCAAAAGCAAAGGTTTCATAAATTTGTTCGACACTAATAAAGAAATCCTTGGTTAAAACAGGCAGGCCCACATGATCAGAGACATCGCGCACATACGGAGGCTTCCCTAAAAAATATTGATCCTCGGTCAATACTGAGATCGCGGCCGCCCCGGCATCTTTGTACGCCGCAGCCAAACCCAGCACGCTAAATGCGGCGCTAATCACTCCTTGCGAAGGCGACGCTTTTTTGATCTCGGCGATCAAATGAAGCTCACCAGGCACTGAGATCGCTTTTTCAAAAACACGATACCGCGTATGCTTTTCGGCTTGGATCTTTGTTTTAAGGGAGTCGAGAAAGAATCTCTTTTGCGCGATCAGGTTTCTTTTGTGGGCAAGAATATCTTCAAGGAAATTTTTTGTCATTGATTGGTAAAAGCAATAAGTGCGCTCAGTTTTTCTTTGGCTTGCTTTGAGTCAATCGCACGACACGCCAAGTCCACGCCGTCTTGGACTGTTTTTGTTTTGCCTGCGATATAGAGCGCATGGCCCGCATTTAAGACCACAATGTCGCGGGGAGCCCCGGGCTTGCCTTCTAGAATATCCGCAACGATCTTGGCATTGACGCTCACATCGCCACCTTTAAGGTCCTGGGCGCTTACTTGTTTGATGTTGCATGTCGAGGGATGAATCACGTAAGAGACCACTTCGTGGCCATTAAATTCACTGGCTAGCGTATCGGTGGTGGTTGTGATTTCATCTAAACCATCTTGGCCGTGAACGACCAAGGCACGCTGAAGCCCTAAATTCTTTAAAACATAGGCCATGGGTTCCACTAAATCCTTGCTATAAACACCCATCATCTGGTGTGTCGCTTTCGATGGATTGGTCAAGGGGCCCAAAACATTAAAAATCGTCTCAACGCCAAGTTCTTTGCGCACAGCTGCCGCATAACGCATGGCCGGATGAAGATTTTGTGCGAACAAAAAAGCCATACCGACTTTTTGAAGGCATTCGCTTAAGCGGTCAACCTTCATGCCGATATTGACACCTAAATATTCCAAAACATCCGCGCTGCCACATTTGCTCGACACCGAACGATTGCCATGCTTGGCCACAACGCACCCTGCCCCTGCGACCACAAAGGCCACAGCTGTGGAAATATTAAAGGTGCCCGCACGATCACCTCCGGTTCCACACGTATCCAAAACAACATCGTTGCCAGCGCTCACCGCAATGGCAAACTCCCGCATAATCCTTGCCGCCCCAGTAATTTCATTAACAGCAGCGCCTTTTTTACGCAAGGCCAGCAGAAAGGCCGAAAGCTCTTCTTTGGGAACATCTCCGGTCATAATGCGTCGCATCACGTCAGACATTTCCTGCGCGGTCAAATCTTGCTTGTCGTTTATTTTGTGAATATAGTCTTGCATAGGTTAACCAAGGTTACATCTCTTTGATCATTTGCTCCTCGCCAAGGCTCGGAGTAAATTCGGGTAGACTCCTTTACGTTCGCTGCGCTCCGTAAACAGTACCCTCATTTAAAAAGTTCTTGAGCAAGGCCTTGCCTTGTTTGGTCAAAATAGACTCCGGATGAAACTGCACGCCCCAAAGCGGATATTGTTTATGCCGAACGCCCATGATCTCCTGATCGTCGGTCCAGGCAATGGTTTCAAGGCAAGCAGGAAGCGTTTTAGCATCAATCACCAAGGAATGGTAGCGGGTTGCCTCAAAGGGATTCGATAGGCCTTTAAAAATTTCTTTTTGATCATGATAGATGTGCGATGTTTTTCCATGCATCAGCTTCTTGGCCGAAATGATATGGCCACCATAGGCATAGCCAATGGCTTGATGCCCCAAACAAACACCCAAGAGCGGGATCTTTCCTGCAAATTCTTTGATCAAGGCCACAGAAATACCAGCATCTTCCGGCCGCCCAGGACCTGGTGAAATCACAAGATGATCCGGCTTCTGATGATGGACTTCCTCGAGACTGATGGCATCATTACGAAAAACTTTAACCTCGGCTCCAAGTTCCGCAAAATACTGGACAAGGTTATACGTAAACGAATCATAATTATCAATCATCAGGATCATTGAATTTTCTTCCTCGTTATTTTGACGCCGATCTTAAGAAGCTTTTTCTCCAGATCTTCATAGCCGCGCTCAAGATGATAAATGCGATGGATCTCGGTTTCTCCTTTCGCGGCAAGTCCTGCTAACACAAGAGCTGCTGAAGCTCGTAAATCCGAAGCCATGACCGGAGCGCCATAAAGGGTTTTGACCCCTTGCACAATGGCATGCATGCCTTCACGCCTAATATTCGCCCCCATACGATCAAGCTCAGCGATATGAATAAAACGATCCGGATAAACACGATCGGTGATAATGCTCACTCCCGGTGTGATCGCCATCAGCGCCATGAATTGGGCCTGCAGATCGGTTGGAAATCCAGGATAGGGATAGGTATTAATACTTGCGGGCACAATGGTTTTCTTGTTGATGACGCGGATCGCATCATCGGTGCATTCAAAACGAACACCGACAGATTCTAAAGTGTCAAGAAGAGCCAGTAAATGCCTATGATAGGCACCACGAATGGTCAAATCACTTCGCGTGGCCACCGCAAAAAGGATAAAGGTTCCGGCTTCAATGCGATCAGGGATAATGCTGTGATCCGCGCCTAAAAGCCCCGTGACACCGCGAACAATAATGCGCGGAGTTCCATGACCGATGATATGCGCACCCATGCGCACAAGAAAATTTCCTAGATCTTCAATTTCGGGCTCACACGCCGCCGACTCAATGATCGTCTCACCTTGTGCTAAGGTTGCGGCCATCATAATATTGGCTGTAGCCAAAACTGAAGAACCAAAAACACCACCGAGATAAATCTGTTTACCTTTCAGTCGTTTAGCGTTGGCCACAATATACCCTTTGTCCACTTCCATCGTTGCGCCTAGAGCCTTTAAACCTTTTAAATGCAAGTCCACGGGCCTCACGCCAATCACGCAGCCACCAGGCAGAGAAACCTTGGCACGATGAAGCTTCGCCAAAAGGGGCCCTAAGACACAAAACGATCCACGCATGGTCGAGACAAGATCATATTCCGCAGTATCCTTAAGAGGACCATCAGCGGCCACAGTCAATTTTCCTTTTTCATACGATGTTTTCTTTCCCAGCGATTCCAAAAGCTTGATCATCGTCAACGTATCGCGAAGCCTTGGGACATTGTGAATCGTACACGTAGCGTCTGTCAAAAGCGTCGCGGCCATGATCGGAAGCGCAGAATTCTTGGCTCCGCTGATCTTGACTTCTCCTGCTAATTTCCTTCCCCCCTCAATAACAAGCTTGTCCATACATTATTTCCTTTTAGCAATCATAATGCGTTCAATGTTTAAATAATCTCTGATGCACTCTTTAACCTCAAAATTCCAAACCCCCTCAAGAATCCCTCTAACCGCCAGCTCTTGGCCTTGGCCTATCTCAAGGCAAAGAACGCCATTGGGTAGAAGCCTCTTGGCTGCGACCTGCGCGAGCTGACGATAACAATCAAGGCCATCAATGCCACCATCCAAGGCAATGCGGGGCTCTTGCTGAACCTCCGGCGACAAGGTATCGATGTCGCGCGTCTTGATGTAGGGAGGATTTGATACAATAATATCAAATTCCTTTTCCGCGCTCAAGAAATCCAAACTACGAAAAATATCAGCTTGGCGAAAGGTAATCTGGCCTAAAACCTCGTGACGAGCCGCGTTGGTGGTCGCAACCTTTAACGCATCAGAAGAAATATCAACAGCATAAAAGAGATGACCTGGGTTTCGCTTGACTAAACTCACAATGATGTTTCCACTTCCCGTTCCCACGTCAAGGATGCGCAAGCCCTTGGTCCCTTTTTGCGCAATGATTTTTTCCACTTCTTCAACCAACAACTCGGTCTCTGGACGAGGGATCAAGACGCGCTCATCAACAAAGAAATCTAATCCCATAAATTCCGTGGTCTGCAAAATATATTGCAGGGGTTCATGGTCTTTGCGGCGGGACTCGATCTCAGAGACGGCTTCGCGCTCAAGACCTGAAAGCGTTTTGGCTTGTGCATAGAGGTCCACCCTACGGCATTTTAAAACAGAGGTCAGGATCAATTCATGTTCGGTCATGGTTAACCTTGGGTGTTACGCTCGGCCTCAATCAAGGCGTCGGTCAGTTCATCTAAATCGCCATCTAAAACGCTTTCTAGCTGGTGCGTGACAAAGCCAATACGATGATCCGTGACGCGGCGGTCAGGAAAATTATACGTTCGGATCTTCTCGCTACGGTCCCCGCTACCCACCTGAGCCTTGCGCTCTTTGGCTTCTTTGGCGCTATTTTCTTTTTCCATATGATCTAAAATACGCGCTCGCAAAACACGCATGGCTTTCATTTTATTTTTAAGCTGGGAGCGTTCATCCTGACAGACGACAACTGTTCCGGTAGGCAAATGTGTCACGCGGATCGCCGAATCAGCGGTGTTGACACTCTGGCCACCTGGCCCGGACGCACGAAAAACATCAATCTTCAGGTCCTTGGGATCAATCACAAGATCCACTTCTTCTGGCTCCGACAATACAACGACCGTGGCTGCCGAAGTATGGATACGCCCTGAGGCTTCTGTCGCGGGAACACGCTGAACACGATGCGCCCCGCTTTCCCATCGCAGACGCTGCCACGCACCTTTGCCGCTTAAGCCAAAAATAACTTCCTTAAAGCCGCCGGCCTCAGTTTCATGCGAACCCATCACATCGACCTTCCACCCTTTTTGCGCTGCGTACTTTGTATACATACGATAAAGAGCGCCAGCAAAAAGAGCAGCCTCGGATCCACCTGTTCCGGCGCGGATTTCTAAAATCATATTTTTATCTTTTTCTTCTTTTTTAGGATTTAAAAGCGCTTCAAGGGTCGTCTCAAGATTTTGTTCTCGTTGGCAAAGCTCCCCGAGCTCAAGCTTGGCGAGCTCTTCAAAGTCTTTATCATGCTTTTCCTTTAAGAGATGCTCCAGTTCTTTTTTTTCGTCAACTGCTTTCTTATAATCACGATACGTGTTGACGATAATGGTCAGCTCCGCCATTTCCTTGGCCAAGGACTGATATCTCTTGCTATCATTAATGACCTGAGGATCGGCTAATAAAACCTCAAGCTCATGATAACGGCTTTCCGCTTTCTGAAGCTTTTCAATATTCATAGTCCATCACTTCCTGGTAGGCTGGCTTAAAGCAACTCGCTGCATGACGCCAAAGGTTATGCTTTTTCTTTCTTGGCATAACGCTTTTTGAAGCGATCGATACGTCCAGCGGTATCAAGATACTTCTTTTCCCCTGTGAAAAAGGGATGGCACTTGGAACAAATTTCGACGTGAATGCCTTTTTTCGTTGAACGCGTCTGGATGATCTCTCCGCAAGCGCACGCGATGGTTGTTTCTTCATATTTGGGGTGAATATCTTTTCTCATGTCCCACTATCCTCCTTTAATCATTTTTTATTCTGGTTTATTCATGTTACTTAGAAAATCCTTATTCGTCTTGAATTTCGCAAGTTTTGCCAATAAAAGCTCCATAGCCTCAGACAGATTCAGATCGTTCAAGGCCTTGCGCAAAAGCCAAATCCTTTGCAGATCGCCTTGAGGAATCAAGAGCTCTTCATGGCGCGTATTGGAACGCTTGATGTCAATAGCGGGATATATTCTCCGCTGAAAAAGCGATCTGTCAAGTTGTAATTCCATGTTGCCGGTTCCCTTAAACTCTTCAAAGATAACCTCATCCATGCGGCTACCCGTATCGACCAAGCCCGTAGCGACGATGGTCAAGCTGCCCCCTTCTTCGATGCTACGCGCAGCTCCAAAAAATCGCTTAGGCTTATGAAGCGCATTGGAGTCAACACCACCAGACAAAATCTTACCGCTGTGAGGAACAACGGTATTGTAAGCACGCGCTAAACGGGTCAGGCTGTCGAGCAAGATCACGACATCCCGTTTATGCTCCACCAAACGCTTGGCCTTTTCCAAAACAATTTCTGCCACCTGCACATGACGCTCAGCAGGCTCATCAAAGGTTGAGGAAATAACCTCTCCCTTAACGCTGCGCTGCATATCTGTCACTTCTTCCGGACGCTCATCAATCAAAAGAACAATCAGAATCGTTTCCGGATGATTCTTGACGATCGAGTTGGCGATCTTCTGCAACAATACTGTTTTTCCACTGTAGGGAGGCGCCACGATCAGGGCTCGTTGCCCCTTGCCTAAAGGCGACAAAAGATCCATCACGCGCGTTGAAAGCTCTTCGGGAGATGACTCCAGAATAAAACGCTCCTGCGGATATAGCGGCGTGAGCTGATCAAAAAGAATCTTTTCTTTACATTTTTCTGGATTCTCAAAATTCACAGCCTCCACTTTTAAAAGCGCGAAATACTTCTCCCCTTCTTTAGGCGGACGAATCTGGCCGCTGACGTTGTCCCCAGTTTTTAACTCAAACTTGCGTATCTGCGACGGAGAGACATAGATATCATCCGGGCATGGTAAATAATTATAATTGGCATTACGCAAAAAGCCAAATCCTTCGGACAAGACTTCCAGGGTTCCTGCCCCAAACATGACGCCTTCCTTCTCCGCTTGCGCCTGAAGGATCTTCAAGATCAAATCCTGCTTTTTGATACCGCTTAAACCCTCCACATGCCGATCTTTGGCGATCTGGGTCAGCTCAGACATCTTTTTGTCCTTCAGCGTATCAATAAAAAGCTTATCCACGCCCTTGTCGCTTCCGTTGACCATCTTCTCTCCTCCGTTTACTTTTTCGTTGTCACTAGTCTTTGCCATAACTCCTCAACTTGTTTTTTTGTTTGGTTAATAGGTCCCTGGTTGTCGATCACGAAATCGGCTCGCGCGATCTTTTCCGTGATCGGCATCTGCGCCTTGATTCGCTTCAGGATTTCCCTTGGAGTCAAGCCGCTTCTCTTTTGGATGCGCTTGATCTGTTTATTTTTCGTGGCGCAAACAACCACGACGCCATCGCATAAAGTGTGAAGGCCTGCTTCAAATAAAAGTGGGGCATCAATCACGACAAGTATTTTGGCCTTTGGCCTCCGATATATCCTGATCTGGCGCTTAATATCCTTGATCACCTCAGGATGGATGATGCTCGATAATGTTCTTAAGCTTTGCGGATCATTGAAAACAATCTCGGCAAGCGCTCGACGGTCAATGCACCCTTGCTTAAGAATCGTGGCTCCAAAATATTTTATCAATCGACGAAAGCATGCTGTTTGAGGAGCAAGAAAGGTGTGGGCGATCTTGTCCGCATCTAAAACAGCAACTCCCCTGCGACGCAACAGATGCGCCACGGTCGTTTTTCCTGAACCCAAACCTCCGGTAACTCCTAAGATATACATTTTTGATAAACCTTTTTATATTCCATAGCCGAGGTATTCCATGAAAAATCATACTTCATAATGCGCTTACAAACATCCTGGAAGATCTCTTTTTCCTGAAAAACCCTGAGGCTTGATTCAAAGGCTTTCACGAAAGCACCTTTTTCAAATCGCGTGAAAACAAGGCCATCACCCTTAGCGGATGCCAGATGAAACGGCATAACCGTATCGACAAGCCCTCCGGTATGGTGGACAAGCGGCATGGTTCCGTAACGAAACGAAATCATTTGACTCAAGCCGCAGGGCTCGTAAATCGAGGGCATCAAGAAAAAATCGCTACCGGCATAAATGCGATGCGCCAGGGTTTCATCAAATTTAATTTGAGCCGCAATCTTTTGTGGAAACCTTCTCTGAAAATGCCTAAGCATTCCCTCATAGCGCTCTTCCCCTACGCCTTGAAAGATCAATTGAACATCATGGGCCATCATTTCATCCATAGCCTGCGCTAAGATATCTAGCCCCTTTTGTTCTGAAAGTCTTCCCACAAAACCAAAAAGTGGGATCTCCGACGAGACCCGAAGGCCGCATTGTTCTTGCAGGGCTTGTTTGTTTTTGGCTTTGCCAGCAAGATCAAAGGAATGATAAGCCTCAGGGATCAGGGTATCCTTTTCAGGATTCCAATACTCCGTATCAATACCATTTAAGATGCCAATCGTGTCCTTAGCGCGCAAACGCATCACACCCTCGAGTCCACGACCACAATCACGGTCTTGGATCTCCTTGGCATACTGGGGACTGACCGTCGTCACCCAATCGCTAAAAAGAATCCCGCCTTTCAAAAGACTGATCTGCCCATAATATTCAAGCCCTTGAAAAGAATTCAGATGCGCCGGAAGCCCAAGGGCTGCAAAGCGATGTCTTGAAAAAACTCCTTGATACGCCAGATTATGAATTGTCAAGACCACCTTTGTCTTCTGAAAGAACGGATCATCGCGATAATGACTCTTAAGATAAAGCGGGATCAATCCTGTTTGCCAATCATGACAATGCAAAATATCCGGTGGGCAGTTGATCTCTTTTAAGAGCTGAAAAATCTGTTTGTTAAAAAACGAGAACCGCTCCAGATTATCGCCGTAATCGCCACTGGGTGTTCCATAGAGGCCGTCCCGATTAAAATACGCCTCATGCTTGATAAAATAAAAATCAACACCATTCACATGGAGTTTCGCGGCACCCGGGGTGGCCGCTATCAGCGAAAGGTTTTGCGCTTGCGTCGTACGGTAAAAGGGCATCACGACAGAAACCTGAAGGCCTTCCCTAGCTAAGGCAAAAGGAAGCGATCCGCAAACATCCGCCATACCGCCAGTCTTGGCATAGGGCGCAACTTCTGAGGTACAGAAAACAACGTTCATTCTTTAACCTCCTGCATCTCTAGCCAATTATTCCCCGCCTTAATCGCCACTTTGACAGGAACTGTTAAGCTTAAAGGAGCTTCCATTTCTTTACGAATCATAGCCATCATCTGGTCTTTTTCAGCTTTTAAAACATCAAACACAAGTTCATCATGCACCGTAATGGTCATCTGCGAGCGCATGCGCAGCGCTTCAATCTTTTCCTGGACGCGGATCATAGCAATTTTAATTAAATCAGCCGCGGTTCCCTGCACAGGAGTATTGATCGCCTGACGCTCAGCAAACTGGCGAAGCGCCATGTTCTCGCTATGGATCTCCGGCATATAACGGCGACGATTAAGCAGTGTTGTTACAAAACCATCCCGCTGAGCCTTTTGGATTTGCTCTTGCATAAACTTGGCAACATTAGCATAGTGCAAAAAATATTTATCAATAAATTCCTGGGCCTCTTTTTGACTGACCTCTAGATCTTTCGACAACCCAAAAGCGCTCATCCCGTAGACAATACCAAAATTAATACGCTTGGCCACGACACGCATATCATTGGTGACGCGGCCCTCCTCAACATCAAAGATCGAAGCGGCCGTCTGGACATGAACATCCACGCCTTTGTGAAACGCCGCGATCAGATTTTGATCTTGGGACAAATGGCCTAAAATGCGCAGCTCAATCTGGGAATAATCCGCGGACACAAGAAGATAGTCTTTGTTTTTTGCAATAAAGGCCTTGCGAATCTGACGACCAAATTCGGTACGAATCGGAATATTTTGCAAATTGGGATTGCGCGAGCTTAGGCGTCCGGTCTCGGTCCCTGCCTGATCAAAGGTCGCGTGAATTCGGTTGGTCTTGGGGTCGACCATCTTAGGTAACGCATCAATATAGGTCGATGTGATCTTGGAGAGCTGACGATAATTCAAGATCTCCTTAGGCATTTCATGCTTGGACGCAAGCCGGCGTAAGACATCCTCATCGGTCGAATACCCGGTCTTGGTCTTTTTGATGACGGGCAACTTCAACTGGTCAAAAAGAATATGGCCAAGTTGTTTAGGAGAATTTAAATTAAACTCTTCCCCGGCCATCTGATAAATTTTCTTGGTTAAGGCTCCCATTTCCTTAGTTGTTTCTTTCGAAAGTTCATTTAAAAAGGCAGTGTCAATGGCAACGCCCTGACTTTCCATACGAAACAAAACATACGCCAGCGGCACTTCAATATCGCTAAACAACCGATCCAGAGACTTTTCTTTCATCTCTTGATCCATCAACGTATAAAGATTCAATAGGGCAATGGCTTTCTGCGCGATGGGGCCGTCAGGAGCAAACGAAACCTTAAGATATTTCCAGGCGAGCGATCCCATATCTTTGGCCGACTGAGAAGGCTCCAAAAGATAAGCCGAAAGCATCACATCAAAAACACGATTTTTAACCGAAAGGCCCATCGGGCTCAAAGCCCTTAAATACGACTTAATGTCACAGCAGATCATCGTCACGTCGGTAAGCTCAAAAAGATCCTTGCATTCTTTAAGCATATCCCAAGGAATTAAAAAGATCTCTTTGCCATCGATGGTCAAGGCAACTTTGGCCTGATTCACGAGATCCTTTTCTTCGTCGCTGTTCATAAAAAAAGCAAACATTTTCTTCTGCACAATCTTATGGCAAAGATCGCTCACCTCTTTTTTGGATTGAAGAGCAGTTTCCTGGCAAGCGATGTCTTCGCCACGGCCGGACCCAAGCTCCTCTGCAAATTTACGAAATTCGAGTCGCTCAAAAAAAGACACAAGCCGTTCCTTATCGGGAGCCATATACTTGGCATCCTTCAAATCAAAATCCACAGGCACGTGATCATCCAAGAGGGCTAATTCTTTACTCATCATGGCTTGAGGTTTCTGCTCCTCTAATTTTTGACGCACCTTCTCCGATTTGATCTTCGCAAGATTTGCATACACTTGTTCCAGGCTACCATAACTTTGAATCAAATCCGTTGCGGTCACCTTGCCAATGCCTTGAACCCCAGGAATATTATCCGTGAGATCACCCGCCAAGCTGATAAAATCAACGATATGCTTAGGCTCAAACCCATATTTTTCTTGCGCCTTCTTGCCGTCGATCAAACTCTCACTACGCTCATCAAAAATTTTAATGTCCTCATTCACAAGCTGGATCATATCTTTATCGCTACTGACAATGACAACCTCCGTGCCTTGCGCGCTTGCCTTACGACTAATCGTAGCAATCATATCATCGGCCTCAAACCCCTCAAGCTCAAAAACAGGGATATTGTAAGCTAAGACAAGCTCCTTAATGAGCGAGATCTGACTAATCAAGGCATCGGGCATGGGCGGCCTGTGGATTTTGTATTCCGCAAACCTCTCTTGGCGATGCGTCTTTTTCCCCACATCAAAACACGCGGCAATATAGGTGGGCTTACAATCACGCAAAATTTTTCGTAAAATATTCACAAATCCAAAGACAGCATTCGTCGGCTGCCCTTGGCTCGTCGTTAAGCTTTTAATCGCAAAAAATGAGCGATAGCATAACGCATGCGCATCAATAAGAACTAATCTGGATTTGGACATTTCTAGGATATCAACGGCAAATACTTGGTAATGAAATCACTTTGTGGTTTATTCGTCTGGAATAATGGTAAGTATTTGACGAAAATCTTCTTTTGCGGAAACGCTATCACCTGTTTCAAGTTTTTCTAAAGCAGTGGTGACTAATTGATGGATCTCACTTTTTTTCAGTTTTTCAAGCGCAAGGCGTCGATACTCAGAGATACGCGGACTTTCAGGGGTTTGGGCTAAGGCCATATCATACTGCGCCAAGGCATGCTCATACATTTCTTCTTCTTCATAGGCCTTGGCCTGCGCAATATATTTTTCTGCCATGGCAAGACGCTCTACCAAAACTCGATCCTGCACTTCATTGAGCTGTTCTTGTAAAGCGCGTGACTTGCGGCCCAAAAGTCGAGACTCATATTCTTCAAGCCAACGCTGCTCCTGAGGAAATGTTTCTCCTAAAAGGCGTAGCTCTTCTATAGCTTCTTTGGTCCAAGGGTCTTCAGGATCCCCAAGCTCAATACGTTTGCGAAAATAACGCGCAGCGCTCTCAAGATTACCCTGTCGTTTGCAAAGAATGGCAAGATTCGAATACGCGGGTAAATAATTCTTATCAATATTGATCGCTTCGAAATAATGCCGTTTGGCTTCATAGGCATTTCCCATGCTCTCGCAAACAAGACCTAAATCATTATAAATATCAGCCCGGTCCGGATCAAGGCTCAAGGCCTTTGTGAAATAAGCCTTGGCATCATCCAATAAACCTTTTTGCTGAGCCTCAAGCCCTTGACTTCGATACAGCTCGAGACTCTCTAATATTGTTTGGGCCCTGAGAGTCGCTTGGGAATAAAAGGAAAAAAGGATTGCGAAAAGGATTAATAAGAAGGTACGCATGAAAAAATTTTCCTTAAACATAGAGTAATATATAACCCTAGTTTTGACAATACAATTTTTTTCTAATATGCTCAACAACCTAAGCACCCTCACCCTCAAAAATTGCCATCCCCATGTCTTTGATGTTACGCTGCTCAGTGATCAACTGAAGAAGCCCTGCCACGTCTTTCTGATTGTTAACAAGCGCAGCCCCCTTCACGATGCCGTCCTGAAGAAAAACTTTCTTATACGTATTCACCTTATAATCGGCCTTAATGTACGCTGTCATGTCGTCGCTCTTCTTGCCAAGGCCGAGCAAACTCACGGATAAATCACCGATATCAAATGAACGCTCTAAAGCTGGCAGGATGGCTGTCAACGGCTGACTCAACATCGTCTCCACGATATTCTTTCCCTGCCCTGCTGAGGCATACTGATAAATCAAAGAATCCTCCCAAACCCCGCGATCCAAAACACTTTTTAAATCTTTAACGCAATACACATCTTCGTATTTAATGCACACATCAGTTTCTTCCTTAGAAAGATCTTCGACGTTAAGTAAATTCAAATTTTGCTCGGCCTGCGACAAAACAACAAGCTGGCTTTCCAAAACCTTCCCTGTTTTTAAACGAATCGCCTTCATATCGGCGTCCCCTAAAATTTCAACAATAGCATTGTTAAAAATAAAACGTATTCCTGTTTTTTGAAGTTGCTCAACTAGACAATCCGCAACATCTTTATCCAAAAGATCCGCCAGCAAATGACCCGACGGCACAACAATGATCACATCCTTATTGAGTTTACGCATATAATACGCGGCCTGCAAAGCGACAATGGTATTGACCTCAATAATGGCGATCTCTACCAAGCCAAGATACGAGACCAGGGCTTGGGCATCCTTTGCGGTCTTCAGATGAAACACGCCTTGTTTTTGCGCTCCTTTAATATCAGCAAAAACAAATTCTCCCCCATCTTCAATCACCAACACATCAAAAGCAATCTGCTCTTTGTCTTCGGTCAAAATACGCTTGCGCTTGGGATGAACCTTCGTGATCTTCTTATCCAACACAACCTTGATGCGATGAGTTGCATAAAAATCTTCTGCCTCGCAAGCAATCTGATCGATCTTGGCATCAAGCAAAAGCGAGGCTGTTAAATGACGATAATAAGGCAAAACCTCTTCAGGACAAAAAAGGGAGATTTCCGCCTCCTGGTCCGCTTGACGAATTTCTTGGGCAACCTTAACCGACAACAATGAATTTCCAATAATAGCGTAGTGCATGCAGATTATTTCTGATTTGCTTGAAGACGAAAAGCTTCAATAGCGTTTTTCATGAGCATCACAACCGTCACCGGCCCAACACCTCCAGGAACAGGCGTCACGTACGAAGCCTTGGCCTGTGCGCCAAGGGCGTCAACATCCCCAACCATCTTGGAACCAACCTGATTGATTCCAACATCAATGACAATGGCTCCTTTTTTGATCCAATCCCCTTTAATGAGCCCAGGCTTGCCAACCGCCACGATCAAAACATCAGCACGCCCAACATGCTCAACAAGCTTGCCAGCTTCACTGGTCGCGATATGACAGACGGTCACCGTTGCCATGTTCGCAAGCAACAAGAGGCTTAACGGTTTTCCCACAATCTCGCTGTGGCCCACAATCACAACTTCTTTTCCCCGCAAATCAATCCCAGTTGACTCAATATGCGCCATCACGGCCGCAGGCGTGCATGGAATAATATTCGTTTTCCCTAAAAGCATTTTTCCAATATTCGTGACGTTGACCCCTTCCAAATCTTTGACCACATCAATATGATTAGCAACCAAGTGATAATCGATATTCGCTGGAACAGGCTTGTGCACCATGATCCCGTGGACAGTCGGGTCTTGATTAAGGGTATGGATGTGTTCAATAAGCTGCGCTTGAGAAATATTTTCAGGTAAAACATCAAGCCTGTACTCGATACCCATATCTTCCGCAGCTTTAATCTGGGCGTTGGCATACGCGCACATCGCATGATGATCACCAAGGGCGATATTCACAACATGCGGAACGTTTGAACGGACTTTTTTCAGGGCAGCAACCTGCAGCTTAAGCTGTTCCTTGATTTTTGTCGCAAGAACTTTTCCGTCTAGTATTTGAGCGCTCATGATAAAAAATTACTCCTGATTGGCTTGTACATTGGCCATAGCCGAATGAAAGGCTGCGAGAAGCATTTCAACAGCACAGCGAACATCACTTAAAAGATACTGACTTCCATGGGTTGCGAGCAAAGGTGTCAGCTGAATAGCCTCATAGCACAAACGGCACATCTCCAAAGGAACAGCACGTGCCTTGGCCAAAGCCTTTGTTCTCTTAGCACATTTTGTCTTCGGGGCCTTCACAACCTGCAAATACGCCTGCGCATCTAAATCAATCAACTCAAGCATCCGCACTCTGATTTTCTCACCTTTTTTCAAACACGCAGCGATCTTGGCTTCAATCTCTTTATTCTGCTTACGGTTCTGGGCATAACGTGCCACCATGCAAACCAGGCTCACCCCTGTGGCCCCAACCAAGGCCGCTGCAGACCCACCGCCAGGAATAGGTTCTTTGAGGGAAAGCTGCTTTAAATAAGCGCTTAATGTTTGATTACGAAAGAGTTTCATCGTGCTAGGGACAAATGATCTAATATTTATGTGTAGGAAAATTTGAATGTTGGTTTAACGCGTGATTATCATATCCCAATTTCAAATGATTTTCAAACAACTTCTTGGGTTTTTAAATGAGCGCATAACTTACGGACAAGCGCAACAAGGAACATAAGCTATCTGCCTGACTCGATTTTCCTAAATCTAAAATTTAACGATAATCAAGACGTTCCAGATTCATCTAAACGACTTCTAAGGAAATCTAGATACGAATTTACCCCACAATCTCAGCAACGCGAAGATTGCGAAAACAAATGCATCTGCCATCAACTCTTTGACGGACAAGTAGGCCCACGTTTTTCATGGACATGCTACATATTCTTTAAGATTAAGCATTGTGCCCAATGAATGCTTGCTCCGGTGCTTATTTCTTCTCTGTATCAACTTTCTTAAACGCATCTTTCTTTTTCATTCTTCTCTTTTGTAATTTCTCTTGCACAAAAAGAAAGATCGCCGCAATAACAACAAAAAGAACAATTAGGATTCTTTCGCCCTCACTCATATCATGCGCAATCCTGCTTCGGTAATGATATCTTGCAAATGCAATGCTTGGGCTTAAAAGAATAAACGCGAATAAAAGTATTATTTTGTTCATTTTCTCCCTCAATGTCCTTTATCAACCTCTGCCATGATTTCTATGTCCATCTTGAAGACTGCCAATTATTCTTTCATTTTATCAATAATCTTTAAAAACTTATCTTCTTCTTTCAACGCCCCAAGAGACCCAAGAGAAAGTGCTACGAGAAAAAAGGCAGCAAAACTTGCTTGTTCTTTTTGTATAGGGTCATCGAAAAGAGAAGGACACGCTCCCATTGAGAAAAACCCAAATATAAAAAGCAAGCTGGAACAAGTCATTAACCATATCCGTCTTTTCTTTTTCCTTAGAAGCCATTTTTGTTCTTTCTCTGATAATTTTTCGTAACCCATCACACCCCTCCTATTTATTCTTTTTAATTCTTCGTTCCCGGAAAATCCGAAAAGCGGCTGTCACCTTTTTTAGCATATTATTTAAGCATGCTTTTATTCCTCTAATACCTATACGGCCCGGGCAAGGAAAAGGCATCTTGGATAATTTCCGCGGACAGAGCGCCCCCTCTTCCCTGTGTCACAATAACCACATCAAAACGCGCTTCCCTTTCCAAAAAATGGTGCTGCTTTAAATAACTAAGCGCGGTCTGGGCAATTTTCTTTTGCTTAAAAATACTTACCGCTTCCAGCGCAAGATCTGGCGCCTCGCTTAAGCGTGTTTTGACCTCAATAAAACAAAGGACATCCTTGTCTTGGGCAATGATATCAACCTCACCCAAACGATTACGATAATTGCGTTCAAGAATTTTGTATCCTTGTTTGCTGAGAAATGTGATTGCTGTTTCTTCGCCTAAATTTCCCGTCATGCGCGTATTCATGAGCCTAGACCCCATATTTAAAAGAGATCGGAAGAGCGTCGTGTAGGGAAAGAGTGTAGATCTCGGTGG
>CALGLP010000006.1 GCA_937930175.1 uncultured bacterium
AAGCCCTAGTAAACGGCGGCCGTAACTATAACGGTCCTAAGGTAGCGAAATTCCTTGTGGGGTAAGTTCCCACGCGCACGAATGGTGTAACAAGTTGGGCGCTGTCTCAAAGAGGGACTCGGTGAAATTGTAGCAGCGGTGAAAATGCCGCTTACCCGCACCAAGACGAAAAGACCCCAGAACCTTTACTGCAATCTGGTATTGAATTTGAAGTCTGTCTGTGTAGGATAGGTGGGAGACTGTGAAGGCATGGCGTTAGCCGTGCTGGAGTCATCGGTGAAATACCACCCTTATAGTTTTTAGATTCTAACTTTGTCCTTTGAATCAAGGTAAAGAACAGTTCCAGATGGGCAGTTTGACTGGGGCGGTTCCCTTCTAAAACGTAACGACGGGGTCCAAAGGTCACCTCAAGACGGTCGGCAATCGTCTGTAGAGTGCAAAGGCATAAGGTGGCTTGACTGTGAGTCTGACAAGACGAACAGGTACGAAAGTAGGGCTTAGTGATCCGGTGGTACAAAATGGGATGGCCATCGCTCAACGAACAATAGGTACTCTGGGGATAACAGGCTGATCGCGCTCGAGAGTTCATATCGACAGCGCGGATTGGCACCTCGATGTCGGCTTATCGTATCCTGGGGCTGTACAAGGTCCCAAGGGTCCGGCTGTTCGCCGGTTAAAACGGTACATGAGCTGGGTTTAGAACGTCGTGAGACAGTTCGGTCTCTATCTGGTGTGGGCGCACGATATTTGAAGAGGATCTCTTCCTAGTACGAGAGGACCGGGAGAGACGAACCTCTGGTGTTCCAGTTATCCTGCCAAGGGTAGTAGCTGGGTAGTCATGTTCGGGAAAGATAAGCACTGAACGCATATAAGTGCGAAGCTTACCTCAAGATGAAATATCGTTCTCCGTAAGGAGTGAAGGCACCTTGTAGACTACGAGGTTGATAGGCTGCATGTGTAAGATCCGCAAGGATTTTAGCTGAGCAGTACTAATCTGCCAAATGCTTGACTATAATTATGATGAAATGATACTCGTGTTTCATAGGAGCTTGTTCGTTATTACATAATTGTGTATTTTTAGATATGTCCAGTAACATTGCCGAAAGGGCAACACCCGTTCCCATTCCGAACACGGTAGTTAAGCCTTTCGAGGTCGATGGTACTTCCCTCGCAAGGGGGTGGGAGAGTAGAACGTTGCTGGGCTAAATTTGCCCCCACACCAAAATTTTGGTGTGGGGGTTTTTTAGTTATTGGGATTCTTGCGAAAAGAGTTTTTTTTGGCGAAAGGCATAGTGGAAGCAGGCTATGTAGGAAGGGGTTATAAAAAGAATTAAAAGAACACTTGCAAGAATCGTTGAAAGTGAGTCTGTGTAGAGAAAGGAGCGGATCGTTTGCCATTCATACGCATGCCCAGAGAAAAAGAAAGCAATCCTTGTCCAGAAAAGGATTTGCCAGAGGAGAGGGCGAAAGAGACGGATATGAAAGACAAACAAAAATAAAGGGATAAGGCATAAAAGATCAACAAGCGTATTACTAATACTAAGGTAATAGTGTAAGACATAGCTATGTCTAAACGCTATCAGGATCTTGTAGTATTGGCTTGAAGAGGATTCTCCAGAAATTAATAGAATAAAATTGAATATAGCTCCTAAGCTAAAGAAGGTAAGATAAATTTTCCAAGCCCAATGCGTCCTTTTTTTCATAACTAGCATTATGTCATAGCCTTAGAAGAAACAAAAACATTTTTCTCAAATTTTATGAATTAGCTTTTCTTTTGATATAATTTTGAGATAATAAATGAAGCTAATCATCGTAGAATGAGTTAAAAATAAGTTATTTGGCGGAATTTCATTCATTTATTATTTTGAAGGATGCGAGGCAATGTTTTTATTCTATAAACATTTGATAAGGGTAGGATCACATTATGAATCAACAATTTGACGCAGTTATGGATATGATTTGCGAAAAGGACTCTCGCTATAAGAGGGAGGCCTATGAGTTTGTTATGGAGGCTTTAACCTATACCCAAAAACGTTTTCGTCGCGCAAAGCATGTCACAGGCGCAGAACTTTTGGTTGGGATTAAGCAGCTTCTTCAGCGTAAATTTGGCTTGATGACCATGACGGTTCTTGAGTATTGGGGAATTAAGAACACGCAAGATTTTGGACATATCGTTTTTAATCTTGTGAATTATAAGATGCTTAGTAAAACCGAAGAAGATACCTTAGAAAGTTTTCAGAATGTTTATGACTTTCGAGAAGTCTTTGATGTGGGATATCGCAAGAGATTTCATCGCCAGGTAAGCCGCATGAGGAATTTTTAACCAAGGAGGAACCCATATGATGATCGTTGGTGTTGTGTTATTGGTTGTTGTGGCGGTAGCGTTTCTTTTATCTGTAGCTGTTTATAATGCTTTGATTGGGATGCGTCAGGCTGTTCAGAATGGATGGTCGCAAATTGATGTTCAGCTAAAAAGGCGCCACGACTTAATTCCTAATCTCATTGAAATTGCTAAGGGGTATATGGCCCATGAGCGCCAAACCTTGGAAAACGTGGTCAAGGCTCGCCAGCAGGCTGTGGATGCCAGCGGACTTCAAGATAAACAGCAGGCGGAGAATTTTCTGTCAAGTACTTTGCGAAGCCTTTTTGCGGTTGTTGAGAATTATCCCAATTTAAAAGCGGATCAGCAGATGTTGCGTCTTCATGAAGAGTTGACGTCCACGGAAAACAAAATTGCCTTTGCCCGTCAATATTACAACGATGAGGTGACGCGTTTTAACACCGCGGCCCAGACCTTTCCTAATAACATCGTTGCCGTTCTTTTTAATTTTAAGTCCTATGATTTCTTTGAAATTGTTAATCCTGCAGAAAAAGAAGTGCCGCAGGTTAAATTCTAACTGGTTATCTTTGTAGATTCTTTATGCCTTACTCGTTTACGCAGATCGAAAAAGACAAGGGCCGCGTTATCGTCCTTGTCTTTTTTTCTTTAATTGTCTTTTATTTTTTGACCGCGCTGATCCTTTATTGGTCCATCAAGGGTTTTCTTATTCTTCAAATCAATGCCGAGTCTGAGCGCACAAACATTCCTTATCAATGGATGTGGCTCTATCCTAAGGAAATGATTGCGATCGTTTCTGTTGCCCTCATTGTTGGCATAGGGCATTGGTTTTTTACCATGGATCATCTTGTGGAAAAGATGCTAGGTGCCTTAAGGGCAGAGGCTTTGAATCCTAGCGATAAGTATCATCGTATGTTTCAAAATATTGTTGATGAAGTTTCCGTGGCCACAGGAGGAACGCCCATGGAAGGCGTTGTTATCCCCACGATGGCCATGAATGCTTTTGCGGTTGCCGACTTTAGCGGACGCAACGTCATTGGCGTGACTGAGGGACTTTTGGCAAGGCTCACACGCGCCGAAATTGAAGCTGTCGTTGGACATGAAGCAGCCCATATTGTCTCGGGCGATTGCTTGAGTGCTACCGTAACAACGTCATTGTTTGAGCTTTATAACTCGATGCGTATTGGCCTTGGAGAAATGATTTCATCTTCGAGGTCCCAAGGAAAAAAGTCTGATGGCGTGGTTTATTTGTCGTACGGTGTTTTGACGGCGGCAACCTTTATGGGAAAGATCCTGCGTATGTTTATTTCACGTCAACGGGAGTTGCGTGCTGACGCTGCTGCGGTTCGTCTCACACGTGACCCGTTAAGCCTTTCTCAATCCCTTTATACGATTTCTTCACGTTGGCGCGGGGCAGGGCTTTCTGGGGAGAATTTAGAAGCCATTTTTATTGTCAATCCACGTTTTAGCCGGCTTGATGAGTCGCAAGGATTCTTTGCTAATCTTTTTTCAACGCATCCACCGGTTGCAGAGCGTTTGAGCATTTTACTTGACATGGCCCACAGTGACGCCAAGGTTTTAGAAAAAAAATTCCTTGAACGGCAAAATTATCCGCGAACTCTGGCACCGGAAACGCCCGGTGCATCTTTATCTCTTGTGAATACTTCTAGTGAAAAGAATTGGATTGTTAATAAGGATGGCCAATGGCAAGGACCATTTTCGTTGTTAGATTTGGCGAATCCTGGTTTTCTCCAAGTTGATACGTGGGTGAAAAAGCTTGGTAGCGAACGTATTGAGCAAGCGTTTGAAAACACAGAAACCCGTGATTTTCTTTGGAAAAAGAATCAGCAACAGACGCTTCTTTGTCCCAAGTGCCGTGTTTCTTTGTTTTCTGAGGCTTATGAGGGAGCATCTATCTATCGTTGTCAGGCTTGCAATGGGGTTTTGGTGCATGAAAACGATGTCGAACGTATTGTGATTCGCCAGGAGTATGATTTCTCGCCACGGATTAAAGAAATTGCCCAGAAACTTTATCAGGAAGCGAGCAAAAAGTTACCGCACATTGATTTAACAAATGCCAATCTTTATGCCTGTCCGCAATGTCAGCATATTAAGGCAAAAATGCCGCGCATGCTGTATTCCTTGGTATATCCTGTGGTGATTGATAAATGTAGTTTCTGTGGTTTTGCATGGTTTGACAAAGATGAACTCGAAATTTTGCAGTGCATGATTGAGCAGGCTGATCAGAAGAATGCATAATCTCTCCGCAACTTCCATTCAGTATCTTAAAGGTGTTGGGCCTAAGCGCAAAGAAACCTTTGAACGTTTGGGCGTTACAACGGTCGAAGACCTTCTTTATTTCTTTCCCAGGCGTTATGAGGACCGCACGAAAATGACGCCTTTGTCCCAGCTTAAAGTCGGTGAATGGCAAATCGTAACGGGAAAAATCTTAAACCACAGCGGCCGCCAAAGTTGGTATACAAAAAAACATGTTTATGAAGTGGAGTTAGGGGATGAGACTTCGCGTATTTTTTGTGTGTGGTTTAACCGTCCGTATCTTGATCGTTATTTTAAGGCAGGCCAACAGCTTGTTGTTTATGGCAAGGTGGATTTGTATAAGGACCGTTTTCAGCTCAATTCCCCAGATTATGAAATAATTACCGACGATGAAGAGGAGCAATCTTTAAGCTTAGGGCGTATTGTTCCGGTCTATCCAGCTACGCGTGGGATCAGCCAAAGGTATTTGCGTAAGACAATGAACGCTTGTTTGGAAAAATATGCATCATCCCTGGAAGATATTTTGCCTTATGATCTTCGCAAGAAATATAAGCTTTATAATCTTGTTAAAAGTCTTGGTCAAATTCATTTTCCGGAAAATTTTAATGCGCAAGAGGCGGCTTACAAGCGTGTTTCATTTGAAGAATTCTTTTTGTTTCAGATCTCTGTCTTTTTGAGGCGCTTGAGCATTGTGACCAAAAAAGGGATTGCGCATCAGATCGATGAAGGTTTTTACAAGAAATTTATTGGGCTTTTTCCCTTTGAATTGACCTCGGCTCAGATAAAGGTGATTAAGGAAATTGCAGGCAATTTAAGTGCTCCATCACCCATGCATCGGCTTTTGCAAGGGGATGTGGGTTCAGGAAAAACATTGGTTGCTTTTTTTGGATGTCTAGCCGCTGTTGACAATGGGTATCAAGCTGCGTTGATGGCGCCAACTGAAATCCTTGCGCGTCAGCATTTTCAGAATTTAACGAAAATTCTTGAGGGTTCTGTTTTTAAAGATGTCTCGGTTAAGCTTTTGACTAATGAGCTTGATCCTAAAGATCGCGTAGGTATTGTTGAAGATACAAAGCAAGGCAAGGTGGATATCCTGATTGGTACCCATGCCTTGATTCAAAATGAGGTCTATTTTAAGAATTTAAGCTTTGCGGTCATTGATGAACAGCATAAATTTGGTGTGCGCCAGCGAGCGCTTTTATCCGCCAAGGGAAGGAATCCGGATATCTTGGTTATGACAGCAACGCCGATTCCGCGGACCTTGTGCCTCACTCTTTATGGTGATTTAGATGTTTCCACGATCAACGAGATTCCTCCTGGTCGAGGAACCGTGAGTACGTTTCTTTTTCAAAATGAAAACGCAGGGCAAGCGTATCGCATGGTTGCCGAGGCTGTCAAACGTGGCGAACAGGCGTATATTATTTATCCGATTATCGACGACTCTGAGAAGCTTGACTTAAAATCCGCCCAGCAGATGTTCAAGGAGCTTCAGGCGCTTGTCTTTAAAGAATACAAGCTTGGGCTTTTGCATGGCCAGATGAAAAAACAGCAGGCACAAGTGGTCATGAAAAAGTTTATTGAAAAAGAAATTGATATTTTGGTCGCAACGACTATCCTAGAGGTAGGCGTGGATGTCCCCAACGCAACGATGATGGTCATTGAGCATGCGGATCGTTTTGGCCTTTCGACCCTTCATCAGCTGCGTGGACGTATTGGCCGCGGGGCAAAGGATGCCAAGTGCTTGCTCGTTGCCGAGGCCGCAACCCTGGAGGCCCAGGCGCGCATGGATGCGATTTTATCCACGAATGATGGTTTTGTGATCGCGCAAAAAGATTTGATGATCCGAGGGCCTGGGGAATTCTTTGGCCGTCATCAGCATGGGCTTAATGAACTTAAAGTGGCTAATCCGCAGACACAGCTTGATGTTTTGGAGCAAGCCCGCGAAGAAGCTATGCATATTGTCAAGGATGACCCTCGTCTTGAAAAGAAGGCATCGGTAACGATTAAGCAGGTTATTTTGAAACGTTATCCAGCCTATTTGGCGAATATTTTGTCAGGATGAAAAGAAGGTTTAAAGGGGTAGAGGACTAAAGGATTTTAGGAAAGTCAAAAGCAAAAGAATCAAGAATTAAAATATATGTTATGTAAAATCGGTATGTTTCGACTTTTTATTTTAGTTCTTTTTGATGTCCCTTAAACCCTTTGATCCTTTAATTCTTTAACCCTATAGTTACTATGAAAATACTCTCAGGTCGTCTTAAAGGTCGAAATTTTTATATGCCCTATGGCATAAGGCCCACATCTGATGTGATCCGGAAATCATTGTTTGATATCCTGGGTCCTGACATTGAGGGCGTTGATTTTCTTGACCTTTTTTCTGGTAGCGGAGCTGTGGGCTTAGAGGCTATTTCGCGTGGCGCTAAAAATATTACCTTTGTGGAAAAAGACCCCAAACATGTTTCTGTGATCGAAGAAAACCTTGTGCTTCTTGAACTGCCCCTGGAAGAGCGCAAGGAGCGCTATTTTCTTGTTGAAAAAGGTGATGCGTTCGCGGTGATCAAGTCCTTGCATGCCAAAGGAAAACGGTTTGATACGGTCTTTGTTGACCCTCCATACAGTCGAGAACTTGCAAAAAAAGCCTTGAAAACCCTATGTGCCTATGATATAGTTAAGCCCAATTCGTTGGTCATATTTCAGCACGAGAAAAGAGAGGCTTTGCCACAAGCGCAAGGCCGTTTTTCTATTGAGAGGGTTAGGACGTTCGGAGCATCACTGTTAACCATGTACAGGAGCACATGACGTGTCACAATTAGCGGTTTATCCAGGGACCTTTGACCCCATCACGTATGGACATATTGATCTGATTGAGCGCGCACGCCATATTTTTCCCCAAGTGATCGTTGCGGTTGCAGGGACTTCACGAAAAAAGTTGCTTTTTGATGCGCAAGAACGTGTCGAGATGGTGCGGCGCGCAACCAAAGGCTTAAGCGGGGTCAAGGTGGAAGTTTTTGATGGACTGGTTGTTGATTTTGCCAAAAAGAATAAGACCCATATCTTGATCCGCGGCTTGCGCATGATTTCTGATTTTGAATATGAATTTCAAATGACGCTGACCAATCGTCGGCTTGCTGAAGAGGTGGAGACTGTTTTTTTGATGCCGTCGGAAAAATATTTTTTTATTTCGTCAACCCTTTTAAAAGAAGTTGCAGCTCTTGGCGCTGATATATCAACCTTTGTTCCTCCCTTTGTTGCGCAACAGTTAAAAGCAAAATTGAAATTATGAAAATTGTGGTGAAGGCGATCCCTTTTGCAGGTGTTGATATCCAGGGGACGATTAGTGCAGATGAGTTAACGATTCGGCCTGAAGAAATCAAGTGCCTTGAGCCTTTGGTGATGATGGGTCGCGCAGAAAAACAAGGCCATATTATTCATGCGTGGGGCAAGGCCAAGACACGGTTCCATTATGTGTGCGCGCGCTGTCTTGCCGTTTTTGATAAAGATTTCCACCAAGACTTTGATTTTCATTATGCGATTGACGCGCAGATGACCGTTCTTGATGTCGGGGAAGATATTCGTCAAGAAATTATCCTCGGTTTTCCAGAGCGCATTTTATGTGATGAAGGGTGTCGGGGGCTTTGCGCAGGTTGCGGGGTTGATCTGAATGTGGAAACGTGTGAATGTACGAAATCTAAAAAAGGGGTCAAGGAATAAAGGAGCCAAGGGGGGAGATAAAACGTTCCCTTAAGTCCTGTAATCCTTTAATCCTCAACAAAAGGAGATTGTTATGCCATTACCAAAACGACAACATTCAAGACAGCGTGGACGCAAGCGTCGAACGCATTGGAAAATTACGCTACCGTCCTTAGGGCTTTGCAGCCATTGCGGCAAACAGGTTTTACCTCATCGTGTTTGCCCATTTTGCGGTCACTACAAGGATAAGCAGGTTGTTGAGATCAAGATCAAAGAAAAGAAAAAGACAAAGTAGTATCTCGTATGTAGTATTTTGTATTTAGCAAGTCAAGTGATTTCGTTGTTCACCAAATACTGTATGCTAACGACTAAATACTTCTGGAGGTCGTTGCCATGAATATTATTGTTGATGCGATGGGCGGAGATCATGCGCCCAAAGAAATTGTTCAAGGCGTTGTTGAGGCTGTTAAGGCCTTTGATGTTTGCGTGACCTTGATTGGCATTGAGCCGCAGGTGCGCCAAGAGCTCGCCAAATATGAGTACCCTAACGATCGTATTGAGCTGATTCATGCGGATGAAACCATTGACATGCATGATGTGGCAACAAGTTCGATTCGTAAAAAGAAAAACTCCTCGATTTCCGTTGGCATTAATCTCCTTAAAGATTCAAAAAAATATCATGCCTTTATCAGCGCTGGTAATACCGGCGCTGTGGTGTGTGCCTCGACGTTTTTCTTAGGCATGCTTCCTGGCGTTGAGCGTCCAGCCATCGGCTTGGCGATCCCCACGTTAAAAAATTTTGCATTTCTTATCGATGTTGGCGCCAATACGGACCCCAAGCCTGAACATCTTTTGCAATCCGCTATCATGGCCAAGGTGTATGCGCAAAAAGTTATGAATATCAATGATCCGCGCATTGGATTGCTTAATATCGGTGCTGAAGAAACCAAGGGAACGGACTTTATCAAAGAGACCCACCGTCTTTTTCTAGACCGCCTTTCTAATTTTGCCGGCAATATCGAGGCCAATGAAATCTTTTCTGGTCGCTGTGATTGTATTATTTGCGATGGGTATGTGGGCAATGTCGTGATCAAGATCTCGGAAAGCTTGATGGAGTCAACCCTGGCGCTTGTCCGTCGAGAGGTAAAGAAGAGCCCTGTCGCGATGCTAGGAGCCCTTTTGATGAAGTCGTGCATGAAAGATATCAAGAAACACGCGGATTATAGTGAATATGGCGGCGCCCCGCTTTTAGGCGTCAATGGCCTTGTGATGATTAGCCATGGCCGCTCCAACGCCAAAGCGATTAAAAATGCGATCCGTGCCACGATTCGAGAGATTGAAAACAATATGATTGATCATGTGATCAAAGAGGTTACGAACAATGAAGCACGTTGAGATCATGAGTGTGGGCCATTATGTTCCTTCGAAAAGGCTGACCAATGCCGATTTAGAGAAAATGGTGGATACCTCCGACGAGTGGATCATTTCCCGCACGGGGATCAAAGAGCGTCGCATTGCTGGGGAGCACGAGAAAACAAGTCATTTGGCTATTGAGGCCGCGCGTCAAGCTCTTCATAATGCCAAGCTTTCTCCTTTAAAAGTCGAACTTATCGTTGTTGCCACAACGTCGCCTGATAGCAGCTTTCCATCTGTGGCTTGTCTTGTTCAAAAAGCGTTGGGCATCAAGAATGCCGTGGCCTTTGATGTTTCGGCGGCTTGCGCTGGATTTGTCTACGCATTATCAACTGCGCATCAGTTTTTGTTAGCGGGCAGTTACAAAAATGCCCTGGTGGTCGCAGCCGACAGGCTCACCACGATGATCGATTGGCAGGATCGCGGGACCTGTGTCTTGTTTGGAGATGGGGCCGGGGCTTGTGTGATCGAAAAGTCGTCAAGAAACGGTATTCTTTCCGAGCATTTAGAAAGTTTTGGTGAATATGGCGAGATGATGCAGGTCATTACTCCGGAGACGCGACATCCATCGAGACCTAAGCAGGCCGAGGGCGTTTTGCCTTATATTCGGATGCAAGGCCCGGAGCTTTTTAAGATCGCGGTCAATTCCATGGCGGATTGCGTTGAGAAGGCCCTTCAAAAAGCCAAGATTGAAATTGCGGATGTGGCGTGTGTTGTTCCGCATCAGGCCAATGATCGTATTATTAGCGCAGTTGCCAAAAAACTCAATATCCCTAAGGAAAAGTTTTTTATCAATATTGAGAAATACGGTAACATGTCGGCGGCTTCGGCTGCGGTTGCGTTTTATGAGGCTATCCAGGTCGAGCGTATCCGCAAAGGCGACTATGTTGTGATCGTTGCCTTTGGCGCAGGCTTGGTTTCAGGAGCAATGGTCATTAAATGGTAATTATTAGCGTATGGCGTTTAGCGGATAGTCGATAGAAAAAGATATGCAAACAAAAAGTTTTAAAGATTTGATTGTCTGGCAGAAATCATTTTTGCTGGTAAAAGAAACTTATTGTTTAGCTAAAGATTTTCCAAGAGAAGAGATCTATAGTTTATCCCAGCAAATGAAGCGAGCGGCTGTATCTATCCCTTCTAATATTGCAGAAGGTTATGGCCGACGACATCAAAAAGAATACAAGCAATCATTATCTGTTGCGTATGGTTCATTGTGTGAGCTGGAAACACAGTATTTATTATCCGTTGAGCTAAATTTCTTAAAGAAGTCTGACGTCTTTGATGGTTTGCTTAAAGAAGTCGGCAGTATGCTTTATCGAATGCTGAACCCTAAAATTTAACAAAAACTAACCGCTATACGCTATTTGCTTTCCGCTATGAAAGATATTGCATTAATTTTTCCCGGTCAAGGCGCCCAAAAGGTGGGCATGGGAAAAGAATTTTATGATTCTTGTTCCAAGGCCAAGGCTGTCTTTGATGCGGCCCAGGCGATTTTAGGCAATGATTTCTTGAATGTTGTTTTTAATGGCCCGCAGGAAAAACTCACGCTCACATCCTATTCTCAGCCCGCCATTGTTGCGTTTTCCATCGCGGCTTTAGAAGCCTTTAAAAAAAGTGAAAAATTTAAAGATGTGAACGTTAAGTTTGCGGCTGGCTTGAGCCTTGGCGAATACTCAGCGCTGATTGCCTGCGGCGGGTTGCCTGTGGAAGAAGGCATTCGCTTAGTTCAGAAGCGCGGCAGCTTTATGGAAGAGGCTTGTAAGCTTAACAATGGCAAGATGGCCGCCATTATTGGTTTTGGTAAAGAGCGGCTTAAAGAAATTTGTGCTCAAACGGGCGCGCAAGTCGCTAATTTTAATTCTTCCGAGCAGATTGTGATTAGTGGCCATGCGGATAAGGTCGAAGCCGCGGTTGCCCTGATCGAAAAAGAAGGTGCCAAGAACATTGTGATGCTTGAGGTGGCGGGTGCCTTTCATTCCAGCTTGATGAGCTCTGCTGCGGACAAATTTAAAGCGACGCTTGATTCTTTTACCATCCATCCTCTAAGCATTCCTTTGGTTTCCAATGTCAGCGCTAGCGCTGTCTTGGATCCTCAGGTCATCCGAGAAAATCTGCCCAAGCAAATCGTTTCTTCAGTCCTCTGGGAAGATTCGATTCGTTTTATGGCGCTCCAGGGCGTAAAAACCTTTATCGAGATTGGGCCAGGACGCGTGCTCAAAGGCCTTATGCGAAAGATTGATCCAGGCCTCAAGGTTTTTAACATTGAGAAGCCGGAAGACATTGTCGCGCTGGCAGTCGATAGTATCTAGTCGTTAGTATTTAGTGAACAACAAAAGCGTTTTAGTTGCTAAATACTAGATACTATTCACTAAATACTAGATACTAAGGAAAAATCCTCTCTTTTTACAATTCACCTTTTTTGCAATTTTCCCACATTTTAAGTGAATCTTTCCCTATATTGTTGTATTATTATATATAAATATATATAATTCCGAAGGCAGTTTCTTACGTTCAGGTCTGAGGAATTATCCTTTAACCCAAAGGGTTAAGGACAATATTATATTTATGATGAACAGCCGACCCCTAAGCCTTAAAGAAATTGAGTCCATCCTGCCACAGCGTTATCCTTTTTTATTGATCGACAAAGTCTTAGATTACAAAGAAAATGATTATCTTGTCGCTGTCAAGAATATCACCGGCAATGAGTGGGCGCTAGGAGAAAAACAGGATCAGCTGTCTGTTTTTCCAGAGATGTTGCTTGTGGAGGCAGCTTTGCAGGCTTCAATTCTTTTGTACCATATAAGTAAAAATCTTCCTGATGAAAATCCTTCGTATTTTATTGGTAAGATTGAATCTAGGTTTAGTGATTTACCCAGAGTTGGCGATTCACCAAAGATTTCGGTTTTTGCAGAAAAGCTTATGCGAAGCGGTGGTTATGCCAGCATTAAAGTAGAGAATCAGAAGGAAAAGTTAGTTAATATGGATATTTTTTTTAGCGTGAAAAGATGATAAAGGAAGAAAATAAACAAAGAGTTGTTATCACAGGTCTAGGTGTTGTGTCGTCTATTGGCATAGGCTGGCAAGAATTCTGGAAAAACCTTTTGGCTGGAAAATCAGGCATTAGCAAGATAGAGTCATTTGATACATCGCCATATGATCGTCATTTTGCCGGCGAAGTGAAGACTTTTGACCCTGTCCAGTTTATTTCAAAGCGTCGCGCTCTCCAAATGGGCCGCGCTTCGCAGATGGCTATTGCGGCTGGGCAATTAGCTCTCAAAGATGCTCAATTTGACAAGAAATATTTTCCGAGAGACGCAATAGGGGTCTGCGTTGGAACAACCATGGGTGAGCCCCAGATCCTTGAGGAGGCCATTTCCCGATCGATCCCTAAGGGCAAGTTTAAGGCAGATGGGATCTCGGCACTAACTTTTCCATCTAATTCGATTGTTTGCAATGTCTCTCATGAGCTTAAAGCTCGTGGGCCAAGTCTGCTTTTTGGGAATGCTTGTTCTGCGGGAAACTATGCCTTAGGATATTCTTTTGACCTTTTAAGAAGTGGTAAGGCAGATGTGATGATCGCGGGCGGTGTGGATGCTTTCTCAAAGATTGCCTTTACTGGCTTTAATAGGCTCTTGGCCATGGCGCCAGAAAAATGCCAGCCCTTTGATAAAAATCGCAAAGGTATGATGCTTGGGGAAGGCTCAGGCATGATGGTTCTTGAAACCCTTGAATCAGCTATAAAGCGAAAGGCCTTTGTTTATGCCGAAGTCCTTGGCTATGGCCTTTCTTGTGATGCGGCAGACATGACAGCTTCGCATTGGGATGTAATCAAAAAGGCAACACAGAAGGCGCTAAGAAATTCTGACGTCAGGGCTGATCAAGTTGATTATATTTCTGCGCATGGAACAGGGACGATAGAAAACGATCGCGTCGAATGTCGAGCCATTGAAGCTGTTTTTGGTAAACGTTCGAAAGAAATTCCTATCTCATCCATCAAGTCAATGCTTGGCCATACGCTGGGGGCTGCTGCAGCGATCGAGGCTATTGCGTGCTGCCTAGCTATCAAGGAGCAGAAACTGCCTCCAACTGTTAATTTTGAAACAAGGGATCCAGAGTGTGACATTGATTGTGTGCCGAATAAGGCGCGGAAACACAAAGTGAAAGTAGCTTTAAATAACTCCCAGGCTTTTGGTGGGAATAATGCAAGTGTGGTTTTTCGAAGAGCATAAAATACAAATCAGTATGTTTTATAAGTTTCACAAGACAACCTTTAAGCTGTAAATATTTATTTTGGAAAGGCTTTAGAGAGTTGATTATAAAAAGAAAAGATTACATATTTAATGACGAATTCTACAAAACAACTTGTTTCTTAGGAAGAGACTATTTGTGCCAACTAATCCTAGAAGTATTTATTGCTCTTGATATTTTTAGCTCTTTAAAGGAAGGTTTCTTTTCTTTTGTTGATTTAGCAAGAATAAACAAATTGCCTGAAAATCGTTATTATCATTTAAATTGGATGGTTGAATTTCTTTTTCATAATAATTATTTAGATTTTCAATTTGTATCTGGTCTTAGGAAATATCAATTGAAAAGAAACATTCAGGCATCAGGATCTTTATATTATCGTAATTTAATTGTCCGAACAAGTAGTCAGATGATACCGTCTTGTGATTTGATGGAACATGTTGCAAAGAATTATCCAGATTTTTTGCAGGGGAAATTGAATGGCTTTGAAATTCTTTTTATAAAAGATAAGATGAAGTTATGGAAGCAATATTTCAGCAACGAGCACTTAGGATATTCAGTTTATAATTCTTTTGGCGCAGAAGCCTTTATTGTTTGGATGCCGAAAGGTAATTTTAGAGTTCTTGAAGTTGGAGGAGGGACTGGTAATGCGTGTTTATCAATTCTTCAGCTTTTGAAGAAGAATTTATCTTTTGATTTGCTTGATAAGTACATTTTTAGCGATATTTCTCCTCTTTTTATGCGGATGGGAAAGGATCTAATTGAGAATAATCTGGGATCTCTTGAAAACTTTGCCACTAAGAAGATTGATTTTAATGTGCCTTTCGATGTCCAGGGAATAGAAAATGATTCATGTGACGTTGTCTATGGCGTGAATTCATTGCATGTAGCAGAAAACATAACGAAAGTATTAGGCAACATAATAAGAGCATTGAAGCCTGGCGGTAAGATAATAATTTCTGAGAGCGTGCGACAGACTAGACAACATTTATTAATTCAGGAATTTATATTTAATTTGCTTGATGAATACACTGGAATTCGTAATACTCAAAATGATAGCTTTGCAAAAGGATTCCTTGCTTATACTGATTGGCTTGATATCTTCAAAGTAGTAGGTTTGCGCAATATAAGATACGCATTGAACGTCGAAAATAGCCTTGCGAAGCCAACGTATCCAATTTTAGCTGCTGTTTTTAAAGGAGAAAAGAATGGCTAAAGATTTTAACAAGCGTCGTATAGTTATTTCCGGGATTGGGTCGTTGAGTTCGTTAGGAATTGGTAGCGAGTCTATATGGAAGAATTTTGTTAACGGAAAGTGTAATGTAGAAAATCTTTCGGCTTCTGGATTTGATGGAATTTTAGATAAATTTAAAGTGTATAAGATTAAGAAATTTAGTAGAAATATATTTAACTTTGATAAAAAAGTATATAGCGAGATATTGTATTGGAAGAATCAACATAAATCTTTTGATTTACTCTATTTTTTTTCATCTATTCAGATTGCGATTGAAGATAGTAGAATTAAGGAAAAAGACTTGAAGAGAGCAGGATTAGTCTTAACTCACGAAAACCCTGGAGTTGAGCAATTTTGTTCTGATGTGATAAATGAGACATATAGGATGAATTCCCTCCAATGCTTTAAATCAAAAAGTGAATATTTTCAAAAACTTTACCATAAATTTACAAAAAATGTTAATGATTTGCAGACTTTTATATATCTTTATTTTGTTGGTAAGATGTTTAAGATTCAGGGATATTCTTTGTTTGTGAATAATTCATGTGCTTCTGGCTTGTTTGCACTTGAAGCTGCTGCTGAAAGTATTCGAAGCGGAAAATCTGAAGTAGTTGTTGTTGCTTCTTCTGAGCATCCTTCAATTTATAAACATTTATGGTTTAAGCAGCTAGGACTATTATCTAGAAGGGGAGAAATAAGGCCTTTTGCTGAAGGGAGGGATGGTTTTCTTTGTGGAGAAGGTGGAACTGCAATAATTTTAGAAAGCTTGAATCACGCACGTAATCGTGGTGCAAAAATATATGCTGAATATCTTGGGGGAAGCTTTTTGCTTGATAGTTGGAAAATAACTCTTCCGAATGTATCCGAAAGAAATTATTCTAGGACTCTTCAAGCAGCATTGAGGAACTGTAATCTTGAAGCAGGTCAAGTTGATTTTGTGTGTGCGCATGGGTTAGGGTCACAACTTTTAGATTTATACGAGGCCAGATCATTTCAAGAAGTTTTTAAAGGAAGAGGAAATATGCCGCATATCACAGCTTTTAAGCAATATGTTGGCCATACTTTGGGTAATTGTGCGCTTCTAGAAGTAGTTTTAATGGTTCTATGCTTAAAAAATGATTTTATCGTTCCTGTGATGGGAGGTAGTAGCATTGATTCAAATATAAAAATACAATTAGTAAAAGAGGCTTTAGAAAGAAGAATTAAGATAGGGTTGAAATCTGTTTGGGGTTTCGGTGGTTATAACGCAGCAGCGATATTTAAGAAATTCCATGGATAGTTAATGAGAATAAACTTATTTTCAATATTAGCATTTATAAGCTTTCTAATTAGCGCAACGGTTTTTTTCATTGTTTTGCAGAACCGGAAATCTAACCTGCATAATCAATGGCTACGGTTTATCTTTGCCGCAGCATTTTGGGAATTCAGTGCGTTTCAAATCGGAATATCACAAACAGGAGATAGAGCTTTATTTTGGTGGAAAATAGCTCATGTTGGCATTATTTTCCTTGCGATATTTTTGTTCCACGTTGTTTATGAGTTTTGTGGACTAAAGAAGAAAAGAATTTTATTCTTTATTTATGCGCAAGGGTTTTTCTTTTTATTTTTTAATTTTTTTACAAATTTTTTCTTATCTGGAACGAGATACGTTTTTTCATCTTTTTATTATGGAACACTAGGTCCCTTCTATCATCCTTTTATGATTATTTGGCTCCTTATTGTTTTTTATAGTCATATTGAGCTATTTATGTCTTATGAAAAGTTTCAAGGGGTAAGAAGAACACAGCTAAAATATTTTATCGCTTCAAATTTGGTAGGATTTTCAGGAGGATTGACCAATTTCCTTCCAGCCTATGGCATAGATATTTTTCCTTTTTATGGGTGCTTTAGCACTGCCTTGTACTGCGCCATATTCACATATGCTATTTTAAAGCATAGGATCATGGATATCCGCTTAGCCATAACTAGAACTGGCATCTTTATTCTTGTTTATTCTTTTGTTCTTGGCATTCCCTTTGCCATGGCTTTTGGTTTACAAAAGTATTTAACAGCTTTTTTTGGTCCGACCTGGTGGATTGTCCCATTAATTACGTCAACACTTTTAGGCACTGCAGGTCCTTTTATTTATTTCTTTATCCAACGCAAGGCAGAAGACACCCTTTTGCGAGATCAAAAGCGATATCAAACAACCCTTAAGCAAGCCTCAGCCGGTATGACGCGCATTAAAGATTTGAAGAAGCTCTTGAATATGATTGTTTATATCTTGGCGAGGACAGTCAATATTACGCATGCGTTTCTTTATTTATATGATGCAAAAAGCCGTGATTATGCCTTAGAGGCAACCCGTGGAGAAAGGGCTTCCAAGGAAAGTTATTATTTAAACAAAAAATCTTCGTTGATAAGCTATTTAGAGAGAGTCAGGGCGCCGATTGTTTTTGAAGAGATCAGGCAGCAGAGTCAAGATTATGATAGTGATGAGCTCAAAGATGTTCAAAATGAGTTGATTATGTTAGGTGCCGCAGTTGCGGTCCCTATTTTTACAGAAAAAAGGCTTTTGGCTATAGGGATTTTGGGTAAGAAAAAGTCAGGAGCAATGTATACTCAAGATGATTTAATTGTTTTTTCTATTCTTGCCAACCAAGTCGCTTTAGCCATTGAAAATGCCCAGTTTTATGAAGAGTCGAAACAGACCCAGGAGCAGCTTTTTCAGGCAGAGAAAATGGCCACCATCGGTACCATGGCTGATGGGCTTTCGCATCAGATCAACAATCGCTTGCATACGCTTGGGTTTATTGCTGGAGACGCGCTTGACACGATCAAATTAAGTAAAGAGGTGCAGAATCCTGATAAATTTCAGGAAATTTTAGCGGAGATCTCCAAGGCGCTTGTCAAGATTCAGGATAACGTGCGTCAGGGCGGGGAGATTGTCCAAGGTCTTTTGCGCTATACCCGTAAAGGCGAGGAAGGCTTTGGAGATGTGGTCCTTGACAAATTGGTGGATGAAGTGATCGAGATGGCACAGTTTAAGATCAAAAAAGAATATGTGTCGATCGTTAAAGATTATGCCCAGGATCAGCCCTTGATCCGCGGAAATTTTACACAGCTGCAAGAAGTCCTTTTTAACATCATTGATAATGCCTATGACGCGATCATGCAAAAGAAGTCTGAGATGGGTGACGACCATTTTATGGGCAAGATCAAGATCTCGACGCGTCAGACAGAAAAGTTTTTAGAGGTTAGCCTTTTAGACAATGGCATGGGGGTTAAGGATGAGGACCAGATCAAGCTCTTTACGCCATTTTTTACAACAAAGTTTTTCAACAAAAAGGGCACAGGCCTTGGGCTTTATGTGATCAAGAAAATAGTTGAGGATAATCATCAAGGCGAGGTCTTTATCTCCTCAGAGTACAAAGTTGGCACACTGTTTGTGATACGCTTGCCGATGGGAAAGCAGTGAAGAGTGAATAGTGAAAAGTATCTAGCAGTGGTTGAATAAGGGTTAGAGGAATAGTTGATTAAAGGGGTAAAAAGCAAATTGTGAATGGCGATGAAGATTCAGCAAAAGACGTAAAAATTAGAAGCTTCAGGAATCTAAATATTTGGAATCTTGGTAAGGAAATTGTTGTTGAGACTTACAAAATTACTAGAAATTTTCCCAAAGAAGAGGCTTTTGGCCTTACATCGCAGATGCGTAGGGCAGCTGTTTCCATTCCTTCGAATGTTGCAGAAGGGTTTAATCGTTATCATAATAAGGAGTACAAACAGTTTCTTTTTCTTGCTCTGGGTTCCTGCGCTGAGCTTGAAACGCAGGCTGAAATATCCCTTGAATTAGATTATATTGATATTGCTACCAAAGAAAGATTGCTTGAGAAGATCGTATATGAGTCAAAGATGATTCGAAATCTTATTAAAAAGTTGTAAGTTCCTTTATTTTTACTAGATGCTCTTCACTAGATACTAGATACAATTGTAAAGGAGATTAACTAATGTCAAAATTACTAATTGTCGACGACGAAGCGGATATCCGCGAATTTGCAAAACATTTTTTTCAAAAGCGGGGCATTGATGTTGTGATCGCGTCCGGCGGCCAGGAAGCTCTAGATCTGATCGCCTTAAGCAATCCGGATTTGACACTGCTGGATGTGCGTATGGGGGACATGACCGGGGTTGATGTTTTAAAGAAGTTACGTGATGCCGGCAACCAATCAAAGGTAATCATGGTCACAGGGGTTGAAGATCCCGTTATTGTTAAGCAGATCCAAGAGCTGGGTGTTTGCGGCTATGTTCACAAGCCCTTGGCTTTAGATGAGCTCGAACACGTTGTGATGAAGGAGTTGAAAGAATTAAAAGGTTAGGTGAAGGGTATCTTGTATTTAGTATCTAGCCAGCAAGGCAGAGAAAAGCGATTATTAAGAATTTGATATTATTCGGCAGATACTCGATGTGTTTTGTCTTTTACTAAATACTATTCACTAGATACTAGATACGTTTATTTTTCTTATGCTTAACTACAAAAAAGAACTTGAAAAAGCAAGCCGATTGATGATCCGGATCCACGATCCGGGTATTTTGATCCGTTTGATTATCCGCATTATTGTCCGCAAGGTTGATGTCAAGCACGCGGGGGTTCTTCTTTTTGATGCTGCCCGCGACTGTTACGTTCTTACGATCTCCGGCGGAGAGGCGGGCACGAGAATTCCTCAGGGTTTCGCGAAATTTGTTCCAGAGAATCCTTTGATTAGATTTTTCACGGATAAAGAATATAAACTGATCGTTAAGAAGCGTGGGATCCTGACCTTAGAGAGCTTAAATCAAATGATTTGGGGGGAAAACATTTTTCCCCAGGCGCAAGAGCGAAAGGCCTTTTTGCAGAAGATTGCCGAGCAAATGGAGATGTTTAATGTCTCTGTCTGTATCCCAGCTTATTTTCGTGATCATTTAAGCGCTTTGCTTTTGTTGGGTGAGAAAGCCAATGCTAAGGTTTATCATCAGGATGAATTTGATTTTTTAGCCGCGCTATCCTCCGACGTGGCCATGGCGATTCAAAACGCGCAATTGATCGAGGATTTGCGCAAAGAGGTTGAAAAGAATAAAACCCTTTTTATCAACACAACGCTTTCGCTTGCCTCAGCTATCGAGGCCAAGGATCGCTATACGCGAGGCCATACCGAGCGGGTCACAAAGTTTGCGCTGGCGATCGCAGACGAACTTAATAGCAAGGGCATCATCCATCTACCCAAGAAATTCTTAAACGATCTCTATATTGCGAGCCTTTTGCACGATATTGGAAAGATCGGCGTTCCTGAGCAAATTTTATCAAAAGAAACAAGGCTTACCGACGAAGAATTTATCCAGATCAAGAAGCATCCTGAACGTGGTGCGGAGATCTTAAAGACGTTGCCAGAATTTGAAGAGTCGCTTAAAGGTGTCAAATATCATCACGAGCGCTATGATGGCAAGGGATACCCTGAAGGGCTTAAAGGGGAAGAGATTCCTTTGATTGCTGCCATTGTCGCGGTTGCGGATACCTATGATGCTATGACCTCAGATCGAACATATCGCAAGGCTCTTTCGCGAGAAGCCGCGATTGCTGAGATTGACAAGAATGTTGGTATTCAATTTAATCCTGTTATTGCCCAGGCGTTTTTAGAAGTGTTAAAAAGAGAAGGAATATAGTTTTTAGTGTCTTGGCACGATGTGCCAGATACTAAATGCTGCTCTTTGTGGGTAGTTCAATGATAAATTTTGTTCCCTTTCCAGGTGTACTTTCTACCAAAATTCTTCCATTGTGATCTTCAATAATCCGCTGTGTAATGGAAAGTCCTAGGCCCGTGCCATGATCTTTTTTGGTATAAAAGGGATCAAAGATGTGCTTGAGGTCTTTAGGCAAGATGCCGATACCTGTGTCTTCAACGATGATGGTGATCTTTTTTTCATGAGGTATTATCCCGACAGATAGTTCTCCACCGGTGTTCATTGCGTCAATCGCGTTGAGGAGGATATTGAGAAGCGCCTGGCGAAGGCGGTTTAAGTCAGCGTTTATTAGAAAGTTGCTGTTGGGGGCGTATTTCCTAATGACCTTAATATTGTGCTTTAAGAAGTTGCTGTTAAGAAAATCAACTGTGTTGTCGACCAGTGAACAGATATCAAGGTTCTTTAAGTTTAAGGGGGATGGCTTGGCAAACTCAAGAAGTTCGTGCACAAGTTGGTCAATGCGATCAACCTCGCGTCCTACAATTTTAGAGAAATTTTTAAGAAACTCTTTATCGTCAAGTTTTTCTGGAAGGTATTCAGTGAACGTCTTGACAGCCGTCAGGGGATTGCGGATTTCGTGCGCAATGCCTCCTGCAAGGATGCCAATCGATTTTAGCTTTTCAGCGCGCAGGAGCTCTTCTTTAAGAAATTCGTTTTCATGCACAATTTCTTCATGAGTGCCGTGGAAAAAGAGTTTATCGATGAAATTTTGTATTTTGTTTTTAAGTGGATAGAATATTACAGAAATAATCGCACAGGAAGAAACGGATGCAAACATCGTTTGATAGCCAGTTAGTTTCTGAAATATTTTCTCAAACACGATAACAAAGACTAGATAAATGATAGAAATTAAAGCTGCCAAAAGTGAGTAAGCAATGCTGCGCCTAAAGAAAATATTTATTTCCATTAATTTGTGCTTGATGATTGCGTACATAAAGGTCAAGACAAAAATTGTTGCTGGTATGAAGCCAATAGGCCTTATGTTAATTGTATAATTTGGAAGAAAATCAAGTCCGGATAGGGTAAAAATTCCATAACCAATCAGGATGTATTTTATTTGAGATCGCTTTAAATCTGGTATTCTTTTATTTCTTGATGCGATTACTAGAAAACTAAATGCAAATATGGCAATAAAGAGAAACATGATAAGAAAGTATGGATGCAGGATCCCTGCCCTAGGGTAGGGGCCCCACGGATAGTTGTGCATGTTTGAAATGATTAAGTTACTTGTTAGGATGAGCGTGCACACAAAGATGCTATATGTATATATAACTATTAAATATTTTCTTAGATTTAAAAGATTTAGATATAGATAAACGAAATGAAAGATGAAGGCTGGAATTAAGGCGATGCCACAATATGAAATCCGTATCCAGAAGGGGATTTCTTCTCCCATAGACCCCTTGCATAACATAAGAAGGTAATATGACAACCAGGTGGTAACGGAAAGACACAAAAGAAAGAAGATTTGATTAATTCTTGACCAGAGCCCTTTGAGTAAAACAAAGATTCCAGAATTGAGAATTAAGGTTGCGCATATAAGTTGTGATATTAAGAGAATTTTCATATTGTCTATAGGGCTTTTTTACCGCCTTCAACACCTCTTCGGCGTTAAAAGGCTTGACGATATAGTCGCAAGCCAGCCAAGGCATTACGCCAACTCTTAAGCCTGAGCGACTTTGTGCAATATTTCAGAAATAAACGTTTGGTATTTGACGCCGAGCTTTTCAGCCTTTTGTTTCAAGGTTCTGATGTCGTTGCTGTTGACCCGGATATTCAGGACAGCATCTTTTTTGCGCGCGGTAATGGCATTGACAATCTCTGTGTGTTCATCTTTGCCCAGAGGAATGAATTGTTCTAGGCTTTCTTCAATAAGCTTTTCTTCTTTTGTTAGTGTTATTTTTCTCATGATGTCTTTCCTTTTTTGTAAAGCTTCATTAGTTTTCTGCTTGGAAATATTGTTTTAAGGAAAATTTTGTTGCTCTCAACGACATAGGGCACTGCCCACAGGTATCCTTTGTGATCAAACACAAGGATTTATTGATGATCTTTTCCAAGGTTTTTTCGTATGTCAATGAGTCGGGCATGGATAATTTCTTCGAACGAGACTCCGCGCGTTCGTTTTAGCCGTTTACTTTTTAGTAAGTTCCACCTGATTTCTTTCATGGCTCTTCAGATGTATATACAATTGTAATATATTAGGATTTATTGTCAAAAGAAAATTATTTCAATGAAGACTTTACCGCCTTTAACACCTCTTCGGCTTTAAAAGGCTTGACGATATAGCCGCAAGCTCCCAGGCGCACTGCTTCTTCAACCGTTTCGACCGATTTGTATCCTGTGATCATGATGATTTTAAGGCTGGGGCGCAGTTCCTTCATCTTTTCCAAGACTTCAAGGCCATTGATTTTTGGCATTTTGATATCCATTAAAACAAGGCTAATGTCAGGCGCATTCTTGATGCAGTCGAGGGCTTGAAGCCCATCTTCGGTCAGGATGAGGTTATGTTGGTCGCCTAAGATTAGCTTGAGCGATTCCCTGACACCGAGTTCATCATCGACGATAAGGATTTTTTTGTTTAGCATAGAGCTCTCCTTGTATTGATAGGGCTATTTTTTATAATTGCACCGGAGACACGATCACAATCGCCTTAGCCAGGCTTTGGCTATTATTAATAAATTGATGCTTTTCATCCGCGGAAAAATAGAGTGAATTCTTGGGCGAGAGATCATAGCTTTTGTCCGCTATCTTAACGCAAAGGGTTCCCTCCAAGACAAAGACAAATTTCTCGCTTGTTTTCTGGCAAACTTCAATGTTTGTCTGCCCCCCAGGGTCAACTCTAAGCAGGGTAGGCATCATTTTCTTGGTAAGGATTTTATTGGTCAAGATTTCATAAGAAGATTTCTCGTTGTAATTAAAAACATCCGCCAAGCTCTCGTTACTCAGGACTTCTATTTTGTTTTCGTGCTTTGTCTCGGTCTTAACATCCTGATAAAGTTCGGTCAAGTCAATGCCGAAGGCTTGAGCGATCTGGATGTGCGACTCAAGGGTTCCTGTCATCTTTTGGTTTTCTATGCGGCTTAGGGTCGCGATCTGTACACCACTTTTTTCTGCAAGCTCGGTTAAGGACATTTTTCTTGTCTTGCGCAATTCTTTTATTTTTGATCCGATCAAAACAATCACCTTCCTTCCTTTATATAGGGGTAAAACAAGCGTTAGAAACTAAAGAACAATTAAATTTTGCCATCTGAATTGTTGTGCGATAAGCGATGCGAATTCATTAATCATCTTGAAATAATGATAGCATATTTTGATTAATAGTCAATATTAATTTAGCAAAAATCAAAATAATTTTTTTTGAAAAATATGATTTTTTAAATAAGTTTATGTAAGTTGTTGTAATTAATGAATTTATAATTTTGCATATGATTTGATTAAAAATCAAATATATGTTGACAAATAATCAAACATGTGATATATTTTGTTCTGCAGTTAATCGCGATAGAAAAATCCATGATCTTTTAACAGCCCTTGAATTGACATGAATAACTCAAGAAATATTTTCTTCCGATCAAGTAACATTGTCATTATCTATACCGCATTAAGAATTCTCCTTGCCATGGAAAAGCAGTTAGGGCTTGAAGCCATGCTTGAGTATCATCGTAAATACATTCAAGTTATCGATGGAAACAATCCCGTCTTGAAGCACGCGGTTAATCGCGCGTTATCCCTCATTAGTGTTGAAAAAATTTACAAGGAGTCCTTTCCCTATGAGAACTAAGGTCATGATTTCAATGTTTTTGGGTTTGATGTTCGTGGTTTCCATTTATGGTTTTTCTGGCAATTTTGAAAGCGATAATCTTCCAAAGCCTGAAGGCGTTGAGCAGATGCCAGGCCTTGGTTCGTTGTCTTGGGAAAAAGTTGGCCACGGAATAAGCGAGGCAGAGGTAACAGCGATTGCTGTTAGTGTTTCGGCGCGTCCTGTCCTATACGCTGGAACTTCAAAGGCAATCTATCGATTGACAACTGGCGCGAACAGTTACCTCGCTTCGCTTTATTTAGAAGGGAGCCAGCGCCAGGTTAATGATCTTTATGTGGATGGAGAGGATCAGTCTGCTTATGCGGCAACAGACTCAGGATTGTACGTTAGCCGCGATGAAGGCAAGTCTTGGAAAAAGATTTATTTTTCAAAAGAGAGTAAGGTGCAGCAATGCCTTTGCGTTGTCGTGAGCGGCGCGCGCATTTTTCTAGGGACATCCCGAGGGCTTTTGGTTAGTGATAAGAACATGATTAGCTGGAAAGAAGTGGATGGTTATTTTAAGAATAAGTCTATTTTTGGCCTTTGTGCAAATAGCGAGTTTGTTTATGTGGCCTTGGGGAGTCATGTCTATCAATTTGGAAAAGATTTTACGAGCCCCAAAAGAGTTTTTTCTCTTTCTTCGCATGAGATCGATATGGATATATCGGTTGAAGAATCAGTCGATGAGCCGCTTATCCGTTGCCTGGTTGCCGCGGAGGGTCATCCTTCAGGGATTTGGATTGTTTCAGCACAAGGTATTTTTTATTCCGATGATTCTGCTCAGAATTGGACGCGACTTGGGCAGGGCAGTCTTTCGTTAAAAGAAATCCGATCCGCGGTTTATGCCAGGGAGATGTTTTTTATTGCAGGGGAAGACGGCGCGTATGTTTTGAGAAATAATATTTGGCAGCCTATTTATCAAGGTGCTGAAACTAGTCATTTTAATCACTTGGCCAAGGACGCCGAAGGTGATGTTTATGCGGCAACAGATAAAGGTGTTTTTCATCTTGTTGTTAGATCTGCTGATGCCCCAGCACCAACGCGTTCATTATCACGAAACGATGAAAGTTTTGCTAATGAGCCAACGATCCGCGATGTGCAGAAAATGGCGATTGATTACGCGCAAGTGGATCCAGAAAAGATCAAACAGTGGCAAGTGCGAGCACGGAATAAGGCCTGGTTGCCAGATTTTTCGATAGGAGTGAACGGGGATAAAAATCGGACGCTTTCTGATAATGTGTATGGCAGCTATACCGGTGGAGGGCAATCGTATGTGGGGCCTCGCGATAAGACGTTTTATAATAATTTTGGTTGGGATGCTTCGCTTTCATGGGATTTGGGAGAGCTCATCTGGACCTCGGATCAGACATCAATTGATTCGCGATCGAAGTTGATGACGGAGCTGCGTGAAGATATCTTGAATGAAGTGACACGCCTGTATTTTGAACGACGACGGCTTCAGTATGAAATATTACGAGATGCGAGCAATGTTTCCGATGGCGATATGGAAAAGAACATGCGCCTTGAAGAGCTGACGGCATTGATTGACGCGCTGACCGGAGGACAATTTAGCCATGTCATCTTCGCATTGGATCAGCGTATTTGAGAGAGCGCTTGGGTTATCAATAGAATCTATTCTCACTAACAGCTGCGAGAAAAGGAGGGACTATGCATGTGAGAAAAATCTTCATCGCAGGGTTGTGTTTATTGTTTTTGGCGGTCAATAGCTTGGCCTTTGCTGAAGACGTTTACATAACTCAAAACGGCAAGAAATATCACAAGGCTGATTGCCGGTTTATCAAGGATCGAGAGACGCAAAAGATTGACAAGCAAGAGGCGATCCAGCAAGGGCACGTGCCTTGTCAGAAATGCTATAGCGAAGATTTGGCAGCTGAGAAGAACAGCAACGTCAACGAAAAGACAACAAAAAGTAAGAAAACAAAAAATCAGAAAGACGGATAGTCAAGGTAGGCGTTTACCTGGCTGGTAGCTGTTAGTGAAATAGATTAAGGTGAAGTTCGTTTTGGCCAAGACATCATTTGATATTTTCGATAACAAGGAGGGCCAGATGCAAAAGAGAAGAATTTTTATCGCGTTGGTTGTTTTGTCTTTGATCTTTAGTTCACCTAAGCTTTGGGCTGCCGCGAGTCAAGAGGGACCAAAATCTCAACAGCAAGTTTTCTCAACAGAAGATAAGTCTCAGCCCGCAGAGCAAGGATTTTCTCTCAAAAAAGAACAGTTATCGACGAGCGATGCGAAGTCTTCTCCTGCTGCTCTTTATGAGGACAGAGCTTTTCAATCCGTTGAAAGGCTTGACGTTGATCCTGCCACAGGAACCGCGACTGTTGGGATTCCTATTTCTGTTCCATTAGGGCGCGCTGGCATCCAGCCATCGATTGCCTTGGCGTATAATTCTAGTTTTTCTAATGGGCTTATGGGTATGGGCTGGAGTCTTGAATTTGGCAAAATAAGCCGATCAACTAAATATGGCATGCCCACCTATACTAATACCGATTGTTTTGTTTTGACACATTCTGGATCCCGACAAGAGTTGGTTGACGTAAGCGGCAATGCCACGCTGTTTCGCCCTGAGATTGATGATGCCTTTATGAAGATAGAATTTGTCAACGGTTCGTATTGGCGGGTGACGGATAAAAAAGGTATTGGTTATTATTTTGGTCAGACCGCAGCGTCGCAGATCGTTGATCCAAGCAACAGTGCGAATGTTTTTGAGTGGTATTTAGACAAGGTTGAAGATATGTATGGCAATGACATGAGCTTAACGTACATCAAGGATCAAAACCAGATTTATCCCTATCAGATTCACTATACGGGAAATACTCCGGGAAATTTATTACCTTTCGCAACCATTGAATTTGAGACGGAAAGCAGGCCAGACACGATGTTTTCTTACTTGACGCGTTTTTTGATTAGAACAGAGAAGCGTATATCAGCTGTGAAAGTTTTTGCTCAAGGCGTTCTTCAGCGAAAATATCAACTCGTTTATTCGCAGAGTCCTATGACGCAGCGATCGCTTCTTTCACAGGTTATTCAATACGGCGCTGATGGCGTGAGCAGTTTGCCAGCAACGACGTTTACTTACCAGCAAGGGGATAAAGGATTTCAGGTTGCCTCCGGATGGAATATTCCGGCAAATGCTAAATTTGCTGAATACCAGCAGGGTAATCGTTATGCGGATTTGGGCGTGCGCATTGCGGATGTCAACTCCGACGGCTATCCAGACCTTCTTCGCTATCATCAGTATAGCAATGGAACGACAATCCGAGAGACATTTTTGCATAATAAGAACCAAGGATGGGAGGCCTCATCTGCAGAGTGGAAGTTTCCAGCGAGCTTGGCTAATTTCTTATTAACCGCTCCAGAGATCGATAAGGCTTTTGGACTTTGTCTTGCGGATGTTAACGGCGATGGGTGGGTTGATCTTTTTCGCCACTTTCAGGATCATCCGGCGAATGCAGGGGGAGTGATTACCAATCAAGCTTTTATTAATAACCATGTTAATGGATGGGATCTTGATGCGAGCTGGCAACTTCCTGAGGAGGGTGTTTTGCCGATCAACTGGGTTGTTTCCCAGTCGGGTTATTTTTATCATGAATATACGGGCAACATCATCGACGATGTTAATGGTGATGGCTTTGCGGATTATGTGAAATCAAAAAAAGAGGGATTTGGACCTCAAGCGCATATGACGTTTATCAACAAGAAGCCTTTAGCAGGTGGATGGACTTATAATAGTGCGTGGAATACGCAAGATTCGATTTACACTGATTTTGCTCATGGCGCTATTCTTGCTGATCTTAATGGTGATAATTTGAAAGATATCATGTATTCAAAAGAGGGAATAATCAAAGTTTTTATTAATAACGGAGCAACGTGGTATGAAGACGACAGTTCTCCGTGGAAAAATGAGTTTGGGTATACAAATTTCAGCGATGGATCAACGCAGTGTGCGGATATTAATGGAGATGGATTAGTGGATTTGATTGTCTCCAGCGACGCGTCCGAGAAAGCCTTGCTTAACAATGGTCAAGGGTGGGTCTTAGATTATGCTTGGGTTGTTCCTGGTAATTTAAAAAGTAATGGCACTAAGCTTCTTGATGCCGATGCCGATGGCATGTTGGATGTTGTGAAACATTTTAATGGAACGACTCCGGAAGTTTACTTGAGCAGGGGCAAGGTCCCGGATCTTTTAGTTGAAATGAACAATGGCATGGGTGGGGCAAGAGTGATCAGCTATGATTCTGCCTGTCATTACAATAATGATTTTTTTCCTTTTGCCGCGCAGGTTGTTCAATCGTTAACCCTTAGCAGCGGAGATGGGGATTCGTATACAACCTATTATACGTATGGCCATGGGTTGTGGAGTGCGAGCAAGCGAGAGTCGCGTGGTTTTGGTTATGTGAAAGTCATGGAAGCAGAGGGTAATTACAGCGAGACCTATATGCATCAGGATGACATTTATAAGGGAAAGATTGATCGTCAGGAACATTATGATGGGAGCGGAAATCTTTTTTCCAAGGCCGTTTATCAGTGGAATCATCAACAGCTTGATCCGAGTGTTTTTTTTGTTTATCTTGAGCAGGTGGATCAATTTGTTTATGATGGAAATACGACGGGCGTGCGAACGCAGGAAAAATATTTTTATGAAGAGTCGCCACAATATGGCAATGCTACAAAGACCGTTCAGCTGGGCAGGGTGGATCTCACAACCGGAGAGGACATGGGTGTTGATAGCCGAACGGTTGAGGCAGCCTATCATAACAATGTAGAAAGTGGTCATTGGTTTATTGGGATTCCTAAACAAGTTATTGTTAAGGATGATGGGGGTACACAAGTTCGCAAGAGTTGGTTTTATTATGATGGCAGCAATGATATTAATGCCTTGCCGGTTAAAGGGGCACTGACAAAAAAGCAGTTTTGGGCTGGCAATGATCCTGGCGCGGTTGACCCTGTTACGGAATACACCTACGACCCTTATGGAAATTTGTTAACGACCAAGGATCCAAATAATTCCGTCAGCATGATAACCTACGATACAGAATATCTTCTTTTTCCTCTGGAAGTTAAGAATGTGAAAGATCACGTTATCGTTAAAGATTATTATGGTGTTAACGGAATTCCTTTGGATAGCGGCGATGGGTATCGTGGCCTTTGGGGGCAAATCAAGTCTGTAAAAGATCAAAATAATCAAAAGGGCAACAGAACGTATGATACCTTTGGCCGTCTGGTTGCGACGGTTTCGCCGCTGGACTCTTTAGCCTATCCGACAACATCCCTTGAGTATGAGTTTTTAGCAACAGGTACAAAGATTGTAACGCACCAACGTGAGGTTCATAACAATCCTAGCACCATCGACTCTATATCCTTTTATGATGGCTTAGGCCGATTCAGAGAGACAAAAACAAAATCGGGATATCTGGGGCAGTTTGTGGTGAGTGGCCAGGTCGAATATAATTCTCGAGGCCTTCCTCAAAAAAAATATGCATCCTATTTTACAACTTTTCCGTTTCATTTTGCTGATCCTATTGACCAGACAGTTGCGCATACCACGAGTGTTTATGATGCGATGGGACGTGTTGTGCAAACAATTAATCCCGATGGTAGTTATGTGACCATTGTCTACGACGATATGCAAACAACAACCATCGATGAAAATGGACATAAGCAGGTTTCTTTTGTTGATGCCTATGGGCGGTTTATTCAGATGCAGGAGTATGTTGGTGCTGATGGCCGAAGCAGTTATTATCCTAGCGCACCCTATAGTCTTTATGCCGAGACGTATTATTCTTATGATAGTGAAGGAAACTTGACGCAGGTGCAGGATGCGCAAGGCAATGTTACAAGCATTGTCTATGATTCGCTGGGAAGAAAAACTTCCATGGATGACCCAGACATGGGTCTTTGGCAATACAAATATGACCCGGCAGGAAATCTTGTTTGGCAGAAGGATGCTTTAGGGAGAGAAATAGTCTTTTCCTATGATGAGATTAATCGTTTAATACGAAAAGATAATAATGAGCTTTTAAGCGTTGATTATTTTTATGATGGGACATCGATGGGCGCACAAGATATTTTTTTTAATGATGATGGCATCGCGAGTTTCTCATCAACATCTGATCAAGCCATTAATGGCGGGCTTGCTATTGATGGACTTCGATCAAACCCTCCTACGCCGATGAGCCGCAATTATGGCGTTGGGCGCCTAACAAAAGCGAGTTATGATGCCAGCGGGCAAACCCGTTTTGTTTACGATCTTTTGGGACGAGAGAAATCATCCATCAAGCAAATCGATGGGATCAATTATCAAATTAATCGCAGCTATGATGCCGCCGATAGGGTGACAAAGGTGATGTACCCAGATCAGTCAAAGATTCTTTATGCGTATAATAGCGCTGGGCAAATTGATGGGATTGGATCCCCAGGCACGAATGGTTTCTCGGATATAAAAGAAGACCCAGCAACGTTTAAGAAGATCAATGATCTTGCCTTGCGGGATCAAAAAAACATTTATCGCAAGCCCGTTGTGATCTCATCCCATGTTCCGTCTTTCGCGCAACTGTTGACGCAGAAGAGAGAGGGAGAGCCGAAGGGCAGGCTCAACGGGGATGTGAGCCTTTCTCCTGTGCCGCTCCAGCCTCTTCAGGGCATAAGGCAGGATTATACGATTTCATTCACGTGGTCTGGCGCTACAAATGGAACATACAAGCTGTACACGATTCTTTTGGAAAGTGATACGGGGATGTATCTTTCCGGGGCGCATGATTGGGGTTCTACGCCTCCGGGTCCGTGGACTGCGGATAATATTGACATCACGACGTCTTCAGGATCAACGACGCTCGTGAAGGATCTTGAGGCTTATAGCACTCTTTTGGGTTACCCGATCCATCATTTTATTTGGCTCGTTGAGTTAAGGCGTCTCATTCCAGGAGTCACTTACAATCAGGATGATCCGTCAACATTTTATCTTGATGATAGTATGCATATTCATACAACAGCAAGCGTGGATCCTATGTTAGGGTTGAGCGTTAACCCAGAAAATCCTCATCCAGCGGTCTTAGCCAAGTATGATTTTAGTCTTTCATGGACAAACTTACCGACGAATCTTGGCTATGATTATCGGTTGTTTTATACATTACTTGAGAATATGACGGGAAATTATTATACCGCCGCACAGGACCCTCTTACGGGAACCTCTTGGGCCGGAGGGGATGTGAATATGCCGGATACACTTGCTTTTGGAAATATTACCGCATCAAAAGAGCTTATTGCTTTTAGTAGTGCCTGGGGGGCACCCATTACGAGTTATCTTTGGGTCGCTCAGATTCGTCGCGTCGTTTCCGGCCAAGTGTATGATCCAGCCAATCCAGACACCTATGTCCCTGTGATGGAAAAGATCATCCCTGCTCAACCCGGCGAAGGCTTGGATTTGTCGATGAGTGTTAATTATTATCGTCCACTAGTAAATGCTCCCAAACAACATCAGATTTCATTTTCTTGGACAGATGCTATCCCAAGCTTCAACGACCAAATCTATGACTATAAATACTATATAACGATTTTAGATGCGGATTCCAATTATCTTGCTGCCACGACAACCAATGGGCAGTGGTGGACGGAGATGGGCAATATTACGCAGGCGTCACCAAACACCATTTCCATCACAAAAGATTTAACCGTCCATAATAATGATGGAACGGCCGCCAACACAGATCGGTTTATTTGGATAGGGGAAATCAGGCGTTATCCGCAGAGTAGTCCAGCAACGTATACTATTCTTTCTTCTATTGTTGAGACTGTCGGAAGCAAGAATTTTGGCTCATCTATTTATGTCAACAATGTTCTTTACAACGCCCAAGGTCAGGTTGTGGAAATTGAATATGGCAACAATGCAAAGACAAATTATACCTATGATCCAAATAATTTGCGCCTCATGCATCTTGTCACTATCAATGCGCAAAATCAATTTATTCAGGATTTGAGCTATGGCTATGACGAAGCGGGGAATCTTTTGTCAATTGTGGACGGCGTTAATACAGCGACACAGAGTTTTCAATATGACGCCTTGAATCGTTTGGTTCAAGCGCAAGGAAGCTATGGAACGAAAATTTTTCAATATGATCAGGTTGGAAATATTCTCTTGAAAGATGGGTTAACCTTTACTTATGGTGAGAATGGCGCTGGCCCCCATGCCTTGACTTCGCTTTCCGACGGGACAACATTTCAATATGACTCCAATGGGAATATGAAAAGGAAAATCGACCCCAATGGTATGCCCTGGGATTACATCTATGATGGCGAGAATCGACTCGTGGAAGTGAAGAAAAAGAATGTCACGCAAGAAAAGTATGGCTACGATGGAGACGGCGGACGCATCAAGAAAATTGCCTATGAAGATGGTTTAGCCATAATCGATCATCCTCTGATTGATTCTGAAGTCTTTGATGTATCAAAGTTTGCTAGGCGTAAAAATAGAATAGATAGCAAGGAAGGTTATCGTAAAGCTGTTGTGACGAAATATGTTGGTTCGCTTTATGAAGTTCAGAAGGGAGCGGCGATTTGTTATGTTTATCTTGGGGATATGCGTGTCGCCCAGATCAGCAATGGGCAGGTGATGTATTCTTATGCTGACCATTTAGGTGGGACCAATGTATTGACAGACCAGAGTGGCGAGGTGAAAGAACTCTGCGAATATTTGCCCTTTGGAGGATTTTCAAGACATGAGAAATATGGAACAAGCCAAGAAGTGGCGCATTGGTACTTTACCGGAAAACAGCTTGATGAGAAAACAGGGTTATATTATTATGGAGCTAGGTACTACAATCCGCTCCTTGGCAGATTTATCACGCCCGATACGATTGTCCAGGCACCAAGCAATCCGCAAACCCTTAATCGTTATTCCTATTGCGGCAACAATCCCACAAGCCGTGTTGACCCGACGGGGCTTAGTTGGAAAAGTTTTTGGAAAAAGTTTTGCGGTTTCTTTGGCGCAGTCTTTGGCGCCATTCTTGGGGCAATTAATCCGTTTTTAGGTATGATGGCGTACAATCTGGTTGCTACTAGCGGGCAAGGTGGTAATTTTGGAAAGAATTTTGGCATTGGTTTTGTCAGTAGTTTTGCAGGATGGGGGATTGGTGTAGGGATAAGTAGTGTATGGGGTGATGGTTTTTGGTCGGGATGGGCAGCTTCTGCTTTTGGAGGCGCAGGCGCAGGAGGCGCAACATCTGCGATCTTAGGCGGAAATGTTGGATTAGGAGCTTTGGCAGGTTTGGCTGGCGGAGCGATTGGTTACGTGGGAGGGAGAGTTTGGCCTCTTGGAGCAGACGCTTTAGCAGGTGGTGTTTCTGCTGAAATTAATGGTGGAGATTTTAGTGATGGCGCGATGCAAGGAGCGATGAATTCTCTGGGCTCAACGGTTGGTGGTTTAGCTGCGCCAATGCCAACACTTGGATCTCAAGATGTTCGCGCAGGAGATCTTATTTACTTTAAGCCTGAAAATATACTTACTGCGTTTATTTCATTTTTTGATGGTGGCATTTTTTCTCATACGGGAATTGCGATAGGTGACGGCATGATGGCTCATTCTACACTTGGAGGTGGCTCCCAGGAAGTCAGCATAGGTCAAGAATATTTTGCACGAGGAGCTTATGTTAATCACCGCGCTCGTGGAAATAGAGCTCTTATAGTCAATGCAAGCTTGACCGCTCATCAGAGAATTAGCTACGGTTTCTTTCCAGGTCAAAAAGTATGCTCAACTTTTAATGCAGCAGTCCTTAACCAGTCTGGCTATACAGGCTGGCAGGGAATAGGTCCCAATAGTCAGGCTGCAGGATTAGGATACAGCCAATTTCATATAATGAAAACCTATGGATATTAATAAGATTTATAAATTAATTATGTGTAGCTTTGCATTGTCGTTTGTATTTCTTGGCTGCGCAGGAAGTGGCCCATTATTAAGGCCAGATCAAGGCTCACGATTTGAATACATTAGCAAACATCCTGAGTTGTCGGCTGATATTCAGCAGGCTATTCAGGATGGTAGAGTTGCCAAATGGATGACTAAAGAAGATGTAAAGATAAGCTTGGGAGATCCTGCGAGTATCTATTATGTTCCAAAAGATAAGAATTCATGTTGGTATACAGAGAGCTTCAATGAATCTTGGTATTACAAGGGGGCTTTGTTCAAAATGGCTGGTCCTTCCACCGAAGTATTTTTTAAGAATGAAATTGTTACAGAGGTTCAAAATACTTATTGGTATGATAAATAATATAAAGATTAAGTTTAAATTAATTACGTGTAGTTTTTTGTTACCGTTTGTATTTCTTGGCTGCGCAGGAAGTGGCCCATTATTAAGGCCAGATCAAGGCTCACGATTTGCATACATTAGCAAACATCCTGAGCTATCTGTTGATATTCAGCAGGCTATTCAGGATGGCAAGGTCATTAAAGGCATGACAAAGGAAGACGTTAGAGCTGTTTGGGGAGATCCAAAGATAATTGATAGCTACGATAAGGAGAAGCCACTAAGCTCGTATAATCAAGAGGGGGTTGATTGGTGGTCGTATCGCGGATCTTCTCTTTCTTTTTCTACAAAAAGGTATGTAAAGTTTTACCAAGGGAAAGTAATTGATATCAAATTTTCTTATTGGTATGACACGTAATCTTTCGGGCAAATTGGCTCAACGAGGGATTTAGCCTTTAATGTTTTAGCGTATCCCTAATAGCTTTTCACGGGAGCCTTTGATACAATTTGGATCATAAAACAAAGCATTAGAAGGGAAGCGCATGAAAATATTCAAGAGGTTGATGGTAACGCTGGGGATTATTTTGCTCGTGTTGCTTGTTTTGATCGCCACAACGGTGTTTGTTGCCAGAAACCTTCGCATGAAAGATATTGTCGAGCATGAGCTCGAGCAGGAGCTGGGGATTAATGTCACGATCGAGCAGATTTATTTTTCGCCACTATTGGCGCATATTGAAGCGCGGGGAATCACAGTCCATAACGCTCCAGGTTTTAAAGAAAAAGAGCTTGCCTATATTGATTTCTTGCGTCTTAACTTTGACCCCTTGGAAATGCTCATTGAACGCAAACCGCACGTCAATCTTTTTGTTGTTGAGATAAAGCGACTTAACGTTGTTCGCAATGCTCAAGGGAAAATCAACATCAAGGAGATCGTTCCCGACAAAGAGGATCAGGTTATAAGCGAGACCCAAACGCCTTTTTATTTTGATGTGGCGATCATAAGTATTAAGGACGTGAATTTTATTGATTATAAATCTGGGCATAAGAAAGAATATCACTATCCCATCCACATCATGCATGCAACATTTATGAATTTGAAAAATGGCAGCGAGGTTGTCAACAGGGTGGTTTTTGAGGCTTTGAAACATACGGAGATCGGCAAACTTGTTCATGTGACTTTCGTTCCTATTGCTTCGCAGGTCAGCGATACGATGTCAGCCGCGTGGGGTATGACAAAATCTGGAGTCAAAAGCGCCTGGGAGATTTTTACGATACCGGCTAATGTCTTCAAAGGAAAATAGGCAGATTTTTGTTCCTTCGAATCGTCGCCCCCTTGACTCATTAATAAAGGTTGCCGAACAAGTCCTTGTTTAAGTGAGGCGTGCTGGCATTATCCTTCGCTCACACATTCCTTCGTCATCCGTTTTCCTCAATGCAAAATGAATGAGAACAGACGACTTCGGAAACTCGCGAGAGGACAATACCAGCACGCTTTTCAAGCCTTGGTGATCTTTCAAGAGTGTTGCCAAAGAAGACAATCTCAGTGGACACGGTAACATGAATGATGAGTCAATGAATCCTGCTTTATTCTGTCTCGTAACATTTAATGTGAGGCAATGCGCTGCTAAGATTCTATTTGACCGACGGGAATAAAGGTGTATAATGCTCATCAGTTAGGACACCTAAGGCCGCCAAGGAGACAACTAACCTTTGCGGTTTTTTTATTATTGAGCCTGCCATTGTTTGATCCGTGGGCAAAATAAACCCGGCAGAAGAGTCCGGGTCAACTTATCCATCAGATTGATCTTCGCTTTGTTTGCTGATCTTGGATTTCATTAACAGAAAGATTGACGGTATATTATGCCTCACAGACTCAACAATGTTCCTCCTTCTAGCGAGCAACCCACGGAGCCCAATCAAGGTTTTTACAACCTTGGTATTGCGCCAAAGATTCTTGATATTCTAGAAAATATTAAGTTTAAAATTCCGACGCCCATTCAGCTTAAGGCGATTCCTTTGGCTATTGAAGGCAAGGATGTGATTGGCGTCGCGCAGACGGGAACAGGAAAGACGCATTCGTTTGCGATCCCGATGATCCAGCGTTTGTTGCAAATGAAAGGACGAGGGTTGATCCTTGCCCCCACCAGAGAGCTGGCGCTTCAGATTGAGGAAGCCTCTAAAATTGTTGCTCACCCCTTTGGCATGAGAACGGCTTGCCTTATTGGTGGTGCGTCCATTCGAGAGCAGATTCAGGCTCTTCGTCGGGCTCCACGCATTATTATCGCAACGCCGGGTCGATTAATTGACCACATTGAGCAAAAAATTATTACGCTTAATGATATTGTCATGCTTGTTTTAGATGAGGCTGACCGTATGTTGGATATGGGTTTTGCGCCGCAGATCCAGCAGATCTTGCGTTTTGTTCCTCGCGATCGGCAGACCATGCTTTTTTCGGCGACCATTCCTCATGAAATTATGGATATTGCGGCCAAGCACATGAAGCTTCCTGTGTCGATTGAGATCGCTCCTTCAGGGACCATTGCAGAGCGCTTGACCCAAGAAGTCTTTATTATTTCGAAAGAAGCCAAATTGAAACTTCTCGAGAAGGTTTTAGCGCAGTACCATGGCTCGGTTCTTTTATTTTCACGTACCAAACATAATTCGCGTCGCATTGCAAAATCGATACGGGATATGGGGCACAAGGCTGCGGAAATCCATTCGGATCGATCCCTTGCGCAGCGTCGTGAGGCACTCCAAGGTTTTAAGGTGGGGCGCTTTCGTGTTTTGGTGGCAACGGATATTGCCTCCCGCGGCATTGATGTCGCCGGCATTGAGCTTGTGATAAATTATGATCTTCCGGATGATGTTCAAAACTATGTCCACCGTATTGGACGCACAGGTCGGGCAGGGCATAAGGGTCATGCAATTTCGTTTGCCACGCCAGATCAGCGTGGAGAAATTCGTGATATCGAGCAGTTGATCCGGGCACCGCTACCAATTTCGCGGCATCCCGATGTGGCTTCCGAGACGCTTGCCCCCGAAGGTAATCGCTTTGGCCGTAGGCCGTTTGTTCAGCAAGCCAAGTCAAAATATTTTCAGCCAAGACGCAAGAGCCCTTCTTTTCGAAGTCGCTACCATAAGTTTTAACGTATGATGCTTTTGACCGGAACGTTGCTTGAAGAAGGACTCTGACAAGGGTTTTCCTGCACATGTATTTCCTTTAAAAATCAGTAGAATTGGCGTCGTTTTCTTAATATAATAAAAAAAATTAAGAAATAGCAAGGAGAATAGATGGTGTGCTCTCTAGGGTCCTTTTTTGCGCGATTTGGGAAAAAAGCATTGCTGGCTGGTCGTCGTATTCTTGTTGTTGAAGATGAACCCTCGCAACGATTGACTCTGCAAAAGATTTTAGAAAAACAAGGCGCGCAAGTTTTGGTGGCGGAGAATGGTCAGGAAGGACTGCGTCAAGCTGCTGAAGCCTTTCCTGATTTGATCCTTTTGGATGAGCGCATGCCTATCATGACGGGTCGCCAGCTGTGTCAAGAATTGAAGGCGCATGACGCCACACGAAGTATTCCTATTATTTTCCTCACGTCTGCAGATTCCCCGGATGAGATCGTCGAGCATTTTGAGCTTGGCGCTGAAATCCACCTTTCCAAACCCATTAATGCTAATGAACTGATCGCGCAGATTCAGATTAGTTTGAGCAACCTTAAGGAATAATATCATGCTTGATCTAAAACTTATTCGTGAACATAATAAAGCAGTTCGTAGTGCCTTGGTCGCGCGTGGCGGTTACACCGTTGATATCGATAGTCTGATGGACATGGATCAAAAACGACGCAAGCTTTTAACAAAATTAGATGAGTTACGCGAAAAGAAAAATATTGCTAACGATGAGATCAGTCAATGCCTAAAGGAAAAAAAAGATCCTAAGCCTAAGATCGATGCGATGAAAGACATTTCTGCACAGATTGGTATCCTTGAGCCTGAGATCAAAACCCTTGATGCAGAGATCGAGTCCATCTTGATGCGGATTCCCAATCTTCCGCATATTTCTGTTCCCGTGGGTAGCCCTGAGAAGAACAAGGAAGTCCGTCGAGTTGGAGAAGCTCCAACTTTTGATTTTAAGCCTAAGACGCATTTTGAAATAGCGGAAAGCTTAGATATGATTGATTTTAAACGCGCTTCCAAAATCACAGGATCGAATTTTATTGTTTATAAAGGGGCAGGCGCCAGGCTTGAGCGTGCGCTTCTTAATTTTATGCTTGATCTTCATACCCAGCACCACGGATACCTTGAAATCTTTCCTCCTTTTTTAGTTAATCGCGCTTCGATGACGGGAACGGGTCAACTGCCCAAGATGGAAGAGGATATGTATCGGGTTCAGGATGAGGATTTATTTTTGATCCCTACGGCTGAGGTTCCTGTCACGAATCTTCATCGTGATGAAATCCTTAAGGAGGAAGATCTGCCGATCTGTTATGCGGCGTATACGGCCTGTTTTAGGCGGGAAGCGGGATCCTATGGTAAGGACACGCGAGGCCTTTTGCGCGTGCATCAATTTGACAAAGTGGAACTTGTCAAGTTTGTGAAGCCAGAAGAATCTTATGAGGAGCTTGAAAAGCTCGTTGGCCATGCGGAAAAAGTTTTGCAGCTTTTAGGACTTCCGTATCGGGTTTTAATGCTTGCGACTGGGGATTTGAGTTTTGCCGCGGCGAAATGTTACGACCTCGAGGCGTATGCTGTAGGGCTTGATAAGTGGCTTGAGGTTTCGAGTTGCTCGAATTTTGAAGATTTTCAGGCTCGACGGGCAAATATCAAATTTAAAGGCAAGGATGGTGCGAAGCCTGCGTGTGTTCATACGCTTAACGGTTCTGGAGTTGCTTTAGCACGCACGATGGCCGCGATCTTGGAAAACTATCAAACCAAAGACGGTACGATCGTTATTCCGCAAGTTTTAAGGCCGTATCTGGCAGGGGAGGATCACCTTGGTTGAAAGAATATTAAGCGCCTTAAAATTTTTTCTTTTTTTACTTTTATTGCCGTTGATCTTTGCCACGACCACAGGGTTCTTAAACGAGCTTTTTCTTCTTGATCCTATTCAGAGCAATTGTTTTTTATGGGGGATCATTGCCTATCTTATTTTTCATCTTTTTATCGCAGAACCTCAGGGGTTGTATCAGTATGGCAAGGGTATTGTGGCAAATATTTTTAAATTTTTTGCACCCTTGGTTGTTGTCGCTCCGCTTGTCCTTCCGATTTTCTCGATTTTGCTGTTGATTTTGCTTTATTTTGCGCCGTATGTCTTTAAAGGGATTGATCTTTCTGTTTATTTTCTTTTTTTCGCAAGTTTTGCTTTTGCCATGCATATGGTTTTTACAGCCCGCGATTTACGCCAACAAGATACCGAGACTTTAAAGTCTCGGTATTTTTTCTCGATGGCTTTAGTCTTTTTGGCAAGCTTGTTCATGATGGCCTTGATGCTTTATTTGAGTCTTTCCAGGTTTTCTTTTGTTAATGTTGTTCAAGCAACATTTTCAATTTCCGAAAAAATTTATAGAGTTATTTTTCATCAGCTTTTTGTCCCTCGATAGCGCTTCTGAAGGTATCTATGAAAATTAAATCTTCGCTATTTCTTCTCTTCCTTGCAGGTTTGTTTTTTTTGTCTGGAGCCTGCGGCCTTGTTTATGAAATAATTTGGGTGCGCAAGCTGGGACTCATTTTCGGCAATACGACTTTGGCGATTAGTACTGTCTTGGCCGTCTTTATGGCTGGCCTAGGGCTTGGGAGTCTTTTTTTTGGCAAGCAAATCGACAAGCATGGACATCCGTTTGCGTGGTATGGGTTTTTAGAAATAGGGATCGGTTTCTTTTGTTTTTGTACGCCGTGGTTTTGGGTTTTCATTGAAAAGTTTTATGTCTGGGTTTACCAATGGCTTCCGCTTTCGTTCTGGCCTTTTAGTGTTTTTCGTTTTCTTCTTTGCTTTGCATTTCTTTTTGTCCCGACTTTTTTGATGGGCGGGACCTTGCCAGTTTTAACAAAATTTCTTATCCGTGATCATCGTCTAACCTCAAGGGTTGTTGGCGTTTTGTACGGGATTAATACCTTAGGTGCTGTCGTCGGCGTTCTTGGGACCAGCTTTTACGCGATTTATGTTTTTGGTCTTCAAGGCACTGTGTTGATGACAGCAGGCATTAACATCTTGATTGGTTTGATCGTTCTTTTTGTTTTGAGGCTTAAACGCTTTATTTTTACGGGTGGCAATCCTGCACAAGACGTTGTTGGGCTGCAAGGGGAAGATGATGCTATCGAGAGCCCTGTCGAAAGCCATGTGAGCGAGACCAATCTCGCGACAATCTTATTGTTTGCGTTTGCGTTATCGGGCTTTACATCCATGGCCTATGAATTGTGTTGGACCAAGGTTTTGGCGCTTTGTCTGGGTAGCTCCGTGTATTCGTTTGCGATCATGCTGGCATCGTTTTTGACGGGATTAGCCTTGGGTAGCTTGTTGATCGGTTGGCTAGCCAAGAAAATACGTGTTTCTTTTTATCTTTTTGGACTCCTCGAGCTTGGTATTGGTCTTTTTGCGCTGTGGGGCATCAATATTTTTGATCAGATGCCTTTGTATTTTCTGCAGCTCTTTGCATTCTTTGGCCAGCAGAGTGTTCATCTGCATATTGCAAAGTTTGTTTTAGCCAGCCTTGTTATTTTACCGCCTGCGATGTGTATTGGAGGCACCTTTGCCGTGGTGGCGCACATCCTCAATCGTCTACCAGAAAAGACAGGCCAAACCATTGGCCGCGTCTATTTTATTAATACGCTTGGTTGCATCGCAGGGTCAGTCTTGACAGGCTTTGTTTTGATTCCATGGGTGGGGATTTACAAGACTCTCCTTATGATGATTGTGGTGAATATCTTGTTGGGATTGATGATCCTTTGTGTTGCACAAAAGCGATTCTCATCCTCTGAGAAATGGACCTTAGGTTTTCTTGTTATTCTTTTGAGTGTTCTTTTTCTGCAGACGCACCCCTGGTCGAAAGGCCTTTTGACGTCCAATATCGCTATTGATCCGAGAACTTATCTTGGTCACAGTAAGTTTGAGATTTTAAATAGCACGCAGCAATCGGAATTGCTTTATTACAAAGAAGGCTTGAGCGCAACCGTTGCTGTCAAGCGCCATCAGGATGTTCTTTCATTGTCTATTAATGCTAACGTGGATGCTTCGACGGGAACAGATATGTATACACAGCTGATGCTTGGGCACTTGCCGAGCTTGCTTGTTGATCATCCTAAACGCGCCTTAGTCATTGGGATGGGAAGCGGGGTAACTTTGGGAGCTTTGGCGACCTATGATTATCACGAAATTCATTGTGTTGAGCTTGAGGGAGCTGTTCTCAAGGCAGCACAATATTTTTTGAAACAAAATCGTCATGTTTTAGCGGATCCGCGGCTTACGAATTTTGTTAATGATGGCCGTCATCATCTTTTAACAGAGAATTTTTCTTATGACGTGATTGTTTCTGAACCATCGAGTCCTTGGATGGCGGGTGTTGCCAATTTGTTTACGCGAGAGCAGTTTGAGCTCATGAAGAAGCGCTTGTCTAGGCAAGGCGTTGTTTGCCAGTGGCTCAACACCTATAGCATGTCGTCAGACAATATTCAGATGATTGTCAAAACATTTCGTGAGGTTTTTCCTTACGCGAGTCTTTGGCAAACCATTGGCGCGGATCTTCTGTTGGTGGGGTCGACGTACCCTATCGCCTATGATATTGACGCGATTAATAAGAAGTTCGCGCATAATGCCTTGCTGAAAGAAGACTTAAAAGATTTTACTATTGATGATGCGGTTGGGATCTTGTCTTGTTTCTTGCTTACGAATGATGAGTTGCTTGCGATGTCCCTTAATGCGCCGATCAATAGCGATAACGTTCCTTTGTTAGAATATTCTGCCCCTCTTAATCTCTATGGGTTTGAGCAAGTTGTTTCCGACAACATGCAAATGATTACGATACAACGAAAGCAGCGATATCCTGCGATGGTGAGGCCTCCTCAAAATAGCAAGGAAGTCATCGCTTTTCATAATACGCTTGCGCGTGCTTTTCTTCAAAAAGGAAATTATCAGGAAGCTGGGATTGAGATCGGTCTTTCCAATCAGGAGGAGGCCTTTAATCCTGAGGCGATTTTAAATTATGGCATTCTTCAGACATTTCTTGGGAATGCGGATGAGGCGATTACGAATCTAGAGAATTATCTCAATATTGGCAAAGAAAATGCTGAGGCTTATTTTTATCTTGGGAAAGCGTACGAATTTAAACAGCTTTTTGATCAAGCCTTAAAGTACTATCAGCTAGCCGTTATGGCAGAGCCTAGTCATGCGGAATATCTTTTTGTTTATGGCGAGTCTCTGATGGGTCAAGGAGAGAAGGTTGAGGGAATTCGTTTTTTACAAAAGGCTATTGATTTTGAAGGTCTGGATTTTAGAAGCGGTCTTATTTTAAGTCAGGCCTTCTTTTTTAATCAGCAGCTTGACCCAGCGGTGCGAACCCTCGAGCTTCTTTTAAACGATTATCCACATTTTTATAAAATTTATGAAACTATGGCAAGTTTTTATGAAGCGGTTGGGCAGAATTCTCAGGCCCTTGCTGTTTATCATGAGGCGAATAAGAAATTGCCGTTTGATGCAAGAATTTATTATGCGATGGCCACTCTTTACCAGAAATTGGGAAAAATAAAAGAATCACGGATGATGATGCGAAAATATTTTTATTATAACAATGCGCCGCGCATTGGCGTGCGGTAAAAATTGATCGATAGTGTGAGGATATAAGTTTTTGAATATAAAAATTGACGCGGATAATTCAAAATAGTATTATTGAGCATCATTAAGCGGTTTTTGTTTGGAGAGGTGGCTGAGTGGTTGAAAGCGGCGGTCTTGAAAACCGTTATTCCGAGCGATCGGGATCTAGAGTTCAAATCTCTACCTCTCCGTTTTTTATTTATTTTTGTTAGAAAATCTCGGACTAAAACCCGAGATTTTCTGGTGAGGATAACCCCATGAAGCCAAGCGCTAAACAATTGGGTGAGGCCGGTTCATAAAACAGCAATAAAGGCTTTAGTCGTTGGGTTGCGTTTCTCCTGTCAGTTATTTTCCATCCTTTGGGTAAGAAAAGCGTGCTAATCATTGACATTCTTGCTTAAGTTCTTTAATCTATATTTATCGATATATTGATTTAAAGGGAGGGATCAAATGTTTTTTTCAAAACCAAAACCGGAAGAAGTATCAGGGCAGCTTGAAATCGATTTGATCATGTCGATGGTTAAGGCGGTGAACAAGGTTGTTCTGCAGAAATTTGAAATTAGTTTCAAAGAAAAGCCCAAGATCGACAAGAAGATGGTCGTGCAATGGCAAGGCAAGATGAAGATCGTGAAGCCTTCCGATTGTGTTTTTATTTCTGTGACCGTGATTGAGCGTCCTCAAGCCAAAGACAATGGTATTGTTGTCCTTTATATTCCTGAGTCGATTGCAGAAACCATTGCAGTTGTTTTTGGCGCTAAGCGTAGCGATGGCGTTGAAGGCCTTTTGAAGGCATGTGGTAGTTTTTTGACGGAAGTGGCGGATTGTTTTAAGGCTTATATGACGAAGCTTGGGTATGAAGATCTTAAGTTTTCTGCGCCGATGAATTTTACGTTGAAGGTTGACCAGCTTTTTGATTTTTATCAGGCAACCAGGTTTCAGATTACGTTTTCTCATGAGGGTGAAAAATTTCTTGAATTTGATGTTGGTACGGGGCCTCTGAAAAAAATTGCGATGCCTCAGCCTGGTGGCAGTCCATCATAGAAATTTAGAATAAATGTGAATCCATGATCAAGGAGGATGTATGTGGAAGATATTAGTCGTTGATGACAATCCTAACAATTGTATGCTTTTGGTTTCAACCCTTGAGGATCTTGCGATCTGTGATGTCGCTGAAAATGGCGAGGACGCGCTTGCGGCTTATGATAAGTCCCTTGAAGACAAGAAGCCTTATGACGCCATTCTTTTGGATATTGCTATGCCTGGTATTGATGGCGTTGAAGTCTTGAGACGCATCCGCGCCAAAGAACAGAGCGCTAATGTTTTAGCGCCGAAGGCTATTCCTATCTTTATGGTGACGGCCCATAAAGCTCCTTTTATGGATTCGTTTAATGTTGGATGCGATGACTATATTCTAAAGCCGATTGAGCCGGATAAAGTGATTTTGAAGATTAAGGATAGGCTCGAGGGGTCAACATAAGGTATTCGCTGAGAAATTTCTTTATAAGTGCGCAGATGATGTCATCATTTTTTCATCGCATACAATTTATATCTTGTCTTTGCTTAGAAGGTTTTGGGCTTGCGTTCGCTGCAAGCCTTTTTTATTTCTTTCTTGTTATTGTGAGTGCGTTATTCTTTCCTCACGACAGATCTTTCTTTTTTGCGGCAGTAACTTCGTCACTATCATTAGGGCTTTATTTTTTCTGGCGCATGAAAAGAAAAAGGAATTCATTTTCGCATTTCTCACGTGAGCAAGAAAAAGTCCTCCATGCCATTCTTCCCGCCGGAATTTTTACTATTGATCATAATCGCTGTATTACGAGCTGGAATGCCGCGGCAGAGGAGATTACCGGTTATTCTGCGCATGAGGTTATGGGACGTCCATGCACGATTCTTGCTATGAAATCCTGTGATCTTGATGAGGAAAAGCAAAAATTCAAGAACAGCTATGTATGCACGATTCGTAGAAAAGATGGTCAGCAGAGGTATGTCTTAAAACGTGCGGATTATGTGCGTGACCATACGGGGAAGATTATCGGAGGGATTGAGAGTTTTGAAGATATTACCGAGCGCCGTGAATCCGAAAGGTTATTAAAGGAATCGGAAGAGCGTTTTCGGACCATTTTCGAGAATTCAGCTGCGGGCATCACCGTTACGGATAAGGATGAGCGTCTTGTTTCGTGGAATAAACATGCCGAACAGATTTTGGGAATGGAGCATGCCGATTTGTATCTTAAGCCTGTGAGTTCCCTGTATCCACAGCAAGAATGGGAAAAGATACGCGCGATGAATATTCGTGAGGAAGGATTTCGTCTTAATTTTGAAACCATGTTGATCCGCAAGGATCAAGCTATGATTGATGTCGATATGTCGATTAGCATTCTCAAAGATGCCCAGGGGAACGTCTCGGGCTCCATTGCAGTTATCCGTGATATTACAGGACGCAAGCTTCATGAGCAGATCTTGAAAGAATCAGAAACTAAATTTCGGTCTATTTTTGAGAATTCCGCGATTGGGATTATTGTGAGCGACAAGAACAACCGTCTTGTTTCATGGAATCGCTTTATCGAGCAGTTTCTTGGCAAGGGTTATGATGATCTGTATTTTCAGCATGTAAGTTCTTTGTATCCTCTTGAGGAATGGAAGCGGATTTGTGAATTTGGTTTGCGTGCGCAAGGGGCGGATCATCATTATGAAAGTAAAATGGTCCATAATGATGGAACTGTGCTTGATGTGGACGTTTCCATTTCTGTTATTTGTGATGATGCTAAAGACATTGTTCGAACGATAAGCTTTGTTCGTGATATTACGGATCGCAAGAAAGCTGAAAATGATTTGCTGATCGTTAACCGGGATCTTATTGCCAATGAGCGCGCCTTACGTACATTGCTTGAAGATTTAAACAAGACTCATGAGGAGCTTAAAGGCGCCCAGGCGCAAATTTTGCAACGGCAGGAGGAGCTGATCGAACGCAATAAGCAAGAACAAATTTTACGCGAAGAGGCCGAAGCCGCGACTCGCGCTAAGGGGGATTTTCTATCTAATATGAGTCATGAAATTCGAACACCGCTAAATTCAATCATTGGATTTTCTCAGCTCTTGCGGAAGATTGCTTTGGATGAAAAGGGAAAGAAATTTTTGATGATCATTGAGTCAAGCAGTCAGCATCTTTTGAATATTGTGAATAATATTCTTGATTATGAAAAAGCCATTGCAGGCCGCATTGTTCTTGATGAAAGCAAGATTGATTTTAACGCGCTTGTGGCTCAGGCGTTTCGTGTGGTTTCTGGCAATGTGGCCAATCGTGCTCTTGAACTTAGTTTTAAGATCGATGAGCGTATTCCACCGGTTTTGTATGGTGATGATATGAAGATTAAGCAGGTTTTTATCAATCTTGTGGCGAACGCGGTTAAATTTACTAAGAAAGGCTCTGTCAAGCTTTTGGCGACTCTTGATGGTGTTCGTCAAGAACCCACGGGAAAGATTTTTGACCTGTTGATCACTGTCGAAGATACGGGGATCGGTATTCCTCAAGAAGCTCAGAAAAAGATTTTTGAACAATTCACCCAAGCCGATAGCTCAACGACACGACATTTTGGTGGGACAGGTCTTGGGCTCGCGATTTGCAAGGCCTATGTTGAGCTGATGGGTGGGAAGATTTGGGTTGAGTCGCAAGCAGGTAAGGGGAGTAAGTTTATTCTTAAAATACCGTTTTATGAAAATCTTGAACATACGCAAAAGGTTGAGTACCAGGAGCGTTTTCTTGCCTTTGAGCATGTCAACGTTTTAGTGGCGGATGAGGACCCGGCTCGCCGAGAACAGCTCGTTGGTTTTCTGGAAGCGTTAAAGTGTCAATGGACGTGCGTGCAAGATGGTCAAGCCTTGCTTGAGGAGGTTAAGAAGAAGAAATATGATCTCTGTTTTGTTAATGTCATGCTTCCTAAGTTAACCGGTGTGGCCGCGATTCAAAAGATCCGCCTAGAATCAGGAAAAAAGATCCCGATTATTGCTTTGACCGCTGCGAGCTTTTTTGAGGATAAGCAAAATTGTCTTGAGGCGGGGATGGATGATTTTGTTTCGATTCCGTTATCTGCAGAGCAGATCAAGGAAAAGCTTTACACCTACGCTCCAAAATCACCCTAGGGGTTTTTCTCTAAGTCGTTTATAAATGTTTCCCAATCTATCTTAAAAGCAAACAATTGAGTCTGTTCCGTGAGATCGTGTTCATCGACAAAAGGCTCAATGTAGCGAAAGCTTTTTGCTCCCCAGAAATAAAGTTTTGCCATGATGGAGTCGGCAATGATCTCGTCCATGAGAATGCACGCGTAGCGATGATCCCTTGTTTGGAAAACAAAAACGCTGTAGGGAAGAGTGGCATTTAAAAACTCTTTTTTGATGGGTGCTGTTGCGGTCTCAACGAATAAATGCTGAGGAACTCCTGTACCAAATTTTGGTGAGGTAGCTGTGACACTTAGGTTTTTTAAGTCAACAGCGATTCCGTTTTGAAATGAGATCTTTTCATCTCCCTCGTTTATTTGATTGAGGATCTCGCTATAGCGTAGGAGGCCTCCTTGTGTATCCCAAAGAAGGGAAATATAGTCTTTGGAGTTAAGCTTGCGGACTTGCTTAAGCAGGGAAGGATTGGCGTTGATGTCCTCGAGCTTTTTGATATTCCAACGGGCGGCAAAACCGATACCGATATTGGATTCGATCATGTCATTATAGAGAAATACATACGAAGGGGGAGGTTGTCCGTGGGTGAGATTAATAAGGGTATCCGCGTCTTGGCTGTTTAATGTTTTCATAAGAAATGCTTTGGCTTTGTTTTGAGGTAGGACGACAATATATTCAATGATATCAACGACTTCGGAAAGCTTTTTACCTTTGTTAAGAAGAAATTCGCTTGCCTTATTCGCGCTGGTGTTAAGCATACGAAGGATCCCTAAAGTCTTTTTCTCGCTTGGGCTGTAGAGGGCGCGTGCCATCCAGAACGCCTGTGGAACATTGATTGTGGCTCCGTCAAAGGTCACGCGTCGTTGGGCAATCGCCTTGATAAAATGACCCGGTGGCCACCAGGTATTGATGATGCTATCGTGCGGTGTTTTTTCTTGAAGGGTCACAAGGGCGCGTTCCCAGGCTTCGTTAAAGATCGGTCTGATGCGTGATGCCAAGTCGTCAGCTTTTAAGATCGGCGCGATTGCAAAAGAAACCACAATAAGCACGCAAAGCGTAGTTTTGATTTCTGTAGACCACGGAGGGTAAGGATTAAATCTATTAATGGCGCTTTGAAGTCCGATAAAGATTTTTTCAAACCCATAAGCTGCCAAAAGGCTAAGCGGTACAACGAGCAACAAGACAAATCTTTGCGCCTGAAGCGCCAAGAGTAACGAGGAGAAAAAGAAAATAAAGACAAGGAGCATTTTATAACTTGTCTTCTTAGAAGGGTGGTGGAAAAGGTCAAGAAAAAAGCAGATGCTGCCCCCGATCGCGATTAAAAACCAGAAGGCATTTCCGGCTAAATCAAAGAGTTCTGACCAAGATGTCCGGTTTAGTTCTCCGACGCTCATATAGATATCAGGCCAGAGACTCAAATTGGAGGAAAGAAAGAAATCGTTTAAGACCGACCATCCTTCTTGGAAGAGAAAGAAGAATTGGTTAAGTCCAAAGGCCGCCACGACACCAATAAAGATCGTTACAAACGTGATGCCAAAAAAAATAGCTACGTTGGAAGTCTTTTTTTCTTTTTTCAAGATAAAATATTCCACCCCTGTGACAAGAATTCCTGCGGCTAAAATAACACAGAAAAGATAAACCCAGCCTTGCCAAAAGAAGGCATAGCAGACGATGCTAAGTGCAGTTAACAAGGCAAAAAGTATTCGTTTTCTTTGATGGTGAGCGTTTTCAATGCCCAGGAAGGTCAGCCAAAGGATCAACAAAGGAAAGAAAATATTGTAAATGTCATTGTCGTACCATCCAAAAAAGCTTCGTCGCAAGAAAATAGGAGCCAGGATAAATAGTGAGCCTCCGATTAGGCAAGCCCAGGAATGGATGCCAAGGTGTTTTAATAATAAAAGAAATAAAAGAGCTGAAAGGATTGTTAAGAAAACAGGAAGGAAGCTTATGGCGAGCATTAGGGAGATCTGCGGATTAAACATGCGCATCAATTGATAGGTCCAAAAACCGACAAAGGGATGAAGGTTGATCTTCTCCCAGTATCCTAAGGGTGCTAGCATGAGATCATTAAAGTATTCCGCGCCTTTGCGTTTTTGCATGATTTGTTTGTTTTCTGCAAGTTGTTTGGTCATGCCATAAAAATAATAGGAATCAGAATCCGGAAGATAGATCTCAGGTTCTTTTTTGTCTGGATTTTCAATGAGTTCGCGGCCGTAGATTTTTTGCGCGAGGGTAAAGATCGATTGCTGAATTTGCTTCCTCTTTTGTGAGGTGATTTCGCTAAATTTTTGGTCAGCTAAAAGACGTTTTTGATCGTCATTGAGGCCTGGATAAAGGCGGTTGACATTCTGCTCAATGTCTGTGCGTATTTGTGAAAAAACCATCAGGGTGGCTTTTTCTTCAGAGGCGGATGAGATGCGGTAGAGAAAAGGATAGAGCCTGAAGTAGGATCCAACGATGATAACGATCGCGGCGATCAAAAGGTACTTTAGTGGTTCTTTAAGGTTGTTCATTTCTTTGTTTTACTTCCTCTAAAAAAGTTAAATAGGTTTGGATAATTTTGTCTGAGGGGATCGCAAAGCAGAGCCTATCTTGATCGCCTTGTTTGGCCACCATGAGTCCGATCATCTGTCCCTTGGTGTTAAACAAAGGTCCTCCGCTATCACCTTGGTAAATATTGATATTGAGTTGAAGAAAATCTGGAGGACTGTTGGTATAAGGATTGCCATGCTTGGCCACGCCAGTGACTCTCCCGCCGGATAACGTTTGTTTTAAAAAGGGTGAATTGCCAACAGTGACAACCTCATCATCAATGTTGACATTAGCAGAATCGATCATCTCGACGCGACTTAAGGGATAGGGAGGGGTAATTTTAAGAAAGGCAAGGTCTCGCTCAGGAAAAACTTTTAAGATTTGGGCTATGGTGACTGCGCCGTCCATGAGGCGGATCTCAACCCGGGCGCCCTCGTTGACAGTGTGGGCGTTGGTCACAATAATGCCCGCGGGATCAATAATAACACCAGAGCCTTCGCGGGTATATTCCGCAGCCTTGACGCTGTCAACTTGAATCAGTTGGCCTGTTTGTTTATCAATAAAAGCTCCGCCAGGTACCTTAAACATCATGGCATTCTTGGCTGTTATTTCCACGATGCAGGGCAAAACATATTGCATGCGCTCGATGATCGAGTCTTGCGCCAAGGCGCTAGAGATACCCGTATAGAGGACAAAAAGGAAAAGGCTAAGGAATTTTAAGGCATTCATTTTATGCAAAGATATTCTTTGGGTTGATGAAAGGTGATCATGAATTATTTACCATTCTACCTATCAAGGATAAGAAATTCAAGATAAAGTTGGGGAGTTGTCTGATCGAGGCCAGGAGAATGGAAAGGTGGAAAATGTTATTGCTAGTTTCTTTGCTAACTTGTACAAACTTTATGAAACAAAGGGAGTTCTTTAGCAATATAACAACTTCAAGGATGTGGAGTTACATCTATTTTGTATTGACAGGAGTGATCTTGTTTTGTACTATATGTTCATTGTCTGAACGCTTTATACGCTGATGGAGCCCAACGACTAAAGTTATCCGTCCTTCTAGCAAAAGGGCGAACATTTGCCGAAGCGGCAATATTGATACTATTTTCGTATTCCGCAACGGGTAAACCCGTGGTATTCTGCGTAGGCGGACGAATTGAACGCTTCAAGAAAGTAGCCCTATGCTTGATGAAAGAGAGTTCGAGCTCGTGAACATCGTTGGCGCAGAAATTGTCTCCAGTCAGCGTGATCTATCCCGCAATATGAACCTTTCCTTGGGTCAGACAAACATGCTTTTGCGTCGGCTTATCACCAAGGGCTATATTCGCATCAGCAAGCTCGATAAGCGTAGAGTAAAATACCTTCTCACTCCTCAAGGTATTGCTGAAAAAATGGACAAATCCATCAAATATACCTTAAGAACGATTAATTCCATTGGTCTTATTAAAGAGCGGTTTAAAGATATTTTGAAAGAGATTTACGCCAAGGGTGAGCGAAAATTTTTTATTCTCGGTGAATCTGATTTAGCGTCCTTGGTTGAGATGGCTGCGCACGAGCTTTCCTTTATGGATTGTTCGTTTACGCGTATTCAAGACGTTTCCGCTGACTCTGCGACTGGGACGGTTCTTGTCTGCCAAGAGGATGTTTTTGACAAAGTCGTGGCTAACAATAAGATCGATTTGATTCATGAGTTGGCCAAGGATTCGGCGTTGCTAAAGGGAAAAGGATGAAAATTAAAATCGATTTTGAATATAAGTCATTTGTGGACGACATCAAAAAATGCGTCCGTGCTTCACAATACGAAGCGTTGAAGGCGGTTAACAAGGAGCTTATTTCTCTTTATTGGGACATTGGACGGCAGATTGCCGATAAGCAGAAAAAGCTTGGTTGGGGCAAGGCAGTGGTTGAGAATCTGGCGAGTGATTTGCAGAAAGAGTTTCCAGGGATCAAAGGGTTTTCGACTCAAAATTTGTGGTATATGCGGCAGTTTTATAGCGAATATCAAGGGAGCCTAATTCTCCAACCAATGGTTGGAGAAATCAGTTGGGCAAAACATTTAGTTATTATGAGCCAATGCAAGAAAGTTGAGGAGCGTGCTTTTTACATCAATATGACTAAAAAGTTTGGCTGGACCAAGGATGTCCTCGTCCATCAGATTGAGAATCAGTCAGTGGAATTTGCGATTTAAATCAGGAATCTATCACTTGACAGCAAGGGGATAAGCGTGAGTAAGGTTATTGATCAGTCTTTTAAGGAAGTTGTAAGTCTTATTCGCGGTGCACGGCAAAGGGCTTATAAAACGGTTAATACCGTTTTGATAGATCTATATTGGCAAATTGGTGAGTATGTTTCGCGAAAGGTTGATGCGCAGGAATGGGGCCGTGCTGTTGTTCAACAGTTGGCCGAGCATTTAGCACAGGCAGAACAGGATTTAAAGGGATTTTCTGCTTCGAATATATGGCGTATGAAGCAATTTTTTGAGATGTATAAGGACGCCCAGAAACTCGCAACACTGTTGCGAGAATTATCTTGGTCAGCGCATCTGCATATTATGTCCAAGTGCAAATCTTTAGAGGAGCGAGAGTTCTATATGCAGGTTGCCGTTAAGGAACGCTGGTCTGTCCGGGATTTGTCTAGAAATATTGATAGTTGTTTTTACGAAAGGATGCGGCTTTCTCCAGCAAAGCTCTCTACAGCGTTACAAGAACTGCATCCTGCTGCGGGACAGGCGTTCAAAGATGCATATGTTTTCGATTTTTTAAATTTACCTGAGAAGCATTCAGAGAAAGAACTTCAAAAGGGGCTCATCGCTGATCTCAAGAAGTTCCTTGTGGAGCTCGGATCTGATTTTTGTTTTGTTGGTGAGGAGTATCGTTTGCAGGTGGGTGTGCAGGATTTTTTTGTGGATCTTTTGTTCTTTCATCGGGGGCTATCGTGCCTGGTTGCTTTTGAATTGAAAGTTGATCTTTTCAAGCCAGATTATTTGGGCCAGCTTTCTTTTTATCTGGAAGCGTTGGATCGAGATGTGCGTAAGCCGTATGAAAAACCAAGTGTTGGGATACTTCTATGTAAGTCTAAAGACAGCGAAGTGGTTGAGTATGCTTTAAGTCGCACGCTTTCGCCTGCATTGATCGCGGAATATCACACAAAACTTCCTAATAAGATATTACTGCAGAAGAAGATGGAAGAGTTTTATGCATTGGAGTCAGAGCGAACGATTGCAAATGATGCAATAGCAGGATCTTGAAGGGCGCTAATGGGGCGAAAGGGAAAACGGATTAGCTCATGGATGATAGCTTATAGCGTAAGACGTGGGACGTGAGGACGTAAGGCGTGAGGACGTGGGATGTGGGACGCTGTGAATGAAGGATGAAGGTAAAGGTCTGAGGCTGGAAAGTCCAAAGTCCGAGGTCCGAAGTTGAAAGTTTAGGAAATAAAAGAAATGAAAATAGAAAAATTTGAGGATATTGGAGCCTGGCAGCAAGCAAGAGATCTAGTAAATTTAGTTTATGAATCTGTCCAAGGAAATTTATTTTCTAAAGACTTTGGTTTAAAAGACCAGATCCAAAGAGCTTCGGTTTCTATCATGGCCAATATTGCTGAAGGCTTTGATTCAAGCTCAGATGTTGATTTTATAAAATTTTTAATTTATTCAAGGCGTTCTGCAACCGAGGTTCAGTCTCATTTGTATGTTGCTTTAGACCGAAAATATGTGACGCAGAAAGAATTTCAAGAATTATATAAAAGATCTAACGAGGTAAAAGCGCTCATTGGTGGATTTATTAAATACTTAAGAAAGCCAAGACCACGGACGTAGGGCCTTGGATATCGGACCTTGGATTTCTGGCTTTCGACTTTGGACCCTGGACTTTCGTTTTTCGACTCTGGACTTCGGACTTTTTGTTTTTAGATTTTGGACTTTTGTTTTTCGACTTTGGACTCTGGACCTTGGACTTTTAACCTTACAATCGACTAAGTTATGAACGAATATCAAAAAGAATATCTTGTTTCGGTAGGCGAGCGGCCTTGGGGCAGCTATAAGGTGCTTTTAAACGGCGATGATCACAAGGTCAAAGAGATTACGGTCTTGCCTGGTCAGCGATTAAGCCTTCAAAGGCATCAAAAGCGAGAAGAGCACTGGTTTATTCATCATGGTCAGGCCAAGGTGACGATTAACGGTGTCGCGCATTTGCTTGCTGTTGGCCAGTACATTGATATCCCTCGGGGTTGCGAGCATCGTATCGAAAATGTCAGCAAGGAAGACCTTGTTTTTATCGAGATTCAAACCGGGGATTATTTTGGTGAAGATGATATTGAGCGCTTGGATGATGATTATGCAAGGAAAAAGTGAAAGGTGATCGGCGCATAGTTGACGGGTTAATAAGGTTAAAGGTTGAAGGGTGAAGGATTAAGTGCAAGAAAAGAGCCAAAATAAAGATTTAGAACAAAGGACCTTTAATTTTTCAGTTGAAGTTGTTAAATTCCTGAAGGAAATCAGGTTTTCTAAAGTTCACGATGTCATAATATATCAACTAGCAAAGTCCGCAACATCTATAGGCGCTAACTATTAGGAGAGTCAGGGAGCTTATAGCAAGGAAGATTTTAAATTCAAGGTATCGATTTGTTTGCGTGAGGCAAAAGAGACTCATTATTGGCTAAGGATTATAAAAGAGACCGGTATCGCAAAAGGTGAAAAGTTAGAAAAATTAATTCAAGAATCAAGTGAGTTTAACAAAATATTTACAAGCATTTTAAAAAAAATCCATTACCGTAAAGATGTTTAATGTTATTTTTTCAACCTTCAAACTTTAACCTTGACCCTTTAACCTTTTAAAATTCTAAGAACTAAGAGTTAAGAGTTATCAACTAACAAACAAGGAGTCTAATATGATTGATAATCAAAATATGTATGATGACGAAATTGACCTAAGAGAATATATTAACGTTGTCATTAAGTGGAAAAAGCTTATTATAGGCATATTCCTCGCATCTGTGATTGGCGCAGCTATTTATAGCTACAAGATGCCAAAGATTTATGAAATTAATTCTACGCTTGCGCTTGGCAGCGTTAACGGGCCTTTGATTGGTAATGAAGAAGCCAAGCAAATTCTTCTTAATCAGAACAGTCTTTTATCGATCATTAAAGAACTCGGTCTCAAAGGCGAGCCTGCAAGCCTTAAGAAATTGATCAAGATTGAAGATGTTAAAGACACAAATTTGCTTAAAATCAGGATAACGTCATCAGACCTCGAAAAAGCCCTCAAGATCAACGATGCTATTGTTAAACCATTTATTGCTCAGGGGCAAAAGCTTTACCTTCAACGCCTGTCCATGTTTAATGTGAGATTAAATGAACTTGAATTAGAAATTAAGAATGCCGAAGGCGATATTGCTCGCACGCAAACCCTGATCTCCGGACTTCCTGCGTCAACGGGCATTTCTCAGTCCGATGTATCGCTAAGGATCATTCTTTTGCAAAATACTCTTCCAAATTATGAAAGCAATCTTACGGCGCTGAGGAATCAAAGAAGCGACTTAAGGCTTTTGCTTGAAAGTGCGAAGGATTTCAAGGTTTTTGAGTCGCCGATTGTTCCAAAGCATCCTGTAGGACCAAACAAAAAGAAAATCGTGGCGCTGGCTGGAATCTTGAGTCTCATGGCCGGTGTCTTTCTGGCGTTTTGTATGGAATTTTGGCAGAAAAGTAAAATTGGAGAAGTTAAGAAATGAAAAAAGCGCTTATCACAGGCATTACCGGGCAAGACGGCTCCTATTTGGCAGAATTCTTGCTCTCGAAGGGATATGAGGTCCATGGACTGAGGCGTCGTGTTAGTACTTTTAATACTCATAGGATAGACCATATATATGTAGATCCTCACAGTCCTAATGCAAAAATGTTTCTCCACTTTGGCGACCTAAACGATGCTAGTCAGCTTACGCATATGATTTATAATATTCAACCCGATGAAATTTACCATCTTGCTGCGCAGAGCCATGTCAGGACGAGTTTTGAAATTCCCGAGTACACGAGCGACATCACCGGGCTTGGCACGGTGCGCCTTTTAGAGGCGGTGAGAAGAAGCGGAATACGAACGCGTTTTTATCAAGCATCATCGAGCGAAATGTTTGGAGCTTCGCCTCCACCTCAAAATGAGCAAACTCCATTTTATCCAAGAAGCCCTTATGGTGCAGCCAAAGTTTATTCCTATTGGATGATTGTTAATTACCGAGAAAGCTATAATATGTTTGCTTGCAACGGGATACTATTTAACCATGAAAGCCCTAGGCGCGGTGAGACGTTCGTCACTCGTAAGGTCACGAGGGCGATTGCGCATATTCTTGCTGGGAAGCAAGATAAGCTGTATCTAGGTAATTTAAAGGCTAAGAGAGATTGGGGTTTTGCTCCCGAGTTTGTTGAATGCCAATAGAAAATCCTTCAGCAGGACAGACCCGATGATTATGTCATAGGGACTGGTGAAAGTCATTTTGTTGAGGAGTTTGTGGTTGAGGCCTTCGGATATTGCGGGTTAGAGTACAAAAAATATGTTGAAATTGATCCTGTGTATTATCGCCCATCTGAAGTTGACTATCTTTTAGCCGATATTTCTAAGGCTAAGAGGGTTCTTAGCTGGTCACCACGAATTACGTTTAAAGAGCTTGTCAAGATTATGGTGGATTCTGATACAAGGTTGGTTGGGTTAAAGCCAAAGGGTGAAGGCGATGCTATTTTAAGGGCGAAAGGCATTGCTTGGACTAAAAATATTATTCAATATCAAGTCCCTTCTAAGGAATAAAATGAGTTTAAGAAAAAAATGTGTATTGATTACAGGCGCGGGAGGATTTATTGGGTCTCATCTAACGGAGAAATTAGTTGATTCCGGATATGCAGTCAAAGCCTTTGTTCACTATAACTCTAGGAATTCCTGGGGCTGGTTGGATTCTTCAGCATGTAAAGCGAGGATAGAAGTCATTTCTGGCGATATTCGGGACATGGATATTGTTCGACATGCGATGCGTGATGTAGACATAGTTTTTCATCTCGCAGCCTTGATCGGTATTCCATATTCTTATCATTCTCCTGAAGCTTATGTTGATACAAATATTAAGGGGACTTTAAATATTTTGCAGGCCGCACGTGATTTTTCTCCCAAGAAAGTTGTTGTCACTTCTACGAGTGAGATCTATGGGACGGCTCAATTCGTTCCGATCACAGAGGCGCACCCTGTTAATCCTCAATCTCCCTATGCGGCAACTAAATCCGCAGCCGATCTTCTTGCGCTGTCATTTCATCGTTCGTTCAATCTGCCTGTGGCAATTGTCCGACCATTTAATACGTATGGCCCTAGGCAATCAGCACGCGCGGTAATTCCCACAATCATTGTTCAGATACTTAGCGGCAAAAAGAATATAAAGCTTGGCGCTTTAACGCCGACTCGCGATCTAACCTATGTCGAAGATACGGTTGACGGTTTTATTCGTGCGGGAGAATGTTCCAAATCCGCAGGTGAAATCATTAATTTTGGCAATAATTCAGAGATTTCAATTGGAGATATGGCCAGATTAATTTCTCAGTATCTTGATCGAGAGATAAAGATCGAATCTGATCAAAAGCGAAAAAGACCGCTCAAAAGTGAAGTTGAAAGGCTTTGGGCTGATAATGCAAAAGCCAAGCGGATGTTAAACTGGACTCCAAAATACAGCTTAGAAGCGGGTTTGAAAAAAACGATCGCATGGTTTAAGCAAAACAAAGATATCTATAAATCTGAAAATTATAACATATAAAAGGTAATTTATGATCCCGCTTTCTGTGCCAAATTTAAAAGGCAACGAATTACAATACGTCAAGCAATGCATTGATACCAATTGGGTTTCTTCTGCCGGAAGTTTTGTGGAGAAATTTGAAGACGCCATCTGCCAATATGTTAAGGCCCCATTTGCCATTGCCTGCGTCAACGGTACTTCTGGTTTACAGATCGCCCTTAAACTTTGCGGAGTGAGGGATGGCGATGAAGTGATCGTTCCCACGCTTACTTTTATCGCACCGGTAAATGTGGTCAAATATGTAGGCGCAGAACCTATTTTTATGGATTGCGATGATTATATGAATATAGATTGTGTTAAGCTACGTGAATTTTGCGTGAAAGAGTGTCTTGTGACAAAGGCGGGATTAAAGAATAAAAAAACAAAGAAGATCATCAAGGCGGTTATTCCGGTTCACGTTTTCGGAAATCCTTGCGACATGCAAGAGATCATGAAGATCGCCAAGGCGTATCGTTTAAAAGTTGTTGAAGACGCGACGGAAAGCCTAGGATCGTGTTATACGGCAGGCGTTTATCGAGGCAAGTCAACAGGAACCATTGGCGATATGGGAGTTTTTTCATTTAATGGAAATAAAATAATCACTACCGGCGGCGGCGGGATGATCGTGACCAACAACAAGCTGTTAGCGAAAAAAACAATGTATTTGACCAATCAGGCCAAGGATGACCCTGTTAAATATATTCATCATGAGATCGGATATAATTTTCGTCTTACCAATTTACAAGCTGCTTTAGGGTTAGCTCAACTTGAACAATTGAAAGGCTTTATTGCCATCAAGAAGAGAAATTATGAATCATATAAGGGGCTGCTAAAGGGCATTTCTGGCCTTGAGATGCTTGGAACGCCAAAGGCCAGCGCTCCCAATTATTGGTTTTATTCATTGCTAGTCGAGAAAAAAGCTTATGGCATGGATCGAGAAAAGCTTATGCATTGCTTAACAAAAAAGAATATTCAATCTCGGCCTATCTGGCAGTTGAATCACCGACAACGCCCTTATTGTCGGAATCAGGCCTATCAGATCGAAAAAGCTCCCTGGTTTTGGCAAAGGGTTTTAAATTTACCCTGCAGCACAAGCTTGACGCTTAAGGATATAAGATTTATTTCTTCAACGATTCGACATTTAAGCGGAGATCAATAAGATCATGGAAAAAGTGAAAAAAATCTTGATCAAACCCGGCAGCATCATCAAGCAGGCATTGAAGCAGATGGATGTCATGGGTGAAAAAACACTCATTGTTGTGGATGATCAAAACAAGATCCTGGGGACAACCACAGACGGTGACATCAGAAGATGGATCCTTAAAGGAAAAAGTTTGAGCGAAGATGTGACATGCGTCATGAACAGCCATCCTTTAACCTTAAAAGAAGGTTTTGCCAGAGAAGCCGCTAAACAGTTAATGTTAAAAAAAGAAATTGAGTGTTTACCGGTCGTGGACGCAACGAATAAAGTTATCGCTTCGGTTTGGTGGCCTGATCTTTTTGAAAATAAACCAAAGAAAACTAAAAGTCTTAAACTTCCTGTTGTGATCATGGCCGGAGGCGAAGGAGTTCGCCTGGCTCCTTATACCAAGATCCTCCCCAAGCCCCTGATGCCGATAGGCGATACGCCGGTTGTTGAGATGATCATTGATAGGTTTTCTCGATATGGATGTAATGATTTTTATCTTTCGTTAAACTACAAAGCAAATCTTATCAAGGCTTATTTTAGTGATTTTGACCATCCGTATAAAATTAATTATATTTTGGAAAGCAAGCCCTTAGGAACCGCAGGAAGCCTGCATTTGCTAAAAAATAAGATCAAAAAAAAATTTTTTGTTAGCAACTGCGATGTTTTGATCGAGGCGGATTATGCCGATATGCTTAAGTTTCACATCGAGAAGGAGAATAAGATAACTCTTATTTCTTCCATGAAGAATTTTACCATTCCTTATGGCGTATGTGAAATTCAACGTGGGGGTATTTTAAAGAATATTCACGAAAAGCCAGAGCATGATTTTTTAGTGAACACAGGCATGTATATTTTAGAGCCAGCGGTTCTTGCGGATATCCCGACGAATCATTTTTATAATATGACGGATTTGATCAATGATTATTTAAAACAAGGCGAAAAGGTTGGCGTTTATCCGGTTTCCGAAAAAGCCTGGCTCGATATTGGACAATTTGAAGCGCTGAGCGAAACACTCAAAAAGTTTGAGGTTAAAGCATAGATCATGAAAAAGAACATATTGCTTATCGGAGCAGGCGGACATTGCAAGGTGGTGCTCGATGTGCTTCTTTCTAGCAAAAATTACGAGGTAGCCGGAATTGTTGATCTTAAAGATCGCGTTGGATCTAAGGTTCTTGGCATTCCAGTCATCGGAACGGATCTAGAATTACCCCGTTTTTTTAAATCAGGTATCAAAAATTGTTTCATTACCGTCGGAAGTGTCGGTAACCCAAGGCTTAGAGTTCATCTTTATCAGATGGCTCAAAAGATAGGTTTTACATTTCCCAATGTCATCAGCCCAAAGGCTTTGGTGTCTTCTTTTGCGATCCTAGGACAGGGAAATTATATCGCTCCTGGGGTGATCATTAACGCTGGATCAAAAATAGGAAACAACTGTATCATTAACACGAGTGCCATCGTTGAGCATGATTGCACCATCGGTGATTTTGTTCATTTATCGCCGGGTTCCATTTTAAGCGGGGATGTCATCGTTGGTGATCATGCGCACATAGGTTCGGGTGGTGTGGTCATACAGAATTTAGCAATAGGCCCAAAGGCCGTTGTTGGGGCGGGAAGCGTTGTGACGAAAAATATCCGCAAGAATATGGTTGCCTACGGCAATCCATGCAAAGAAAGAAAGAAAAATGTCTAAGGTTTTTATTATCGCTGAAGCCGGTATTAACCATCAAGGATCTCTTGCGATCGCAAAAAAGATGGTAGAGACAGCGGCAAGTGCAGGAGCGGATGCCATTAAGTTCCAAACCTTTAAAGCGCAGGCCCTTGCGTCCAAGGCCGCGTCGAAAGCGCCGTATCAAAAGAAAACAACGGGCAAGAGGGAAAGCCAGGTAAAGATGCTAGAGAAGCTAGAACTGGATCTCAAAGCCCACAAGGAATTGATGAAATGTTGCCGGGCAAATAAAATTATGTTTCTTTCCTCAGCGTTTGATTTGGAAAGCACTGATCTCTTGGCACGTTTAGGACTAAAAACGTTTAAAATCCCTTCAGGCGAAATAACAAATCTGCCGTATTTGCGCAAAGTGGGATCCTTGCGAAGAAAAATCATTTTATCGACGGGAATGTCAACGCTTGCAGAAGTCAAAGAGGCTCTTAACATTCTAATAAAGAGCGGTACAAAGAAAAAAAACATCACTATCTTGCATTGCAATACCGAGTATCCAACGCCTTTTGCGGATGTGAATTTATTGGCCATGGTAACCATGAAAGATGCTTTGGGCGTACAGGTTGGCTATTCTGATCATACGTTAGGAAGCGAGGTTGCGATTGCCGCCGTTGCGCTTGGCGCCACCGTCATTGAAAAACATTTTACGTTAGACAAAAAGGCGAAAGGGCCAGATCATAAAGCATCGCTAGAGCCTTTGGAGCTAAAGGCAATGATCTTGGCTATCAGAAATGTTAAAATCGCGCTCGGCTCGAGGGTAAAAAAGGTTTCTGCGTCTGAAGTAAAAAACATCAGCATGGCAAGAAAGAGTATTGTGGCGGCTAGGCCCATACAAAAAGGTGAGATCTTTACTAAAGAAAATATTATGGTCAAGAGGCCGGGACATGGCCTCAGCCCTATGCGTTGGGATCAAGTGATAGGGCGGCTAGCAGGCCAAGATTATCGAAGTGATGATCTTATCCAGTTTGGCAAAATAAAAGGCGATAAAAAGTGAACAGCATTAACATCCTTGGTTATGGAGTTATGGGTAAGCAGATAGCCTCTCTTTTTTATCTTGGGGGCTTTGAAGTCAACATTTGGAACGATGTTCCAATGAAAGAAGCTGATCTTTTGAGACAAATCAAACTAACGGGAAAAGAGATCGCTTCACGAGATCAAGGAAAAATTAATTATGTTTATGATCTAGATAGCCTGCCACAAAGCGTTACGATCGAGGCCGTTGTCGAAGATCTTGTGATCAAACAGGATTTGCATCAAAGGATAGGCAAAAGATTTAGTATGCCGTATTTTACTAATTCATCTTCTTTTGCGCCTACGGAGATCGAAAAAAATGTCAATGGCTTGCATTTCTTTAACCCGATAACGCTGGGCTTAGTAGAATTATATTTGAGTCAGAAGGAAATAGAGCGCCAGATCCAACCCATTTTAGAAATGTTAAGAGCTTTTCATTTTGAGATTGTTGAGGTGCTTTCGAATCGAGGTTACGTTGGGAACTATCTATTGTTTAGAGAAATATCAAGCTTCTTTAAGCTGATCGAAGAACACCATTATCCGCTTGAAGTGGCTATCAAAACATATGCGAAGCTATATGCGGGCCGCAATATTATCAAGATCATTGATCTCATTGGGCTTGATGTGGTTTATAAAATATTAGTGAATTTAAAAGCAGAAGACAGCACCCTTTATCTTCCAAAGTGTTTTGAGGCTGCGCTGGCTAAAAATATTTTTGGTCGTAAAAACAAGACTTCGATCGCGCAGGTCTTGCAATGAATTTGAGTTTTAAGTTGATAACCAAGGCCAAGGCCTTGGTCGAGCACCAGCAGCAAATTTTTAGTCTTTTTGAAGAATGTTTTGCCAAGCCGCTTTGTGAAAGATTATGGCAATGGGCTTTTTTAGAAAATCCATGTGGTGAGCCGATCGTGTCGCTTTGTTTCAATGATGAAAACAAATTAGTGGGCCATTATGCGGTCATTCCTTTGATTTTAAGAAATAAGAATGGCGTCGTTAACTCTTGTTTATCGATGACGACCATGGTTCATTCGCATTATCGGCTATACGGTGTATTTGCTGATCAAGCTCATCAGGTCTATGAGGAGGCAAAAAAGCGTGGCGTGCAATTGGTCATTGGATTTCCAAATACAAACTCAGCTCCTGGGTTTAAAAAACGCTTGGGGTGGACGATTAACGAATCAGATTACATGGCGTGTGTCGAAAAACAACAACTGGTGAAAAGTTCTGATTTTAAGAAGATATGTGAAGATCCAGATTTACTTGATTTGGATATCCATGATAAAAGATATCGGCAATGGAGGCTGTCAAAGCCCGGCGTTGAGTATCTGGATAGAGGTGAGGTGATCTTAAAGAAGTTCGAGCGCCAATACGATCTGGTTTACGTCGGGAAAGGTTTTGCCGAAAGCCTGCGTGAAGGAGAGCAATATAATATTTTAATCGATGGAGCGGTTCAGGATTTCAGAAAAAGTTTTCTTTTTGGCTATCCGCTTGGTTATAAGATGATGGGTGACAACATGATTAATCCTGCATTTAAAAGAAATATGCTTATGTCGGACGTGTTTTAATGAAAAAAATCCTTACCTTTACTTCTATTCGTTCAGATTATGATTTGATGAGCAGATTGTATCGCCTGCTGGACGATGACCCGGAGATCGACTTGCGTTTTGTAGTTTCCGGCGCTCACTTATCTAAAACATATGGCTTTACGATCAAGGAACTTTATAAAGATGGTTTTAGAAAGATTAAAAGATTTAAAACATTAGCAAAGACAGACTCAAAGTCTTCGCGCATCAGGACAGCGGGATTTTTATTGGTTAAGGTAATAGATTTTGTTGAAACATACGCCCCGGATTTGATCATCTGCGCCGGAGACCGCGAGGATATGATGATGGCCGCGCTTATTGCCGGTTACCTGGGGATTCCGTTTGTGCATTTTTTTGGAGGAGACCATGTCGCTGATGGGCATATTGATAATCCGGTCAGGAATGCGATTTCAAAACTAGCAACGGCACATATGGTAAGCACGAAGGAGCATCGGCAAAGGTTAATAGCCTTAGGAGAAGAGAAAAAAAGAATTTTTGTGATCGGAAGCATTGCGCTTGATAAGTTTAGAGATCTTCCGCCGATCTCTTCTCAGGAGATTAGAAAAAAGTTTAAGATCGCTAAAGGGTTTGAAAAGCATGCGTTGGTTATTTTTCATGTGATACCCAAAGAAGAAAAAAAGGCTGTTGCGTATTTTAAGAATATTTTGCGAGTTTTAGAGAGCAAGGGAATCGATGCTTTTGTGAGTTATCCCAATACAGACCCCGGAGGCCAAAAGATCATTAAACAGATAGAGCGAAACCGGAACAATAAGAATTTTTATTTTTATCAGAATTTGGAACGAGAGGCGTTTTTGTCTATCTATAAGAGCGCAGAATTTATTATTGGAAATTCTTCATCTGGGATCATGGAAGCTGCTTCTATTCCGTTACCGGCCATCAACGTGGGATTGCGCCAAAAACAAAGGATGTGCGGGAAAAATGTCGTCTTTTGCGCCGGTAGCTGCCACGCGATCGAGAAAGCCATTGATCAAGTCTGTACCAGTTCATTTCGAAACAATTTAAAGAAGATGAAAAATCCTTATGGAGACGGAACAAGCAGCAAGCGAGCGTATCAGTTAATAAAAAAGATTGATTTTGATTCCTTAAAATACAAAGACGAAGATCCCCTTAATCATTGATAATAAGAGGAGGGTTGTTATGAAGGTTTTAGTTGTTTCACCTCATCCCGATGATGAAACGTTAGGCGCTGGCGGCACACTTTTAAAATTTAAAAAACAAGGCCATAAAATTTTCTGGATTAATTTTACCGACATGAGTCAAGAATACGGCTATTGTGCTCAAGATGTTGCCGCAAGGCAGAGCGCGATTAAAAAGGTCAACAAGGCCTATGGGTTTGATGGATTTTTTAATTTGCGCCTCAAGCCATGCTTTGTCTCAGAACATCCGACAACAGAGTTGCTTGATCAAGTGAAAAAGATCCTAGCTAAAGTTAAGCCTGATACGGTTATTTTGCCGTTTAAAAACGACCCACATTCAGATCACAGGACTATTTTTGAAATCGTTTATGCATGCACTAAGATCTTTCGCGCTCCTTTTATCAAAGAAATTCTTATGATGGAGATTTTATCTGAGACAGAGTTTTCTAGCAGCGACTATGGATTTGTTCCCAATTATTTTGTCGATATTTCTTCTTTTTTAGAAAAGAAAATGCGCATCATGCAGAATTATAAAAAGGAACTTGGGGCTCATCCTTTTCCGCGCAGCCTCGATGCTATCAAGTCATTGGCGACGGTCAGAGGAGCTGCAGCCGGCTGTCAATATGCCGAAGCTTTTGTATTAATTAAAGCAATTCATTAAACGAGGTGCTAGATGTATAAAAATCTTTTTTCATGCAAGAATAAAATTGTCATCGTCGTCGGCGGAGCGGGCTTGATCGGCAGTGAAATCGTCAAAGGTTTAAGCGATTTTGGCGCCAAAGTATACATTGCTGATGCCGATAAGAAGGCGGCGAAGAAGATCAAAGCCAAAGGTATTCAGTTTGTTTATCTTGATATAACGTCAGAAGATTCTATTAACAAGGCTTTGGGTGAAGTTTATAAAAAAGCTAAAAAAATTGATGTTTTGATCAATTGCGCCTATCCCAGGACCAGCGATTGGTGTTTAAAGCTTGAAGACGTACCTTTTGATTCCTGGAAAGACAATGTAAACAATCATCTGGGAGGATATTTTTTGTGCTCCAAGGTGGCGGCAGATCTGATGAAGAATAAGGCAAAGGGGGTCATTATTAATTTTGCTTCTATTTACGGGGTTGTGGCTCCAGATTTTAGCATATATAAGGGCACTCACATGACCATGCCGGTTGCATATTCCGCGATCAAAGGCGGCATCATTGCCTTTACGAAATACATGGCCACGTATTATGCAAAAGATAATATTCGAGCCAATGTGATCTCGCCCGGAGGCGTTTTTAATGGTCAAGATAGAGCTTTCGTAAAAAAATATGCAATGAAAACACCACTTTGTAGGATGGCAAACCCCAAAGATATTGTTGGCGCGGTCATTTTTCTTTCTTCGGATGCCTCTTCATATCTTACGGGTCAAAATCTTGTTGTGGACGGTGGATGGAGTGCTTGGTAATGAACGTATTGCTGGTTGGTTGCGGTTCTATTGGTAAAAGGCATTTGAAAAACTTGATCGATGTCCATCAGGTAAAGAAAATTTTTGTTTACTCGAAAGTTAAAGATTGCCTAAGCGGATTGAAAAAGACAAGCAAAGTTTTTCGCGTGGAATCGCTTAAAGATGTTGCGGCTGATTTTGCCATTATTGCCAATGAAACGTATCAACATGTCGATACAGCGCTCTTGTTGGCAAAAAAAGGTATCCATTTGTTTATTGAAAAACCGCTTTCACATGGTCGATCGCGCAAGCTCAGCGCGCTCAAAGTGATCATGCGGCGAAAAAAGATAAACATTGGCATTGGCTATAATTTAAGATTTCTTGGCGCGATGAAATGGATCAAAACGATTTTATCAAAAGGTATTCTTGGAGATCTTTATTTTGTCAAGATCGAGGCTGGGCAGTATTTGCCTGGCTGGAGAAGCGGACGCGATTATCGATCTTCCTATAGTGCTTCCCAAAGACGAGGCGGCGGGGTAGCGTTAGATTTGTCACACGAAATAGACTACATGCGTTATCTTTTTGGAGATCCATATTCTTTTAAAACAGTAAAAGCCAAGGTGAGTGATCTAAAGATCGACTCAGATGACATTTTTGAAGGAATTTATGTTTACGACAGGTTTCTTTGTAATGTCCATTTGGATTATTTACAGAAAAATAAAAAGCGCGTTATTCAGATTGAGGCAAGCAAGGGCTCTGTTGTTTGTGACTTGATTAGCAAAAAGATGATCATCGAGATTAGCGGTAAGAAGAAAGTGATTGCCGACCAAAAGTTTTTTGATTTGGATAAGACATATCGTGAAGAAATTTTAAGTTTTATACGATCAATGGAAAAAGGGCAAAAACCAGAAGTGACTTTTGATAATGGCTTAAAGGTTCTGGAGCTCATCGAGGCTAAGCATGTATAAAGGTAAAAAAATAGTTTGTATCATTCCCACCAGAGGCGGGTCAAAGGGTTTACCTGGAAAGAACATTAAGATGTTTTCTGACAAGCCACTAATTGCTCATACTATTGAACAAGCAAAGCGATCTGGATTGATCGACAGGGTCATTGTTTCTACAGATGATCAAAAGATCGCAACGATATCAAAAAAATATGGCGCTGAAGTTCCTTTTATAAGGCCTTTCTTTTTAGCCCAAGACAAAAGTAGCACCATGGATGTTTTATTGCACGCTGCAGATTGGCTTAAAAAAAATGGCTATTTGTTTGATGTTCTTGTTCTTTTGCACGCGACCGCTCCGCTAAGGACTCCGGAAGACATTAATAAAAGCATCAAATTATTATTTAGCAAGAATGTGTCCAATGTTTTTTCTGTGACGCAAGCGCACAGGAATCCGTATTTTAATATGGTGGAAACACGTCGGGCTAGAATCAGACTTGTCAAAGAAAGCCGTTTTGCCTCAAGGCAGCAAGCGCCCAAGGTTTATGATATGAATGCGTCCATCTACGTTTGGTGGAACGATGTTTTGATGAAGAACAAAAAGATTTTTTTAAAAAATAGCCGTCTATATATCATGCCTAAAGAAAGATCCATTGACATTGATGATGAGCTGGATTTTAGGATAGCAGAATTTCTTAAGGAAAATCATTGAAGGGCAGGAGAACTATGGCACAAAAAATATTTTGGTGTAAACATTGTTTAAATATGTCAACGCGGCCGAGGATCCAGTTTGACGCAAGAGGCTGGTGCAATGCGTGTCAGTGGATGGAAGAAAAAAAGAAGATGGATTGGGCGCCTCGCAAGGCAGAGCTAGCAACGTTGCTTGACAAGTATCGCTCAACATCCGGAGGCTTTGATTGTATTGTGCCTGTTAGCGGAGGGAAAGATGGTTGCAGTATTGCCTATCGATTAAGGGATCTGCACGGAATGCATCCTCTGACCGTTACGGTGCGACCTGCCCTTGAGCTATCTATTGGCAATGAAAACCTTTTGAATTTTATTAACAAGGGTTTTAACCATGTTCACGTAACTCCTGATGTTCATGCGATGAGAAAGATAAATACGTTGGGGTTTGTTGAAATGGGTTTTCCTTACTATGGGTGGCTTATTGCTATTCTTACCGCCGTGATTCGCGTGGCGATTAATTTTAATATCCCGCTTATTTTTTATGGTGAAGACGGGGAAGTTGAATACGGCGGCTCTACAGAGTCCAAGCACAAGAGTTTATTTGACATTGAATATATGAAGCGTATTTATTTTGAAGCAGGATATGAAAAAGTCTTTGCGAAGTTGGATCTCAACAAGAAGGACTGTTATTTTTTTACTTTCCCAACGTCTGAAGAGTTAGCCGGAAAAAGCCTTTATTCGACACATTGGGGTTATTTTGACCCGTGGGATTCTTATAAAAATTATCTTGTGGCCAAGGAACACTGTGGATTAAAAGAAGTGGCTTCGACCAACGCCGGGACTTTTACAAATTTTGCGCAAAATGATCAAGCGCTTTATGCCTTGCACACCTATATGATGTATTTAAAATTTGGATTTGGAAGGGCGACGCAGGATGCCGGTATTGAGATCAGGCGCGGCGCCATGACCAGAGACCAGGCGGTTGAATTGGTACGCCTCTATGATAATTATTATCCCGAAGAGTTCGTCGAGTTATATCTCGATTATTATCAGATGACACGTAGTGCCTTTGAGGCGGTATTAGACCGATGGGTCAATAAAGATCTTTTTGAAAAAATAAACGGTAGATGGCAGCCCAAGTTTCAGGTTCAATAGGATACTCCAATGATTGTGATCGTTGATTATGGGATGGGTAATCTTTTTTCTATTCAGGCAGCTATCCATTATTTAGGCGCTGAGTCGATGATCAGCGCTGACCCTAGCGTTATTCAAAATGCGCCAAAGCTTATTTTGCCTGGTGTGGGTTCTTTTAAAAAAGCTATGATCAATTTACAGAAAGATGATCTAGGCCGCATCATCAAAGAGTCCGTATTGAAAAGACAAACACCTATCCTTGGCATTTGCTTGGGGATGCAATTATTAGGCTTATCAAGCACGGAAGACGGCTTGAATGATGGGCTTGGATTTATTGATTCTCCCGTTGAGCGATTTGATGATAAAGCCAACAGCAATCTTAAAGTTCCGCATGTAGGGTTTGAGACAGTTTCGGTTGTACGAAAAAGCAAATTATTTGAAGGCCTAGAGCCACAAATCGATTTTTATTTTACACATAGCTATCGGATAGCGTTTAAGCAGCAGCCGTATGCCATAGGGACGTGTTTTCATGGGGAGACGTTTGTTGCTGCCTTTGAGAAGGGGAATATTTGCGGCACACAGTTTCATCCTGAAAAAAGCCAAACCAACGGCTTGGCTCTGCTGAACAATTTTATCGAGAAATTTTAATGGCTAAAAAAAGATTGATCTTTACTCTTTTGTACGATGATGGCGGGTTTATGCTGAGCCGCAATTTCAGGCTGCAGCGTGCCGGTGACATCACATGGCTCAAGAGTAATTATAATTTTAAAAAAATTGCTTTTGCAATCGATGAGTTAATTGTTCTAGATGTCTCGCGAGGCAAAAAGAATGTAGCGAAGTTTTGCGATCATATCAAAAGTATCGGTGAAGAATGTTTTATTCCTATCGCTGCCGGTGGAGGCATTTCTTCTTGTGAGCAGGCCAAGGCCATCATGAACTCAGGGGCAGATAAACTGGTGGTCAATTCAGCCTTGCTTGACAATCCTTCGCTTGTTAAAGAATTGGTAAGCATTTACGGAAGTCAATGCATTATTGGCTCCATGGATGTTAAGCGGTGCAATGACAAGTTTGAATGTTATGTCGATAATGGTTTTAAGAAAGTCGAGCTAGGGTTTTTAGAATACATTGATCATATTGTCCATTTGGGCGTTGGCGAGATCTACCTTAATTCTATGGATAAAGATGGAACTGGCCATGGCTACATGCTTGATCTTTTGACTTTGTTAAAAGAAAAAGTAAGGATGCCCATTATTATTGCTGGAGGAGCTGGAAATTGGCATCACCTTCTAGACGGTTTACAACAAAATATCATTGATGCTGCGGCAACAGCGAATTTGTTTAATTTTATTGGCGAGGGTTTTCCTGTTGCGCGCAAGCAGTTATTGAATAATGGTATCAACTTAGCGCGATGGGAAGTAAAAAATTTAGATAGCTTCGAAGAACAAAGATTATTAATACCATAAGTAAATAAATTTTAGAAAGGAAAATAGTTAAATGTCCATAAATAAAACTCCAATGATTAAGATGAAGTTGATGCGGCGTAATTGTGAATGCTGCAACAGTAATGATATGGAGTTAGTTTGGTCAAGCCAGAGCGTGGTTAGGCGCGCTACGGCAACTTGGTTGTTTTCTGTTCGGGTGGTTGTTTGTCGTCAATGCGGATTCTGTTTTGCATCTCCAAGTCCGGACCCTAAAGAGTTAAACCGTTATTATGCTGACGGTCTTTCTGGTTGCAAAAGCATAGGGTTGCCTTATTCTATTGAGAGCCGAATTCCCGTGCTCTCACGTCATTGTTCTCCGTCGGGGATATTTGTTGAGGTTGGCGGTGATTGGTCCGATGAATTTCACAAGCGTTGCGCTGGATTATTTGGAAAAATGCTTAATGTTGAAATAGCCAAAGACGCGTCAGCCGATTATCGTAGCGTTGAAGAACTCCTTCCTGGATCTGTTGACGTATTGGCGCATTATGATGTCTTAGAGCATATTTCTGATATCAAGAAGTTTTTTCATGCTTGCCGCCGAGCGTTAAAAACGCATGGTATTATGGTCTGTGAAGTGCCAGATGTCCGGCTCTATCCTCGCAATCTTTTACTTTTGGAATTTGAACATGTTAATCATTTCTCCGCCACAACGCTAGCTACCATAGCTCAGGCATGCGGGTTTAAGTTAATAGAATTAGGCCATATTTGCAGCCGTCCCTATGGATTTGTTTCGGTCTTTCGAAAGACTCAGCCCTTGGAAGGTTTTTATCCTCCCATGCCATTTGAGTATCTAGATACACTTGCTTGCGTAAAAGGGGGTATTGAACAAATAGAGCGCTTATTGGCATCCATTAAATTACTTCAAATTAAAATAAATAAATTAACAGCGCAAGGAAAAAAAATAACTTTATGGGGAGTAACAGAAATGGTGCGCCGATTTTTAGAAAATTATCGGCTTCCTGATGATGCAATCATAGTAGACTCAGATCCGCGGCGTAAACTGCATTTGGAAAAGGAAGGGGTTTTAGTTCAATTGCCTATGGATTGCCGCGATCATATTGCGCAAAGCGAGTTAGTGGTCATTTTTGTTCCACGCTATAAAACAGAGATACTGGAATGGATAAAAAAAGAAGTGGGAAAATTATCTGATGCCGTGGAAGTCGTCGTTATGGGCGGCGGCCCAAATGGCGAATCATTGACATAAGGAGATATTCTACAATGAAAAAACCTAAAAAACGTACTCTTAAAAATCGTTTGATTTCCGGATTAAACAGTTTGCGCTTTGTGGCGACGGAGCCTGTGCTTTTGCGCATGGCGCGGATGAAATATGAAAAATTATATGCTGATCCGCAGTCAACACCACTGGTTAGTGTCTGTGTTCCAACTTATAATAGGGGAAAATTGTTGATCGAGCGTGCCGTTGCGTCTGTTTTATCCCAAACATATAGTAACCTTGAGCTGATTGTCGTTGGGGATCATTGCACTGACAATACCGCTGAATTGATCTCACAAATTAAAGATCCTCGGCTTCGTTTCTACAACCTTCCTGCGCGTCAAAGAAGTTATCCGCAGACCGTGGAAAATCACTGGTTTGTTGGTGGAGCCGTTCCCGCTAACAAAGCTATGGACATGGCCCGTGGCCAATGGTTGGCGCGCGTAGATGATGATGATACCTGGACACCCGATCATATCGAGGTATTGTTGCGATTTGCTCAGCAAAATCAGTATGAATTTGTATCGAGCGCCTATGTTGCAGAACGGTTTGGAAAACAAGTCGTAGTTCAAGGAGAAGTGATGAGCGCGCATCATCCTCAGAATAATGCGCCTTTAGCTGAAAATGGTCCCAAAATAGGCGGAGTTCAAACCTGGCTTTATCGTTCGTATCTTCGTTTTATGAAATACAATGTTGATTGTTGGCAAAAGAGCTGGAATTGTGTGTGGGATGTTGATCTTGCGCAGCGCATATACAAAGCAGGAGTGCGCATTGGCTTCATTGATCAAGTCTTGGCACACGTGTTGCCACGTCCTGGAGAATCGACCATAGGGTTGGAGGCTTACAGGCTTACGGAAGAAGAAAAGTTAAAGCAATACAAGTTTTAAACCATTCTTTCAGTCAATTTATTTTAACTTTGTGATAAAATATGGGGGGGTATATGGGAAAAACAAATAATGTTGTGATCGTTGGCGCATCATCAAGCATTGGAAGATCTGTTGTTGATCAATTTCAACCATCATCAAAGCATATTATTGCATCCTATTTATCAAAACAGCATATGAAGCCTAAGGAGAACGTATCCTTTCTCAAGCTTGATTTAAGCATAGATAAAAGCATAGGAAGCTTTGTAAAGGAAGTCCACTCGGTCATGCCCCATCTTGACACTTTAATTTTTCTCGCAGGAATATTGCCAGGAAAGAATCTTCGCGAGTATCAGCCAGAAGATATTGAGAAGGTAATGACTGTTAATTTTACTGGTCAAGCAAAAGTCATCAAAGGCTTGTTGCCCTTGCTTGATGCATCGTCGCAGATCATCATGGTTTCGTCCATATCAGCTCAAAAGGGAAGTTATGATCCTATTTATTCAGCCTCGAAAGGAGCTATTTTATCTTTTGTAAAATCTCTTTCGTCTGGGTTGGGTGGAGTTCGTGTCAACGCCATAGCTCCTGGGTTGATCGAGGAGAGTACTATGGCAAGGGAAATGTCCGCATCAAGGAGAGAATTCCATCGGCAACAAACGTCCAGCAAAGAATTATTGTCAATGTCAGACTTGGCCCAAGTTATTTTTGATGTCTCACAAAAACATTGGAAGCATATGAACGGCGCATGCATTGATTTAAATGGAGGACAATATGTCAGGTAATCATAAAAAAGTAGCTGTTGTCGGCGCAGGCGTTTTTGGCTGCAATGTCGCCTTAGCCATTGCTCAGTCAGGCTACCAGGTGACGCTGTTTGAACGGTTGCCTGATATTGTTATGGGTACTACCAAGAATAATACAAATCGAGTTCATCAAGGGTTTCATTATCCTCGCAATAGACATACGGCCATCGAATGCAGGGACAATTATAAAAGATTCGAAGTGGAATTTAAAGAGGCTTTGCTGGGGCATCATCCCAATATTTATTGTATCGCTCAAGAAAAATCATTAACAACAAAGGACGAGTTTATCAAATTTATTGATTCTGTCGGCCTTTCGTATTCCGCGATCGATTTAAAGAGTTTTCGCACTGAAATCAATGGCTGTAGTTTAGGTATTTTTTGCCAGGAGACGATTCTTGATTCAGATGTGCTGAGGCAAATTCTCCGTTTACGCATATTAAACAATAAACAGGTGACATTGTCATGCAACGCTGATGTATCTATCATCAAGAAAATCGCAGATCATTATGTCTTGTCTTTTCGTGATGAAAAAAAGCCAAGCCAGTCCTTTGATGCTGTTGTTAATTGTTCCTATGCCAATATCAATACTCTGACCGAGCAGCTAGGACACGAAGTCCACGAGGAACAATACGAATATACGATCGTTCCGATCATCAGTTTGGATTTGCCCCCAACATCGATCACGATCATGGACGGTCCGTTCATGACCCTTTTCCCTTATGGTAAAACAAATAAATTTTTGTTGTATCATGTAGAGTATTCTGTTCTTAAACGAGAAATTGCCAAAAAATTAAATCCTGATTGGCTTGACCCGCACAAAGCACCGTTTAGCAGCATGGATCAAGTGAAATATTTTGATACCATGATCAAAGCCTGTAGCCAGTATGTTCCTGCTCTCGCCCATGCAACATTATGCGGATATCTTGAAGCGCCACGCATGGTCCTTCCGAAGCACGAGAAGGATGACGCGCGGCCATCCTTTATCAATGACTACGGTGAAGGGTATTTAACTGTTTTCTCGGGCAAGATCGATCGCAGCTTATCCATCGCAGACTCTGTGTGCCTTAAAATAAAAAATTATTTTGCAAAAAAGAATTGAGATGATATGAATAATCCCAGGCCGACTGAAAACCGGCAGCAGATTATCAAGAATTCCACGCGCTATTTTTTTGCAACGTTTATTGGACAAGGCGTCGGACTCATAAGATCGATCTGGATACCTATACTATTTACTCCGGCTCAGCTGGGTGTTTGGAACTTAATGAATGTTGTGGTTGGTTATGGAAGCAATATTCATTTGGGCATGTTGCACGGCATGAATAAACTCATCCCTGTATTGCGCGGGCAGGGACGCTTGGCAGAAGCTGAAGATATTAAAAATAGTGTTTTTTGGGCTAATGCCTTTTTAAGCACCGTGGGTTTTGCCTGCATCTGGAGCGCTTCTTATTTTTTACAACCAGCGTATCAAATGCCGTTAAAGGTTACAGCGGTCGTTGTTTTATTTTCTTGTTTTTTTTATTATGCTTTTTCTCTTTTGCGTGCTGATAACCGATTTAAAGTGCTCAGCGTTGGGGTAGGCGGGCTATCAATTTTGTCGACTTTTTTTGTTCTGACGCTGGCGTATTTTTTTCCGGATCGTCTTATAGGAGCTTTGATTGGATTAGCCGTGGCTTATTTCTTGGTGGTTTTATATTGGTTTTGGACTGGGCGATATGGTTATGGATTTCAAGTCAAGATAAACGCTGTGCGCGTATCTTTTGCTGCTGGCGCGCCATTGCTTATTCTTGGTGTTTTAGACTCGCTTTTTCTTAGCATTGATCGCTTGGTTATTGTTGCTAAATTAGATGTAACAGTGCTTGGTTATTATGCTTTGGCTATTATGGCCAGCAGTTTGATCGGCATAGTCCCGGGGTCCATTGCGAGTGTTATTTATCCTAAAATGCTAGAGCGTTTCGGTAAGGAAGGGAGCGCAGTTGCTTTGCGTAGCCTGATGATCGGGCCAGGACGCGCTATCGCTGTTGTCATGACCCTGATCATCGGAGGCGCTGTTTTAGTTTTGCCTTTGTTTGTCCGTGTTTTTGTCCCCAAATATCTTCCTTCCGTGCCGTTATTCAATATTTTGATCCCAGCAGCTTTTTTTTATACCACAGCGTCCATTCCAGGAAGTTTTATCATAGCTGTGAATAAGCAGAAAATGTTAATTCTCATCCAGGTTGTGGCCATTTGCTTGGCTTTCCTGTTTGATATTTTAGCTATCAAGATGGGTCTGGGGGTTGTGGGAATAGCTTGGAGCACGGCAGCAGCGTATGCTGTTTATGGCATAAGCTATGTTGCGATAGCCGTCTATTATGTTTTTGATTTGCGCTCCGATCGAGTAAATTTCTTTATTGAAGTGTACGGGTTATTTGTGGCAATGGTTTTAGGCCTGATCATCGCAAGATGGCTTCTTCCGGCGGGTGAAACGCTAGGGAGCATGGTTGCTTTGACTGGTTTGCGCCTAATTTTGTTTTTTGTTGTTTTACTTCCTGCCTTATGGTGGTCAAACTACCGCGGCAATCTATTTGCGGTTGTGCGGGAGGTATTTCATTCATTTGTTAATAGAAAAAAGTAGATCTTGAGGTTTTTATGAGCGTGGAAAGTATGAACAGAAATTTGCAGCTATCTATTGATTTAGTCAAAGCATGGGGACAAGCAAAACTTCCTAACGGCAAGACGTTTGGGCAGATGTTGACCTATGATGCTGTTTCGTTTTGGGACCTTATGAGCATCCATGTGGCGCTTTACTATGTTCCGGAGGCGCTGTCTCCTTTTAGAAAAAAACAACCGCATGTATTAAGTTTAACAAAAACATATTTAAGCGCGTGTAAGCAACATCTCATGAACAAAAAGAATATTTATTTGTGCGCAGGTAAAGTTCCTCAAAAATCGCTAAAGCCGGTATTTTTATTCCTTGGTTTTCAGCCTTATTTTTATAAGGATACGATTCAGCCGGTAGTACAAAGCATGGTGGATGATAAAAAAATAGACAGCGTGTCTCTTGGCGAAAATTTGTCTGGCCAGAGTTTTGATGAACGAAGTGATCAGCGCTCTGAAGTTCAGTCCATCTGGCAGTACTGGAATAAAGATGTGCAAGATTACGCCGATAGCGTCATGTCATCATTTAAAAAGGCCATCAAAGAGTTAAAGGTTATGAATATCTTGCCTAAGATCATTGAACATCAAGGACAAACTCTGTGGCCTCAGCTAGAAAATGCTTTTGATGAGCTTTTTATTTTTTGTTTACCTTATTTTGTAAAACGTTATGCCATTGCAAAGCACGTGCTTGAGCATCATAGGCCTGCGGTCATTATTTCTTCGGATGTGGCGGATCCTCGAACTCAAATGTACTGCTTGCTGGGCCGGCGGCTGCATATTCCAACTCTGGAAGTGCAGTTTGGAGCTTATGGGCCGGATTCTGTCGAATGGCAGTTTGCTCTTGCCGACCGCATTGCTGCGTGGGGAGAAACATCACGTGATACTTTTTTGGCGCATGGGGTTGAGCAGGAAAAAATCGTTCTTGCTGGTTCACCGCGCCATGACAGCATGGTGTCGATCGACCAAAATGAAGTTGCTCAAACGCGGGCGATGCTTGGGATCCCTAAAGAGAAAGCGATGATCTTGTTTGCCTCTTGTTACTCAAGTATATACGATCAAATAGAATGGCCAGATTTGGTTGACTCTGTCAAGCGCGCGATATTTCAATCCGTTGGTCAAAACAAGGATGTCTGTTTAGTTGTCAAGCCCCATCCATTGGAAAAAGAAAAGCTTACAAAAAAAATTTCAGGCAAGCAAGCGAACATTATTTTTGCTGATAAAAATGATGATATTAAAAGGCTGATCCGGGCTTGCGATGTCTTTATCTCCCTTGGCACAACAGCAACCTTAGATGCCCTTATTGCCCATAAGCTTGTCATTTGTCCCAATTTTCCTGGCTGGATTTGGAGTGATCTTTTTGTTAACAGCCAGGCAGTGTTAGCGCCAAGATCCAAGGAAGAATTGACGCAGGCGATCCAAAATACGGGAGATGGCGAGCGTCAAAAAGTTCTTGCAGACTTAGAACCGGCAAGGAAACATTTCTTGCAGAAGTGGATTTATCAGCTAGATGGACAAGCGGCTATGCGCATTTCGGCATTAGCTAAGCAAATGGCGGGTTGAATCGTTAACATAAAAAGCGGCTATTTCTTTTTAAGAATTAGCGCAATTTATGGGCGTTGAAGGTCGTTTATTTTAGGATTAATTATTTTAAGTGTAATTCAAGCAAGGCTGGCTGTAAATCAGCGGCAGTATAATGTTAATATCAAACTAGATAAAAAAGCAGAAATTTATAATGAAAATGCATGAAAAAATTTGCACATTTTTATATCACTTTGGCGTTGTGCTCTTGGTTTATCTGACCGGCATCACGTTGGTGTTTTTGAGCTATCAATATTGGCAGCAGAATAGCCGCTTAAGCATTGATGCCGACCATGGGTGTAAAATTGTTTTTACGCCTCGCACTAAAACGCGCCCAAGCATAAGCGCCTTGACCGTTGATTTGAAAGCGCTTGGGAAAAATCCTGGTTCTTTGATGTTTCGCCTAAGGCGAGTAAGCCTTGGAACAACAAATGGAGCTTACAACTGGGACTGGAAGGGAGCGCCTCTACAGTCTGATTTTAGTTTTGTTGATATGACGAAAATGATACGCCAGGAGGCTAAGGTTACCTCATGGGATGTCGTTGTAGCCAAGCCAGGCATGGTTCGCCTTAAGATTTGGCAAGATCTAGGAGATAGATGGAGCGTTGTTGCTCAAACAGATAAGGTTATGGCCATGTCGGGCCTCAATCATTTTATCCTTAAAGACCCTTTGCCCGTGCGTCCAGGTGATTTTTTGGGGCTTTATACAGCCGTAGGCACGATCAAACTAGTTTCACTCTCGAGGCTTGGCGTGTCTGAAGATTTAGCTAACCAAGATCTTTCTAATATTGATCATGCGAGGGAGCGTGGGCTGCAAGTGAATTTTTCTGGTGATGAGGATTTTGGGCTCAAGAGTTCTTCTGTTGCGGCACCAAATCCAGGATATGCTTTCAAAGTTAATTTATCATCAATTCCGATCCAAGAATCCAAGTGTCAAGTTCAACTAGGACGTTCTTTTTATAAGTTTGAAATCGCAGATCAAACATTTGCTGTTGATGAACAGGTAGAATTGTTCATTGAAGCCAGGGAGCGAACTCGGGTATTGATATATCCTCATTTTTTGTGGCGCTTGAGCGGCCCTCATGCGTATGTGGGATTAGAATTCAATACTCCATTTAAACCTAAGGGCGTAGATCAAGTTTTATATTCTCAAAAGAAATCAATTTTTAACGTTCTCATTATTCTTCTAGCCATTGTCAGTGGCCTTTTTATGTTTGTTCCTCGGAGAAGAATGCGGGAGCCAGCCTTGGCTGCTTTTCCAATCGTCGTTGCTGTAATGATAGGGAAGGGATCGATTATTGCGCATCCGATTCTGCAGTCAACCCCAGCCGTATTAGCCTTTTTATTTCTACCAGGTTATGTTGTTCTGGAATTAGCCTTTCCTTTTTTGGCACAAAAAATGGGAAAGATTGAGCGTCCGCCACTTCTTTTTGGGCTTAGCCTGGCTGTTTGGACAGTTATTGCTATTCCGTCTTATTGGGCGCAGTGGAGCGCCGCATGGGTCATAGCTGGCATGCTTTTAGCTTGCTTGATCGGCGTTATAATAATGATTTGCTTGAGGCCTGTTTGTTCATCCTCGTCGGTTGTTTCTGATAGCTCGCTGCCAGCGTTTCCTTTCAGGCGTGTATATGTCGCGATCCTTGTAGCAGTTTTGATTATCGTGGCTGTAGCCGTAGGCTTTAGGTCTCAATTTATGCGCGCTGACTTTGACACCATTACACATTTGGCGGGTTTTCAAAGGATCGTTCATCTTGATCGCATTATGGGCGGCAATCCTTTTTTAGAACCAGGCAAGACCGCCTTGTTTCATTATGCGTCTAATCCGTGGTATCTGGTTTGCGGATTGACTGCTCGGTTGGCCCATATTGAGGCGTTTTGGTTGTACAGTATTCTTGCAGCTTTATTGACAGTCCTGGCGTTTATGGCATTTTTATGCTTGTTGTATATTCTAATCAATGACATGCGCGTTGCTTTCATTGGGACTTTTTTGGCAGTATTGTTTTCGCTGTATGGGTGGGCAACGGATTGGGCAGGATGTTATAGTTTTTATTTGGAGTTTATTTCTTATCCGCACACATTGGACCAACTTATTATGTGGCCGCTTGTGCTTTTTTGCGTATTGAGATATGTAAGGTTTAAGGACATGAATAGCTTGGGTTTAACGGCGCTGATTGCTCTTGCCACGATGGGTCAGCACGTTCTGTTTATCGTTTGGGTCGTCGGCATAACGAGTTTGATACTTGTCGTCACGATGTTTTTTCGTGATTTCAAGAAGGATAGGCTTCGCACGCTAATGCTTATCGTGATCATCCTAGCAAGCGCAGCTGTCGTGGCTTTTTTTATGTTGAAATTTCCTTTGGCAGGCCACATGAAAAAAAAGGCAGCAGAAGAAATAGCAGGATGGGCTAAGCTCAAAGGGATGTCGTTTTATTTTAAGACATTGTATGCTGCGGATATTCATTACCTTGGCAAAGAAGGATGGAAGCAGGTTCTTGGATTCGCGGTTATTATTTTTTATACCTGTGTCTTGAGTTGTCAAAAGCTAAAGCTATGCGTGCCTCACAAAGCAGATCAACATTTTCTTATTGTTGTGGGCGTTGCTCTTTTTGGGCCCTATCTTGTTATTTTTAATCCTTTTATCGTTCCTTGGATTTGTCAGTTGTTTCATTGGCCGCAGGTTATTTATCGATGGCCTAATCTTGTCGCGCTGCCCAATGCTGTGGCCTATGGGGCAATGGCATGTGTTCTTGTTCTTTGTTTTCAAGCCAAGAGTAAATGGTCTAAAGCTTTTTATATTTTTCCTTTGATTGTTTGTTTTACTCTTGGAGCCTATCCTTTTTTCAATCCATCTCTTAGGAAAACCTTGGCCAGCGCTTTAGACAATCGGGGCTGGTATCCGAGCATGTTTGACCTTGCCCATGATCCCTTATACCAGAGCCTTGGCCATCTCAAGCCAGGAGTTGTGGCAATCGAGCGGCCTAAAACCGGATATGTTGTAGCGCTCACGCATCATTATTTAGTTGCAGGACATTATAATACCAATAGCGTTGTATTTTCTCTCGAAGATGAACAGTCCTTAGCCAAGCGATGGTCTGATAATCAAAAGATCTTGGATTTTGAGATGACGGCTCAGCAGATGCGTCAACTCCTCGATGAGTATCACTGCAAATATGTGGTTGTTTCAAGGAGCTCGCCTAGGCTTAACCAATTTATGGCTAGTGCAGATTTATTTGATCTGATCTTAAAAACAGAAACAGATTTTCTTTTTTCTGTTAAACGAACATGAGGCTATAGCTTATCAATGATAAATAACAAGGAGATCTCATGAACAAGTTAATTATTCAGATTCCTTGCCACAACGAGGCGCCGACCTTAGGTCTAACGCTCAAAGATCTCCCTCGGAAAGTCGATGGGTTTGATCGAGTCGAGTGGCTTATTATTGACGACGGCAGCAGTGATGATACCGTAGCCGTTGCCAGAGAAAATGGCGTTGACCATATCATCTCTTTTAATAAAAATCATGGTTTAGCCAGGGCTTTTATGGCTGGAATCGAGGCTTCTTTGGATTTAGGCGCCGATGTCATTGTGAATACCGATGCGGATAATCAATACAATGCCCAAGATATCCCGTTGCTTGTCAAGCCCATATTAGACAACAAAGCAGACACGGTCATTGGCACCCGTCCTATCAATTCCATAGAACATTTCTCAGTCTTAAAAAAATTTTTACAAAAATTTGGAAGCTGGGTTGTCAAGATCGTTAGCAAAACGACTGTCACGGATGCCCCGAGCGGTTTTCGCGCCATTAGCCGGGATGCCGCGATGCGTTTGAACGTATTTAATACCTACACCTATACACTGGAGACCATCATACAGGCAGGTCAAAAGGACATGTTCATTGTATCTGTTCCTATCCGTACGAACAAAGACCTTCGTCCTTCAAGACTAGTTAAAGGCATTTTTTCTTATGTCAAGCGTTCGATCTTTACCATTGTGCGCATTTTTGTTGTTTATAAACCATTTAGGTTCTTTTTATCCATTGGTTTAATCTTTTTTGCCGTGGGTTTCTTGCTTGCTTTGCGGTATCTGATCTTTTTGCTGACAGGAGAGAGAGGTGCGCATATTCAGTCTTTGATCTTGGCCTCTATTTTAATTGGCATGGGCTTTCAGACTATTTTGATGGCTTTTTTATCTGATCTAATGGCTGTTAATCGAAGGCTTATTGAGGATGTCCAATATCGGTTTAAAAAAATGAAATACGATCATAAAACTGATCAGGTGGAGAAAAAATAGCCATGGCAGATCAGGCAAAGGGTCTATTATCACCGTGGTTAAGAAAAAAGCGTATCGAGATGGTTTATCCGTTTTTAAAAGGGAAAGTTTTGGACGTAGGCTGTGGGATCGGGTTTTTATCTCAATTTATTGACCCTGAGCATTATCTTGGTATCGATATCGACGAGGAGTCTTTAGGCATTGCTCATCTAAAGAATCCCTCAAAACGTTTCCAGAAAGAATACCCTTCAGACGAGCTTTTTGATACGATCATCCTCTTGGCCGTCCTTGAACATGTGGAGGATCCGGTACAATTTTTAAACAGTTTAAAAATGTTGCTAAAACCTGGGGGCCGCATCATTTTGACCACGCCTCATCCGTCCATGATCAAATGGCATCATTGGGGCGCAAAAGTCGGCATCTTTAGCAAGGAAGCGGGTGAAGAGCATAAAGATATTTTTGATGATCAAAAGATCAAAAGTATTTTGACCCAAGCAAAACTTGTTGTGATCCACAAGCGGCGTTTTCTTTTTGGTGCGAATCAGTTTTTTGTTGTTGGGAGTCCATAAAGTTATAAAAGGGTATTGGTAGATTCTGACTTTGGCCTAAGGAATGTTCTTAACGTTAAAAGTTTTAAGAAAACAAGGAACGAATACATGTCTGGTGCGAAGGCTCGATTTGAAGACGGCACGATCATTGGCAATATTTATGATAAATATCAGACCAAAAATCCTATCGCCAAATATTTAATGAAAGGATTTTTGCGTGCCTTGGATAGCTTGGTTTCGCTTTCTGGTGTTTCGCAAATACATGAAGTGGGTTGTGGTGAGGGACATTTAAGTGTACGGTTAGCCAAGCAACAAAAGGAAGTTTGCGCCAGTGACTTTTCTGAGATCATTGTTAGCCAGGCACGTGAAAACGCAAAGAGAAATAAGGTTGAGATCCATTTTAAAGTATGTAGTATCTATCAATTAGACCCTAAGGAAGATTCTTCTGGGCTTGTGATTTGTGTTGAAGTGCTGGAACATCTTAAGGACCCGGTGGCCGCGTTAAAGGTTTTGCAACAACTTGCTAACCCGTATCTTATTGTGAGTGTGCCGAGGGAGCCGATTTGGAGGATTTTAAATTTCTTAAGAGGAAAATACATGGCGACTTTTGGTAATGTTCCTGCGCATGTGCAACATTGGTCAAGGCGATCTTTTGTAAAATTATTGGCACAGCATTTGGATATTGTAAAGATTTTAACTCCCTTGCCCTGGACCATGGTTTTATGTCGAAGAAAGGAAATCTCAATCTATGAACACTGACAGCTATAAATTAGCTTTAGCCATTTGTGGCGTAGGTCGTTTTGCGACCAAGCGCATCATTCCTGCTATCGCGATGTGTTCGAATGTTGAGCTTGTTGCCGTCATCGATCCCTTGGGGCAAGAGCAGTTTTTGCTCCCAGGCGTACGGCCATTTAAATCCTTGGAGGATTATCTTGATTCTAAACCCAAGGGCGCCATTTATATTGCAACGCCGAATTATCTTTACGCTCAACATTCCATAAAAAGTTTGTTGGCAGGGTGGAATGGTCAGTTGAAAAATAATCTTCGGGACGTTTCTCATCTGGTATTGAGCAATCTGTTCATGAAAGAGGGGAAGATCAAGTGAAGAGCGTCAGGTTTTAGTCGCTGATAGCGCGTCAATCAACAATACGCAATAAGAGGCTTGCGCGTTGCGAAAACTAATGTAAATTATAGGGGAGGGTATACGTGTCGAATAAAATTTTAATTACTGGTGGTGCCGGGTTTATTGGTTGTAACGTGGCGGCTCGTTTCATTGCAAAAGGGGAGCAAGTAACAATTTATGATAACTTGTCACGCCATGGAGCACATAAGAATCTGCTGTGGCTGAGCGAAACATTCGGACCGACGGGATTTGAGTTTCTACAAAATGACGTTCGTGATACTGCAGCCCTCAAATTAGCAGCGCAGGATAAAAATATCATTCTTCATTTGGCAGGACAGGTGGCGGTGACAACATCCGTTCGAGATCCACGGACTGACTTTGAAATTAACGCGCTTGGAACATTCAATCTGTTAGAGGCGGCTAGGTTGAGCGACAATAATCCGATTGTGATATTTTCTTCAACGAATAAAGTCTATGGAAAAATGGAAACAGCAGCTACTTTTCTAAACGAAAGTCGTTATCAGTATCGCGATTATGTCATGGGTATTCCTGAAAATTATCCACTCGATTTTCATTCGCCCTATGGTTGTTCGAAGGGAGCTGCTGATCAGTATGTGCGCGATTACTTTCGCATTTATGGATTACGAACAGTCGTGTTTCGCCAATCTTGCATATATGGCCCTCGACAGATGGGAGTAGAGGATCAGGGGTGGTTGGCGTGGTTTTGTATCGCGGCCTTGAGAGGTAATCCTATTACCATTTATGGTGATGGCAAGCAGGTACGTGACGTGCTCTACGTGGATGATTTGATTGATGCTTATCAGGCAGCGATACATCGAATTGATAGTACGGCTGGACAAGTGTACAATATTGGCGGTGGATCGGCCAATACCCTTTCGATCTGGTCAGAGCTTTGCCCGCATATTGAGCGATTAGCAGGACGCCCTATTTTAGTTTCTTACGCTGATTGGCGCCCAGGTGATCAGAATATTTATGTTTCAGATATTCGAAAGTCACAATGTGATATGGGTTGGTCTCCTCGTATTGATGTTAACAAAGGCATACAGCGCCTGTGGACTTGGGCGGCGAACAATCGTAGTCTTTTTGAATAAAGAATATGTAAGGAGTTTTAGATGCGTATAGCATTTTTTCATAATTTGCCTGCAGGTGGAGGCAAGCGATCAGCACATGAGTGGGTTAAGCGTATGGCAAAAAACCATGATGTGGACTTGTATTTATTTGATTCTCAAGCTGAAGATTTTCTCGACATGCGACCATTTGTTAGAAAAACCATTCTTATGTCAAGACGCAAAACATCTTATGGAGGACATGTTGGTCGTTTAGTTTCTTTGTGCAGAGCTCGTTTGCTCTCTAAACAAATTGCCCAACGTATTAATAGCGGTAATTATGATTTGGCGTTTATTATGCAATGCAAAGTATATAACACACCATTTGTATTGCGCTATCTGCAGATTCCTGCACTTTATTTTTGCCATGAGCCTTTAATCAAAGCACTGGAGCCACACTCCATTGTGAATAGAGGTAGGTTAGCACCTTTGAAGCGGTTGTTTACAGAATTGTTAGGCCAGCTCGATCGCTCTAACGCCAAGTACGCTACTCTGATTTGCACCAATTCGCTTTATTCGCGAGAAAGTATATATCGTTCCTATGCTGTGTATCCGCGCCTGAATTATCTAGGCGTAGATCCAGAACACTTCCATCCGCTCTTTATGAAACGTGAGCCGGTGATCTTATCAGTGGGGAGCCTATTTCCAAGCAAAGCTCCGGATTTTATCATTGAAAGTGTGGCAACAACTAAAACAAAACCTGCTATTCGTTTCATTTACCATGTCAGCGATAAGCACTATCAGGCACAACTTGCCCAGTTAGCTGAACAGCTTGGAGTTTCGGTCTCCTTTGACTATTTACCGACCCAAAAAGATTTAATGATTGCTTATAATCGAGCGGCTCTCACAGCGTTTCCTTGCATGCTAGAACCACTTGGCTTGGTTCCTTTGGAGTCTATGGCTTGCGGTACTCCAGTTGTAGGCATTGCGGAAGCCGGGATTCGCGAAACAGTACAACACAATGAAAACGGTTTGCTTACAGAGCGAGATCCGCATGAATTTGGTCAAGCAATCGATACACTTATGGAAGATAAAAATATGTGGAAAAGAATGAGTAGCCTTGGACATCAGCGAGTGCTAGAACGCTGGACTTGGGAAAAATCATATCAGCAGTTAGAAAAACATATGCAGATGGCAGTAAAAATGCATAAAGCACGTATGTTGCGAGGTGGCTAGCCTTAGCCCGTTTTGCCTTACTTAAAGTGGTATAGTTTTAGAGAAATTTTCAGAATGATTAAATGCACAGTTGCGATACCGGTTTATAATCGAAAAAATAACATCTTAAATTTTAAAGCTGTTGATTCGGCCCTTAGGCAGAGAACAGCAGATTTAGAAATTTTAGTCGTTGATGACTGTTCAATGGATGGCACCTGGGAATTGTTGCAAACGTATCATGATCCTCGCTTGCGTTTGGTACGCAATGAGCAAAGGTTAGGATTGTTTGGTAATTTTAGTCGCTGTTTGGAACTAGCGCAAGGTGAGTATGTGCGCTTGCTTTGTTCTGATGACTGCTTGATGCCTGATTGTTTGGATCAAGAAATCGCTATGATGGAAAAGTATCCGCAGGTGGCGTTACTTTTAACACGAGGTAGGAGAGTCGATGAAAAAGGAACCCTGTTAGGATGGCTAGGGGATCATTTTCAGCCTGGGATCTATTTAGGCCAAAGCGCGATTCGTTCGGCTTTATGGTTTGAAGCTTACTATGCGTTTAATGCCTTTACTTGTCCGTCGGGGATATTGCTTCGTCGTACGATAGCTCTGCAGGTTGGCAAGTTTGATACGACGATGTGCATGTATGGCGATGTGGATTTTTATTTACGCATGCTTGAGCATGGAGATCTTTTTGTCTCTACTTCTATTGGTTTTGAGATGACCATTCATGATAGCCAGGAAACAGCGCGCTTAATAGGCCATGTGGCTATTATGCGAGAGCTTCTTTCGCTTGTTGAACGGTACCAGTCTTTTTTTAAAGAAAAAGGGATGTATACATCTGTTCGCCAACAGCTTAGCGCCTACATGCTTGGACTGGCTTTTAAATTCTGGTCTATGGGGTTGCCAGAGCATGCTAAGGCGCATTTAGCATTGGTCAGGCAAATAGGTGTTGCTCCGCAAAGAACTTTGATCGGCGTATTGCGATTGCTGGGGTTGCGATTTTGGATGAAAATAAGCGGAAAGCGGCTCATGCCTGATGAACCTTATGTAGCGCTCGTTCTATCCAAAGAAAGATTAGATTCATGATAACCTCAAGTTGGTTTTTAATATTCGTTTTGATACCTACAGGATTGCTTTTGCTCTGGCATTGTTTCTTTCGTCCGTCAATCATTCTTTATGCGCTTGCTCTGGCTGTGTCCTTTATTGCTGTGAATATCCATGTGGGGTTTACAATTTATGCCTCACGCGTGTTCTTGTTGATGTTGATCGTGGTTATTGTGCTTCGTTCCTTGATATATGGAAAAAGCGGAATTTATTTAAATATTAATCCGGTTTTTGTTATTTTATTTATCTTAATTCTTTTTGTGCAATCGTTGTCTTTGCCGTTAGCTGAAAATCCTGTTGAACATGCACGCATCATGTTTATTTATGTCAGTATGATGGCGATTTTTATTGCAGTATTGATACTGGGCTCTAGCATAAAGGCTCTAAAAAAAGCTGTCAGGTTTTTCTTGGGTTTTGGTATTGTGCAGGGAGCGGTAGGGGTCTATCAAGTGGTTGGAGCCATACAGGGATGGCCAATGTATCAGAAGTTGATCTATGGTAATCAAGCGGATACGATCAAGACGGGTAATCCACGGCACCTGATGGGAGTTTTTTATTCGGGTTTTGATGCTATGCCACGCGCCTTTGGCTTTCTTTCTGACGTGAACCAGTATGGAGGCTATCTGGTCGTTGTGATTTTATTGGCGTTGGCTTTTCTTGTTTTTAATCGGCGGGATATCCTTGCCTATTTGGCTTTATTCTTCGGAGGAGCTGGCCTGGTCTTATCACTTTCGCGCAGCGCTTGGCTAACGTTAATCGTGTTTGGGCTGCCGGCTTTGATATTTCTTATGAAGCGAGCTGGTTTTTTTTCTCACCGGCTCAGAGGACTCATGATAAGAATAGGTTTTGTTGTTATGTTGATTCTGGCCGCAGGATTTTTTGCGAATCAAAAAGGTTTATTTAATATCCAAGAAGTCATTTCAAAAAGAATTGTGAGTTTTGTATCGAATGAATCTTCTGCAGAAGGTCATATCTTAACTCGACTTGCTGCCTTAGACGCGTGGAAGACTAGTCCGCTTATTGGGATCGGTTTTGATTATATTTATTCTGGATGGTATTCGGCAAGGTATGATCACTTATGGTTTGGAGCGCATTCGCATTATTTTAATGTGTTGGCTGGATGTGGAATATTTGGATTGGGTCTGGAGATGTTTTTTATGGCGGTAGTATTTTTGTATATGTGGCGAGGGCTAAACCGTAGCCGTTCTGATAGCCAGGAACGCATGCTCATGGTTGGGTTGCTGGCTGTCTTTATTTCTATTTTATTTGGCAATCTTTTTTATCATTATTACATGAATGATTTTGTTTGGTTTATTATGGGGTGCGGCGTGGCCCTTAGCCGTAGGATTGTGTGTGAAACTAAGATAAGCTAAAATATGTAACGTGTAAAAAAGGACGGAGCTTTGATTGATTTTCTAAAATTATGTTCAACCCCGTTGGTCTGGTCCTTGTCTTTGCTTTTGCTAGGCTTGTGGCTTGCAAGAAACACAAAGCAACAACCATCCGAGAAATGGGGAAGACGTGCCTTGTTGTTGGGAACATTGATCATTTTTTTGTTAAGCCTAAAGCCTGTAGCAAATTCTTTCATTTATGCTTTAGAATCTGAATATAAGCCTGCGCCTAATGGATTGGTGTCAGGTTTAGATGTGGTGGTGATTTTGGGTGGTGGGATCTATCCGTCGGGAGGCTTGAGGGTTTCTTCGGAACCATCAGGACTTACGTATTCGCGCGTGTGTAGTGGTGTCGATTTATTTATTCGCAGTAGCGCAAAGACGCTCGTTTTATCCGGTGGCATTCCAGAGTTTGCCAAGCAAAGTGAAGCCGAGGTCATGGCAAGCTTGGTCACAAAACTAGGAGTCTCGCCGAAAAAAGTGATCCTTGAAACAAAATCACGTAATACCATCGAGCAAGTGTATGAAATTGAGAAAATATTTCCGCCCAAAATGAGAAAGCGTATCGGCATCGTTACTTCGGCAGCTCATATGTCGCGGTCTTATCGTGCTTTTCAAAAGAGGTATCCGAAAGAAGACATTGTGCCGTTGCCAGTTAACTATATATCATCTTTGCAAAGGTATAATATAAAAAGCTTTGTTCCATCCGTAGACGCGTTTCAGATTAGTTGTTCGGCGATCCATGAATGGATTGGAATGGTATGGTATTTTTGTTGCAAAAGTTAGTGCGGAAATTTAACAAAAAAGTTATGGATAATTCATGCGAATATTAAATGTCCTTGATGTTATGAATCCTGTTTTTGGTGGCGGCGGAACAGAACGATCCTACCAAATGAGCCGATATTTAGTGGGCACCGGTGAAAGTGTTGATCTTTTGACCACGAACTGGAATTTCGACACGGAATATGCTTCTAAATTAAAAGGGATCCATTGTTATTCTGTTAACGCTTTGTATTGTCGATATCTAGTTCCCTTGGGAGTAAAAAAGTGGTTGGCGCGCCATATTGATAACTATGATGTTATTCATCTCTCAAAGAATTGGAGCTTGTTATCGCAGATAGCCGGTGTCGTTGCCGCGGAACATAACATTCCTTATGTGTTTTCTTCCATGGGGTTTATTGCGGTCCATAATCGTTCGCGCATGTTAAAGAATTTTTATCGAACTTATTTAACGATTCCTTTGGTTAAAAAAGCAGCCGGCTGTATTGCTGTGACCAAGGAAGAGACGGCCGATTTGATCGATGCTGGTGTTTCACCCGAAAAGGTACACTTGATCCCTAACGGTATTATTCCAGTTGATTTTTTGCATGAGGATCATGATGGTTTTCGTCGACAGCATCAATTAGATCATCGGAAAATTATTCTTTTTGTTGGTCAAATGAATCCACTCAAAGGCGTGCATCTTCTCATTGAGGCTTTCAACAAAAATCGCGCAAAGCTTGACGATTGGATGCTCGTGCTCGTTGGGACAAAGACGCCGTATCGTCATGCTATGGAGCGAAAAGTGGCACAGCTTAATCTTGCCAAGAGCGTTTTCTTTTTGGATCCTCTTTTTGGACGGCAAAAAAGCGAAGCTTATCATGCCGCGGAATTTTTGGTTGTCCCGTCGATCAAAGACGCCATGACGATTGTTGCTCCGGAGGCGGCGTGTTGCGCGAGGCCTGTTTTGTTAACTTACACATCTGGCTTTGGAGAATTAGCTAGGCGTGGCGGAGCAAAGGAAGTTGAGCCTTCTGTTGAAGGGCTTGCGCGTGGCTTAGATTTCTTTACAAGCAGTCAATGTGATCGCATCGGCATGGGGAAAAAAGGATATGATTATGTTCTCAATCATTTTCAGTGGAAACATGTGGTGTTAAAATATAAAGAATTATTTCAATCCATTCACGCATCTGCAAAAAGATAAGATTAAAAAGCTTGGAAGAACTTAAAAATATAAAGCAGAAAAGGAACCAACATTATGAAAGTACAGTTAATATTAGCGCCGCCTAGTACTCCGCATAAAGAAGGGGAACTTAACGAACGGATCGCGCCGCCTTTGGGTATTCTTTATCTAGCGTCTTATTTGCGAAAAAATATGGCGGGTATCGAATTATCGATCATTGATGGCCAAATCGAGGGTTTTGAAGGAACCATTTCTCAGATTAATCATTTTGGCCCTGATATCTTAGGCATATCGGTTCATACGCTTGTTGCTAACGGAGCCTATGAAGTTGCTCGACGGATCAAAAAAGAGCACCCGCAGACATTGGTCATCATGGGTGGTTGTCATTGCACTGGTTTTCCGGAAGATGTGATCAAAAAATCAGGAGCAGATTTGGTGTGCGTTGGTGAGGGAGAGCAAACGATGCTTGAAGTCACCCAGACCTTTAGCCGCAAACAGGGAAATCTTTCAAGCGTTGATTTTTCTAAAGTCGACGGTTTAGTCTACAGCAATAAGGGAGAGATTATTTATACCAAACCGCGGCAATTCATCGAAGACCTCGATACCATTCCTTTTCCTGCCAGGGATTTGGTTGATTTGAAAGATTATTCTGGATGGTATATTACAAAACGTTTACCGGAAACAAGAATCATGTCTACTCGGGGATGCCCGTTTCATTGCACGTTTTGTTCTTGCGCGGTATGGAAATCCTCCAAGCCGGCCACAAGAGTGCGCTCTGCTAAGAATGTTGTTGACGAGATCGAGCAGCTTATGACAGATTACGGTATCCGTGAATTTGGCGATGATTGCGATGAATACAACTGCAACATCAAGGTCGCTTCCGAAACATGCAAAGAAATCATGAGAAGAAAGCTGGATATTCCCTGGAGGTCGCAGGTCAGAGCCTATCCTTTGCCTGATGATTTTGTGCGTTTAATGGCGCAGTCAGGCTGCTGGCAGGTTCATATGGGCATTGAAAGCGGAAACGAAAGAACATTAAAAGGGATCGGCAAGAATATAACACTTCAGCAGGTCGAAGATGGATGCCGGATGCTTCGCAAATATAACATCGAAGTTGTTGGCATGTTCATGTTGTATAACGTGTGGGAAGAAGAGGGAAATTTGTGTTTTGAAAACACAAAGGAAACCAAGCAGACCATGGAATATGCGCTCAAGCTTTATAAACAAGGTCTGCTTAATCAGTTTATGTGGGGACCGACCAATCCTTATCCAGGAAGCAAGCTCTTTGAGATTGCTCGTCAGAGAAATTTGATCAAGGACTCTTTGTTAGATGACTGGGAGGCCTGGCGAAGAGATGAGCTCTATGCCATGAAGCTTCCAGGCGTCGATGTTGTTGAGCAGACAAGGATGAGGACAGTAGGGCAATTTTTGAAACTGAAACACCTTTTGTCTTCAAAAGGAAGATTCAATATCAAAGATTGGAAGTATTTTGCGGAAAAAGGTCTTCGGATTGTTAAAGATGAAATCCACGCGATGAGGGAAAAGAAGAAAAGCAAACTTCTTAAATAATAAAGAGAAAAAAGTAATCACATGGTTGATATTTCTATTTGCATGGTTTCTTTAAATTGCTGGGATGTGTTGCAAAGCTGCATGCATTCGATTGAACAGAGCCAGCCATCCATCCGCTATGAGGTGATCATCGTCGATAACGCTTCGTCAGACGATACCCTAGCCAACCTGAAAGTAAAGTCATTTTCCCAAACAAAAGTGCTTCAAAATAATAAAAATATTGGTTTTGCTAGGGCAACCAATCAAGCTATTAGGCTATCTACGGGTAAATACATCCTTTGGCTTAACACGGATACTATTTTAAATCCGGATGCGCTGTATCAACTGTGGAAATTTATGGAAGAGAATCCTAAGGCTGGTATTGTTGGCCCTAAAGTATTAAATGCCGATGGTACATTTCAGCCTCAATGCCGTCGAGGCCTACCGACTCCTTTAGCGTCAGTAGCTTATTTGCTAAAACTTGATCGAATATGGCCTGCGCATCCCGGCGTGGGGCAATATTTATTGACATATTTACCTGTTGACCAAGCTTGTCAGGTGGAAGCTGTTTCAGGTTGTTGCCTCATGGCTCGTCGAGAAGCTTGGGACTCGATTGGCCCTTTAGATGAAAGCATTTTTGGCTTTGGTGAGGATCTTGATTGGTGTGTGCGGGCCAAGCAAGGGGGATGGGAGGTTTGGTATGACCCTGGCAGCGTGATCGTTCATTTAAAAGGACAGGGAGGTGCTCATGCCAAGCCGTTTCACAAGGTTTGGGGCATCCATCAGGCGATGTGGATTTTCTACCGTAAGCACTTGATATCAAAATATCCACGGGTTGTTGGAATTTCTGTTTGGCTGGGAATAGGCATAAGCCTGTTTTTTTCCATGATTTGGGCAATGCTTTGTCAGATTAAACGAGTTTTTTTTCATAGGAGTTAACATGTCTTTGCTTGTTACGGGCGCGGATGGTTTTATAGGCTCTGCCTTAGGTCATAAAATACTTGAAGATAATATAAAGGTAAAAGGAGTTGTCCAAACCTTAACAAATGTTTCAAGATTGCCAAAGGGCATTGAAATTGTTGAGATCAATGATATTTCTCAACAAGCGGATTGGACACAGGCTTTAACAGGAGTGGATGCGGTTATTCATTTGGCAGCGCGCGTTCATATTATTAAAGAATCTGCCGCAGATCCGCTTGAAGCTTTTCGCAAAACAAATGTGCTTGGCACAGAGCATTTCGCGAGAATGGCTGCAAAGGCAGGGGTTAAGCGATTTCTTTTTATGAGCTCAATCGGCGTTCATGGAGAAGCTAACCTGGGGAAACCTTTTACAGAAAAAGATGTTCCTTGTCCCGTGAGCGCGTATGCGATTTCAAAGTGGGAGGCAGAACAAGCCTTGCGCAAAGTGGCAGAGAATAGCAAAATGGAAGTTATTATTTTACGCTCACCTTTGGTTTATGGACCCGGCGCTCCAGGTCATTTTGCGCGATTAGTGCGCTTGGTGAAGAAGGGCGTTCCTTTGCCGTTAGGGCATATAAAGAATTTGCGTAGTTTTACTTATCTCGGTAATTTGATTGATGCCATAATGACTTGCATGCGACACCCTAAAGCGGCAGGTGAAAATTTTTTGGTAAACGATGGTCAAGATGTGTCGACATCAGACTTGATCCAGATGATGGCAATAGCCATGAACAAGAAGGCGAATTTGTTTTCTATGCATCCTTTCATCTTAAAATTCTTGAGCAGGATCATTGGTAAAAGCCAAGAACTGGAGAAATTAACAGGAACGCTTGTTGTTGATAGTAGCAAGATCAGGAACGTGCTTGGGTGGAAACCACCGTTTACGATGGACGAGGGAATTCGGGAGAGCGTGGGACGTGAAACGTGAGACGTGAAGAGTGAATATGGTAAATTAAATAGTATAATTTATGCAGACTAATGATACCCTTTAGGGTGTATAAAACGAATACTTATGCTTCTTATAGTGCATTTATATGAATAAATTGTTGATATTATACCCTAAAGGTGATATATTTCTAATATGATAAGATTAGATATCTCTGAGAAGCATATGGTCAATATAGTTTCTCAAATAAAAGAATTGCGTAAGAAAATTGGATTAACTCAAGTGGAATTTGCCAGGAGGGTCGGAGTTGGCTTGCGTTTTTTAAGGGAGCTTGAGCAAGGGAAGGCCACTGTGAGAATGGACAAGCTTGCGCGTGTTTTGGATTTTTTGGGATATCATTTGGAATTAAGGAAAAATGAGGTGAAATGAATATGATGAGAAAAGCGGAAGTTTTTTATAGTGATGAATTGGCAGGCTATTTGACAGAGACGACAAGCGGATATACCTTTCAGTATGATCCTGAATTTTTAAAGAAAAATATCCCGATCGCCGTATCCTTGCCTCCTCGCGCAGAGCCTTATCAATCTAAAGAATTATTTCCATTCTTTAAGGGACTTTTACCTGAAGGGTGGTATTTAGATATTGTTAGCGCAGCGCAGAAAATTGACAGCAAAGATTACTTTGGGTTGCTGATTGGCACTGCAAAGACGGACACAGCCGGTACTGTTACCATTCAGAAAGTTGATATGGTCCATGAATAAAAAGCTCTTGAAAGAGATGTTTCATTCTTCAAAATGGCCAAGCATAGACTTTGGCTTGGCAGATGTGTCGCAACAGGCGCAAAGATTAGCGGGGAAATTCTCTATTTCTGGTGTTCAGCCAAAGCTATCTGTCAAATTGGATAAAAAACAAAACATGCTCATTGTTGTTGGTGCGGGAGGAGAATATATTCTAAAACCGCAACAAACTTTTCTGCGTATCCCCGAGAATGAGCAATGCTGTATGGATCTTGCGCAAAAATTGGGCATCGAAGTTCCGCTCCATTGCCTTCTTCCTTTAAAGGATAAAAGCCTTGCCTATGTGGTCAAACGGTTTGATCGGGACAAAGGGGCTAAAATTCAGCAGGAAGATTTTGTTCAGATCCTTGGGGTCAATGATAAATACACAGGCTCGGTAGAACAAGTAGGCCGGAAACTAAAAGATATCTCCTCGGCGCCAGGATACGATGTTCAGCTTTTTTTTGATCGGGTTGTGCTTAACTTTATTCTCGGCAATGGTGATGCGCACTTAAAGAATTATGCGATATTATATAAAGAAGGGGGCATCCGATTAGCTCCAGCTTATGATATTGTGTGTTCAAGGCTGGTGATCCTTAACGAGGACGAGTCCGCGATCAGCATTCATGGCAAAAAGAATCGTTTGCTGAGAGAGGATTTTGATCGTTTAGCTGAATATTTTAATGTACCGATCAAGGTGCGCTATGAACGGTTTGAAAAGAAGTTTAGCTTGATGAGAGAGATCATCACAGCTTCTCAGATGAGTGATGAAGATCAGGTGAGATTTCTTGATATTGTCAAAGAGAGGCTGAATCGGTTGCACATAGCCCAATAGTTTGTCTTTTGTCCTGCCTTGTGTGTTCTTAAAAGGAGCGAGGGATCACTTGTTAATAAGTGACAAGGAATTATGCGGAGGATCATGCTTAAACGCATTTTTGATCTTATTTTAGCTGTATTCTTAATCGTTTTCTTTAGCCTTCCGATGTTGGTTGTCGCGGCATGGATCAGATTGGGCTCTAAAGGCCCTGTTATCTTTTGGACAGATCGCGTTGGTATCAACAATGCTATTTTTAAGATGGCAAAGTTTCGGACGATGAGAACCGATACGCCTCAAGTGGCAACACATTTGATGAAAGATCCTGAAAAGTATCTGATCCCCGGCGGAGAGCTTTTACGTAAATACAGCCTCGATGAACTTCCTCAATTATTGAATGTTCTCAAAGGGGATATGAGTTTTGTAGGTCCCAGACCTGCCTTGTTTAATCAAGATGATTTAGTGGCATTGCGCACACAAAAAGGTGTGCATGTTCTTGTTCCAGGCATAACAGGCTGGGCGCAAGTTAACGGCAGAGATGATCTGCCCATTCCTCTCAAAGCTTCTTTCGATGAATACTATCTCCATCATCGTTCGCTTGCATTCGATCTTCGCATTCTTTTTCTCACGGCTTGGAAGGTTGTCAAAAAAGAAGGCGTGCAGCATTAAGAGCAATTAGCGAAGAGTGAAGGGTGAAGGATAAATGTCTTAAGTCCAAAGTTCGAGGTTGAAAAGGACAGGATGACGGAGGAGAAAGGTATTTGTGTTTAGTATAATAGGAAAGCGGTGAGCGGATAGCGTTTAGCGGGGAGGCAAGACGGAATAAGGAGATCTTGCAAACAGGCAAGAAAACTCGCGAGTATATTTGACTATAGTCAAAAATAATGGTATATTGATCTCATGAAACGATATTTAGAGCCTCAGATCATAAAAGATCTTGGCCGGAAAATGGTGTTTTTAGGTGGCCCACGCCAAGTCGGGAAGACGACGCTTGCGCTTGATATCGTGAAAGACACATCATCCTATTTGAATTGGGATGTGGCTGAGCATCGCGAGAGAATCCTTAAGCGCGAACTTCCGATATCAAAAACTTTAGTTTTTGATGAAATTCATAAATACCGCGGTTGGCGCAACTATCTTAAGGGCCTCTTTGATCTTTATCGAGGGGCAAAGAGAATCCTCGTTACGGGAAGCGCCCGCTTGGATTTGTATCGTTTTGGCGGAGATTCTCTGCAAGGGCGTTATCATTATTTGCGACTGCATCCATTATCGGCCGCCGAGCTTAAAATACGTACTTCTAAAGCGTTGATGGACCTTCTTGAGCTGGGTGGTTTTCCTGAGCCTTTTTTGCAAGGATCACAGGTGGAAGCCAAGCGCTGGTCTAGGGAATATCGCGCGCGTCTTTTGAGAGAAGACGTAGCTTCTCTAGAGAGAGTTGAAGATCTTGGTCGTCTTGAACTTTTGATGCTGCGCCTTCCTGAACTTGTTGGCAGTCCGCTTTCGATCAACGCCCTTCGTGAAGATCTTCAGGTAAGTTTTAAAGCTGTTGCAAGCTGGATCAATATCCTCGAAAGGACGTATGCAGTTTTCCGCCTTTCTCCGATTGGTGCGCCACGCATACGCGCGGTAAAAAAAGAACAAAAGCACTATCATTTTGATTGGTCCCTTATTCCTGACAAGGCAAAGCGTTTTGAAAACATGATCGCTTCACATCTTTTGAAATGGGTTCATTTTGAGCAAGATACAAAAGGACGCGATATTGAACTTAATTATTTTCGTGATATCGATGGACGAGAAGTTGATTTTGTGATCGTTGACAATGGCAATCCAGTCTTTCTTGTTGAATGCAAATGGTCAGACGACCAAGTTTCGAAATCTTTAAGATATCTTAAGGCGAAGTATCCCAAAGCTGCGGCTTGGCAGTTACATATGACGGGAACAAAAGACTATGAGGCGCCTGAAGATATTCGCGTTGCCCCTGCTACGGTATTTTTAAAAGATCTTGTTTAAACACAATATTGTTAAGGTTAGCCTTATCATTTTCTGGACAGGTTACGTTAATTGCAAAAAAGTGATCTTCAGAATGGTAGGATGAAGACTATGCACCATCGTGTAATAAGGTCCTGACTTTTTTACGCCATGGTGTATATTTTTATTATGGATAAATTGCTGGCAACTGTATGTTTGACACTTTTCTTGTGTCTTGCAGAATAATACCGTTGCTTTTGATATTCATGAATTTTATAAGCTGAATTGAGGTCTACTATGTATGAAAAGTTTCTCTTTTTATCTTTTGATGTGTTAAAAAGGGGAGCAGTATAGATTTCTTGTTGTTGATAGCCGTAAGATTCGTCATATGTTGGTCTGGAAGCCATCGTTTATCATGGAGGAGGGAATCAGGAAAAGTATTTAGCATGCAGGATGGCGGATAGCTTCCGCCTTCGCCGCAGGCTTTGGCGGACAAAGATAGCGTAGAGTGTTGAGCGGATAGTGTATAGAGATTAGTGAATAGTGAAGGTCTTAAGTCCAAAGTTCTAAGTTCGGAAGTCTAAAGTCCGAGATTCTGATTGGAAAGTTTTTGATTGGATCAGTTGCTAAAATCATTTCCTCATATATAATATATTCTTATGAATATTAAGGCATTAGCTCTCAAGTTTCGTCGTGTGATCACGATGGGTGTTCACTTCATTTTGATCAGCTGTGCGTATATCTTCGCCTTTTATCTTCGGTTTGATTTTAGCGTTGCTCGAAGTTTTTGGAATACTATTTTCACAACCCTTCCTCTTCTTATTCTTATCAAAATGGTTCTTTTTGGTTACCATGGCCTTTTTTCTGGTTTATGGAAATATGCAGGCATTGATGATGTTTGGAGAATCGCCAAGGCCAATGTGTTGTCGACCCTAGGCTTTATGGCTGCAGCTGCTTTTCTTTACCCTGGCCTTGGGATCCCACGATCGATTATTGTTTTGGATTGCCTTTTATGTTTTTGCTTGATGACTGGAGTACGCTTTGCCGTTCGTCTTTTTCGAGAACGTTTTCGTCCTATGCTTAAAGGGAGTAAGCGTAAAAGAGCTCTGGTCGTCGGAGCAGGAGAGGCTGGTGTTTTAGTTCTAAGAGAAGCGCGCAATAACCCAGAAGCCAACATCGATATTGTTGGCTTTATTGATGATGATCCTGGCAAAAGAGGTTTTCGTCTTCAGGGTGTCAAGATCATGGGGACGCGTTATGATATTGAAGCCTTGGTTGAAAAGCATGATATTGATGAGGTGGTGATCGCGATCCCATCGGCAAGCGGGGCCGTCATTCGGGATATTGTTGCCCATTGCCAGATACCGTCGATTAAGATCCGTATGGTTCCTGGGTTGCAAAAAATATTAAGCGGAGAACAAGAGATCAAACCACGTGCCATTATTCCTGACGATCTTTTGGGTCGAGAAGCAGTCCATGTCAACGAGCAAGAAATTAAAGACTACGTCAGCAATAAAATTGTTTTAGTGACGGGTGCAGGGGGGTCAATAGGATCAGTATTATGCAAGCAAATCGCTCGATTTTGTCCTAAAGAAATATTATTGTTTGATCACAACGAAAACGATGTTTATTTTCTAACCCTTGATTTTCTAAAGCAATACAAAGGTGTTAAATTTACAACGATTATCGGAGATATCAAGGATGTTGGAGTTTTAAAGCATGCCTTTTCACGTTACAAGCCGCAGGTTGTGTTCCATGCGGCTGCCCACAAACATGTTCCTCTCTTAGAAGAAAATCCCGTGGCCGCAGTTAAAAATAATGTTTTGGGAACAGCCAATATGATTTATGCCTCGCATCATTATAAGGTTGAGCGATTCATTCTGATTTCAACAGATAAGGCTGTTAATCCATCGAGTGTGATGGGTGCCACCAAGCGTGTGGCGGAGATGCTCTTACAGGCCAAGGCAGAAAAGAGTCAGACCAAGTTTATGGCTGTGCGTTTTGGCAATGTGTTGGGGTCAGCGGGTAGCATTGTGCCTTTATTTATGAAGCAAATTGAGGAAGGCGGTCCATTGACCGTAACACATCCAGAGGCGCAGCGGTATTTTATGAGTATTAACGAAGCCGTGTTGTTGGTCTTACAGGCAAGTGTGATGGGGCAGGGCGGAGAGATCTTTGTTTTGGATATGGGTGAGCAGATTAAAATTGTTGATCTGGCGAAGGATCTGATTATTCTTTCTGGGCTTGTGCCGGAGAAAGATATCAAAATTGCTTTTGTTGGACTTCGTCCAGGGGAGAAGCTAAAAGAAGAGCTATTTCTTAATCGAGAGCGAGATAAGGCTACTCATTATGATAAAATTTTTGTAGCGCCACCGGATACCTTTGACATTCGAGCCTTAAGAAGGAAAATTCATAAGCTTTTATTATGTGCGCGGGATTATGATTGTGTGAAAACCGTTGAGCTGTTAAATGAGATTGTTGCGGAAGCTGAGCCAAGGGGAAAAGTATAAATTCTAAAAAGAAAAAAGGTTAAAGAGTGAATCGCCAAAGAATCGCTGCTGTATCAGAAAAAGTCATCGAGTATGGCTTTTATGGTTTGATCTTTTTTCTTCCAATCTCCAAAGCACTCGTTGAATCATTCGTAGGCCTTGTTATTTTCGCGTTCATCATTAAAAAGATAGCGAGTCGGGATTTTTCACGTATCAAGGCAGATGCTGAAATATTTTGGCTTCTTTTGGCCCTGCTTGTTTTTAATGCGCTGTCTTTGATTAATAGTGGACCTTTCTTAGCCAAAGGGCTCAAGGCTTTATTGACGAAATGGACAGAGTATTTTCTTATTTTTATGATCGCGATCGATCATTTTAAAGACGCGAAATTGATCAAAAGATTTCTTTATGTCTTTGTTTGTGGCGCCATGTTTGTTGGGATTTCAGCCCTTACTCAGAGATTTCTTGGATTTGAATTCTTTCGACATCGAAGCCTGGCAGGGCAAGCCGTGACAGGACCTTTTGAAAATCCAAATAGTCTTTCTTCCTATCTTGTTCTTTGTTTACCGTTGGTCATTGCTCTAGCGTGTCTTCATTGGCGCAAGAAAGTGATCGCCATGTTGATAGCCTTGGCTTGCCTTACGTTATTGGGTGCCCTTCTCTTAACCTTTTCGAGATCTGGATGGCTAGGATTTCTTTTAGGCATGGTTGCCACCATCCTCGTGTTTAGAAAAAAGAAACTGTCATTATTTATTTTGGCAAGTTTTATTTTAGCTTTATTCTTGATGCTTCCTTTTGGTCAAAGGATTTCGCAGTCTTTCACTGTAGGAGGCGATTCCCAGAGATTTGTTCTTTGGCGGGGAGCTATTGAAATGATTCTTGAGCATCCATTCTTGGGCAAGGGTTTGGGGACCTTTATGGACTATTCTTCTTTGTATGTGCCTGGCCTCGGTGGTTACTACGCGCATAATTCTTTTTTACAAATGTGGGCTGAGAGCGGGGTATTTACGTTGATTGCTTTTTTATCTTTGGTTATTTTTGTTTTGTATTCTGGAGTACTTGTTTATTTCAAAAATCGCTTAGACAGTTCTAGCATTTTTCTTGGTGGCTTAATAGGTGGTCTTTTTGGTTTTTTGGTAGCCAGTTTCTTTGATGTTCAACTGTATTCGGTGCAATTGAGTGTTCTTTTTTGGGTGATGCTTGGGGTGACCGCGGCTCTTGAGAGTATTCTTTTAAGAAAAGGTGATAGTCGTGTCTAAGGAAGATATCATAAGAATAGCAGATAAGGTTATTGAGTATGCCCTTTATGGGCTTATTGTTTTTATTCCTATTTCTATTGCGGGGGTTGGGATTTTATGTCCTTTAGCTATTGTTGCTTTTCTTGTTAAGACGTGCTTGAGCCCTGATTTTCAGTTTATCAAGGATAATAAGCTTATATATATTTTTCTTTTGTTGTTTATTATTTTTATGGCGATGTCGTTATTAAACAGCGGTCCTTATTTGATTAAAGGGTTAAGAGCTCTTTTTGGTAAATGGATGCAGTATATTTTTATTTTTATCATTGCGGCCGATACTTTTAGAAAGCCTAAGCGTGCAAGGAATGCCATTGTTTTAATGTTGTGTGTTCTTGGGATAGTTGTTTTATCTGGGTATTCTCAAAGATTTCTTGGTTTTGAGTTTTTGCGAAACGAAAGCGATGCTCTGGGTCAAGGTGCTATTGCTGACGTGACTTCTGCGTTTAAGAATCGCAACGCGCTTGCTGGATATCTTGTGTTCTTCTTAGCTTTGGTTCTGAGCGTAAGCGTTATTCGATTTAAGAAAAAGATTTATGAGTTCTTCGCATCCGCTCTTGTGTTTCTTTCTGGGGGAGTGCTTTTGCTAACGCTTTCACGGGGAGGATGGCTAGGATTCTTCTTGGGCGGGTTTATGTTAGCCGCAATAACAAAAAGATATAAGCTCATTCTATTATTTCTAATTCTTTTTATTGTTGGTATATTCTCAATGTCAGTTTTGAGAGAAAGAGCAATGGTTGCTTTTGGTCCTAGCGCGAGCTCTCCGATCAGCCTTGTGGGGGAATCTTCCGATAATGGGAGCGCAATCGGAACATCTCGCTTTGTCGGAGATCCTTCAAGATTTGCCATATGGCAGGCAGCACTAGCTATGATCAAAGAAAATCCTTTTTTAGGAAAAGGGCTTGGGACATTTATGGATTATTTCCCCCAATACACAAAGGATATAGGTATATTTTATACTCACAATTGTTACCTACAGATATGGGCTGAGAGCGGGATTTTCTCACTCCTCTTTTTTCTTTCTTTTGTAGGGTTTATTTTATGTCAAGCAGGTTCTATTGCCTTCATTAATCGACAGAATAATCTTGGCCTTATTTTAGGAGGCTTTGTTGCTGGTCTTTTTGGTTTTTTGATCCACAGTGCTTTTGATAATCATCTTTATTCAGTCCAGCTCAAGGCGCTTTTCTGGCTTATGCTGGGGATGACTCAGGCGATATGTGCGCTGGTTTGCGGCGATCGAGATGAGAGCGTTCGATAGTTAGCACTATGCGCCTTTGTTTTAAGTTATTTAACGGATCGATATTTAAGGGTATTTAGTTAGAAAAGAAATAAGCTGTTATTAATAGTGAGGAATAGCGCGAAAATGAACTTTTATCAGGTAAAAGATTATCCTAAAGAAGTTTTTGAGCATTTCACGCGTAAAAAAAAGTATTTACGTTTACAGGGAGTTGTCAAGACTATTGCGTTTCATAAGCCAGGAGCTGGGCTTGGTGATCTTGTTTTGTGCGTCCCTGTCTTGCGGGCGCTTAAGAAAATGTTCCCATCAGCAAAATTGTATTTTTTTGGTTCTTATAGCCCTGTCTATGATTCTGTTTTTAAGGCTATTCCTTATATTGATGGCTTTATTTCAAATGTTGAGCCAGCAAAGCAAGAAATTTTTAAAGGTTTTTCGATCTTTTTTAAAAAGTATTTTAAGAAATTCGACCTTATTATCTCTGGGCAGTCTAAGCTTAAGCCTTCGCTGCGTTTGTGGTTGTTGTTCCCGGCGATTTATATCTCGCGAAATCCTTTTTTGTCGCGATGGAAGATACTTGATTCTCGATTTTACAAAAAAAGTAATGTTCATGTTGTTTCTCAAATGGCGGCACCTGTTAAAGTCCTCGGCGCAGGAGAGATCGATTATAGTCCAAAGATAGAGATTTCTGAAAAATACCTTTCTCTTGCCAAGTCTTTTCTTGCTCATTTTACAGGTCCATTTATATCGATCATACCTTCTTCGGGTAATTTTCACAGGAATTGGGAAGAGGCTAAGTATGCCTTGCTTGGAGATCGATTAGTACAGATGGGGTATCGCATTATATTGGTTGGTAATGATAAAGAAATTCTTCTTCGTCTAAGAAATTTAATGCATGCAAAGCCGATTATTCCTTGCCTTGAAGAGGAAAAGTTTGGGCAAGATCCAGTCTATAGCATAGGTCTCTTAAAGCTTTCACGTTTAGCTATTGGAAGTGATGGAGGGGGAGTGCATCTCTCGTCGCTAGCGGGTTGTCCTGTTGTGGCGTTATACGGACCAAGCTCATTTGTTAAATGGGGCCCTTTAGGTCAAAACAATGTTGTTATCTCAAAAGATCCTGAATGTTCGCCTTGCCGGTATGTTCATATGAAGGAATTAAAGGAATGTGAATATGATCGAAAATGCTTAAAATTGATAACCGTTGACGAAGTGATGAACGCGGTTAATTTTATTCTAGAGAAGACGAATTCACACTAGGAAAGTTTAGTGATGTTGGACTCATTAACACAAGGATTCTGTGTTGGAGGGTTTTTCTTGAAAAGAAAGTTTATAATTATTTTAATTCTAGCCATAGGGGTTAAGCTTTCTCTCTTCATATGTGGCACTATGAGTGTGCCTGAAAGCAGGATGATGCCGGATTCAGCTTCTTATATGGAAATTGCAAAGAACCTGGCTGAAAGGGGGCAATTTGAAAGGCAGGGTCCAAAGAGTGTTTTTGCGCCAGAGATTTTGCGTACCCCCGGATATCCTTTTTTTCTTCTTTTTTTCCATCACTGTTTGAACATTCCTATCCTTGGCGTGCTTTTTATTCAACTTATGTTAACGGTTGCTGTAGGTGGGATAACTTATTTTATAGCTCAGCGTGTTGATAGTAAAATTGCGCTGCTTAGCGCCACAATTGTTTTATTTGACCCGCCTGTTTCTATTTTTTCTGTTATGGTGTTGACTGAGGCTTTATTCTTGTTGTTATTAACAATATTTTTATTTCTCGTTATTCAATATATGAATGATAAGAAATTTTATTGGCTAGGGTGGTCAGCGCTTTCTTTGGCTTTAGCTACTTATGTTCGACCGATTGGTTATTTCTTAGCCATTCCTGTGGCGTGTTTTATCGTGTGCGTTCATCGTCGGTATGGCTTTAAGCGGGTCGTTGGACATATTTTGATATTTTTGGCTCTCGTTTATGGTTTGCTGGGGGCGTGGCAAGTTAGGAATTACTATTGTTGCGGCACTAGTTCTTTTGCAACGGTTGGTAATCAAAACTTTAGAAAACATGGCTTTTTTCGATCTTTTACACAGGAGAATGATCTTTTTTCTCAGGCAGTAAGTTTTGTCGATACGGGGTGGAGATGTTTTCTTTCTATGATGACGGAACCTGGATCCTTAAAATATTTTAAAAGCACGTTTGCAACGAAGATCGGGAAGTCTTTCTTTTATCCTTGGATGGCTTTCTGGTTTATGGGTTTCTTGGCAGGGTGTCTGTGTGTTAGAAAAGATACTCGCTATCAGTTTCTTTTTATGGTTATTTTGTATTTTTTAGGAGTTACAATTTTAAATATTGGCTTTGCTGCATCTGACAGATTTCGCGTGCCGATTGTGCCGGCGATTGCTATCTTATCGGCTTATGGATGGTCACAAATCGTTGCTTGGGCGCAAAAGATATGGTCGCGGAGGTGTTTTAAGTGTTGTTAAGAAAGAGGAGGAAAGCAGCATGACTGTTTTGCATAAAATCCTGATCAAAGATATTATGGTGACAAAGGTGATTTCTCTGGGCCTGGATGCCAAATTTAGCCAGGTTTGGGAGATGTTTACGGTTCATAAGATTCGCCACTTGCCGGTTGTGAATCATGAAAAAAAGCTCAAAGGCCTTATCACGCAAAGGGACTTTTATCGCATTGTTCCACCGCGTAGAGAAGTGGAGGATGATGGATCTTTTTATTTAAATGAAGAGCTTGATAAGTTTATCCTGCAGAAAGTCATGACGCAGAGCGTCATGACGCTTTTACCCCAAGATACCCTGGGAAAGGCGATCAATGTGATGGTTACACGAAAATACGGATGCCTTCCTATTGTTGATGAAAAAGGTATTTTGGTTGGAATTCTTACCCAGACAGACGCCCTCCGGGCGATCGCCAATTATTTTCTCTAATATTATAATTGTGTACTTAGCTAATTTTTAAGAAATAAAATGGCAAATTTGTGTCTTTTTAGTTTGACTCTTTGAACCTCTATATTATAATGAGCATATGCTCATTATAAATGGGCGGTTATAATGAGCATATGCTCAGAATAAATAGGCTAAAAAATAGGGTAAGCAGGGAAGAGGTAATAGAGGAAAAAATGCATGGAAAAAAGAGGTAGGCCAAAAAAGGTTCGATACATCCAGCGAATGCCTAAGGTTACCCTTTTTAGCCCTAGAGGAAAGCCTGGGCGTCCAGATGAAATACTTTTAAGCATTGATCAATACGAAGCTTTGAAGCTTGCAGATTATCAGGGCTTTGATCAGGTTCAAGGCGCGATTGTTATGAAGGTTTCAAGACCTAGTTTTGGACGCATTTTAAGAAGCGCTCGCAAGAACGTTTCAGATGCCTTGGTTAATGGCAAGATCATTAAAATAGGCATTGGCGACACCCAGATCGGGGTCAGATCCAAGGAGTTCATTTCGATGCGCGAAATAGGCATCCTTAAAGAACGCCGCGCTAATGATAGGCGCCAATCTGACCGAAGGGTCAGTTTTGGTGGTCAATCTCCTGACCAAAATCCAGTCTAATTCCCGATTTACTTAAACTTACCGATTTTCCTCTTACTTAAACTTACCGATATTACATATGGTCTTGCGGATGGGTGGATGAAATTGCGGTAAGTTTTTAACCGTTTCTTTTGAAAGCGGATCAAACCTAACGGCGTTAGACGTTGGGCGCTACCATAGATCTTAATATGTAAATATATGTAAGGGATGCAAGGAATGTAAAGAATGTAAAGAATGTCAAACGTTGAGCCAGCTCTAAAGCTAGAGGATTTTATTGCCAAAGATAAGCCCAATACCAATCAATAAGCCAGCCGTAAAGACCCTATGTAAAGACTATAAATGATGATAAATCTCTCTATATAACTACTTCCTATAATATATCTTATGTTAACTAGAATATATAGAAATGTATGATGTAAGTTGTTGTTAGCAATGTACTTATGATATTGTAGGAATTGCCTGTTGATAACTGTTTCCAAACTTACCGGGATTATGATGCCCTGTTTAAATCAGACATAATTTTGACAAATCTTGCCAGGTATTATGCATTTTATTGATGTTTAGATGTATTTTATCATGAGTTAGTTTATGTATTTGTTTCTCGCCAGTTTCCCCTGTTTTTTGCAGGATATTACTTATTGTCTTTGCATATGGCTAGGATGGAATTTTACCTCTTTTGTAGGATGTCACAACAGCTTACCCGCCATTATTTCGATGGTGGACTTGCTTGCCACTGATTTTATGGGGTTTACATTGCCTTGATGATTTAGGATTGCTTATTTTGGAGTGCTTGGCTCTAGTTTGTGCATTTCTTTTAATGTAAACTGAATAGAAAATCGGTAAAATTTTGATAGAAAAAGGGCCCTGTTTTTTGTTCAAAAACAGGGCCCCACAAAGCGCAAATTCCCTAGTATTTTTGCCTAAAAAACAACCCCTTGCGGTGTCTGATCGTTTTGGCTCATGGCTTCGGCCTCAACAATGGATATCTCAACAAGCACCATATTTTGGTCTTCAGGGCCTGAAAAATACTGCCTCAACATTGGCATTTGCTCCCACATAAGCTCGCGCTTGGCCGTGTCTGTGGTAACTTTTGCTTTTCCAGCCAATCGGCAATACGCCATTTTCCGGTCAACAAAACAAAGCTCAACTTGAGGGTTTTTTTGGATTTGGGCAAGGCTTCTGCGGCCATTAAAAAGCGCTGCTAAAAAAGTGTTATTTTCAGTCAAATATGGCGCAATCGCGCGAACGCGCGGTTGATTTCCTTCCGTGGTTGCCAGAAACCCAAAACCAGCATCTTTAATCAGGTCAATAGCGGCTTGTTTGTCCATGTGAAAAACTCCTTTCTAATTGTAATTCTAAATACCGGGATTGCCAGTATTTTAAAAAGGCTTTTGCCTGTACTTTGACGATCTTACTTAGATCTAAACTTTGAAGATCCCATCAAATCTTTGTTAATAATAGAAACAATTTCAGCAGAAATTGAAACCGCGATTTCTTGCGGAGACAGAGCTCCAATATCCAATCCTATGGGCATTTTGACAGCCTTAATCAGGCTATCTGGGATCCGTAAGCTTTGCAATTTTCTGACAAATTCTTGCTTTTTCGATTGGCTGCAAATAATACCAATATAGCCAGCTTTGGACTTGATGATCTTTTTGAGGCACTGGAAATCCGTATCATGGCTGGCGGTAATCAGCACCATTAATGTGTTCTGGTCTACGGCAATTGTTGACAAGCCCTTGGTAAAGCTATGGCAAATGACATGATCGGCATGCGGAAACCTTCTTTTGTTGGCAAATTCTTTACGGTTATCCAGGACCGTGACCTTAAATCCAAGGGTTTTTCCTATGATGGATAAGGGCAAGCCAATATGGCCGCCACCGCAGATAACAAGGTGTTTCTGGGCCAAAAGAGGCTCAATAAAGACCTTTATTTGGCCACCGCAGAGGAATCCATCTTTTTTAGAATAGCTTAAGGGGACAAGGCTATATTTGCGGGTTTTCATGGCTTTGAGGCATTCTTTACGTGTTTTTTCCTCATTAAGCCCCCCTCCTACAGTCCCAAAACAGGTTCCATCGCTAAAAACAACCATTTTAGCGCCGATTTTCTGCGGAGTGCCTTTCATGGATTGAACAACCGTGGCAAGAGCGCACGGTTGGCCATTTTCAAGCGATTTCATGGCTTCAAGAAGGACTTTTTCCATCATAAGAAAGCGATGTTTTATTCCTGCTTCACAGAAGCTTTAATGATCTTCTGGACTTCTGTTGGCCTGTCACCAGGTCCTTTGGCGCAATTTTCAATTCTTTCAACCACATCATAGCCCTTGATGACTTCGCCAAAGATGGTATGTTTCATGTTAAGCCACGGAGTGGGGATCGTTGTAATGAAAAATTGGCTTCCATTGGTGTTGGGCCCAGCATTAGCCATGGCCAAAAGGCCTTTGCGGTCAAAAATCAAGGATGGTGTGACTTCATCTTCAAAGGATTTTCCCCAAAGACTTTCTCCGCCGCGGCCAGTACCGGTTGGGTCGCCGCCTTGGATCATGAAGTTTTTAATGACGCGGTGGAAAATCAGGCCATCATAATATCCTTTTTTGATAAGCCCGAGCATGTTTTCACAGGTTTTGGGTGCGGCAGCGGGAAAAAGCTCGATTTCAATGATGCCTTGATTTGTTTCAAAGACAATAATGGGCTTGGATGCTTTAGTGGCGTCTTGCGCAAACGCTTTTCCAGGATTGACGCTGCAAAGAAAAAACACAGCAGCAAGTAAAATTATTTTTTCTACGACCATGGCAAACTCCTTTTTTAAATTGGTTAATTGTTATGAGTTAAAGACGTTAACGTTAAGTTTTTTCCTTTAGGTTTCTTGCGAGGATGGTTTGTTTGTCTCTGGTGCTTGTTTGTCGACGCTTTTTAAATCTTGGGTTTCTGGTTTTGGTGCATCGGGTGTTTTGAGTTTTTGTTCAAAATCTTCTGCAGATTGCGCAAGGCTTATTTTGACATCGTCAACAGGCTTAATGACGGGTTCTTCAACTTTTTTTGGTTTTTCTTCATTGAGATTAAAACGATTGAGAAATGGCGACGATGGCGCTGTTTTAGGTGTTTCGTGGGGCGTATCATCGGGATTTTCATCAATTTCCAGGCTGTTTAAGAGATCCACCGGCGAAGGCTTGCTGTTTTTGCTTTCGTTTAATAAAATAACGACCACGGCAATAATGCCAACTGTCAGAATTCCAAGATAGATGATAATCACCAAAACCTCCTTTGCATGACCAAACAATAACCAAACATCAAGAAACAATGATCAAGCGAAAGTAATTAATAGTAAAGATTTTTTATTTATGATGTATTAGAATTTTTTTTATTTTGTATCTTGTATCTTGGTTATTGGAAATTGCTCCTATTTTCTATATAATACTTTTATGATTTCATGTCTCTTGCTTTGCGCAGGACAAAGTTCACGTTTTGGATCGCCGAAAGCGCTAGCACTCATTCAGGGCCAAACGGTTATCAGCCGTTTGCAGCAGATGTTACTTGATAGCTGCGTTGATGAAATCATTATTGTCACCGGAGCGCATGCGCAAGAAATCACGCCCTATCTATTAAACCACAAAAAGATAAAGCATGTCTATAATAAAAATTATATTTTAGGGCAAACCTCATCGTTTCAGGCCGGTCTGGATGAGGTTTGCCCCCAAGCTCAAGGCCTCATGCTGTTACCTGTTGATTATCCTCTTGTCACGACGCCCACCATCAATCTCCTCGTCGACAAATTCATCCAAGACCCGCTAAAAATTGTCATTCCCACATACAATGGCCAAAAAGGCCACCCACCCATCTTCCCTGTTGTACTAAAAAATGAATTTTTATCTCTGGATTCTAAGGAAGGACTCAACGTTGTCCAGCGCCGGCATAAGGAAATAATTGTTTGCTGGCCGGTCACTGACCCTGGCGTGAGCCAAAGTTTTAACACGCTAGAGGAATTTAAGAGACTAGAAAACTCAAATTGATTTTGTACTCATTCTTGAGTGCAACTGTACTCAAGAAGGGATTATGTTCTTTGCGCCCACTTTCCCACTTGACACCCAGTCGAGGGCATGGTATTCTTTAGACACAGGAGGGTAAAGATGAAAATTGTCAAGAATTCGGATCACGGAAATCATGTTGTCAAGGTACAAGAAAAATTTATGGCTGTTGATACGCGGCCTCTTGACGCAAAACATCGCATTACGCTAGGCGGAAGGTTGCAGAAACTCATTGCGCGCAAGATGAAGGTCGATGCGTATCAGGTTTTTGTTGGCCAAGACGGAGATATTCTTCTACGGCCTGCGGTATCCGTTTCGAGCCGCGAGGCGTGGATTTATCAGAATCCTCGGATTATTAGTAAAGTCCGCAACGGCCTTAAGGAGGCCAGCGAAGGCCAGATGGAAAAAGTTAGTGATTTAGAAAAGTTTATCAATGACCTATGAGTTTTTTGTTGAGTTTTACTCCGAGCGCGAAGCAGAGCCTGAAAAACCTCAAAGACAATGCCCATTTGGAAAAGAATTTTAAGGCCGTAGTTAAGGCCTTAAAATATCTTGCAGAAAACCCGCGCCACCCCAGCTTGCAAACCCACCAGTATCATTCCCTCTCCGGCCCCAGCGGTGAAAAGATTTTTGAGGCTTATGCCCAGCAAGACACGCCGGCTGCCTATCGTATCTTTTTTTATTACGGAAGCACGCGTTACGAAATAGTTGTTTTTGCGATTACTCCGCATCCTTAAAGAATCCCTGCAAAGAATGTCTGCGAATCGCGTGGCATGATTTTAAGGTGGAAGATTTTATCCAGCGCCGGCATCCGGAGAAGATTCTTTGCTGGCTGGTCACTGACCTTGGCGTGAGCCAAAGTTTTAACACACGGGAAGAATTTAAAGATCTACACGGGTTGTTAAAACTAGATATGCGCTAAATTTTTGCTATTTAGTGCATTGATAGTTTGGGTCGTCAAGTTCGCAGGGAAATGAATTGTCTGTATGAATATCATTACAGACAGGGTAATCTCTGATTCCGTGATAATCAGTGCTTCCAACATCAACACATTTTGAATTAGAAGCCCAAGGATCAATATATAGACTCTCAGGACTGCCGGATGATGTTATTTTAAATTGATAATCGATTCTCCACATCTGTTCACAGCCAGCTGGTTCTTCGTTGACACAGCGAAAGGCAAAGCAGTAAATGGTATCTTTCTGTCTGCGACAGCGAAAGCGCACGTCGCCTCCATTGTCCCATGCTTGTCCAATCCCCATGTCAAAACGTGACCCAAGATCAGCAGTTGATCCAACGATTGACGAGGAGTTCCAGCAGACATCTCCTCCTCCCGGACAGTTAGTGGTGAAATATTCTTCATCTTTATAGCTAGCGCACTGCGTTGGCAGCATAGAACATGCAAGTGTTTGCAATCGAGTGACAGCTTGGGCAAGATTATCGCCTTCACCCTCAACAGAAGGAACACTTTCACTTTCTGCGTTTTGGACATTAAAAATGAAAAAAGTTAAAACAAGAATGAAAAGAAAGAAAAATCTTAATTTTTGGAAATTATTCTTTTGAGATCTCATTTTTTTCTCCTGATCGTTTTTTATTTTAAGTGCTTTTAAAACTTTCTCCGGCGTGATAGGAAGGTCTTTGATGCGCACGCCGACGGCGTCTTCGATGGCGTTGGCGATGGCGGCCGCGGTAGGCAAAAGCGCTGCCTCACCCATGCCCTTGGCGCCAAAGGGGCCTTGTGGGTCATTGGTCTCGATCAAGATTGATTCAACTGGACAGGCACTGATCGAGCGCGCCAAGCGGTAGTTGGCAAAATTGGGGTTGACCACGCGCCCATCTTTAAACTGAAGATTTTCCCAAAGCGTGTACCCGATTCCCATAAAAAGTGAGCCTTCGATCTGGCCTTTGACCGATTGCGGGTTGATGGCGCGACCCACATCATGGGCATCCCACATTTTCAAGACCTTGACGTGACCGGTTTCGGTATTGACCTCGACCTCGGCTATTTGCGCTTCAAAACTGTAACTTCCTGAGACATTGCCCTCCCCTGTTCTAAAATCAACCGGCGTTGTCTTGGGGTTATAGCTCCCCCGGCCAATAATTTGTGTTCCGTAGTTAAAGGAATAGCAAAGCTCTACGGCTTTATCAAAGGTCATGACAACAGAGTTTGTTTGGGTGTTGATGACTTGTTCAGCTTGGATATCCAAGATGTTCACATCTAAATTTTTCTCATGGGCCACAATGTCAAGAATCTGACGCTTGGCATCAGCGGCCGCGAGCTTGGTGGCATTTCCAGAAATAAAGGTCACGCGGCTGGCAAAGCTTCCGGTGTCAAAGGGTGTGATGGCCGTATCCGCAGCTGTAATGCGAATGCGATTGTAGCTTATGCCAAGCTCTTGGGCGGCGATCTGTGAAAGAACGGTATTTGAGCCTTGTCCAGTATCCGCAGCGCCTGTTAGGACATAGACCGAGGCATCCTCCTCGACCTTGATCACGGTGCCAGCGGATTCGTGGGATTTGTACATCTTTGAACCCATGACATCCGCGGCAATGCCGATGCCAAGCCCGCGCCTAACATGTTTTTGTTTGCCGTGTCTTTGTTTCCACTGACAGCTTTCCGCGGCTTTCTCAATGCACTCTTTGAGGCCATTAGAGGAGAGGATCATTTTGTTGACGGTGACCATGTTGGGCTCAGTAATATTTTTAAGGCGAAAGGCAACAGGATCCATGCCGATGCCTTGGGCGAGCAAGTCGATATGCGATTCCACAGCAAAGCCGGATTGCACGCCTCCAAAGCCTCTGATCGCGCCGCTAATAGGATTGTTGGTATAGACCCGATAGCCTGTAATTTTTAAGTTTTGAATTTTGTAAACCATCATGATGCGCATCATGGATGCGGCCAAGACCGTTGGCCCATAGCTGCAATAGGCGCCTCCGTCGGCAATGACTTCGCCAGAGATGGCCATGAGGGTCCCGTCTTTTTTGACCCCGGACTTGAGTCGGTAAATCATGGGGTGTTTGCGACGAGAAAAAGAAAACTCTTCTTCGCGGGTGTACATGATCTTGACCGGCGCACCTTTTGCTTTTTTGGACAAAAGACAAGCTGCGAAATCCATGGGGAGCATTTCAAGTTTTCCGCCAAAGCCACCGCCTACCGCAAGTTTGATCACGCGTACATCATTGAGGTTCATATGCAAACATTTGGCAAGGGTTTCTCGGATTTTAAATGGGGCTTGGGTGGAGACCCAAAGTGTCACTTTTTGCGTATGCTCTTCCCATTGTCCGATGCAGACATGGGGCTCCAGGCATGTATGCGCAGCGGAAGGAAGATAAAACGTGTCCTCGCGCACGTAGTCAGATTCTTTGAGCGCACGCTCGACATTGCCGAAATTGGTTGGCAGGATGAGGGCGATATTGTTGCGCGCCTCATGAATTTGAGGCGCGCCAGGCTTCATGGCTTCTAAGGCGTCAAAGACTGCAGGCAAGATTTCATAGTGGACGTCGATGAGCTTTAAAGCGCGCTCGGCTGTTTCTTCATCCACGGCCGCGACCGCAGCGATTTCATCGCCAATGTAGCGCACCTTATCCGCTTCCAGGGCTTGTTGGTCCGCGGTTTGTGGGAAAAAATATTCATTGGAACCAAACTTGACGCCTAAGGTGTCCTTGGCCGTGATAATGGCCTTGACTCCGTGGAGCTCTTCAGCTTTAGAGGTGTCAATTTTCAAGATCTTGGCATGCGCATGAGGACTGCGCAGCATTTTACCAAACAGCATTCCAGGAAGAACAAGATCCGAAACGTATTTTGTTTGGCCCGTGACAAAACCTCGGCCGTCAATGCGCGGGACATTCTTGCCAACAGGATTGAGGGATAAGGGATCGTTATTATTTTTCATGAGGGTTCATCTTCTCCCCTGCGTCTTTAATTGCTTCAAAAATCTTCAAGTATCCGCCGCAGCGACAAACATGGCCATCGAGTGATTTTTTGATCTCCTCAAGGCTGGGATTTGGCTTTTGATCGAGCAAAGCCTTGGCCGAAAGAATAAAGCCTGGCGCGCAAAAGCCGCACTGGACAGCGCCTTGATCTAGAAAAGCTTGCTGGATGGGGTGCAGATGTTCGCCGTCACTTAATCCTTCAATGGTTGTGATCGCGTCACCTTCGACATCCTTGGCAAGAGTGATGCAGGAAAGAATCGCCTTGCCATTGACAAGCACGGTACATGTTCCGCATTCTGCTTCAGTGCACGCTGTTTTTGTTCCTGTGAGCCCTAGATGGTCGCGCAAAACCTCAAGCAGCGTTTCATGGCCCTGGATATCGATAGTGTATTCTTTATTATTAATATGAAAGGTTGTCATTGTATTTTTACCATTAATTCCTGCGCTGCGTCCTTGATGGTTGCAACGAGAATGGTTTTTTGATGCTCTGTTAATGTCCCTTCATCGATGGGCCAGACACATGACGCTAGGCGTTCTTGCATTGCTTTTCCTGGAGGGAGCCCTTCGAGGATTTGCTCACATTTTTTTTCGCGCTTGGGAAAGAATGTTGCGCATCCAATCACAACGTGGACATCGGTCAAGGCGTTTTCTTGGGTGTGCGCGCTTAGGCAAACCGTTAAAAGTGGAATGTCCACATCAGAACATTTGGGGATGCGACGGTAAACCGCGATGGTCTTTTCTTTGGGCTCGATCGACACTGCGGTTAAGATCCCTGCACATTTGGCGTTTTTAGACAGGAAATCATCGATTGCTACTGTTGTCTTTTTTTTATCAGGAAGACCAAAATGCAGTTTTGCGTCAAGTGCCAAAAGGCCGGTGTTAAATTCTGTCCACGTGTGTCGACTGGCAATATTGCCTCCGATGGTGGCCATGTTGCGGATTTGCGTTGTCGCGATGTTTTGCGCGATGGCAACAAGCACGGGACAGCTTTGGGCGAGTTCCTGCGATGAAAGGATCTCAGCGCACGTTGTCATGGCGCCGATGCTAATGCTGTGATGGTCCACGCGGATGCCTTTCAGTTCTTTGATCTTTTTAAGGCTGATCAGGTGCGCGGGTGTCTTGAGCCCTCTTTTCTTTAAAGTTTTGAGGGTATTGATGACAAAGGTCCCTCCTGCAATAAGTTTAGCATCAGGAAGCGAGGTTAAAAGGTCGCTTGCCTCGTTTAGAGTTTTTGGTTGATGATAGGAAAAAGGATTTAAGAGCATCGATTTTATCTTTTATGGAACACGTTGTATTATAAAGACAGCTGTTTAATTTGCAATCTTGTTTTTTGCTGTCAGCTTTAAGGCCTCATCCACCACAACGCCATCCCAGCCATGGCGGATGAGGTCTTGACGCAGGTCATCCGCGGTCTTGCCTGCCCTATTTTGGGGGTCGGCCAGAAAATATTTTAGGATATTAAGGTTGAAAATCTGGATCTTTCCAAGAATGACGCCGTGTGTTTTTTCAATATCAGGCCTATTGGCCACAAAAGAAATTAGGCCTAAAAGAAGAGGAAGCCCCAGGACCAGAAGGCAGGTGTAAAAATCAAAAGCTTGAGCTTTACCTAGAAGAAATCCTGCGCAACCCCAGAAGGCATCAAAAAGAAAATGTCCCACGATGACAGGAATAATGCCGTAGCGAAGATAGAAAAAAGAAAGTAAGAGTCCTAAGCATGCGACTTCAAGGCCACGAAACCACGCTGGAAAAATTGGATAATGTGTGTGTCCAAATCCCCAGACGATGGATGTCAGGAAGCAGGCGATGAAAACATTCTTAAGTATTTTTTCTCCCCAGCTGATACCAAAAAGGCGAAAGAAGATTTCTTCGGAGACGCCGGCGCGAAAGCTGATGGCCAGGACGGTTAAGAATGGCCAAAGGGATGAGGAGGCTTGAGCCACTTGAAAGCGTTCGGTCCAGACGTGGCAATAGGTGCGCCCAATATGGAAAAGAAGGGATTGAAGCCCTAGCATCATCATGGCAATAAAATATCCTAGAACAATGAGGCCTGTCACTTTACGGGAGCGAAAGGTTGATTGGATGTAGCTGACGAAGCCTTGGCCTTTATGTTTTAATTCGCTAGTTAAGGATTCCCCTGCAATGCCAGGCAAGATGATCGCGATGGCCGAAAATGTTCCTGCGGCCAAGAGCCCAAGGCTCATTTCGCTAAAAAAGACGCTTAGAGTTGATGTTGTTGGGTAATCAAAAAGAATATCAGGAATATTATTGATGTAAAATAAAATAATCATAATAAAAAGAATCAGCGCGAGAAGAATATAAAATTTTTTAGATATTTGCATAATCAAATGATGGCGTTTGATCACAACCAAGTACGTTGCCGCCATGATCAGGCCATAGTAGAAAACAAGAAAGATGCCTGTTAAGATGCGTCCTGATTGCGTTGATCTTTCGATGGAGCGGTTAAATTCATCAGGGATGTCCAGGGATGCCGCATCAAAGGAAAGAATATCCTGGCCAGAGACCTTGGCCCGAATGAGGAGCTTGGCGGTTCCAGCATTGGATTTTTCGCTCCAGGGGATGCTGACATTATTATGCTGCCAGCTAAAGGAATGATCAGTCCTGTTGTCATATTTCTTTGTTGTTTTTTCTTTGGGCATGTAGTCGTCAAATCGGACTGAAAAGGCTTGGGTTAAAAATGTTTTTGCTTGGTGATAGGCGTCGTCTAGCGGCAGCTCTTCTCGGGCCGCTGTTTCTTCCAGGATATGTCGGTAGGAAACAATTTTTCCATCTGAGGTGTCAACGACGACAACGTATTCTTCCTTCTCCCCTTCTTGAAAGAAACGGATCACCCAAAGGAAGAGATTAAGTTTGTATTCTTTAAGAAAGGCGATTTCGCCTTGAAACCCTAAGGTTTTTTGAAGGTAGCGATCTGCGCTGTCGTTAGTCTGTAGGATGATCGCATAACGGTATTCTTGAGGGGTGATGCCTTGAGAGGATAGATAGTCTTGGGCTATTTTAAGCGCTTGCGTCTTGCCAATAGACAGATCAACAAAAGAAAATTCAGGGTATCCCAGGCGCAACCAAAGGATAAAAGCGATAACGCTTAAGGCAAGATACACAATCCACGTTTTTTTGGTTAGAGGCATTTGCAAGATATGTGCTTGACGCCCTGTTAAAGCAGTTGAATGACTTCGGCTGGAAGTCGCCGGAGTTCTTGGTTCCCCAAAATCTTAATGGACCAGCGTAATAACTCAAGCTTTTGTTTAAGCCGTTCATCGTCCTGAGCGATCGTGCTGAGTTTCTTTCGGGAGAGAAAAAACATTTTACGTAAGGTATTAAAAACAATACGCGCTTCACGGCTTCGGTTTTGGCCCTTTTTAAGAATGTTGTTGATGTATGTATAGGTGAGCTCGTTGACAATTTTGTTGTAGTGGTCAAGCCGTTGTAGGAGAAAGGGAACCATGGATTCAAAATATTTATAGCGATCCATGATACATAGTGTATGCCGTATTTCGATCTCGACGTAAATGGAGTTTGTAAGCGCTGATCGCCTTAGAAGGGCTTTTTCGATCAAGATTTTTTCTCTGGAGAAAACAATTTCACTGTATTTTCTTTTGAAAACATTGATCGCGGCCGCGGTGATGTAGGGTGACAAATTGTCATCGTTGATCATAGCGATGAGAACATCTTTGGATTCGTTTTCATATTGTTTGGCGTACCCTTCCAGAAGTTTCTTATCGTCAAAGATCGGAGAATCATTTTGAGCGGATACCAAGCGCGGAAAAAGGAAAGGATACGCTAGCGATAGGATAAGAAATAAGACCGCAAAACGTTTCATGTTAAATGATGATCTCCATGGAAATATTGATAGCTTTTTTACTATGGGTCAGCGCACCAATGGAGATGCGCTTAATGCCTGTTTTGGCAACAGCGCGAATGTTCCTTAAGGTCACTCCTCCTGAGACTTCAAGGATGGGTTTATTCTTTGAGGGATCATTGTTGGCCAAGCGCACAGCGCTTTTGATCTGGGAAATGGTCATGTTGTCGAGCAAAATAAGATGAGGTTTGGCAGCCCAGGCTTCTGTAAAATCATTGATCGTCTCAACTTCGATGCCAATGGGTTTTAAGGTTTTGTTCCTGGCTTTTGTTATCATATCCGTAATCGATAAATGAGAAATGAGGTGGTGATTGTCTTTGATTAAAACCATTTCGTTTAAGTCGAGACGATGGTTAACTCCTTTGGCGCAGCGAATTGCTTCTTTTTCAAGCAAGCGAAATCCTGGCGTTGTTTTGCGTGTGTCCACAATTTGAATCTGGAGGGGATGCACTTTCTGGATAAAGGCGGTTGTGTTGGTCGCAATGGCCGATAAGTGACTTAAGAAATTGAGCGCAACGCGTTCACCGCTTAGCAGGGCCTTTGTCTTCCCTCGGATCTCAATAACAGTTTTTTCCTTGGTGACGATATCGCCATCTTTGAAAAGAGTGCGGACAGCAACTGCTTTGTCGAGTTTCTTAAAAACGTGTTTGACGACCTCAAGTCCTGCCAAGGTGGCTGTTTCATGGATAATGATTTTAGCCTTGGAAAACATAGTCCTTGGGACAAAAATATCAGTGGTAATGTCTCCCCTGCCGATGTCTTCGCGCAAGGCAAGATCAATGATGCGGTCCATGCTTTTGATGATGCGGGAATTCATTTTACGAAAGCTCTTTGAGGGTATTGTTAAGGTCGTTCATTTTTGTCTTGAGTTCTTTAAGCCGAGCCCTTTCTTTCTCTACGACTTCTTTGGGCGCGCGCTTAAGAAAATTTTCATCGTGAAGTCTTACTATAAGATTTTCGCATGTTTGTGAGCAACTTTCAATTTCTGTTTTAATTCTTTTCTTCTCTTGCTCTAGATCAATAAGGCCTTGAAGCGGGATGTAGAGTTTGATTTGTCCGCAAAGACCCGTGGCCATGTCTTTGGCATCAAGAGTTGCGGCTATCGACATTTTTTCAACGCGTGCTAAAGATTTGATAATAGAAAGATTTTTTTCTAGCCACGTGTATTGGCCGCTAGGACACTGGACAAAGCAGGAAATCGCTGTGGATTGCGGGATGCGCCATTGAGACCTGACATTGCGCAACGTGGTGATAAAGTCAAAAAGGCTGTCCATTTGTTTTTCAATTTTGGGATGATGAAGCTTGGGATTGATGGTCGGCCAACTTTGTAAGGAGAGTACATCTTGGGAGATGTTGATCTCTTGCCAAATCTCTTCGCTGACAAAAGGCATAAAGGGGTGAATAAGGCGCAAAAGCTGGTCGAGCACATAGACCGAAACGATTTGAACATCCTTTTTGGTAAAATCACCTTTGATCATTTCAAGATACCAGTCGCAGAAATGTTTCCAAATAAAATCATAGATCAGGCTTTCCGCCTCGGAAAAGCGATACTTTTCGATTGCGATTTCCATATCCTTGGTGGTTGTTTGAAGTTTGGAAAGAATCCACAAGCATGGCATGGGAAGCTCTGCTTTGTTGATTTTCTTAAATTCATCGTAGAGGTGAGCGCCTTGGACTAAAGGCGCATTCATAAAAATAAGGCGTGAGGCATTCCAGATCTTATTGGCGAAATTGCGGCCAATTTCAAATTTTTCTTTGGAGATAAAAAGATCTTGTCCTGAATTAATGATCAGGCTAAAGCGAAGTGCATCGGCCCCGTATTCTTTAATGATCTCAAGAGGGTCAATGGCATTGCCTAAGGATTTTGACATTTTACGTCCCTGGGCATCGCGGACTGTTCCGTGGATGTAAACCGTGGAAAAAGGAATTTGACCTTTGAATGCGAGCCCTGCCATGATCATGCGTGCGACCCAGAAGAAAATAATTTCAGGCGCTGTAAAAAGGGTTGCGGTCGGATAAAAATAATCTAAGTCTTTGCTTTTTTGGGGCCAACCTAGCGTGGCAAAAGGCCATAGCCATGAGGAAAACCATGTGTCTAAAACATCAGGGTCTTGGTAGAGGTCTCTGCCACGGCATTTGGGGCAATGCGTAGGTTTTTCTTCGCTAACCATATAGTGGTCTTCCCCGCAGGGCTTGCAGTACCATATGGGAATGCGATGTCCCCACCAAATTTGTCGCGAGATGCACCAGTCGCGAATATTCTCCATCCAGTTGAGATAAACCTTGGTCCAGCGATCAGGATAAAAGGTGATTGTTTTCTTTTTCACAACATCCATGGCGCGCTTGGCCAAGGGTTTCATTTTGACAAACCATTGGCGGGACAAGAAGGGCTCGACAATCGTATGGCAGCGGTAGCAATGTCCGACGGCATGGGCATGGGTTTGTGTTTTTTCAAGAAGGCCTTGGGCTTGGAGATCTTCAAGAACTGCGTGCCTGGCTTTAAATCGGTCAAGGCCGCAATAGGCTCCAGCGTTTTTGTTTAAGTGTCCGTTATTTTCAAGGATATTGATAAAGGCGAGATTGTGACGTTTGCCCATTTCAAAGTCGTTGGGGTCATGGGCTGGTGTGACTTTGACGGCTCCGGTTCCAAATTGAGGATCAACAAAAGTATCCGCGATGATTTTGATTTCACGGTTGACCAGAGGCAGTAGAAGGGTTTGGCCGATGAAGGATTGATATCGTTGATCTTTGGGGTTGACGGCAACAGCTGTGTCCCCGAGCATCGTTTCTGGACGTGTTGTGGCAACAATGATCACTTGCTGGGGATTATTTTTAAATGGATATTTGATGTGGTAAAGCGTGCCTGTTGTGTCTTGGTGTTCAGCCTCTTCGTCAGAAAGCGCGGTCTGGCAACGCGGGCACCAATTGATGATGCGCTGTCCTCGATAAACTAGGCCTTTTTTATGAAGCTTGATAAAAACAGTTTTAACAGCTTTGCTGTAATCCTCATCCATGGTAAATCGTGTGCGATCCCAGTCGCAGGAGGAACCAAGTTTCTTGAGCTGATGGATAATGGTTTCGCCATATTGTTTTTTCCAGTCCCAGAGACGTTGCGTAAATTCTTCGCGTGTCAAGTCGTGTCGGGTTTTCCCTTCTTTGGCGAGTTGTTTTTCGACGACATTCTGAGTTGCGATACCTGCGTGATCAGTGCCTGGCATCCAAAGAGCCTCAAAGCCTTTCATGCGTTTGTAGCGGATAAGGATATCTTGAAGGGTATTGTTTAAGGCATGTCCCATGTGCAAGATGCCCGTTACGTTAGGGGGAGGGATCACAATGGTGTAGGGTTTTTTCCCACGCTTAGGTTTGGCGTGAAAAAGATGGTTGCTTTCCCAAACGTGGCGATGCGCGTCTTCCACGATGCCTGGACTGTATCGAGTGGACAATTCTTTCATGATTATTTTTTGAGATCTTTGAGGAGTTTATATTCGATACTATCGATCAAGGCTTCCCAGCTTGCTTCAATGACGTTTTCATGAACGCCAACGGTGGTCCAGGAATCTGTTTCGTCTTGAGATTCAATTAAAACACGGACCTTGGCGGCTGTTGCCGCTTTCGAGTTGATCACGCGGACCTTGTAGTCGGTCAAGTGCATTTCTTTGAGATTGGGATAAAATTTTGTCAGGACTTTGCGTAAGGCGCGATCAAGGGCATCTACCGGACCGTCGCCATCTGAGGCGCTAAATTCTTTCTGGCCGTTGATCGCGATGCGCAGTGATGCTTCAGCAAAGGTTTTGCCATCGTTACGTTTTTCCGTAGTAACTTTAAAACTTTCTAGATCAAAGAAGGGTTTGTATTCTTTGAGTTGGCGCTTGACTAGGATTTCAAAGGAGGCATCCGCGGCCTCAAATTGATAGCCCTCAAGCTCTTTGTCTTGCAATAGTTTTAAAATATTTTTTGTGGCTTCGGACTTTTTATCAAGCGTGATCCCTAGGGCTTGGGCTTTAATGACAATGGGCATCTTCCCTGCTAATTCGGAGGTAAGAAAGCGGCGATGATTGCCGACGGTATTGGGATCTAGATGTTCGTAGGCCTGAAGATTTTTAAGCATCGCATCAATATGAACTCCGCCTTTATGAGCAAACGCTGAATGGCCAACAAAGGCATGGTTGTCCTGGAGCTTGATATTGCTAATTTCGCTGATAAAGTAGGCGGCTTCTGTTAGCTGTTTTATTTTTGACGCGGGAATTGATTTGAAGTTTGTTTTTGTATGTAGGATACCGATAATCGTTGTGAGATCGGCATTTCCACAGCGTTCCCCGAGTCCGTTAAAGGTCCCTTGGATTTGGCGTGCCCCTGTTTCAATAGCGATTAAGCTATTGGCGACAGCCAAGTCAAGATCATTGTGGCAATGAATGCCAAGCGGGGTCTTGATGTGCGCTTTGACTTCATGGATGATTCGACGGATATCCTCCGGAAGGGTTCCACCATTGGTATCGCAGAGAATGATGTAGTTGGCTTTCGCGTCTTGGGCTTTAAGAATTGTTTTTAAGGCGTAGTCTGGATTCTTTTTGTAAGCATCAAAAAAATGTTCCGCGTCGTAGAAAACTTCTGTGGTTTTGCTTTTAAGAAAATGCACGGAGTCATAAATCATTTGGAGGTTTTCTTCAAGCGTTGTTTTAAGGACGTCAAGGACATGAAAGTCAGAGCTTTTGCCGAAAATGGTAATGGTCTTCGCTTGAGATGCGACAAGCTCTTGAAGGTTGCTATCGTCTTTGGGGTCGATATGCGCTCGCCGGGTTGATCCAAAGGCTGCCACAACCGTATTTTTAAGCTTTTTTGTTTGGATGAGCTTAAAAAATTCTTTATCTTTAGGATTAGAGCCCGGCCATCCGCCTTCAACGTAATGGATCCCAAGATCGTCGAGTTTTTCGGTGATATGGATCTTATCATTGACAGAAAACGACACCCCTTCGGTTTGAGAACCGTCACGCAGGGTTGTATCGTAGATAGTAACGTGAGACATTATCCAGCCTTTTCGAGGTTAAATTTTTTGTGAAGAATTTGAACAGCCTTGTCGGAGAATCGTTGATTAATGATACAGGAAATGCTGATCTCCGAGGTTGTGATCATTTCGATATTAATTTTGGAATCCGCTAGAGTTTGAAACATTTTCGCCGCAACGCCTCGGTGGGAACGCATCCCTGATCCAACGACGGAAACGCGGGCAATGTCTTTATCAGAAAGAATATCGCCAATTTTCATTTGGTTTGAAATGCCTTGAACGGTTTTGAGTGTTTTGGCTAGGTCAACCTTGGGCACTGTAAAGGAAATATCGGTTTGTTTGGTGTGGCTAACATTTTGAACAATGGTGTCAACGTTGATCCCTGCCTTGGAAATGGCTGTAAAGATTTTGGCCGCAATCCCAGGCTTGTCAGGGACGTTACAGATGGTGACCTTCGCCTCAGATTTGTTGCAAGTGACGCTGCGGACAGCGACGCTTTCCATTTTTTCATCTTTTTGGGTGATCATGGTTCCTTCCTCCTTGGAAAAGCTTGATCGAACGTGTAGTGAGATATTGTATTTTTTGGCAACCTCAATGGAGCGCGCTTGCATGACTTGAGCGCCCAGAACGGCCATTTCCAACATTTCTTCATGGGTAATATGCTTTAACTTACGTGCATTTTTAACAACGCGCGGATCAGTGGTATAAATGCCTGTCACATCTGTATAGATTTCGCAAACATCCGCGGCGAGGGCCTTGGCCAAGGCGACCGCGGTTAAGTCGGATCCTCCTCGACCTAAGGTCGTGATCTCATCATCCGTTGTAATACCTTGAAATCCTGCCACAATTACAATTTTATTCTCGGCAAGGGCTTTGCGGATACGCTTGGGATCAATTTTAATGATTTTGGCTTTGGTGTGAACGTTGTCGGTGCGAATCCCAACCTGAGCGCCAGTAAATGAGATAGCGTCGAGGCCAAGCTTTTTAACTGCCATAGCTAAGAGCGCGCAGGAAACCTGTTCCCCGGTTGAAATGAGCATGTCCATTTCTCGCTCGGGTGGTGTGGGGTCAATGGCAAAAGCAAGCTCTTCAAGCTCATCGGTGGTGTCCCCTAGCGCAGAAACCACTACAACGACATCATGGTTGTTCTTTTTGTAGTCAACAACACGTTGAGCCACATTTTTGATGCGGTCAATATTAGCGACGGAGGAACCGCCAAATTTTTGGACAATAAGTTGTTTACCCATCTCTTCTCCTGTTGTTAAAAGTAGTCAAAACTTCAGAAATCAGCGATAGAGTTGTTATTATAAGAATTGTAGAAATAATTACAAGTAAAAATTCCTGATTTCTCCACTGGGAGGGAATCTTGATGAGGAGGGCTGTTAAGGAGGTTGCCAGCATAAAGAGAGCTGGCAATAAGGCATAAAGAAATCCGGTTTTTGTCTTTTGGAGAAGCCAGCATGCAACGACTATCAGGGCCAAGGCGCCGACAAGCTGATTGGATGCCCCAAAAATAGGCCAGATCTTTTTCCACACAGGAAGGCCTCTCTTGTCTTGGGCGAGGGCCAGTGATCCTGCGCAGATTATAACAGCGAGGGTTGATAAAAATCTGTTTTTGATGACGAGGATTTCTTGGGTGATGTAGCGCGCGATGCGTGTCGCGGAGTCCAGTGTTGTTAAAATAAAGGCATTGAGAATAAGGAGGGCAATCAATGTTCCCCAAGGGCCTAAGAAGACTTGCGTGACCCGACCAAACCCTTCTCCAAACAAGGCAATGGGGTTTGTATTCATGGCGCGATGAGTTTCAAATTCAGGTAAAGAAAAGCTAGACGCAAAAATAACAATCACCAGCGTGGCGAGGAAGCCTTCGACGAGCATTCCCCCGAGCCCGATACGCTTGGCGTCTTGTTCGCGGGCAATTTGCTTAGAGGTTGTTCCTGAAGAGATGAGCGCATGAAACCCTGAAATAGCCCCACAGGCCACGGTGATAAACATCATGGGCCATAAAAAACCTTGAGAACTGTCAAGGGAGACAAGCGCTGGAGTCTTGATTGTAGGATGTGTGATGAGCACTCCTATGACGCTCAAGAGAATTCCTATAAAAAGAAGAAAGCTTGAAAGATAATCGCGGGGTTGTAGAAGATAATGGACAGGGATGACGGATGCCATAAAACAGTAAATTAACAAAGCCATGATCCATGATGCTTGTGCGTTGGCGCCAAGATTAACGGGAAAGGCATTTCCGAGAGCCACTAATCCTGCCAAGGCGCTTAGGCTCGCGATCGTCACAAGAGTTAGAGGATATTTGAATCGATAGAGTGCTAGTCCAGCAAACAAAGCCACCGGGATGAGTGCTAGCGATGGAACAACAATTTTAGGTTCGCTGACAAAGGTGTTAGCCGCGAGATAAGAAAAGACCGCAACGATGAGGATCAGGGTAAACCAGATAAAGACAGAAAAAATAAGTTTTGCTTTCTTAGAAATGGAAGAAGCGGCGATGTTCCCTACCGAGTTTCCTTTTTCTTTGATCGAGATCATGAGAGAGCCATAATCATGGATACCGCCTAAGAGAATGGAGCCTATGACCACCCAAACAAGGGCTGGAGCCCAGCCCCAGATTAGGCACGCCATGATGGGCCCGACGACAGGACCGGCTCCAGCAATGGAAGAAAAATGATGGCCAAAAAGAACGAGCCAGTTTTTTGCCGGGACAAAATCGATGCCATCATTTTGCGTGATGGCAGGTGTTGGGCGTGAGGGATTAAGGCCAAAAAGAGATTCAAGTAATCGTCCATAAAAATGGTACGCAAGGATAAAGATGATCAAGACGCTTAGGACGATGGCGATGGCGCTCATGTGGTGGGGAGATTTTCTTTAATAAAATATGTCATTAGCTCTTCCCCGCTGTTGAAGAAGACTTTCGATTCTTCTGCGGTTTTTTCTGAGAATGTCGAAAATCCTTGGGTTGGGATATGGGTTCCCGCCATGACAAAGCAGACCGCTTCCGAGGTGTGTGTTTGTTTCTTAACCGGTGTGCGGTGATCTGGCAAGATCAGAATGCGGCAATCCTTGGTGTTTTCTTGATAGTTGATGATCGTTTCGATCACCTCTTTATCAATTTTTTCAAGGGATTCAATCTTCATTTTCAAATCCCCATTGTGGCTTGCTTCATCTGGAGCCTCGATGTGAACAAAAACAAAATCATTTTCTTTTAGTGAATCTAGTGCGTATTGGGCCTTGCCCTTGTAGTTGGTATCATAATAGCCTGTGACGCCTGGGACACTGATCACGTGAAGACCGGCAAGTTTGCCAATACCGTTGACAAGGTCAACGGCGGAGATCACGGAGCCGCTGAGCCCAAATTTTTCTTTAAATAAAGGAAGTTCTGGTTTTTGTCCTTGGCCCCAAAGCCAAATCATTGTTGCGGGATTATTTTGAGAATTGATTCTGGACTCGTTCACGGGATGATCTTTAAGGATATTTTTAGACCATGTCATCAAATCAAGGAGAGTTTTTGCCTGGTCGCCTTGAGGAAGAAAGCTGTGGATGGTCTTCCCTGTGATGTCATGCGGTGGCGTGCATGATATGGCTGCAAGTTTTTTTGTATCGCGGGATTTCATGACCATAAGATGACGATAGCTTTTGCCAGCAAAAAACTTTATATTGGACCGTTCGTTGTTTTGATTGAGGGTGTCGATGAGCAGAGCCGCTTCTTGCGTTGTGATGTGTCCAGCGCTGTAATCAAGCATTTTCTCATCTTGAATGGTTACGAGATTGCAGCGAAAAGCAACTTCATCGGGGGTAAGCGTTATGTTCATATTGGCGGCTTCCAGAGGTGCTCGGCCGGAAAAGGATTTTCGTGGGTCATAACCCATCGCGGATAAATTACCCACATCGGAGCCAGGAGGAAGCCCCGGAGGGATGGTTTGGACAAATCCAATCATGCCTTGTTTTGCAAGGCGATCCATGTTGGGTGTTTTAGCATGCTCTAGGGGTGTCTTGTCGTGAAGCTCAGCGATAGGATAATCGGCCATGCCATCGGGTACAACGACGATATATTTCATAATTGCTCCTTGATCGTTTTGATGAGCGTAGAGGCGATTTTTCTTCGTGCATTGGCTTTTGCTAAGACGTAGCCGTGGGTATCAATAATGGAAGCCTGATAGCCTTTTGGGGTGATGGTGTTTGCTACGACAAGATTGCAGTGGGCATCGTTAATTAATTGCTTAGCTTTTTTATACAAACTATTTTTTTTGGGATTGCTTTCAAGTTTAAAGCCAACGAGAAAAGTCTTGGGGCGTATTTTTTTTATTTGGTTGATGAGTTTTGGCGTTGGCGTTAAGCGCAGCGTAAGATTCTCAAAATGAGATGACATTTTTCTTGTCGATACAGTTTTGAGTTTGTAGTCAGAAACAGCTGCCGCATGGATGACGATATCGTAAGGTGTTTTCTTTAATTCTTTTTTTAACAAATAAGAAAGTTCGTCAAAGTACTTGAAGGTAGTAATCTTAACCGACGGGCATGGCGTTTGATGCGTGATGGGTCCTTGAAGAAGAGTCACGCGCGCTTTTTCTTGGGAAAGGTTTTGAGCGATCGTATGGGCAAGCTCTCCAGAGGAAATATTGCTGATGACGCGAACAGGATCGATGCGAACCCATGTCGGACCGCACGTGATAAGAACCTTTTTATGTTGAAGTGACCCGTTATATCCCAATTTCTTTCAGTATGCTCTTGAGATGAGGGTCAACAACAACAGGCTTGGTAATATTTTGGATGACAAGGTTGGGGTCTTTGAGACCATGCCCTGTCAACGTGCAGACAATGTTACCCCTTTGACCCTGGAAAAAGTTGTTTTGGTGAAGTTTTAATATACCTGCTACCGAGGCGGCTGATGCTGGTTCAACAAAAACGCCTTCTTTTTGTGCCAAAAGTTTATAAGCGAGTAAGATTTCATCATCGGTGACTTTATCAATCAGTCCCTTCGATTCATCGCGTGCTGCTTCGGCTGTTTTCCAACTTGCCGGATTACCAATACGAATCGCTGTGGCAAGTGTTTCTGGTTTTTCAATGATGTGGCCATCGACAATGGGTGCGGATTTGGCAGCTTGAAATCCGAGCATGCGTGGAAGCCCTGTTTTTTTTACAAGATCGTATTCTTTGTAGCCTTTCCAATAGGCTGTGATATTGCCAGCATTGCCAACAGGAATGGCATGAAAGGTTGGAGCGCTTTGAAGGAAGTCGCAGATTTCAAAGGCAGCGGTCTTTTGCCCTTCAATGCGAAAAGGATTGAGAGAATTCACAAGCTCGATAGGATACTGGGAGGTGATTTCTTTAACGAGATTGAGCGCTTCGTCAAAGTTTCCCCGGATCGCGATCACCTGCGCTTGATGGATCATGGCTTGGGCGAGCTTGCCCAAAGCAATATTGCCATCAGGAATAAGGACAATGCATTTCATTCCACAGCGTGCTGCATAGGCCGCGGCCGAGGCCGAGGTATTTCCCGTTGAGGCGCACATGACCGCGAGGATCTTTTTTTCCTTGGCTTTAGAGATCGCCATGGTCATGCCGCGGTCTTTAAAGGAACCTGTAGGGTTGGCCCCTTCAAATTTTAAATAAACATCTAAGCCAATTTCCTGAGTTAGAAAATGGGCCTTGATTAACGGTGTATTCCCTTCGCACAACGTGATCACAGGGGTTTTGTCTGTGACGGGCAGAAAGGCACGGTAGTGCTCAATGAGGCCTTCCCATTTTATGATCATAAGGTCTCCATGCGGATCGCGACAGGGTTACTGCGCACAACCGACAGCGCGGTGATCTTTTCAAGGGCTAAACGCAGCTGGGTTTCCTTGGCGCGATGCGTGAGCATGACAACGGGAACCGCTGCGCGGCGTTTTTGCACTTTTTGATTAACGGAGTCAATGCTAATGCCATGCTTGCCCAAGATGCCGGTAATCTTTGACAGGACGCCAGGCTTATCAATGGCCATAAAGCGAATATAGAATTGTGTGGAAACATGGCGCATTCGTCCTAGCTTGATCGATCGATCTTCAAAGGCAATTTGCGCCATACGAATCCTTGAAACGCGTTCTCCCTTGGTGCAGAGATTAATCAAGTCACTGACAACACCAGAGGCGGCGGTCATCTGGCCTGCCCCTTGTCCGTAGAGCAAGATATCGCCGAGAGGGTCGGTTTGAAAGAAAATAGCATTAAAGACCCCATCGACGGAAGCTAAGGGGTGTTCTTCATCAATCAAGGTTGGATGCACGCGAAGCTCAATTGCACCATCAACAATTTTTGCGATTGCGAGCGGCTTGATCACAAGTCCCAGTTCTTTGGCGTATTTGATGTCGTCATGAGAAATTTGGGTAATACCTTCCACGTAAATATCTTCAACAGCAACAGCTTTACCAAAGGCAAGCTTGACCAAGACGCTTAATTTGTGCGCCGCATCCATGCCATTAATATCAAGAGTGGGATTACGCTCGGCATAGCCATGTTTTTGGGCTTTTTTAAGCGCTTCTGAAAAGGTGCATAAGGTATCGGACATCTCGCTTAAAATAAAATTGGATGTTCCGTTGATGATCCCATAAAGGCCTGTAAAGCGATTGGCACAAAGTCCTTCGGTGATGGCGCTGATAATGGGCACTCCAGCTCCGACAGTAGACTCAAAATAGATATTACGTTTTTGGCGGATGGCCATTTTAAAAAGTTCGCTTCCGTATTTGGCAATGACGGCTTTGTTGGCTGTGACCACATGTTTTTTCTGGGTTAAAGCTTCCAGGATAAATTCTTTAGCAGGATGAAGGCCTCCGATCAACTCGATCACAACACTGATTTCGGGATCTTGCAAAATGTCTTGAACGTTGGTTGTGAATAGGTGTTTATCAAGGCTGAGCTTTTGTGCTGCCGCAGGATTTTTGTCGCACACTTTTTTAACGATAAGGCGGAGATTGTATTTTTTCTCAAAAAGATCTCGATGTTTCTTGATGATTTTGATCACGCCGCCACCGACTGTGCCGCAACCGATGAGACCAATATTTACTTTATTCATAGAACCTCTTTGCTTAATAATTGCCTTGGGATTGGATAAAACTTTTTTCAATTTTCTGAAGGATTTCTTCCGCCTCTGGAGTTGCCTGTTCGATCTCAACACGAATATCATAAATGGTATTAGGAACTTTTTCCTTGGAATCAACGACTTTGGTGATGATGTTGATGGTTTGCCCCATGTAAGGAGTCTTGATCATGGTCTGAAGCCTTGTGCCAACAGCTAGGGCAAAACTACTTGAAAAACAAAGCCCTCCGCGGCTGATGTTTTTTAGTTGGGAAACGCAATGATCCGCATCTTTTTTGTCAAGATCATACGCTGTGAGGATGAAATGTTTTTCAATACGAGGATGCTTGCGACGTTCTTGTCCAGGACCAGGCTTGTTGGTAAAAGGAAGTGTCATAGATTGCTCCTTCGTTTATTAAAGATGGTCGGAGCGGTGAGATTCGAACTCACGACCACTTGAACCCCATTCAAGTGCGCTAATCCAAGCTGCGCTACGCTCCGAAATTTCTTATTCTGCTTTTAATTTTCTTGTCATTAAATCTTTAACAGCATCACGTGGATTCTTCTTTTGATAAAGAATACGAAAAACTTCCGTTGTGATGGGCATACTTATAGCGTGTTTGCGACTTAATTGATAAATGGATTTTGTGGTTGGCACGCCTTCGGCAATCATTTCTGTTGAGGCAAGGAAGTTTTTAAGTGTTTTTCCCTTGCCAAGTTCTTCGCCAAGCTGACGATTGCGGCTTTGAGGGCTAAAGCATGTTGTGGCCAGATCCCCCAATCCGCTTAATCCAAAGAACGTTTGTTTTCTTGCCCCCAAAATTTCACCCAGTCTTGCCATTTCTGCAAGACCACGGCAAAGAATCGCGGATTTAGTATTTGCCCCAAAACCAAGCCCATCGCAAACACCGCAGGCAATGGCAATGATATTCTTGATGCTTCCGCCTAACTCTACGCCTATCATATCAGAGTTTGTATAAATACGAAAGGATTGTGAATGAAAAATTTTCTGTAATTCTTTTGCTAAGGCAGGATTGCGGGCGGCAATGACCGCTGTTGAAGGAATCTTTGATGCGACTTCCCCGGCAATAGTTGGTCCAGATAAGACCGCGAGCGGAACATTACCTAGAGTCTGGTGAATAAGTTGAGATATGCGGATAAGCTTGACATTGTCCATTCCTTTGATCACGCTTAAGAATGTTTTATGGGAATAGTCCTGTTTCTTGATCTCTAAGAGAACCGATTTGATGTATTGTGAAGGAGTTGCGAGGACGATCAAGTTAGATTGCGCTATGGCAGCTTGAAGATCGCTTGTTATTTCAATTTTTTTTGGGATTTTAACGCCAGGTAAGAATTTTGTGTTATTTCGTGTTCTTGCAACGCGTGCGACATATTGAGGAAAAGCGCCCCAGAGTTTTACCTGAAAACCTTGTTCGCAAAGATGGATCGCAAGGGTTGTCCCCCATCCGCCATCCCCGATGACAGCAATTATTTTAGTCATGCGTAATACCCTATTTATATTTATTATATGTATATATTAGTATAATCCATGTCGATAAGCTTTCAAGAAAAAAAGTCGAAAGGTTTTGGTCGTTATAACGATTGACAGAAAGAATGCGAAAGGGTTTCAGCGTTTATCGCCAAACAAAAAGTTCTCGGAAGACTTCGAACATGTAGGCAGCACCCCAGCGTAAAATTTGAAGCTTGCGCTCCCCTCCTTCGCGCTTGGGCTCATCTCCAGGGATTTCACCTAGTTTTAATTTTCGTTTTGCTGCGCGAATGGAGAGAAGAGGCTCCCAGCTAACATTGGTGTGAAAAAGCTTTTCTTCAAATGCGTAGCTAGAATCTTTGTGCAGATCGAGATCGTAGATGAGTTTTGTTTTATAGGCGCGAAACATGACCATCGCATCGGTGTAGCGAGCTCCATGAAAGATGTTGATAAATGTTGTAAAAAGTTTATTGCCGAAGGCCGTCACGATATCATCATCATAGCTTTTAGCTCCCTGAAGATAGCGTGAAACAATGACCATGTCGTAGCCTTCTTTCATTTTGTTGATGCAATCGGGAATGAGCTCTGGAATGCTGTTGCCATCTGGGCTAAAGGTCAAGACGACGTCGCCTGTGATGTGTTCAAGGGCTTCGTTGTAGGCATTGCGCAGTCCCTTTTTCTTTTGGATGATTAGCGGATAGCCTTGGGATTTAATGTATTCAATAGTTCCGTCAGTGGATTGGCCGTCTACAATGAGAAGCTGATCATACCATTCTTTTTTGATCCTGGGCATGATCGCCTTCATGCCTTGGATCTCATTGAGTGTTGGAAGAAATAAGGTGACTTTCATGTGTGCTGCCTTTCAAAATATGGAGCGAGAGAAGGGAATCGAACCCTCGTGACCAGCTTGGAAGGCTAGCGTTCTGCCACTGAACTACTCTCGCATGCGATGAAACATGGTGGGCAGAGAAGGATTCGAACCTCCGTAGTGCAAGCACAGCAGATTTACAGTCTGCCCTCGTTGACCACTTGAGTATCTGCCCTTTAAAATGGAGCTGGCGAGAGGCCTCGACGCCGATTTTTCCTCCTTTTGTTTTTAGGAGGAAACCGGCACATCGTCTTCTTCTGGACAGGTCACAGGAAAAGACGATGACCCCCCGACACTCAGCCCTGAAAATCTTCAAGTTTTTAAGCTGGCGAGAGGCTTCGAACCCCCGACCTGCTGATTACAAGTCAGCTGCTCTACCAACTGAGCTACGCCAGCAAATTAAACAAAGGAACGGTGTTAACGCTAAAAACTGTTTCAGAGCTGCACCATGGTTGCATTTTTATTGATAAAACGGTGTTATTTATACCAGATTTTTATAGGGCTGTAAAGGGTGATTTGCTGAAAAGTTTGCTGAAAAGTAAAAGGGATCTTTTCTCTTTCCTTTTTTATTGATTTTTAAAATGCGCTATGATAGTCTACCTTCTGTTTAAACAAGCGTTCATTTTATATCTTACATTATAAAAAGGAGAAAAAGAGAATGAAAAATATTGGCATTATTACAAGTGGTGGTGATTGTGGAGGTCTAAACGCTGTTGTGAAAGGTGTTGCCCAAATGGCGCATCGTAAGGGTTTGTCGTGCTATGTGATCCCCAATGGATATGCGGGACTTTATAATCTTGTTGATTTTAATAGCCTCGTTGAATTGACGCCAGAGCGTGTTGATTCCGTGAGCTCTGCCCTGGCCGGATCAGAAGCGGGACATTCGAGGGTCAAGATCTCCAAGATTAAGGATGAAAAGAAGTATGATCGCATCAAACAAGGTTTAAAGAAATTTGGGATCGATGGTCTTGTTATTAGCGGTGGCGATGACACCGGAAGTGTGATCGTGGATCTTTCAGAACAAGGGATTAAATGCGTTCATGCGCCTAAAACGATGGACCTAGATCTTCAAACGTATTCTGTGGGTGCGGATTCAACGATTAGTCGCATTGCGACATTTGCCGAAGATTTAAAAACAACAGGACGCACGCATAATCGTATTATTGTGCTTGAGGTTTTTGGTCGTTATGCAGGACACACGGCATTTCGTGGCGGTGTTGCCGCGGATGTGGATGCGATTTTGATTCCGGAGATCCCTGTTGACTTTGATGTTCTATATCAGCATGCCAAAAAACGCTTTGCAAAGCGTATTGAACAAAGCGATGTTAGAGCTGGTACGTATATGATTATTGTCGCTGAGGGATTAAAGAATTCAAATGGCGAAGAGCTTGTGGATGAATCTGCGGGTATTGATGCTTTTGGTCATAAAAAACTTGCGGGAGCTGGAAAATTTGTTTGTCAGGAGTTGAGTAAGCGTTTTAAGCAAGACGCAACAGTCAAAGAATTTATGAAGAAAGAAAAAATGTATGTTGAGGGTCTCTATGAAATTCCTGAGGTGCGCTCGGTGATGCCTGGCCACTTGGTCCGTTGTGGTCGCTCGTCTGCTTATGATGCGAATTTTGGTAAAGAAGCTGGAGCTGCGGCTGTTCTTTTGTTGACGGGAGGCATTGATGGCGTGACCGTTGTTGGCGTGAGCGGAAAAAAGATCCGCTACATGGCCACCAAGGAAGCCATCAAGCAGCGTCATGTGGACCTCGACCTTATTCCTTTGCATGAAACGATGGGCATTTGTTTTGGTCGTGAGCGACAGAGCTTGAGTCCTGTTTTTGAAAAAGTTGTTGCACCGATTGAGCGACATCTTTAAACATTAGAATTATTAAATGAAGAAGCGCCTTTCCATTGGGAAAGGCGCTTTTTGTTTAAAGGCGAAATAAGTGTTAAGCGAGAAATTAGTTAAAGCGTAGACCGTTTCTTAGGCATTGATTGTTGTATGGCACGCATGGCCGTTGGTAGGCTTTCAATTAGATCTGTTGCGATTAGAGAAGTCTTTCCTTTTTGGCGCGCGGCCATATCCCCTGCTTTTCCATGAAGGAAGACGCCAATCTTTGCCGCCTCAAAGCTATCAATGTCTTGAGCGAGTAAGGCCGCAATAATTCCGGTTAAGGCATCCCCCATTCCTGCCTTGGCCATGCCAGCATTGCCTGTGTCATTGACGTAAACTTTTCCTTGGGGAGAAGCCACAACAGTTCGATGCCCTTTAAGAACGAGAATGCATTGGTAGTTTTTTGCGAAATCTTTAGCCACCGTCTTGCGATGATCTTCAATAAAAGCAACGGATCGCTTGATTAAGCGGTTCATTTCTCCAGGGTGTGGAGTCAAGATTTTGATTGAGTTTGTTTTACGTAGGATATTTAAATTCCCTGTGATGGCATTGAGCGCGTCAGCATCGATTACCATAGGAGCCGTAAGCGAAGAAATGATCTTTAATAGGAGTTTTTTTGTTAAAGGATCTTGAGACATCCCAGGACCAAGGGCAATCGCATTATAGCGCGAGGATTCTTTTTTTATGTCAGGATAAGCTTTGATGGAGAGGCTTTGCTCTTTTGTTTCGTTAAGTGGCAAGGTCATGACCGTTGAAGAGATCTTTTTCTGGGCAGTCATATTAAGGCTTTTGGCAATTCCCAGCGTCACGAGGCCCGCGCCTGATCGCATGGCAGCGGTGCATGCCAAGGCGCTTGCGCCAAGCATGCGTTTTGAGCCAGCCAGAATAAGGACATGGCCAAAATCATTTTTGTGGCAGTTAGGATTATGTCGTAATAGTGGCGCTGGCAACTGCATATTCTTTTGTGTGCGACATGGAGATGAGAATTTTTTGTTTGAATTCTTGATGATGGAAAAGGCAGGAAGGCTTGCCGCTGTGTTGATTGATGATCTCAATATCTTTCCAGCCGATATCCGCGTTCTCTCCAATGGCTTTGAGGACCGCCTCTTTGGCCGCAAAACGGGCAGCAAAATGCTGGTCAGGAAAACGGCGTTTTCTGGCGTAGGCGATTTCTTGGTCTGTGAAAATATGCTTCAGGAAGTCATCTCCCCATCGTTCAATCGCTTTTGCGATGCGGCTCACTTCAATGATATCGATGCCCTGTCCAAGAATCATTGTGACCTTACGATGGTTATCATTTCGCGAACAGCCTTAGGCAAACCAACAAAAAGGGATCTTGTGATAATCGCGTGTCCAATATTAAGTTCGTTTATTCCCTTGATGGCGGCAATGGCGCGGGTGTTGTGATAATTTAAACCATGACCAGCATTCACGACAAGCCCAAGCTTGTTACCTAGAGCAACAGCATTACGGATTTTCTTTAGTTCTTGCTGTGTTTTATGTTTCGTTTGAGCATTGGCATATGCGCCAGTGTGAATCTCAATGGATTCTGCCCCTGTTTCTTTGGCTTTTAAGATTTGATTCTTATGGGGGTCAATAAAAAGACTGATTATGATTTTACGTGCTTGAAGGATTGTGACAACTTTTTTTATTGTGGAGAAGTTTTTAACAATATCTAGGCCGCCTTCGGTTGTGAGTTCTTGACGTTTTTCTGGAACAAGCGTTGCTTGATCAGGTCGTAGAGCGCAGGCAATGCCAACAATGGCGTCTTGGATGGACATTTCGAGATTAAAGCGTGTACACACAGTTTTGCGCAGCTTTTGGATATCGTCATCGTTAATATGGCGGCGATCTTCTCGCAGATGCGCAACAATGCTATGGGCTCCTGCGCTTTCGCAGAGTTTTGCCCCGTGCACGGGGTCAGGATGCTCTCCGCCTCTTGCTTGGCGAAGAGTTGCAATGTGATCAATGTTCACGCCGAGTTTTGGCATAAGATTAAAAAGGTTAGTAGCGACGTAAGAGTTCTTGGATGTAAACCCATGTCATAACGGCAAGGCCCAAGGCAATAATTTTAAGTGTTAAATTATGACGAAACCATTTGTTCATGCTTTTTCTTTCTGTCCAACGAGTAAGCTTTTTAAGATGCTTGAAAAATTTTCTTTGCTGACAATTGGAATAAAGCGGCCCTCAGAGGCCACGGAGATGTTGCCAGTTTCTTCAGAGACCATGACAGCGATCGCGTCAGTTTGTTCGGTCAAACCCAAGGCCGCGCGATGACGCGTGCCAATAATTTTACTTAAGTTGATATTCTCCGACAACGGAAACAAGCAGGCTGCAGCCAAGATGCGGTCGTTGCGGATAATGATGCCTCCATCGTGGAGTGGGGATGTTGGGACAAAGATGCTTTGAATGATTTCGGAGGTAACCTTGCCGTCAATGGCGACTCCGCTTTCGATATAGGTTTTGAGTTTCGTTTCTTTTTCAAGGGCAATCAGGCACCCAATTTTTCGTCGCGCAAGCTTGTGTGTTGCGGCCATGATTTCTTCAATCATCGCTGTAATTTCTGACTCTTCAAGACTTCCGACAAAAAGATGTTGTTGACCTAGGCGGGCCAAGCCTTGACGTATTTCCTGCTGGAAAATGATCAAGAAGGCTAAGACGGATATGGTAAAGAAATAGCGTAATAGTAAGGTCAATGTGGTCAATCCTATAAATTCAAAAATAAGAAATCCAATCAGGAGATAAATAAGACCTTTTAAGACTTGAAAAGCTTTTGTTCCGTTAAAAAAAGCCAGGATTTGATAGAAGACAGCCCAGAGAATAAGAATCTCAGCGATGGGCTTTGATGTATTCCAGATTGTGAGAATTGTTGGCAGCATGGGCTAGATTTTTAGTTAGAATTTAGAATGGCATCTGTGACGCTAACAACATCATGCATTTGTCGCACGTCATGAACACGTACAATATGAGCACCATTTTGAATGCATGCGCAAACCGTTGCGGCTGTTCCCCAGATCCGATCCCAGGGGTCCTTGTTGATGATTGTTCCGATAAACGATTTGCGAGAAGTCCCAATTAGAATAGGTTTTCGCAGAGCCGAAAAAGCATCGAGGTGTTTAATAATTTCAAGATTATGCTCTGCGGTTTTTGCAAATCCAATCCCTGGATCAATAAGTATTCTATCTGATTTGATGCCTCTTTCCAAGCATTTTTGTACGGATTTCTCAAGCTCAGAAAGTATTTCTGCGATGAGATTTTGATAGGAAATATTTTTTTGCATCGTTTGAGGTTTTTTTCGCATGTGCATTAAAACAATAGCCGCATGATATTCTTTGATTATTTTTAACATGGCGAGAGATGGAGTTGTTCCCTTGATCGTGTTGACCATCACGGCCCCAGCCTCAAGGGCAAGTTTAGCGACTTCAGGCTTATAGGTATCGATTGAAATGGGAATGTGCGTTTTTTTCGCTAAAAGACGGATGACGGGAACAACGCGTTGAGCTTCTTCTTTAATTGAAACAGGCTTTGATTCCGGACGCGTGGATTCTCCTCCGATGTCAAGGATATCTGCCCCCTCCTGGATGAGTTTAAGTCCATAGCGCATGTGGTTTTGGGGATCTTTGCCGAGTTTTGACAGAAGTCCGTCGGAGCTAAAAGAATCTGGGGTGATGTTGAGAATCCCCATGATTTTTGTTTGTGTCCCGAGCTTGATATTTAATTGGCAGGCTGAAAGGTTAAAGCAAGGCCTTTGCCATGACAGTTTTTGTTTTTGGCGCGGAGAGAACATTATCCTGTAGCGTTGTTGATGAGCGGAGCCTCGGGCTTTTCCGCAGCAATATCTTTTGGATCAGGTTGCATCCCAAGGAGTATCCTAGTTTCTTCGACATCTAAAACTTCTTTTTCTTTTAATTTGGCAACAAGAGTTTCTATTTTTTCTTTGTTGGCGTTCAGAAGCTTTTTTGCTTGTGTATAACAATCATCGATAAAGCTACGAATCTCGTCGTCAATTGCCTTGGCCGTGGCTTCACTGTAGTTTTTCTCTTCCATCATGTCGCGGCCTAAAAAGACTTGACCGTGATGATGTCCTAAGGTCAGCGTTCCGAGTTTATCGCTCATGCCATATTCGCAGATCATGGCCCGGGCAATGCCTGTGGCTTGTTGTAAATCGCTTTGGGCGCCAGTTGTGATGTCGCTTAAGAAAATTTCTTCGCAGGCTCTGCCTCCGAGGGAAACAATGATTTTCGCTAAAAGTTCTTTGCGACCCCAGGTTTGTTTGTCTTCTATGGGAGGCGTGATGGTGTATCCTCCGGCCATGCCACGAGGAATAATGGAGACTTTAGTAAAAGGATCTGCTCCGGCAACCAACAGCGAAAGGATCGCATGTCCGGCTTCATGATAAGCAGTAATTTCCTTTTCTTTTTTAGAAACGATGTGGCTTTTCTTTTCTGGGCCCATGGTGACGCGTTCAATCGCCGCTTGCATTTCTTGATGTTCGACTAAGTCTTTGTTTTTTCGAGCAGCAAGCAGGGCCGCTTCATTGCAGGCATTGGCCAAATCTGCGCCGGAGAAATAAACCGTTTGTTGGGCAATTTTTTTTAAATTAACATTTTCGGATAGCTTGATGTTGCGGGTATGAACTTTTAGGATTTCTTCGCGACCCACAATATCGGGGAGCGGAACAACGACTTGTCGGTCAAAGCGTCCTGGACGAAGAAGCGCGGGATCAAGCGTGTCGGGGCGATTGGTTGCGGCCATGACAATAAGACCTCCATGGGTGTCAAAGCCATCCATTTCTACCAGAAGGGCGTTTAAGGTTTGTTCGCGTTCATCGTGTCCTCCGCCAATGCCAGAAAAGCGGAGTCGACCAACAGCATCAATTTCATCAATAAAAATTATACATCCCTTGCCAGAAACTTTTGAGGCCTTGCGTGCCTGGTCAAAAAGGTCGCGTACGCGGGAGGCGCCCACGCCAACAAACATTTCAACAAAATCTGAACCGCTTAGCGAGAAAAAAGGAACATCGGCTTCCCCGGCCACAGCCTTGGCCAAAAGGGTTTTACCCGTTCCTGGACGGCCAATCAAGAGAACACCTTTGGGGATTTTCCCGCCAAGGCGCTCAAATTTCTTTGGTTCTTTAAGAAATTGGATGATTTCTTCAAGTTCTTCTTTAGCTTCATCAACACCGGCAACGTCGTTAAATGTGATCTTGAAATTTTTTCCGTCATTCATGCGTGCACGGGATTTGCCAAAAGACCAGATTTTGTTGCCCATCTGGGACCCGCGGTTGGAGAGAAACCAGAAAAAAAGGATAAGGATCAAGATAGGTCCTAGTGAAAAAAGTAAATTTGACCAGAATGTGTTTGCCACCACAACCTTAAAATCGCTTACATTTTCGCGCACGAGATCAAGAAGAGCCTTATCATCGGCGGGAATCGTTACGTGAAATTTTGTTCCATCGCCGGAAGATCCCTGCATCTGATTATCTGTCATGGCGAGAGATTTGATCGAAGCTGTTTGCGGATTATCCTTGAGCATTTTGTAGAATTCACTATAGGTGATTTCTTTAGAGGGGGATGTTCGACTGCCAACGTTTTCTTGGGTCATCAGGACCATGGCCAGAAAAGCCAGGCCTATCCAGAGCCAGAAATGATTGGGTTGATTTTTCTTAACGGGCGGTTTCTTGAGCCCTTTTTTAAAACGCAACTTATTGGTGAGTTTTGGTTCTTCAGTCATGGTGTATCTTTCCGTAAAAGTTATGTTATTATAACGTCTTTTTTCTTTTTATCAAGAGTCGTTTTTGATACCGTGGTGATAATGATACGTCCGTTTTTTTTGATAGCTGATAGTTTGTAAGGTAGATCAACGATTGCGTGATTGGGTCGGGCCTGGACAAGATCTTCAAGGGCTTGAATATGGGCAAAGGTTAAAGCGCGCGTGTGTCCTAAAAGCTTTTCAATCCCAAGGCGCATGGTTTCCCGTAAAACAGCAGGATGAAGAGTTCTAATGGCTTTGAGATCCATGCACAAGGAAGAGCATTTTTTGTTTGTTGATGAGAATTTTGAAAGAACACCTTCTGCTTGTTTTTTAACATAATTATGGAGAAGTGCCGTGCTTTGGGAAAAGTGGATTAAGGTTTTCTTAATACTCGGATTATAGTTTTTTTCAAGCAAAGGGATGAGATGGTGACGAATCTTATTTCGCAGGAATTGTGTGTCGAGATTAGACGCATCGACATAAAACCTGATTTTTCTTGTTTTTAAGAATTTCTCAATAGCGCATCGGTTTGTTTCAAGAAGTGGTCGAATAAAGGTAATCCCCTGTATTGTTCGCTTGGGAAGAATACATTTGATGCCCATTGGGCCTGTTCCTCGTATCATGCGCATGAGGATGGTTTCTGCCAAATCGTCTTGGTGGTGACCTAAGGCAATGGCATGCGCGTTGACTTTTTTTGTGGTATCGACCAGGAAAGCAATGCGTGCTTCCCTCGCTTTTTCTTCGAGGGATCCCTTTATTTTTTGAAGGTGGACCGTTTTGGTAAAAAGAGGCAGCCCAAGTTTTTTGGCTAATTCTTTGACATAGGCTTGCTCGGGAATAGACTCAGGTCGTAGGCCGTGATTGAGATGAGCGACGAAAAGTTGTAAGCCGAAGTCATGGTGGAGCGCTTCAAGAGCATATAGTAAAGCTATAGAATCCGGTCCACCAGATACCCCAACAACAATACGGTCCCCGCGCGAGAGAAGTTTATGCGTGAGGCAGGTATTTTTGATACTTTCAATAAAAGTCATAGGATTATTAGAATTGATTAAACCAACGTGCTCCAAAAGCTGCGATGAGAATAAGGAGCAATATGAGAGTTAAAAGCATTAGCCAGTCTTGGAGCATAACGATTATTAGTTTCCTTGCAGGCCTCTTTTTTCTTTTTGCGCCTCCAGGTATGCCCCGCGGAGTTCTTTTTCGTAGGTTGTGTTTGGAGGCGTGATACGAAGGTTTGAAAAACCTTGTCGGATGATTTCCGCGTTAATAAATGTTCCATCGCTTAAGAACGCATAAGCCAAGAGATAGCCTTTGGGGTCGCGGTAGAGGTTGTCAAATTCAAGGCGGACCTCTTTGTTGATAATCAGATCATTGATAAAATCATAGGCTCTCTCTTCGAAGGAAATAATCGGATTTTCTTCTTCTTCAATAATAATATTATATTCATTGCGTGGAAGATCTTTACGTTTGGGACGATCTAGGGGAACAAGACCAATCAGTTTGATTTTTCGACCATCAGCGAGGCGAAAAGTTATTGAATCAATCATGCTTTCAATCGTTCCTTGGGATTTCGCCTGTGAGAGTTCGAAGAAAGGACTGCTTTGCTGGGCATGCGTCTGCGACATGACAAGGAAAGATAAAAGGCAAGATAAAAAGAAGATTCGGGTTCTTTTTTGCATAGGATTATCGGAATTTCTTCTCAATCACTTTTTCAAATTCGGTGATTTGTTTTGTAATAGCATGTTTGTTTTCTTGAGCTTTTTTAAGTCGTTCTTGATTTTTTCTGATTTCTTCTTTTAATTTTTCTTGTTGCTTGTCAATGATGGTCTGAGCCTTGGCAAGATCATTCTCAAAGCTTGCTTTTAAGGTCTCGAGGGTTTGTTGTTCTTTGGCGAGCGCCTCCTGGGCGCGTTCGACTTTTTTTTGGGCGCGATCGATCTTTTCTTGGAGTTTTAGCCTTTCTTTTTCCAAACGCTCATCTTCTTCACTTAAGAATTTTTCTAGCTTTTTCTTAGCGTCGGTAACATCAGTTTGCGCTTTTTGTTCCTTCAAACGGGCCTCGCTCATTCTTTCAGTATATTTATCGAGTTCTTTTTTTTCTTCCTCCGTTAATTGTTTTTGCCGTAATCGCCAGATCTCAAGATTTTCTTTAAGTTCGTCGTTGTAAAAAGCTTTAGGTTCTTGCGCATAGCCGACGCCGATTTGGTTTAGTACAGAGAACATGATGAGGGGTAAAAAGACAGAAAGATTTGGTGTTTTTATCATTTAAGTTGGTGGCGGCGAGTGGATTTAAACCACTGACCGATCGGGTATGAGCCGAGTGCTCTATCAGGCTGAGCTACGCCGCCAGAAGTTATGGATTTTACGTTATTCGTTGTGTGATAGCAAGCTTTTTTGTGAATGTCTTATAAATGATAAAAGATGATGTATAAGAAAAAAAGAATGATCCCTATGGCGATGATATAAAAGTCATTGAAGTAAAAGAAATCCCTGAGGCGTTCACTGGAGGTGTATTCATAGTGTGTGCTTTCTGCAACAACCGATCCAGCGTTTTTGATGCCAGCAATATCCGCGCGCTTAAAGCGAATAAATTGACCCGCAATACGATAGGATAAAAGCTTTCCTTGTTCGGAAAGTTCCATGATTTTCTTTTCCGAAACCTTTAAGATTTGGGCTGCTTCTCGGACTGAGATAAATTGATCGGTTGTCATAGGGTGAGCTTTATTTTAGCCTTTAGCTTTTTCGAGTGTGATCCAATGGTCAATCTTGGCGCGTTCAAATCGCCAGTCATTGCCCTCTTTGATCCCGGGAAGTGTGCCGGTATTTGCCATTTCTAAAACAGATGAGAGATCTAATTCTAGATAGCGTGCTGTTTCATCTAAGCTGAATTGTTCTTTGAACATCTGACATTGGCCTTCAAAAATCGCCCCTTCCACGATATTGAGCTTAGGTGTTGAGATGTTGCCAAGGAGTTCTGCCGAAGGCATCAAAACGAGCATTGTCGAGGCCACAACATCTCCTTTGACTTTGCCGGCAATGATTACGCTTTCCCCTGTGATCCTGGCTTCGACATTTGCTGATTCTCCAACAGTGAGCGTGCCTTTGGTTTGAAGGGATCCTGAGAAGAGGCCGTTGATGCGTAAATTGACAGGGTCGTTAAAGGTTAGCGTTCCTTTCATTTCGGCATTGATTTCAATCGCTTTTTCTTCCGGTTCATTTTTTTTTCGATCGCGTAGCCCCATGATTTCCTCCTCGTTTATTCTTTAAAAAGTGTTTCGAGTTTTTTCTCAAGAGAACGTAAGCCATAAAGTACCCAAAAAACGATAAAGGTTACAATCACGGCCGCGGTCCAAAATCCAGCACCGACCGCAATGCCAATACACGAGACAACCCAGAGACTTGCGGAGGTTGTTAGCCCGGAGACGTTGTCCCCTGAGCGAATAATGGTTCCAGCGCACAAAAAACCAATCCCTGTGACAATGGCCGCAATAATGCGCGTTGGATCCCCGAGATTAATATATCTATGTATATCAGAAACATAATATGAAGTCAACACGAGTAGCGTAGAGCCGACGCCAATCAAGATATGGGTTCGTAGCCCTGCCCCTTTGTGGCGTAAATATCGCTCTGCGCCAATAATGCCCGATAAAATGACGATGAGGGTTGTTTTGGCAAGGATTTCGATCATTTCATATACGATTGGGCTCATTGATGATTTCTCCTTTTTTGATTGGTGGTATGTGCCTGATGAAATCCTAATCCTGCAACCATGGCGGCATTGTCCATGCACAAAGCAAGATCAGGGAAAAAAACACGAAGGCCGTGTTGTGCGCCTTCGTGGATGAGCGTTTTACGCAAGAGTGAATTTGCCGCAACACCGCCCCCAACGATGAGTGTTTTTATTTTCTTGGCTAAGCAGGCTTCAATGGTCTTTTTGGTTAGGGATGCGACAACGCTTTGTTGAAAACTGTAAGCAATTTTTTCTAAGGGAAGCTTTCGAGGATCCCTGTTGCGCTTGGCAAAATAATAAACAGCGGTTTTGATACCGCTAAAACTAAAGTCATGGCTGTTGGGCAAGGCAGCGCAGGGAAAAATAATTTCTTCGTTGGTTCCCTTGTGAGCTAAGCGGTCGAGCACTGGGCCACCAGGATAGCCAAGGCCTAAGATACGCGCCACTTTGTCGTACGCCTCCCCCGCAGCGTCATCGCGGGTTTGGCCAAGGAGTTCAATGGATTGAAAGTTTTTAACAAGAAAGATGCTTGAGTGTCCTCCGGAGACAACAAGGCCGATCGCGGGAAGTTTTGGTTGGGATGTCATCGGTGGTGCATTTTTAAATTGTAGAAAATTTGCGTATAAATGTGCAGATACATGATTGATTTCAATCAGCGGGATGTTGAGTCCGTAGGCAAGCGCGCGGGCAAAACACATGCCAACAAGGAGCGAGCCAATCAGTCCTGGTTGAACAGTGACAGCAATAGCATCGATGGCAGATAATTTTTTGCCTGAAATACGGAGGGCATCTTGAATCACAAAATTCATAAGCTCAAGCTGTTTGCGTGATGCGATTTCAGGAATGATGCCGCCATATTTTTTGTGATTGGCAAGACTTGAAGCGATCACATTGGCAAGAATGGTTTTGCCATTCTTCACGATGGAGGCGGCGGTTTCATCACAGGAGGTTTCAATGCCGAGGATATGCATAGGTTATTGTTTGTTGATTGTTTTGGCTTGGGTGATGATTTCTCGAACTGTAAGAAAAACAAATCCTTTCGCCTGAAGGATGCGGCTTTGCTCCTTGATCATTTGAAGAGTTAAGGGTCGCGCATGGCCAATACCAACGGCATAGCCTTTTTTTTCTGCCAGGTGCGCAAGCTTAGCAAACTCACCTTCGATCATTGTGCGATCAGCGACATTATCCAAGAAGACATCACGTTTAATGAAGGGCATTCCAAGACTTGTGGCTGTCTTTTTGCAAACAGATTTTTCAGAAACGTAACTATCCACGGCAAAGAAATTTTTTTCTTTAAAGTAAGCAAAAACAGTCTTAAGAAGTTCTTTGTTCTCGGTTGCCTTAGATCCCATATGATTATTGAATCCTTGAGCAAAAGGAACTGTGGCTAGCGATTCATCGATAATTTTTCGTATTCTTTCTGGTTTCATAAATCCCTTAATGACGTAATCTTTAGGATAGTTATCGGCAGTATAGTGTGGTTCAAGAGGTAGATGCAACATAACTTCTTTGTCATTTCGCGCAGCGCGCTGGGCAATGGTTTTGCTAAAAGGGAGTTTGGGCAAGACCGCGATGGCCACAGGAATATCAATCGTTTCAAGAAAATCAATGGCTGTGTCATTGTATCCCCAGTCGTCGATAATGATGGCGATAAAACCGCGTGTTGGTTTTTTGATCTTTTCAGGTAAAGGGATCGCTGTAGTTGTGGATGGTTTTTGTTCCGAGATTTTTGAAACCCAAATGCCAAAAAGAAAGCTTGCGATCATTAAGACACAGGCAGTCATAATGATGTTTTGATTTGAAAGTTTCTTTAAGCTTCGGCGTTTCTTTTTTGGCATTTATTTTTTGTAAATTTTGATTCCTTTGATAACATTCATGGCCGCTTGGACTTGATTGTCTGCGAGAAGCTTTGCTTTTGCGTCGTTCTCTTTCTTAGCCAGATCATCAGTTGTGGGTTTTTTTTCTGTTGCCTTGTTCTCAACATTATTGAAGATTTCTTCAGCTTTTTTTGCGCCTTCGATTTTTTCATCAAGGATTGAAGGTTCGGGTGTTCTTTCAACGAGGATATCCGGTTCGATGCCGACGCCATGGATGGAGATATCCGAAGGAGTATAATATTTGCTTGTGGTGAGCTTGAGTCCTGCGCCGTCGGGCAAAGGAATTACCGACTGTACGGATCCTTTGCCAAAGGATTTTGTTCCAATTGTGATGGCGCGTTTATTATCCTTGAGGGCGCCTGCTAAGATTTCGCTTCCTGAAGCGCTTCCCTCGTTAATTAAAACTGCCATGGGCCAGGTTAAGAAGGCCCCGTTTTTGTTGGATGACTTGGACACACTATTTTGGGATGGATTGCGTGATTTTGTCGATACAATTATTTGGCCCTCAGGGAGGAATTCTTCGGTAATGTCGATGGCAATGTTGAGGAGTCCGCCTGGGTTATTGCGCAAGTCAAGAATGAGGCTGTCCGCTCCTTTTTCTTTTAAGGCACTTAGTCCCTTGTGAAACTCTTTAAAGGAATCTTCACGGAATTCTGTTAAGCGAATATAGCCGATATTGTCCCCTAAAATCATGACATCCTTAACATCGTGGATGTGGATGATTTCGCGCGTAATGGCTAGCTCCAAGATTTTGCCTTCGCTTTCACGGAAGATTGTAAGGTTGACCGCTGACCCAGGGTTGCCGCGAAGTTTTTTAACTGCTTCGCTTAAGGTAATATCCTTGGTCGATTCTTCATCAATCTTAACAATTTTATCCAAAGGTTTGATGCCGGCTTTCCATGCGGGGGTATCTTCAATCGGCGATATGACGGTCAGAAGATTGTCGCGAATAGAGATTTCGATTCCTAGTCCCCCAAATTTTCCTTCAGTTTCTGTCTTGAGATCAGTGAAGTCTTCTGGGCTTAAGAATTGGCTATGTGGGTCTAGGGAGCCTAGCATGCCTTTAAGGGATCCATAAATAAGGTCTTTGGAGGAGGGTTCTTCCACGTAGGCTGCCTGAACCGTAGTGAGTGCATAGCTAAAAAGTTCAATCTGGGAGTAAAGGTCATCAGTGATCTTATCTTTTTTCTCTACTTCGCAAATTGCAAAGCGTGCAAGTGAGATGATCATTAATAATGACGTTGTTGTGATTAAGAATTTTTTAACTGCTTGAGACATTGTGGATCCTCCCTTTAATGAGTTCACCGATTTTTTTAGGATTAGCTTTTCCTTGGGTTTTTTTCATGCATTGTCCAACCAGAAATCCGATGGCGTTTTCCTTGCCGGATTTGATCGCGTGGACAATGTCCGCGTTTTCTGCTAGGACTTGATCGATAATCGTATTGAGACTTGCATCATCGGAGACTTGGGTTAAGCCTTTTTCTTGAATAAGTGTAGCGCTGTCTTTGCCTGTATCGAGCATGTGGGTCAAGACTTCTTTTCCGGTTAAATTGTTGAGGGTCCCGTTTTCAACCTTTTGAATGAGTTCAGTAAAGTGGGTGATCGATAATTTTGTCTGCGCGATCGTAAGTCGACGGGCGTTAAGTTCTTGTTTTAAAATGCTGATGATCCAGTTTGTAATCTTTTTGGGATTGTTCCATGCCTTGACGCAGGCTTCAAAAAAGAACGCCAGGTTCTTGTCTTGAACCAAGACGCCTGCATCGTAAAGAGAAAGCTTGTAGTCATTGATAAAACGAGTTAATTTCTCTGTAGGAAGTTCGGGAAGGGCTTGACGAGCTTTTTCTGCCATGGAGGTCTCAATCATGAAAGGAACCAAATCTGGCTCAGGGAAATAACGATAGTCATGTGCTTCTTCTTTGCTGCGCATAGAAACAGTGATTTGCTTTTCTTCATTCCACAGCCGCGTTTCTTGAATGATGCGCTCCCCGGCTTCAAGGGTCTGGATTTGTCGCTGAACTTCGAAATCAATCGCATTTTTAACGGCGCGAAAGGAGTTGAGATTTTTTAATTCTGTTTTTGTGCCTAGTACTTGGACACCCTGTTCGCGAATAGAGACATTGGCATCACAGCGTAAGCTCCCTTTTTCCATGTCACAATCAGAAACATCCAAGTAGGACAAGAGAAGTTTAAGTGTTGTGAGATAATCATAGGCTTCTTGAGCGCTGCGCATGTCAGGAGCGCTCACGATTTCCACCAAGGGTACACCGGTACGGTTGTAGTCTACAAGGCTACTTTTTGTTTCAGGGCTATGAATGAGTTTGCCGGCGTCCTCTTCCATGTGCGCACGGATAATGCCCATTTTCTTAACTTGGCCGCCTGTTTCAACTTTGAGGAAACCCTCTTTGGCGATGGGAAAATCATATTGTGAAATTTGATACGCTTTAGGAAGATCAGGGTAATAATAATTTTTGCGATCAAATTTTACCAAACTGTTGATGGTGCAGTTGAGTGCCAGTCCAATGGTCATGCCCGAAAGCAGGACCTGTTCGTTTAACACCGGAAGGGATCCTGGAAGCCCCAGGCAGACAGGACATGTTTGGCTGTTGGGTTCTCGTCCAAATTGGGTTGAACAGCCACAAAAAATTTTTGTTTGCGTGTTTAACTGCAAGTGAACTTCAAGGCCTATGACGGTTTCATAATTTTTCATAGACTCACCCGCTTTTTATGCCACTCCGTAGCTTGCTCATAGGCATGTCCAATACGGAACAGCATTTCCTCGTCAAAAGGTTTCCCAATGATTTGCAGACCGATGGGCAGTCCATTTTTTGCAAACCCACACGGAAGAGAGATTGCTGGAACTCCCGCAAGATTAACAGAAATAGTATAAATATCAGACAAATACATCGACAGCGGATCAGATGTCTTTTCTCCAAGCTTAAAGGCTGTGGTCGGTGCTGTCGGTGTGATGATGGCATCAAATGATTTAAAGGCTTCATCGAAATCTTGCTTAATCAAGGTTCTCACCTTTTGAGCTTTAAGATAATAGGCGTCATAATACCCCGAGGACAAGGAATATGTTCCAAGCATGATACGCCGTTTGGCTTCGGCACCAAAACCTTGATGGCGTGTTTCTTCATAAAGGTCGATAATGGGTGTTCGGCGCTGCTGGCTAGGCTGGGCACGTAGACCATATTGAACACCATCAAAGCGCGCGAGGTTTGAGCTTGCCTCCGCAGTCGCGAGAATATAATAGGTGGCCACCGCGTAGGCGGTGTGTGGCATAGAAATTTCTTTAAACTGAGCCCCTTTGGCCTTGAGCAGTTCAATGGCATCGAAAATGCTTGTCTTTACTTCCTCATCGATACCTTCCACAAAATATTCTTTTGGGATGGCAATCTTGAGATCTTTGACATCCTTGGTGAGCGCGTGTGTGAAATCAGGCACTGGGATGTCAGCTGATGTAGAATCCATTTCATCGTGCCCTGCAATTAAATTAAGTAAGAGCGCGTTGTCTTCAATATCTTTGGTGATGGGCCCAATTTGATCAAGGCTTGAGGCAAAGGCAATGAGCCCATAGCGTGAAACTCTGCCATAGGTCGGCTTGAGGCCAACGACACCACAAAAAGAAGCTGGTTGACGAATGGAGCCACCTGTGTCGGACCCCAACGCCCATATGGCTTCATTTGCGGCTACAGCCGCGGCTGATCCTCCGCTTGATCCCCCAGGGACACAATCTAATTTCCACGGGTTTCGTGTCACACCAAAATACGAACTTTCCGTCGAGGAACCAAAGGCAAATTCATCCATGTTGGCATGTCCAAGAAAAATAAGGCCAGCCTCGCGCAATTTCTTAATGACGGTTGCGTCATAGGGCGGTCTAAAGCCTTGCAAGATATGCGAGGCACAGGTTGTCGGATAATTTTTAATGCAGATATTATCTTTGATCGCAATGGGAATAGGAAAGCGGCCGAACTTCTTTTCATCAAAGGCAATCCCGTCATCTTCGTGATGTACGTAGGCATGGATTTTTGGATCGTGGGTTTTGATGGCTTCACGTACAGAGCGATAAACATCAGCAGGGTTGATGCATTTTTCGCTCATCCCTTTTAAGATTTCATGGGCTGTTAATTCGTTGAGTTTCATTCGATGACCTGTGGAACCTTAAAGGAACCTTTGTGGCTTTCCGGAGCACTTTTGATCGCGTCAGCTTGGCTTAATGAGGGGCGAGGAAGATCCCGGCGAAAGACATTTTGAAGCGGCAAGACATGGCTTGTGGGTTTCACCGTGGAAACATCAAGGGTGTTTAACTTCTCAATATAGCCAAGAATATCTTCTAGGGTTGTTGTCAGTTTTTCTGTTTCTTCATCTGTGAGATGAATCCGAGAAAGGTGGGCGATGTATTGGACGTCTTTTTTCGTTATCATATGATTATATATAATTAGTAAGTCTTATAATAAAAATATATACTAGCATTAATGGGTATTTATGACAAGGCAAAATCAGATTTGCTTAAATCTGTTATTAAGTCTATGTGGTGGAGAGCTTTGCGCGAAGATCATCGGGCAAAGGTGTTGGTTTAAATCCTGAATCAAGGCAAACGAGCGTGACTTCAGCCTCAACGATCGTGCGTTGCGTATGTTTTTCAACAATGGTTTGATCAAAAACAAGCTGTGCTGCGGTCATCTTTTTTAGGTGTGCTGTACAGGTGAGAACTTCAGCGTAACGTGCTGGGCTCTTATAGGTTATGGTGCATTTACGAACCGCATAAAGATTTCCTTTTTTCTGGAATTCCGCAACGCTCAATCCCCTGTCTTCCAGGAATTCTGTTCGCGCCTCTTCAAGGTAGTTTAAGTAGCGCCCATAATAAACAACTCCGCCAGCATCCGTGTCATGATAGTAAATACGTTTTTCCATGATTCTCATTTCTGTTTTATTTTTTAATTTGAAACACATCCTATTTTTAGCATCTTCCTCGACGAAAGTCAAGAAATCCAAGAATAAAAAAAAGATGTTCTTGACCTTGATAAGTGAAGGTCTATGTGGTATATTTATTCTAGCCACGGAACCGTGAACACGGGCAAGTGGCTTTTTTTATTGGGATTAACCAGAAAGAACTCCATGGCTCAAAATGATAGCAGTGAATTTAATGATGACGGGCGATATTTCCCCCGCTGGGAAGTTGCCAACAAAGTAACGTATAAGCATGAAAAAGGTGTTAATTTCCACGAATGTGTAAGTCATGATATCAACAATACAGGTGTCTGCTTACGGACTTACGAAAAGATTCCTACCAATGAAAAGGTCTCCATGACCATCGAACTTGCCGACGGTGTTACCGTGCAGGCGCACGGACGAGCTGTTTGGGAGCGCAATAATGGCAAGGATTTCCTGATTGGTGTTCGCTTTGAGGATATCAGCGATAAGGTGCAAGATTTGATCTTTAACTGCGCCTTTGAAGCCCATCCCCAGCAGTTTCGTGACAAATGGTTTCAGGGGGCGTAAGGCCTTTCCCTGGTTGGATAATAAATAGATCATCTCGATTTATTTGCGTCTTGAGATTTCAAAAACTCAAGATTAAGCCATCCTGAATTATTCCAAGTAAAGTAAGCAGTCTTTTTTATTTTATCTTTTTATTTTAGTTAGTGCGTTGGCGATTTGGACATAATCAGAAACAGAGAGATTTTCGGCTCTTGCCTGAGGGTCGATGGCGAGATCGGCTAAGAGTTCTTTGAGGTCAGATTTTGTTGTCAATGTCGCAAGGGCGTTTTGGAGTTGTTTGCGACGCTGCTGAAAAGCCATTTTAATCAATCTAAGAAATATTTTTTCATCGATCGCCTGGGGGCTTGGCATGTCCTTGAAGTGAATCTTGACAAAGCATGATTCAACCTTAGGCGCTGGAGAAAACGAAGTGTTTTTAATTTTAAAGAGCATTTTGGGTTCTGCGAAATATTGAATGACACAGCTTAAAGCGCTGTAGTCTTTGCTTCCCGGAGTTGCGACAAGCCGTTTCCCGAATTCAAGCTGAACCGTAATAAAAACATCAGATATTTTTGCGCGATTTTGGATCAATTTTTCAATGATTGGAGATGAAATATTGTAGGGAAGATTTCCGATGATTTTGAGTGGAGGCGGTAGCTTGGAAAAGTTAAAGTCTAAAAAATCTTGATGATAAAGGGTTGAGTTTGCGCTCAGGATGTTTTTAGTCAAGTGCGCATAAAGATCGTGATCTTTTTCAACAGCGTGAAAACATTTGACCGCTGGTGCGATTTTTTCTGTCAGCGCTCCCAGGCCAGGGCCGATTTCAAGCACGGTTTCGTCTCGTTGCAACTGGCAGGCTGTAATGATTTTGTGGATCACATGGGGGTCGTGGAGAAAATTCTGGCCAAGGCTTTTGCGTGGCTTATGGACAAGGCGTTTGTTATTGTTCATTGTGTAAGGCGTACAGCTAATTTAATCGACTCGCACATCGACGAGGGATCGGCCTTGTTTTTTCCAGCAATATCAAAGGCTGTTCCGTGCGCTGGCGATGTGCGAATCACCGGAAGCCCGATGGTCAGATTGACAAGTTTATAGAAATTGGTGGTTTTGATAGGCACAAGGCCTTGGTCGTGGTACATAGCGATAATAGCATCATATTTAGCAGCATTAAAATCACAAAATAACGTATCAGCGGCAAAGGGGCCTTCAATCCTTTTGCACATTTTACGGACTTGTCTCATGGCCGGCAGGATGATTTCGATTTCTTCTTTTCCGATGTGCCCCCCTTCACCAGCGTGGGGATTGAGTCCGCAAACCGCGATTTTAGGATTTTGAATATGGAAGTAATTGTTTAGGGCCTTAGCGGTTAAGCAAATTGTTTTTACAATAAGCTTCTGCGTGATTGCGCTGGGAACATCTGCCAAGGGAACATGCCGAGTTGCAATCACCACTTTCAAATCTTTTAAGACAAACATCATGTCAAATTCTTTGACCCCAAAGAATTCGGCTAAATATTCAGTGTGGCCCTTGAAGTGAGGGTTGGTGAGCTGAACCGCTTCTTTGCATAGTGGAGCTGTCACAAGCGCGGAGATCGTTTTTGCTTTCAGCAGTTCAAGCGCGGTATCAAGATAGTGAACGGCTGCTTGGCCTGAGGCCTTGCTGAGGGTGCCAACTTTTATTTGACCATCGGGAATAGTGTTTAAATCGATGAAGGTACAATTTTTTAAAGGTTGCATTTGGTAGCGAGAAAAGATTTTTTTGTTACCGATAATTTGAAAGTGGGCCAGGCGGTTGACGTCAGGATTAGACAGGGCTTTGACAATGATTTCAGGACCAATCCCCGCGGGATCCCCCATCGTGATGCCAATCGTTGGTTTGGGACGTAAACGTGTCATTGTTTGATTTCGATATATGCTTCTTCGCGTAGTTTTTTAAGCCAGGTTTCACGGCGTTCGTTAAGTTGCTTCTGGAAAAGCATATCGTAAATGTTATCTTTGACTTCCTCCAAGGGAGCCATGGCCTCAGGAATTCTTTCTTGGAGCTGAAAGATATAGACACCATTTTCTGTTGGGACGGGTTCTGAAATCTCGCCAGGAGCAAGCTTTGACACAACATTTTCAACTTCAGGAAGCATCTCACCTTTGTGTACGGTACTGACCGAGGCTGTTCCAGAAAATTTCTGTGCGATATCCTCAAATCCTTTAGGGTATTGACTAAGCTGAGCAGGATCTTTAATGATTAAGAGAGCATCTTGGGCATGCTGTGTGGCAAGGGCCTTTGCGCCTTCTTCGTAGGGAATAAAAATTGTGTTGAGTGTTAAGCGTTCGGGTGTGAGAAATTTAGAAAGATTTTGCTGATAGTATTCGGTGACCTGCTGAGGGCTTACCATAACCTTGGATTTAATCTCCAGTTCTTCGGCGTAGTAGGCCTTAAATTGATCTAAGATCTTATTTTTTAGGTCTGTGAGTGTCATCCCTTGTGCGGTGAGATCATCAGAAAAAGCTTGTGCTGAGGGGTATTTCTTTCTAATCTCTTGAATGCGTTTGTCAATGGTTTCGGGTCGGATCTTGATTTCCATTTTATCCGCATGACTTATTTTGAGGCGCTCATCGATAAGTTTTTCTAAGCCGTTTTCTTGATAATAGGCCATGGTCTCTTTGATTTCGCTTGGGTTCAGTTTTGATGACGAGAGACCCATATAGACGATGGAGAGAAATTCATGGAGGTCTTTGAGAGTGATGATATCATCGTTGACAATGGCGATAATACCGTCGTTGAGAGTCGCCAATGATTTTGACGTGGGCAGAAGAATAGCCGTAGCATAAATTAATGTTGTGCAAAATAAAAGCGAAAGAGATTTTTTTATGTTCATGGCGCGAGCGTTTCCTTTTTTAAGTTTTCGATGGATTCTTTTAAGAGCCGACAATATAGATCAAAACCAATATTTGTGATATAGCCGTGTTGCTGTTCGCCAAGTAAATTCCCTGCCCCGCGTATTTGTAAATCTTCAAAGGCGATATGAAAGCCTGAGCCAAGCCCAGCATGTTTTTGAATCGCCGCAAGCCTTGATTTGGCCACCGAGGATAGTTCGGCGTTTGGTAATGTTAGAAAATAGGCATAGGCTTTCTTTTCAAATCGTCCCACCCTCCCGCGCAATTGATGCAAATCCGCGAGTCCAAAGCGGTCGGCACGATTGACAATGAGCGTATTGGCGTTAGGGATATCGATCCCCGATTCAATGATCGTTGTGCAAATCAAGACATCAATAGCCCCTTTAAGGAATTGTAACATCATTTGTTCCAAAAGGCGACCAGGCATTTGTCCGTGGGCCACACAAATCCGCGCGCGCGGAACAAGCCTGCGTATCATATTACCAACTTTTTCAATATCTTCAACTCGATTATGAAGAAAAAAGACTTGTCCTTTGCGCCGAAGCTCTTTGGTGATGGCATCTTGGATTAAGTCTTCATCAAACTCGGTGACATGGGTTGAGATGGGGATGCGATTTTGAGGTGGCGTGTTAATTGCCGACATATCTCTACCGCCTGCCAGGGCAAGATAGAGCGTGCGCGGGATAGGTGTTGCGCTTAAGGTCAAGACATCAACAAGTAGACGAAAATGCTTGAGACGTTCTTTGGCCTTGACACCAAAGCGTTGTTCTTCGTCGATGATGACAAGACCAAGATCTTTAAAATGGACATCATCAGAGAGAAGTCGATGAGTACCAATCAAGATATCCACAGAACCTTCCGCGGTCTTCTGAATAATATTTCGTTGTTCTTTGGGTGTGCGAAAGCGGTTGAGCATCTCAACCTGGACAGGAAAGTCCTTAAGGCGTTTGGTGAAATTAAAATAATGTTGTTCGGCTAAAATGGTTGTTGGGACAAGAATGACGACTTGTTTACTGTCCATGACAGCTTTAAAGCTTGCCCGTAGCGCGATTTCTGTTTTTCCATATCCTACATCGCCGCAGATCAAGCGATCGGTTGGGTATTTGGAATTCATATCGGATTGCACATCTTGCCAGGCTTTGGTCTGATCGGGTGTTTCTTTAAAGGGAAATGTCTTTTCAAAGTCGCTCATCCAGGGCGTGTTTCTAGAAAAAGCATAGCCTTCTACGCTTGTGCGCAAAGCCTGCAAATGTAAAAGTTCTGCGGCGAACCGTTGAATACTTTTTTGAATGCGTGAGCGCATTTTGTTCCACTGCTTGGAGCCAAGTTTATAAATCGTTGGTGGCCTTTTATGAAAGCCAACATATTTTTGCACAAGATGCATATCGTTTTTGGGAACATAGAGTTTGTCGCCATGGGCGTATTCGACGATCAAATGTTCTTTGCCTTCTTGGCCAATGCGAAGTTCTGTGATCCCTAAGAATTTTCCAATGCCATAGTTGTTGTGGACAACATAATCCCCTTGTTCAATATCGACAAAGTGATTGAGCGGGGTTTCCGCGTTAAAGGTTTCAACTTTAGATTTCCGGCATGGCAGGATGATGACAATATGGTGAGAAAAGAGGATTTCGCCGGTAAGGGTGTTAAAGGTGGCGATGCTGCGGATGCGGTCATCGTCGATATCGATCCGGATGGGGGCGTCAAAATTGGTGGGAAAAATGTCTATAATGCCGCCGCGTTGGCTAAACTCCCCTTCTTCGGATATGGTTTTTTGGTTTTTGTAGCCGAAGCTAACAAGCTGGGTTAAGACAGATTCCGTCGAAATGATCTGGGAAGCAAAGAATTTAAGCGACCGAAACATGGTTTGTTTGCGGGTTGCTATTTATTGCGATTTGGTTTTTTTTGCCATGCTAACACAAGTGGTGTTGCAATAAAGACCGTGGAGTAGATACCTGAAATAAATCCTACGAGCAAACAAAACGCAAACGTGTTTAAAACTTCTCCACCGAGCAAAAAGAGGACAATGACCACAAGCAGCGATGTGACGGATGTGATAATGGTTCGGCTTAAAGTTTCATTGACGCTTAAGTTAAGGACATCGCGAAGATTTGTTTTCTTGACTTTGAGAAGATTTTCACGAACGCGGTCGTAGATGACGATCGTGTCGTTGATCGAATACCCCGCAATGGTCAAGAGCGCGGTGACAACCAAGAGATCGATTTGACGGTTTGTGATCATGAGAAAACCTACCGTGATAATAATATCGTGCAAGAGGGCGATCACACCCGCTAGGGCAAAGTCAAAGTGTTTAAAGCGAAAGCCAACATAGATCAAGATGCCACCTAAGGCAAAAAGAATAGCCAGAAAGGCTCGCTTACGCAAGGCCTGGCCTACGACAGGCCCAACCTTCTCAAGGCGCATGACTTCAAAGGCATTATCACTAAATTTTGTTTTAAAGACTTCAATGGTTTTGTCATAGCTGTCTTCAGAAGAGCGGATCATGACGGTTTCAGGGTTTTTGTCGAATTGTTGGATGACAAAATTCTTGACTCCTCCCTCGTCCAAGGCTTTGCGCAAGTTTTGGGTGTCTAAGGGCTTGGTAAATTTGTATTCTTGAATTTGGCCGCCCGAGAAATCAACACCATAGGCGGTATCTTTGTGAACCCAGAAAAAGTACATACCAACGGCAATGGTCACGAGTGATAAGGCATAGAAAAAATGTCGGATGGCCACAAAGTCGATCTTTGTATTGTTTAAGAGTTTGAGACTTTTGAGAGATTTGATAATGCCGATTTTAATAAAGAAATCAAAAAGGGCGCGAGAGACAAAAAGTGCTGTAAACATGCTCGAGATAAGACCGATGGCTAATGTAATCGCAAAGCCTTTGATGGGGCCTGATCCAAACTGAAAAAGCATGAAGGCCGCAATGAGCGTGGTCAAGTTGGAATCAAAAATTGCGGTAAAGGCCTTGTTAAAGCCGTTATTAACCGCGGCTTGTAAGGTTCGGCCATTGGCAAATTCTTCGCGGATACGTTCGTTGATCAAGACATTGGCATCCACAGCCATGCCAAGTGTCAAGATAATACCGGCTATACCTGGTAAGGTCAGCGTTGCTTGGGCGTCAGGCATCATGGTGTTTAAGAATCCCATGATTCCGGTAATAAAGATGAGGTTAAAAAGCAAAGCAATATCCGCAATAAAGCCGGACATAAAATAATAAAGAAGCATAAAAACAATAACGACAACGAGGCCGATCACCGTAGCGCGAATACCTGCATCAATGGAGTCTTTTCCCAAGAGAGGTCCAATCGTTCGTTCCTCTTCCACATACATGGGTGCTGGCAATGCGCCTGAGCGAAGTGAGAGCGCAAGAAGATTGGCTTCATCAAAGGTGAACATGCCTGTGATTTCTGCGCTTCCCGTTAAAATAGGCTCACGAATATTGGGAGCGGATAACACTTCCCCATCCAAAACGATGGCAAGGCGGCGATTGGTGTTTTCTTGTGTGATGGTGGCAAATTTCTTTGTTCCATCAGCATTGAGCGTCAGAGAGATCCGCGGCTGGCCAAAACTTCGTTGATCAAAATCAACACGGGCATCTGAAACAGTTTCACCACTTAACGCTGTTGATTTCTCAATAAGCACAGGGCGGTTTTCTTCGCCTTTGATATATTTGAGCTCGTAGTTGGCATCCACTTCCCCACCTAAGGCTTTTGTTAAGAGAGCTGGATCATCACTGACCAAACGAAATTCAAGCTGGGCAACCTTTCCGATCATCGCGAGGGCTTTATCGCGATCTGTAACGCCTGGCAATTGGACTAAGATTTGATTCTCACCTTGGATCTGGATTGTTGTTTCCCCTACGCCAAGGCCGTCAATGCGGTTACGCAAGATTTCCATCGCACGCAAAACAGCATCTTTTTTGGCATCCTCAGAAAGTTTCTCTGTTTGAACACGCAAAACAAGGTGCATCCCGCCTTTAAGATCAAGGCCGAGGTTAATGCGTTTTTCTAAAGGCAGAGAAAACCATAGACAAGCGCCTAAGATAGCGAAAATAATGAGGAAACGTTTCTTCAGGTCTTTCATGGGTATTCCTTTGTGTTAAGTAGTGGGGGAACCTTTTTTTTCGATGCGGGCCACAGCGCCGCGGTCAATTTCGATTTTGACATTGTCATCGATGCGAAGAATTAATGTTTTTTCTTTCATGTTGACGATCGTACCGTGAATGCCACCGCTGGTAACGATGTCATCATTTTTCTTGAGATTATCAATCATTTTCTGGAATTCAGTTTGTTTGGCTTTCTGCGGTTTGATGACAAGAAAATAGAAGATCCCAAAAATAAGCGCGTATGGAATCATCATGGCAAGCGGATTGATCGAATTTTCTGTTCCCATAGAATATCCTTTTGTTGGTAATGGTTCTAAATATTATTTGCTATTTTTGCGAAACTTTTTGACTAGATTTTTGACCGTATCACTCATGACCGCACCTTTGGCGATCCATTGATCAAGTTTTGTGAGATCAATGGAAAGTGATGCGGGTTTTTTGGCAGGGTCATAATAGCCAAGCATCGCTAATGTTTTTGAGTCCCTTGATTTTGGTTTTGCAATAGCGATGATGCGATAATTAGCTGCTTTGTTGATCGATTTTCCAATACGTTGCATACGAATACAGACTTCCATGAGCACTCCTCTTTCTGATGTTTTATTTAGGAACAAATATTATGTATATATTAGCGTTTTTTTTAAATATTTCAATGTCTTTTATGCGAAATTGTTGTGCGCCATGGTAATGGCAGAAAGTAGGGCTTGCGCCTTGTTTTTTGTTTCTTGGTATTCTTTTTGCGGGTTAGAATCTGCTACGATGCCTGCTCCAGCCTGAACATAAGCAGTTTTGTCTTTGATGACAACGGTACGGATGGTAATACAGGTATCAAGGTTTTGCGCAAAACCTAGGTAACCAATGGCCCCGGCATACGGGCCGCGCGTAAGAGGCTCAAGGGTGTCAATAATTTCCATCGCGCGAATTTTAGGTGCGCCAGAAACTGTTCCAGCGGGAAAAGCCGCTTGGAGGACATCAAAAGGGTTTTGGTCTTTGTCGAGCTCTCCTTTAATGTTGCTTACGATATGCATGACATGAGAATAATGTTCAATATTCATAAATTCTGATACTTGCACAGTTCCTTTTGCGCAGACGCGGCCTAAATCATTACGGCCAAGATCTACAAGCATGATATGTTCTGCCCTTTCTTTAGGGTCAGACAAGAGCTCTTTGGCCAAGCGGAAATCTTCTTTCTCGTCGATGCCACGTGGACGCGTTCCGGCAATGGGGCGTGTTTCCACGATATTGTTTTCACAGCGGACAAGAAGTTCTGGCGATGAACCGGCAATGACCATGTCGTCAAAATGTAGATAATACATATAGGGCGAAGGATTCACCGTGCGTAGGGCTCTGTAGATGTTTAAAGGATGCGTTGAGACGGGGGTTGAAAAGCGCTGGGACAAGACAACCTGGATGATATCGCCTTTAAAAATATTTTTTTTGGCGCTGACAACGGCTTGCTCAAATTGTTTTTCTGTAAAATTGGAAGAGACCTTAAGCTTGATGGGCTTGGTGCTTGCTTTTGGCGCGCTTGATTGAGGGACTACGGCGCGTAAGGAGAGAATTGTTTTTTCGATTCTTTTTTGAGCGTTCTTGTAAGCCAGGCGTTTTTGGGCGAGGGTTGCCGTGGATTTGATCTCAACACACGAAACAATCTTGATTTTATGATTGAGATGGTCAAAGATCACGAGGTCTTTGACAAGAGCTAAGATCATGTCTGCAAGCTTTAAATCATCTTTTGGTTTATGGGGAAGATGCTCGAAAAAGCGTACCGTGTCGTAGCCCATGTAGCCAATAAATCCACCGCAGAACTTTGGGAGACCCTTGACGGCAACAAAATGATAGTGGGACATGATTTTCTTTATTTCGTCTAAGGGATTTTGACTAACAGTGAATTTCTCTATCTTTGGCTTTGCGCTGAAAAAGGTTAAAAGCTCTGCCTCCTTGCCCTTACTTTTAAACACAAGCTCAGGATCTTTGGCCAGAAAAGAATAGCGGCATACCTTTTCCCCGCCCTCGACGGATTCAAGTAAAATGGCATATTTTGATTTGCTGGTGAGTTTAAGGTAAGCCGAAACAGGTGTTTCGAGATCGCCTAAGATTTCTTTGTAAATAGGAATCAGGTTGCCTTTTTTGGTGAGCGTAAGAAATTCTTTTTCCGTGGGATAGATCATCTTTTTCCTTTGAGTGTGCGGTAGAAGCAGCTTTTCTTGCCTGTATGGCATGCTGCGCCAACCTGACGCACTTTAATGAGAATTGTGTCGAGATCGCAATCATAGCAGATGGATTTGACGTATTGAAAATGACCTGAGGTCATTCCCTTGGTCCAAAATTCTTTGCGGGAACGTGACCAAAAACAGGTGCGTCCATCTTTGAGGGTTTTTTTAAGTGAAGCCAAGTTCATGTAGGCCATCATCAAGACATCCTTTGTTTTGTCGTCTTGAACAATGGCAGGAATAAGCCCGTCACTATTAAAGCGCAATTTTTGCAGATTGCGTGACGTGATGATGAGCGTTTCGTTGGTCATGTGCGTACCTCAATGGTTTTTGTTTTTAGGTATTCTTTTACCTTAGGGATAGGAATCTCTCCATAATGAAAAATTGACGCGGCGAGCGCGGCATCGGCAGATGTTTGGGTAAAGACGTCGTAAAAATGTTCAAGGCGGCCAGCACCTCCTGAGGCAATGACGGGAATGGTTACAGCGTCGCAAATCGCCTTGGTTAGATCAAGCGCAAAGCCATCTTTAGTTCCATCGTGATCCATGCTTGTCAAAAGGATTTCTCCTGCGCCAAGACGCTCGCCTTCTTTAGCCCAGGCCACCGCGTCAAGCTTGGTCGGGGTTCGCCCGCCGTGGGTAAAGACTTGCCAGCTCTTGTGATGTTCTTTGGCATCAATGGCAAGGACAATACATTGGCTGCCAAATCGTTGCGCTGCTTCTGTGATGAGACGTGGATTTTCAACCGCAGAGGTGTTGATGGAAACTTTATCCGCTCCAGCATTTAAGAGGTCTCGAATATCGTCAACAGAGTTAATTCCCCCGCCAACCGTGAGAGGCATAAAGACTTGCTCAGCGGTCATTTTGACCACATCAAGAAAGATGGGGCGTTTTTCATGGCTTGCGGTAATGTCGAGAAAGACAATTTCATCCGCTTGCGCCTTGTCATAGGTTTTGGCGCATTCAACCGGGTCTCCGGCATCGCGCAGCTGGACAAAATTAATGCCTTTGACCACGCGGCCGTTTTTGACATCAAGGCATGGGATTATGCGTTTTTTAAGCATAGATCAATCGCGTCTTTTAAATGGAATTTCTTTTCATATAAGGCTTTTCCTGTGATCGTGCCGTAAAGATTTTGCGCTTTAAGATCAAGCAATTGTTGAATGTCAGCGAGACTTGCAATGCCGCCGGAGGCAATCACCTGCATCTTGGTTATCTTGAGAATTTGTTTTAAGCTTTTCATGTTGGGGCCCTTAAGCATACCATCGGTTGCGATATCCGTAAAAATAAGTGTTTGAAGTCCCATGTCTTCAAGTTTTGGAATAAGATCCATGGCCTTGATCGACGATACAGCTGTCCACCCCTTTGTGGTGATGAGTCCATTGGCACAATCAAGGCTGACCGCGATTTTAGGGCCCCATGTCTTGAGAGCTGTTTTAAGAAAGTCAATATTTTCTACTGCTTGTGTTCCCAGGATAGCGCGGGCAACATTGATGGAAAAAACTTTTTCAAGTGTTTTTATGTTACGGATACCACCACCCATTTGAATGGAGGCGCTTGTTGCCGCAATAATTTCTTTAATGCGATCAAGGTTTTGGGGTGTTCCTTCTTTGGCGCCATCGAGATCAATGATATGAATAAGCTTTGCGCCATCACGAGCCCATGCTTGAGCAACGGGCAGCGGGTTTTGGTCGTATATCTTTTCCTGGTCAAATTTTCCTTGGGTCAGGCGAACAACATGACCATTTTTAATATCAATGGCGGGAATAATAATCATGGCTTTAAAAGGCAGAAATTTTTTAAAATGGTTAATCCAGCCTCTTGGCTTTTTTCAGGGTGAAATTGAACCGCAAAGAGATTGTCCTTCCACACCGACGATGTAAAGGCGCGTCCGTAATGTGTTTGGGTGGCCACAATCTCGCTTTGCGATGGCGCTACATAGAACGAATGGCAAAAATAAAAATTTGTTACGGGGTTGATCCCCTGTAAGATAGGGCAATTAGGTTTTGTTAGGGTGATATCGTTCCAACCCATGTGGGGCACTTTGAGAGTTGTAAAGCGTGTTACTTTTCCAGGAAGAATTGATAAAGTTGGGATGTCCCCACCCTCTTCGCTTTGTTCAAAGAGCAGTTGCAGCCCAAGGCAAATACCTAAAAAAGGTTTTCCTGATTTGATAAAAGTTTTGATCGGCGAAACAAGATTGAGGTCTTCTAGGCGTTGCATGGCTGGCGTAATGGCTCCGACCCCAGGCAGGACAACTTTTTCTGCCGCAAGGATGACATCAGGTTTATCTGTGATGCAGGTTTTAGCGCCAACGCGTTCTAGCGCTTTCTGAACACTTCGCAGATTTCCCGTTCCATAATCAATAATGGCGATCACAGAGGACATTAGTCAATAATTCCTTTGGTTGAAGGAATTCCTTGGCGACGTGTGTCGATTTGAACGGCTTGATCCAGGGCCAGACCAAGGGCCTTGAAAACTGTTTCCATGGTGGTGTGTAGATCTTCCGATACATTTTTAATGTTTACAATAAGATTGGCCCCGAGGTGATTGGCGAAAGATTCGAGGAAATGCTCAAGGTAGGCAAGCGCGTAGCCGTCTTGTTTATTTCCTTTGAGGAGCCCAAGCCCTTCGATCTTGCAGTAGCCTCGCCCGCTTAAATCAATAATGATCTCCGAGAATGTAGACTCCATGGGCGCTGCTGCGAATCCAAAGCGGCGAATTTTTGATTTGTCGCTTAAAGCTTTTTTAAAAAGTTTTCCCATGACAATCCCCACATCTTCGTTGGTGTGGTGAATGTCAATATTGGTGTCTGCTTTTTTGACCTCAAGCTTGAGGTCAAAGTGGCCATGAAAGGCAAATAGTTCGATCATGTGGTCAAGGATGCCGATATGGGTTGTGATCTTTGTTTTCCCGCATCCATCGAGATTGAGGTCGGCGACAATTTCCGTTTCTTTGCTTTTGCGGCTTTCGCTAGCACAGCGAGGTTTCTTAAAAGTAAACATGGTGTTGTTCCTTTCCTATTTGAAGCGGATCTGAACCGATTCGTTATGCTTGGTCAATCCTTCGAGAAGCGCGACTTTTTGCAAAGGCTCACGGATCGCTTCCAGGGCTTTCTTTGAATACGAGATAATATGACTTGTTTTTGTAAAATCTGATAAACAAATACCAGAGAAAAAGCGCGCGGTTCCTAGCGTTGGTAGGACATGGCTGGGGCCCGCGATATAATCTCCGACGGCCGTTGGACTAAAGGGACCCAAAAAGATCGCTCCGGCGTTTTGAATTTTATTGGCAATGCCCGCGGCGTTGTTGGTTAGGATCTGAAGATGTTCAGGGGCAATCTTATTGGCAATTTCAATGGCTTCGGTAATGTTTTTTGCGCAAATGGCATAGCCGTTTGGAATATGCTTGCGTAGCTGTCTCGCAAGTTTTCTAGACGTCGTTATGAGAATCGCAAGGCCTCCGACATGTTCTGCCTGAGACTCGAGATCAGCGAGAATATAAGCGGGATCACTGTGGCGGCTCGCAATAATGGCGAGTTCACTTGGGCCTGCGAGCATATCAATATCCACATAGCCGAAGAGTTGTCGTTTGGCTTCAGTCACGTACATATTGCCGGGACCAATGATTTTATCAACCTTGGGAATTGTTTTTGTTCCTAAGGCGAGCGCAGCAATGGCTTGGGCCCCGCCGATTTTATAGATCTCATTGACTTTTAAAAGATTAGCGACGGCTAGAATATAGGGATTGATATGGCCGGTTTTATCTGGCGGTGAAACTAAAACAATGCGCTTGACCCCTGCAATCTTGGCTGGGATAACTGTCATGTAGACCGAAGAGACTAAGGGCGCTGTTCCTGCGGGGATATAAATTCCCACGGATTCAAGGGGTAAGATCTTTTCTTTGAGAACTGCGCCATCATGATCGCTGACACGGCAAGGTTTTTTAAGTTGTTTTTCATAAAAGAGAGAAACATTATTAATAATCAGCTTGAGTGTTGTAATAAAATCACTGGTAATGTTTTGAAAGGCACCGCTAATTTCTGCTTCTGCGACTTTGATTTGTTTTTGCGTTAGCTTGACCTTGTCAAAGCGCCGGGTGTATTTGATGATGGCATCATCACCGTTTAGCTTGATATCGTCGATAATGTGACGCACTTTTTCTTCAATGTGCTTTTTTCGCGCGTAAAGATTGCGGTCGTAAAGTTTTTGAACACCGGCCGATGTGGGTTTTAGAATTTTCATAGGGTTATTTCTCTTTGATCAGTTTTTCAATGGATTGAAACATTTGGACGAGATTAATTTTTTCTTTCGTTCCTGCTTGCGCGAGCGCGGGCCGTCCTCCGCCGCTACCGTTGATTTCTTTGGCGATATCTGCGATGAGTTCATTAGCCTTGATGTTTTTGGCAATGAGATCATCGGTCACGCAAATAATCAAAGATGTCCCACTGTCATTCTGTGCTCCTAAGGCGACGATGGCAGATTTTGCTTTATTTTTCACGAGATCAGCAACGGTGCGCAGTGTCTCAATATCCATGTTGTTAAAGCTTGCTGCGATGTAATTCATCGTTTTGATTGTCTTGGCTTTGGCAATAATGTTGGTGAGGGACCCTTTGATATTTTCAATTTTTAGGTGCGCGAGCTCTTGCTCAAGGCCTTTGATCTTTTTCATTTGTGCTTCAAGTTTTGCAAGAGATTCGTCTTTGGGCGATTTGAGTATTTTTGCTATTTTGCTAGCGTGTTCTTCCATCTCGTGAATGAATTTAAGCGCGTGGCGTCCGGTTGTGGCTTCAATACGTCGGATTCCTTGGGCGATAGCGCTCTCCCCTAAAATTTTTAAAATACCAATTTGTCCTGTGTTATCAAGATGCGTTCCTCCGCAGAGCTCTTTGGAGGTCTTCTCTACGGTAATCACGCGGACAGCAGCATTGTATTTTTCGGCAAAAAACGCAAGGGCACCTTGTTTTTTAGCTTCATCTAAAGATAGCTGCTCTTTTTTGACCGTGAGGCACTGTTGAACAGAGGCGTTCACTATATCTTCGATGGTGCAAAGCTCTTTTTCCGTTAAGGCTTTGGGATGTGTAAAGTCAAAGCGTAGTCGATCCTCGGTAACCAAGGAACCTTGCTGCTGAACATGATCACCCAGGACCTGGCGTAAGGCAGCTTGGAGCAGATGCGTTGCGGTATGGTTACGCATAATATCAAGGCGCCGTTGTTCGTCAATTTTAGCTGTTAAGGCATCGCCAATGTTAAGAGATCCTTTTTGGATTTGGCCACAGTGGATACAGATGTCAGAGATTTTGTTGGTTTGCAATATGTGGACCATCGTGCCTTCTGTTGTGAGCGTTCCCTGGTCGCCGACTTGGCCACCCGATTCTCCGTAAAAGGGTGTTTGATCGAGGATCACTTTAATCTGGACTGGGGCTTGTGCCTTCGTTACAGGTTTGTCGTCAACAAAAAGAGCGATAACCTTGGCAGTGCATGTCAGTTGTTCATAGCCCACAAAATGTGTTTTTGGGATCTTGTCACAATTTATTTCCGAGGAGGTGAAGACATCGCCGGTCATTTTGCTTGAGGCGCGTGATTTTTCTCTTTGAGCATTCATGAGTTGTTCGGCGTCGTTCATGGCCCTTGCGATCGTTTGTTCTTTAAGACCCAATCCTTCAAGAACTGTTTTGACCGCAGTTAGGGTAAGGCCATAAGTATCGCGATATTTAAAAATGATATGTCCTAATTGCTCAGGTTTTTCTCTGGCTTCTATTTGAAGCTCTGGAATACGTTCCTGCCGCACTTTTTGATAGGCCTCTTCTGTTTTTTTGATCCAGGCAGCAATATTATTTTGCTTAGCCAAAAGATCGTCGTAAGGGTCTTTCATGGCTAAAACAACCGAAGGCACGAGCTTGTGCACAAAGGATGTTTTACCCTTTTCCAGAAGGAGGTCTGTGATGTCGGTAATCAGTTTTTTGATGACATAGCCGCGACCTTCATTGGACGGAATAACGCCATCGGCAATGCCAAAAACAATAGCGCGCATATGATCGGCAAGGATGTAGCGCTCTTTTGTTGTCAAGGTGATGTGATTTTTTTTAGCTTCAGCGTCGATTGATTTTAAAATAGGATCAAAGAGATTAGTTTCAAAGTTTGTTGTTTTTCCTTGAACAACAGCGGCCAGGCGTTCTAAGCCCATGCCGGTATCAATATTTTTGTTTGGCAGCGGATCTAAAGTTCCATCCTCTTTACGATTAAACTGTGTAAAAACTAAATTCCAGATTTCTGCAAAACGACCACAGCTGCAGTCTGGATTACACTCAGGGCTTTTGCATCCAACATCCACTCCGTAATCATAAAAGATTTCCGAGCATGGTCCACAGGGACCGTTGGGGCCTTTTTGTTTTGCTTCGGAAGGCCAGAAATTACTTTTATCGCCAAGTTCGACAATTCTTTGGGGATCGAGCTTGATCTCGCTGAGCCATAGATTCTTGGCTTCTTTGTCCTCATGGTAGACGGAGACCCATAGCCGCTCTTGCGGTAAGCGCATGACCTGGGTTAAAAATTCCCAGGCCCAGGCAATGGCTTCTTTCTTGAAATAATTGCCAAAGGAGAAATTGCCAAGCATTTCAAAAAAGGTATGGTGAAAAGCGGTCACGCCGACTTGGTTAAGATCGTCCGTACGAAGGCATTTTTGGGAGGTTGCCACGCGGGAGAGGCCATCGGTTTGCCCTAAAAATTGTTTTTTAAATTGTTGCATGCCGGCGGTTGTAAAAAGTACCGTGGGATCATCCTTGGGAACCAGAGAATCACTTGCAAGAATCTTGTGTTCTTTGGAGGCAAAGAAATCTAGAAATTTTTTACGAATATCATTTGTTGTCATAGCTGTGAACAATTTTTAAGGCCATGGTTTGAGAAAATCCTTTGCGAATAAGAAATCCATAGATGCGGCGCTGCAAAGTGGATGTTTCTAGGTTGTGGTAGCGGTGGATGCGTTTTTTGGCTAAATCGCGCGCAATACGTTCCTCATTGTAATCCGTAAGCGCATTATTAAGCGTTTCTGTGATCAGGGTGTCGTTAATGCCTTTTTGTTTAAGCTCGGCAATGATGCGATGCTTACCGTAGCTATTGGTTAGTCGCCAAGAAACCCAATCATGGGCAAAGCGCCTATCATCGATGAGTTTTAAACCTGTGAGAACGGCAACTACTTTAGCAATAACTTCTGGCGAATAATTTTTCTGTGTTAAGCGCTCTTGAAGTTCTTGCCGGCTTCGTGGACGTATTTTAAGAAGCCTAAAACAAGTCTGTTTTGCTTTGGAAAAAGGCTCATCAATAGTTTTGGGCACGACGTTAATTATTTCGCGACAATGACTTTTTCGCGGACTTTCTTTTCAATTTGAGCCAAGATCTTTGGATTGTCTTTCAAGAATGCCCGTGCGCTTTCACGGCCTTGGCCAATTTTTTCTGTTTCATAGGAAAACCAGGATCCTGATTTGACAATCAAACCTTCTCGAATCCCTAAGTCTAAGATATCGCTGAGCCGTGAAATGCCTTCATCAAAATAGATCTCAAACATGGCTTCACGAAATGGAGCGGCGACTTTATTTTTAACAACCTTGGCTTTGACGAGGTTTCCGACGAACTCCTCACCTTTTTTAATGCTTTCCACGCGACGAAGGTCAATGCGCACGGAGGCATAAAATTTGAGCGCGCGTCCACCCGTCGTTGTTTCTGGTGAGCCGAACATAACGCCGATTTTCATACGGATTTGATTAATAAAAATGACACAGGTCTTGGATTTGCTAATCGCGGCTGTGAGTTTGCGCAGAGCTTGGGACATCAGTCTTGCTTGAAGGCCCATGTGGGAGTCCCCCATTTCACCTTCAATTTCAGCGCGCGGGGTTAAGGCAGCTACAGAGTCAATGACTACTAAGTCAACGGCGTTAGAGCGGACAAGGGTTTCAGCGATTTCGAGGGCTTGCTCGCCCGTGTCGGGCTGTGAAATCAAAAGATCATCAAGCTTGACGCCAAGGGTTTTGGCATACGATGAGTCAAAGGCATGTTCTGCATCGATAAATGCAGCTACACCGCCTTGTTTTTGAATTTGATTGATAATGCTTAAGGTTAGGGTTGTTTTTCCAGATGATTCTGGCCCGTAAATCTCAATGACGCGTCCTTTGGGAACGCCGCCAATGCCCAGGGCTGCATCAAGGGCAATCGAACCCGTTGGGATGCAATCGACATGGGAAGAGATATTTTGGCCAAGGGTCATGATGGATCCTTTGCCAAATTGCTTCTCAATTTGAGTTAAGGCAAGTTCAAGGGCTTTTTTCTTATCCGTATTCACTTCTGGTTTTTTTTCTTCTTTCATAAAATCCTCCGTTGTTAAAGGTGTGAGGAGTGAATTATACCTGAGGGGCTTTCCCTTGTCAAATGCAAAAGGGTTCTGGCGCTGGCGCCTTAAGGCGCCAGCGCCAGATAGAAATCATATTAATACTAGTATATAGAAGAGGGCAACGTTTATGATCGTAAGGAAAGCATGAGAAAGGATATGGCGGCCATGGCAGCGGTTTCAACTTTTAAAACCTGCGGGCCCAGACTAACGGGTAAAGAGCCTTTACTGAGAGCAAGATGCATTTCTTCGTCGGTAAAATCCCCTTCTGGGCCAATGAGGATATAGATTCTTTGAGTCTTTCGGAGCTGATTGAGCGAAAGGCTGGCAAGAGGTTTACGGTTTTGATGGAGCGATCCGATGAGGCTTAGGTCGTCAGCTGTGATCATCGCGAACATGGCGTCCAAAATCATGACAGGATGAATCTTGGGCAAGAAAGATCGCTGCGATTGCTTGCAGGCATTGATAGCAACTTCTTGATAGCGCTCGTGTTTGTGTTTTAAGTTTTCCGCAGAGCCTGACATTTCCGTGCGGATTGTTTTCAGAGGGATAATTTCGTCAGCGCCAAGTTCGGTGCATTTTTCAATGATGGTTTCAAACTTTGATTTTTTGGGGATCGCGCAGGCAAGGACCAATGAAGGCTTTAGACGTTGGTGATTTGAAAAGTTTTGGAGGCGAATTTGGGCGCTTTTTTTGGAAATCGCCTGGATGGTCCCCAGGGCTTCAAGACCTTGGCCGTTAAAGACAATAAGATCGTCATTCTTTTTAAAGCAAAGCACGTGGAAGAGATGGTGAAGTTCATCGTTGTCAAAAATAGAAATAATTTTTTGGTTTTGAGTTAGGCTTGGAAAATAAAAACGGTGTAATGTCACAGGTAGTCGTTAGCAGTTCTCTTTATTTACGAAAAACAGGAGCTGCTGTTGTTGTTGGTGGCGGCGTTGTTGTTGCTGCTAGTGGATCTTCTCTCCCTTCCGGTGGTTCTTTTGTCTCAGCTGTTGGCGTTGTTGTTGCTGGCGGCGTTGTTGTTGCTGCTGGTGGATCTTCTCTTCCTTCCGGTGGTTCTTTTGTCTCAGCTGTTGGCGTTGTAGTTGCCGGTGGCGTTGTTGTTGCTACTGGTGGATCTCTATCATCGATGAAGGTTGCGGTATCTCCCATGTTAATAGCGCTGCAGCCGCTTCCCTGACATCCAATGGATCCGGTTGAGGCAATGGATAGAGTATAGGCACCAGTGTCTCTGGTCATGAGTGCAAGCTGAGTTGGGTTATTGCTGACTGTGAGATTAAACCCATCAGGAGCTGTAGCGGCAACATCAAGAGATTTATCGTCTGGGGCGTATTCATCATTATCAATAAAATATCGTCGTTGGGACATATGAATGTTGCTGAGAGCGGTTTTGGCTGTGCTTGCTTTCTGGTTTTCGATCATCTCAGGGAACTTTGGCAAAAGAATTGCCGTAAGAACACCTGTCACAATGGTGACAATTAATATTTCCATGGCGGTAAAAGCTCTAAGATTTTTTAAAAAGAACGTTTTTTTCATATTAATCCTCTCTTTTGTCTAAGCATACCAACCTACATCTTCCATTTAAAGTATATCACCTAAAAAAAGCGATTGCCAAGAAAATTTTAGATCGTGTTGTGGAAACTCGCATTTGATTTTTATGATTGCACGGTGATAATAATGATGAAGATATAAATGTTTCTAATCGTTACAATTTGGGATTGTGCAAAAGGTAGCAGTCCCTTGAGAGGTTTTAAAATGGACCGAGGGGGAGTCGAACCCCCGACCTTCTGATTGCGAACCAGACATTCTCCCAGCTGAACTATCGGCCCTTTGAGTGGATATTTGAGGAAGTTTTTTATATGGTTTGCCCGCCGGTTGAAACGGCAGAGATGGTTGTTTCGGTTGTAAATTCAGAGGCTATGCAGGTTGCAGGGTCAACGCAAGCCTCAATAACGATTCGCACTTGGTTCTCTAGGGTTGTGCTGTTGGTTGTGAATCCAACTTTAAAACTTTTAATTCTTCCTGAGCCAAGCGTGACTGTGTCAGCTGCGGCCATACAGGAACCCTTTGCTGTGCAAAATTCAATGCCTGCATCTTTAAGTTCATAACAAACCCAGGGGTCGTCAGCATAATTTTGGGGTGTTTCATTTTTGTCTTGAAGGATCGAGAGAGCTGTTCCTCCTCCAGAGATCTCGATCCCGGTGAATGTTGCGTCACTTCTTGCCAGTTGAATATTACGTGCCATATGCAAGAGTATGGAAGTTGTTTCAACAGAAAGCATGCCACGTGATCCTCTGTTTTTGTACATCATGCGAACGGCATAGTCCATGGATGCAAGGCTTGCCAAGACAGTCATGGCAATGATTGAGGCAACAATAATTTCGATTAAGGTGATACCTTTGTTGTTTTGAAGTTTGGCCTGAGGTGAAGAACGAAAGAAGGATGGTTTGATAGAGTAAAAATATTTCATGTCTAGTCAGTCCATGTTAGGGTAAGTGTAACCTTGCGCGCTCCAGAAATTTCTGTGCAGGTGTACGAAATCGAGTTTCCTTCAAAGGTCTCACCGGGCCAAATCTGTTCACTGCCGTTACAAATCAGTTTCCAGCTACCTTCCCATATCCGTTGGTCAGTTTTTGCGCGTAAGTCTTCTAAGAGCTCGCGTCCTTTGTTGGCCGCCCGAAGTTTATTATCGGAAACAAGATTGTTTCGTGAACCGAATGAAAAAGCAGAAAGAATGCCAAGAAAACCAACGGAGAGAATAATAACGGTGACAATGATTTCAATAAGGGTGTAGGACTTTATGGTTTGAAATCTTTTTAATAGCGGCATATTGAGCCGATCGGTTTTCTTAGTTAACAACAGGAGTTGGGGCAGTTATATCAATGGATAGACTAACTCCCGTTCCGGTGGCATAGCATACTTTTGGATCGCAGTTGTAAGCAACCTTATTTGGAATAATTCCTAAATTTAAATTTGTATTAAGTTCATCCACATTTGCCCCTTCAACATAAACTCCGTGTTCATTAAAATAAATTTTTTGTGCGGTATATAGCAGTTGAAGAGTTGTTGTGGCGTCCTTAATGCGAGTTTGAGTCATGACGTTTTGATAGCTCGGAATGGCAATGGTTGCAAGAAGGCCTAAAAGAACAACGGTAATAACGCCTTCCATAAGTGTAAAACCATTTTTTGATTTCATTTTTTCTTTCATTCAGTGGTATATAATATTTTTTTAATTTGAAAAGGCTCGGAGCTGTTGCTCCGAGCCTTTTATTGTTTATCCTACTCGGCTTAGTCTATCCATGTACACGAATATGTTAAAGTTTTGCACTTAGTCGCATCGCCGGTTGTCGCAGTGCAATCTATACCATTGGCTCCGTTTGCAGCACAGGTAGGCTTACCGCAATTAGAGGCAACATTAACAGTAGTAGGAACAAAGGCGTTAGTGAAAGCGCCTTTTAAGGTTGATTGCGCCGCTACTTCTCGGCAAATTGAAGCAAGAGCTGAGTTACCTGCTCCTTCTCTTGAGCTCTTTAGTGTATCTGCAAATTTGGGAAGTGCGATACTTGCTAGAATACCCAAGATAATAATGACAATAATAATTTCAAGTAGAGTAAAGCCTGATTTTTGATGAACTCTCATTGTGTTCTCCTTTGTTTTAATAGTTAATACCACATTTCTTAACCTGCTTTAAATATAGCATATGCGTACCTTTCACGCAATAAAACATTTATTTTTTTAACCACCTCCTCCTGCCGTGGGTGCTCCCAAGGAAGACATATTGAGCATGGGTAAAAACATAGCAACAATAATTGTTCCAATGGTGCCACCCATGACAATGAGCATGATCGGCTCGAAGGTGGCTGTAAAGCGTTGCGTGGCGATGGCAAGAACACGTTGATAATACTCTGCGACATGATTGAGCATTTTGGCGAGCTCTCCTGTTTCCTCCCCTACAGCGATCATTTGGATTGCCATAGAAGGGAAAAAGTTAGTTTTGGCCATTTCCTCTGAGATCATTTTTCCTTCACTGACGTTTTTTTTAATTTGTTTAACAAGCCCTTCACAAATTTTGCTTCCGATCAGGCGCTCAATGATGTCTAGCGCTTGGATGATTGGAACCCCGCTTTCAACAAGGATGGTCATTTGAGAAGCAAATTTTTCCATGATGGCGGTCTTTTGCAGATCACCCAAGACTGGTAATGAAAAGAGCAACTGCTCCCACTGCACTTTCCCGATAGGCGTTGCGAGATATTTTCTTATCATCATAATGAAAATAATGATTGAGCCAAGAAGAATGAAAAATTTAGATCGGATAAAGCTAAAAAGATCTAAAAGCCCCTGGGTTAGGCCTGGGAGATTAGACCCCAGGGTGGAATATAACTCTTGGAATCTTGGTCCAATGAAAATAGCAAAGACAAGAATGGCTCCGACAACAGCAGTCAGAAGAATCGCTGGATAAATGAGCGCGGAAATAATTGCTGATTTTAGGGCTTCGGCTTTTTCTACGTATATGGTAATTTTATTTAAGACCCTCGGCATGGTACCTGAGGCTTCACCGACTTCGATGAGGCTGGTCCAGAGGGTATCAAACACCTTGGGGTAACGGGAGAGGGCTTTGTTTAAGCTGATGCCTTGTTCGACATCGTTACGAACGTGCTGAAGTATTTCATAAAATTGTTTACTTTCTGTTTGTTCTACAACGATGGTGAGGCTTCGCATCAAGTTGACTCCTGAATCAAGCATGGTGGCGAGTTGGCGAGCCAGCAAAAGTTTGTCCTGCGTCGCAACGCCATTACGGGTGAATTTTCGTGATATTTTTATTTTTTGGGATGATCCTTGAGGGTTTATTGACAGGATTCCCTCCGTCACGGCAAGAATGAAATAGCCTTTTTGTTGGAGATCAGCAATTAATGCTTCTTTGCTGTCAGCTGCGGTTGACGCTTTGATCGTTTTTCCAGAAGAATCTTTGACTGTGTAGGTAAAGTCGGGCATATTATAAGAGTGTAATGGCTAAAACTTCTTCAAGGCTTGTTTGGCCTTCTTTGACTTTTTTAATACCTGTTTCAAATAACGTGCTCATACCGTTTTGACGTGCGGCTTCCTTGATGTCAGTGTATAGGGCATTTTTAGCAATCATTGATCGGATAGCATCATCCACAAAGAGGACCTCTGCGATGGCAATCCTTCCTTTGTAACCGATGTGATTACATTTTTCACAACCCTTGGCGCGATAAATAAGTTCAGATTTTAAATTAAATTTTTCTTTTTGTTCTGCTGAAGGCTCGTAGGCTTCTTTGCAGCTTTGACAGAGTTTTCGCGCTAAGCGCTGGGCAACGATGATATTTAAGGAAGGTGTTAGTAAGTACGATGGAATGCCGATATCTAAAAGGCGCGTCACCGCGGATGCCGCGTCATTGGTGTGCATCGTGCTTAAGACAAGATGTCCGGTCAGGGCTGCGCGTAGACAAATCTGAGCGGTTTCAAGGTCGCGCACCTCTCCGACCATGATAATGTCCGGGTCTTGACGCAAGAAGGCGCGTAGGGCTGCGGCAAAGGTAAAGCCAATGTCGGGCTTGACATGAATTTGATTGATGCCGTCGAGTTTGTATTCAACAGGATCTTCGGCCGTCATGATATTTTTCTTGGAATCAATAATTTCGCTTAATGCAGAATAGAGTGTTGTGGATTTGCCGCTTCCCGTTGGGCCTGTGATAAAACATAGTCCATAAGCCGCACGGATAGCTGTGCGTATTTGCTCGAGCTGTTTGGTGTCAAAGCCTAGGGTCGCAATATCTAAATTGACAGCACTTTGGTCTAAGATGCGCATAACAACTTTTTCACCCCAAATTGTTGGAATTGAAGAAACACGAAGATCGACCATGCGGTCTTCAAGTTTGGCGGCAAGCGAGCCATCTTGCGGAAGTCTCTTTTCCGCAATGTCAAGCTTGGAAAGGATTTTAATTCTTGAAATAATGGGGAGCAAGAGGTGCCTTGCCGGTGGTGGAATCTCGTAAAGGGCCCCATCGATACGATAACGCACGGAAATTTTTTCTTTATGGGATTCAATATGAATATCGCTCGCGCGTTGATCAATCGCCTGGCGAATAATCAAATCAACAACCTTGATAACTGATGCGTCGCCTGCCCTTTCTGTAAGCTTGTCCACGCTAAGCTCTGTGTCCTCGCGCTGTTTTTGATTAACAAGGAGCTCTTCTTTTTCTTTAGGTGCCTCATAGGTGCTTTGTGCGGCTCTAGGTGATGATGATTGGCCACCCTTGGCATAGCAATCTTCAATAGCCAGAGCGATATCTTTTTTTGTTGCTAAGACAAGACTAAGTCCATAACCAGTTATGGTGCGTAAATTATCAATGAGGAGAAGATCGAGGGGATCAAAAATCGCACAAGTTAGCGTGTTGCTATTGAGGGACAAGGGCAAGACAAAATTTTTCTGGGCAAAATCTTTTGGGATGAGCTTCAGAAGCTCAGGTTTCTGAGGCTTTAATAGTCCAGAATTGTACGAAAGATAAGGAATGTTTAGTTGTTTGGCAAGGCAAGCAATAATATCATTTTCTTTGACAAATCCAAGCTGGAGCAGGATTTCACCAATGCGGCCACGTTGTTTTTTTTGGGCATCAATGGCTTGGTTAAGTTGGGTCTCGGTCAGAGCACCTTGTTGGATAAGAATTTCGCCTAAGCGTAATCGTGTCATTTATTGATTCGTTGTTGTTCAGTCAGGAAAAGGGCTTTGTTGATTTCTTTTCTTTTGGCTTCTGAGATGCTTTGCTCGCGAGTTGTCATGCTAGCAGTAAGAGTTTTGGGCGTTATGTTATTTTGATCATCAATGATTTTAGGGGTAATGAAGATCACAAGTTCACGCTCTTGATGCGCTTTTACTGTGTAGCGAAAAGCTCCTCCAATCAAAGGAATGTCGCCTAAGAGCGGGACCTTTGTAACGGTATTCGCGTTTGTATTTTTTTTAAGGCCTCCTAAAAAGATTGTTTCATTGTCTTTAACGCGGAGAATAGTTTTACTCGAGCGTTCTTCAGGGTCTTTGTAGTTTTCGCCGGATCGAGGATCTTTAATTGAACCGATCCGTGCCTCAATCACCTTGGGCACGATCGCCATAGTGATTTCTCCTGTCTCGATATTGATTTGGGGAGTGACCGTTAAAAAGATACCTGTTTCTATGCGCTCTGCTTCAACTGTTGAATCTGTAACGCCGCTTCCGCCCCCCGTTGTTGTTGAGACTGTTCCAATGGCTTCGTTGCTTGATATTTTGATTTCAGCGCTTTGATTATTCAGGGTTAAAATTTTAGGATTTGCAAGATTCTTTGTATCGACTTGATTCTTTAAGAATTGCAGCATAACGGTAAGGCCTGAGGCATCAATGGTTCCTGCGGTATATTCAGGATCGAGTTCAAAGCCTTTAGATAAAATCTTATTTTGATCCCAAGGGTACAGAACAGAACGCTTAGCCCCTGAAAAGCTAAGAGCTGTGCCATATTGGACCCCAAGTTGGTCAGCGGTAGTTTTAGAAATATCAAGCATTTCAACTTGAATAAGAATTTGAGGTGTAGGGGCATCGAGTTGCGCGATTGTCTTTTCAATAATAGGAAATTGGCTTGGGATATCCGTGACAATCAAGCTGTTGGTGCGAGGGTCTTCAATCACCTTGCCATTATCAGGCGTCAAAACGCTTTCGAGAACAGCAATCATTCCACCTCCTGTGTTGCTATCACCTATTGTGCTTGTCGATTCTGTTTTTGTAGAAGCACTATTGCTGCTTTCGCTTCCAAGGGTTGTCAAGAGTTTTGATGTAGAAACAGTTGCGTTCTTAAGGGTGTAAACGCGCGTGATGACTTCGACGGTAGGCTTTGTTACTTTTTTTACGGTAAAGATATCGCTTCCGGGCTCGACTTCGTAGATTAAGCCATTGGCATTCAGGATACGTTCAAGGGCTTCTTCCACGGGGACATTTTCAAAAAAGAGTGTCACCTTCATGCTGGCAATATCCGTGGCTGCAATAAAATTCATTCCAGATTGCTGAGAAAAGATTTTTAGAACGTTGCGCAAGTCCGCATCTTTAAAATCCATCGAAATTTTTTTGGAGTATTCGGGATAGACAAATTTGCTAAAACGAGATATTTCAGCAAAGGAAGAATAATGCGTGATAAGGAGAAAGCTAAAAAGGAAGAAAGTGGTTAGAGCGATAGGTGACATCTTTTTTTTCATGAGAACGTTCCTTAAGTCGATTGAGTTATGGTTTGATCAATGCGTATTGTAAAAAGTGTATTTAAACGCATAAGGTCAACACCATCCTTGTGAATATCAACAACTTTTGAATCCTCGATCATATCACCGATCGATACCACTTGATCATTAATAATCGCCTGAGGTCGATCGCTACTCCAAACAAGTCCGCTGAGGATCACCTTGGGAGGCTTTACCTCTTTTACGGGTTGAACGATTGTTGGCTGAACATTAGTGTCTTTGCCAGGAACTACTATATTTATTATCTTATCTGGTTCTTGTACGATTTCAATCTTTTCTTCAACTTTTGGTAGCCATGTTTCGAAAGGGTTTCTTATGTTTAAGGTTTCTTGTAAATCAAGCAAAAGGTTTTGCGCATATCCTTGCGATGCTGATGCCAGAAGCAGGATGATGGATACTCGAATAATATTATTCTTCATGGTTTAATCTCGTTGAGCTAACGGAAATCTCCCATCCCATAGCTTCTTCTTCTTGCGCTATTGTTTTATTGCGCGCGTTTCGTTGCGACGCGCTACCAGCGCTATTTTTCCATGTATTGATACGTAAGTTTTCTTTGTTTTTTTCTAATGCTTGCATGAGTGAAAGCATGTTTGCATAGGTTGACGCGAGGGTAAAATTAATAGTTTGAATTGTGTAGTAGTTTTCTTTTTGAGAACCTGTAGGGGTATAAAAGATCACATCAACGTTGTGGGTTGCCGCAAGATTAATAATGCCTTTGATGATTTCTGTTTCGGTGGGAAAACCTTGGGGAGTTACTTTAATCAAGGCATCGAGGCGTTTTTTAGCATCTTCCAGCATGATCGCTGTTTTTTGTTTTTCTTCAAGTGCGGCCATTTCATTTTTCATCGCAGCCATTTTGTCATTGCTGACTTTCCAATAATAGTGCATACCGAAAAGAGTTGTGAGGACCAGGATGCTATTGATAAAGATATCTTTGCGATGATCAAGGGTTTCGCGAATAGATTGAACGTTGATTTGGCTCATATCAAAATCAAATTTGATTTTGCTTAAGTCTTCAATTTTTATGTTTTGCAATTTTTTAAGGATATTATTCATTGGTTTCGTCCGTTTCAATGATGATTTCAAAGAATGTAACGGGAAAGCCTCCAAGCGTTTCTTTTTTGACTTGCGTGAGCTCAATTTTTTTAGAATATTTCTTGAAAAAAGCGTTCGAACGTAATCTTTCTAAGAATTCTTCGATGAGGCTTATTTGGCGATTGAGTTTTTCATCATAAGAGTAGCCTTGGAGATTCACGTAAACCTTGATTTCACGTCGGCCTGTCTCTTGGGGATTACCATAGCCAATATTGAGATTCGATAGCCAAGCACCATCAAGGAGCGCGTCAGAAATGTTCTTAAGATAGAGGGTCATATGACTTTCAAGGCGAAGTTTTTTGTAGTCAGTTGTCTTTGCCTCAACATCGACAATCATTTTTTCTAGGTCAGGCTTTGAGGCGTTTTGATATTTCTGAACAAATGTTTTAAATTCAGAAAACTTCTTTTCTAAAGGAAGCGCTTGTGAGCGTGTGATACCGTATAGCCCCCCTCCTAGACTTAAGCAAATCCAAGCCACGATAATTGTTGTTTTGTAGTTAGGTGTTTGTGTAAGAAAACTTTTTGTTCCTGAGTCAGAGACTTTAGAATGCTTTAGCTTTCGTGATTTTGCTAAATCGAGATTGAAGCTTGAGGGTGTCGTGTCTGTTAAGCTAATGCCAATGGCGTTGGCCATGTTGGAATGAAGTTCATTTTCATATCGAAAAAGATTGTTGAGGTTAAGCGATGTTGCTGCAATGCCGAGCTCATCGTTAATTCCTTGCGAAGTTTCCTTAGCGTTTTGATCAGTAAAAAGATAGATGTGTGTTACTTGACTGCTGGGATTCGCTGCTTTTGGTTGACGATTATAAAATTCAATGGAATTACGGATTTCGCTAGCAAGATTTGCAACGATAGATCGAAAATCTTGCTCTGAGCCATCGCTGTTGGCTGTCAGTAGATTAAAGTTGCGGATCAGATGAGGAATTTGCTGGTTCACCACCATGATGGATCCTTGGCCCTCGATGATTTGAACAATGGCGATTGTTTGGGTGGCATTGGAAAGTTTTTTGACGTGAAGAATCCTTAAAAGACTTAAGATCGAGGGTTCAACCGATAGGATTTCAGCGTTGGCGTCTTCAATAATTTTACAATACTGATCGAGCTTGTCTTGGCGTATGGCAAGAAAAAGGATCTGGTTTTTTTTTATATCTTTTTCCATAAAAGGGATTGCGTGAAAAGCATAAAATAGCTCATCGAGCTTAAAGGGCATGTATCGTGGGGCTTCAAAGGCAATCGCGTTTTCGGTTTCCAAAGGACTCATGAAGGGTATTGTAAAAGAGCGGAAAATAATATCGCGGACAGGAATTGAGAGTCGCATCTTAGGCTTATCTATATTTCGATCCTTGATTAGCCTTAGAATTGCTGCGGTTAAATGCACGTCTTCGGAGATAGCCATACCTTCAGCAGAAAGCGGTGGATTGAGATTGTCTGGGATTTGTCGCGGAATGGCTGCAGAGAAAATAAGTTGATCGCGCTGCATTTCTGCAACGGATAAGAATTCTGATCCCCAGAAAATACCAATTTGTTTCTTGGAGGCCATGATTATTGCACTTTCCTTGATTGAGAGCGCAACCACTTATCTATTTCTTTGCGATCAAAACGCCAGACGCCGCCGATTTTGATCCCTGCGATCTTGCGTTGATTAAGCCAGTTGTAGATCGTCTGCTTTTTCAGCTTAAGATATGCAGCAAGCTCATCAACATCTAATAAGTGATCCATCGCTTCCCTGTCTTTGGTATTTGTTTATTTTATAATTTAGTTGCGTAGAGAGCTGTATTCTTATTTCAATATCATTAGAGCATAATAGAATTACTCTGTCAATAGAAAAGTTATATATAAATCTTTAAACTTACTCACGTTTACTTTTAGTAATCTAAGAATCTTGAAGATTGGTTTCTTAAGGGCAACGCATTGCGATTAGTTGTTGAGCTCAGAGCCCAGTCTCTAAAAAAGTTTTAGAAAAAGAGATTAAAAAATTAAAGATAACCTTTCAAATTGTAGTTTATTTGATAAGATTAAGTATGGTCATTGTAGGATTCCTTAAGAAGCATTTCTTTACTATCCTGGTTCTGTTTGCAGGGTTTATTAATCTACCGTTTTTCCTTAATAAAACTCCGATTTATCATGATACCCTTGCGCACTACATTGCGTTTTACAACACCTACAACTCTTTTTTCTTTCACGCGGAATTGCCTCGCTGGCTTCCCTATACAAGCTTTGGAGTCTCAAGCGATTTCTTCATCTTTCTGCCAACTGATTATTTCTTTATGCTTGTTGGTAGCCTTCTAAAAATAATAAATGTTTTATTTTTATATAAGGCATCTTTCTTTGCAACCCAACTCATCTATCTTCTAGGAACCTATACTCTTGCAAGAGACATTTTTAAGAGTCGTTTTTCAATTTGGCTTGTTTGTCTATGTGCAGCAGGGAGCCTCATGCTAAGAGATCAGATTGGCTGGGGATTTTCCTATTTTTACTTGCTACCATGGATGCTTTTTTACTTTCGAAAACTGATTATTGATAAGAATCCTTTTCCTTTCTTCTTTTTATCGGTCATTTCGCTTCTTGGCTGTCTTCCTTATTTTACTGTTATCGTCTTTTTCCAATTTTTTGTTTTTTTTATTCTATTGTGGATCGTCAATCGGCGACAAATTTTCTGCGGCTATAAAGCTCCCTGCAAATCTTCTGTTTTAATTAATATAATTAAGTGTCTTGGTCTCTTTGCTTTTGTCTTTGCATATTTTTATATTTTGTTCCATTCAAAAGATTTAATACAAATTCTTTCCGTAGGTCGAGATCCAGAATCTTTCGGAGTTTCCTTACAGACATTCTTGAGCTATGGTGGTCATATTGGTCTTAAGAAATTTATTTTTTTCATTACTCCTATTCATTTGGCAACTTCCTTTTCTGATCTGCATATTTATTTAGGATTAACACTTTGGATTTGCGTTGTTTATGGAATTTTTCGTAGCAAAGAACCACTATTCGCTGTTTTCTTTGTCCTTGCAGCGGTTGTTTTTCTTTTCTCGTTAGGGAGTTATTTTAGTGTCTTTTGTTATTATTTTATGCCAGGGATGAAGCTCTTTCGTCATATTGGCTTAACCGCAAATCTTTTGCGTTTTTATGTTCCCATCCTTGCAGGCTTCGGCTTGCAGGCCTTGCTCAATGATATCGCCAAGCAGAAAGATAATAATCAATCCTATCTTTTTCTATTTTTTGGCGTTTTTATGGTCGCCTTTAGCTTTTTAGTTGTCTGCCCTGGAGAAAGCTTGTTGTGGGCCGTTGCTTATCCCTGCTTGATCCTTGCGATCGTTTTATTCGCATTCTTTTTTGCGCAATTAAGAAAGACCAAATCACCGCATTTGGGCGTTCTTCTTGTTTTATTTTGTGTTCTTGAATTGGTGGTTGCCCAATTCTTGATCGCAGAGCGTGTTCATAAGAATGCGCCTGCGCAGCCTAAATCGTTAAGCTATGTTTCTAGAAATCTTTATCAGTCCTCACGAAGCTCTAAGCCACCTTCAATCAGGGCAAAAGAACTTAAGGACTATCTTTCATTTTTCCATCATCGTTGGGGTTGTGGCATCTATGCCTATTATTACGACTTTCTGCAGTGGGATCCGTGTGATTGCGACCTGCGTTTAGATTTTATGAACAAATATGTCTATGATTTCTTAAAAATAACAGGAAATAAGCCGACTTTGCAAGGGTTTACCCTACCTGAGAGCTCCTTTGTCCGCAACGCTGTCGGATGCCAAACACCAAAGATTCAGCTTATTTCAAAAGTTATTTTTAGCAATGATCCGAAGACAACTCTCAAGGCTATAAAAACAAAGGACGCGATTGTTGTCGCCGGCGCATCTACTAAGCTTCAAAATACTTGGAAAAACCATGCGAAGTCTGAAGGATACATCGTTGTAAATGATTTTTCATCAAATCGGTTAAAGTTGACCGCTTTTGTTCCTGAAAGGCAGGGCGCATGGCTGTATTATAAGGACGGGTACCATCCGGATTGGACGGCCAAGATCAACAATCAACGATCAGTTGTTTATCAAGCAAACATCGCCTTTAAGGCCATTAAGCTCCCGTATGGGCTAAATAGTGTTGAATTGTCTTTTGATAATCGGAAAATGGCGTTATGTTTTTATGTGTTAATTTTGGGAGGATTGTTGTTCACGGTGTTCATGCTAGTGAAAATATTTTCAGAGATCTTGTACCCTAATTAAGGGATGTTCTTTAGCCAAAGATTTTAACTTTTAGGATCGCCCATAAAGCAGGAATAACAGTATCTACGGCTTTTATGGTTTTTCCTTGTTGATGCGTCCTGGGTGTATAAGAAACGGCTTCTTCGGCAATCTTGTATCCCGCCCGACAAAGTTTGCTCACCAATTCAACGGCAGCCGCGTGTCCATTAGAATTAAATCTTGTTGCCTTTAAAATTTTTGTTTTAATCAGACTAGATCCTATCACATCTGTAAAATTTCGCCCATAGAATAAATTAATCAACGATGTTGCAATAATGGTTCCAAGCCAATATGGCCTTTCTTTAATTAATGTAAATATTGGAACATTTTTCCGGTCTAAAAGTCTTGAGCCAAAAACAACATCTAAGCTCTCGCGTTCCATTTTTTCCATCATTTTCTGGACATCTCTCATGCTATACTCAAGGTCTGCGCCAAGTCCAGAGAAATACTCCCCTTTAGCCAATTCCATTCCTTCACGGCCCGAATACCCAACTCCCATATTTTTTGAGTGAAGAATTATCCTGAGGTCCTTGTCATTTTTTAATCCCTGGAGCAATTCTCTGGTGCCATCTGTTGAGCAATTGTCAATAATAATGATCTCTTTATCAATGTTGACGGCTTTAGCCTCCTCGATGGCTTTAAGAATCGTTGTTTTCTCATTGAAACACGCGATAACCATGGTAAGCTTCATTCTATCTCCTTTAGAAAATCGATCAAAATCTTTTTTATGTACGACAGCATTCCTTGGGTAAGGCCAGGATAGACTCCTATCCAAAATAAATTATTCATGACAACATCTGTATTGTTCAAATTTCTAGCCACCTTATATTTTATATTTTTGTAAGCAGGCTGTTTTAAAAGGTTACCGCCAAACAACATTCTTGTGGCAATCTTATGATCTTCAAAATAATTAACAATATCTGCCCTCTTAAAAGGCGCACTTTCTCTGACTAAGATAGGAAAACCAAACCAGCTCGGATCCGAATACTTCTCAGCTTCTGGGAGTACAAAATAATTTCTATACTTCTTAAGCACTGCGTAAAGAAATTTGAAATTTCTCTTTCTAGCTTCAATAAATCTAGGCAATTTTTTTAGTTGAGCGCATCCGATGGCTGCTTGCATCTCCGTAATCTTTAAATTATAACCCACATGCGAATAAACGTATTTATGATCATATCCGTAAGGTAAGTCGCCAAACTTTTGGCTAAACCTTTTTTTGCATGTATCATCATCTCCTGGGTTACACCAGCAATCCCTTCCCCAGTCCCGAAAAGACAGTATTATTTTTCTTAATAGCGAATTGTTAGTCAAAACAGCTCCACCCTCTCCCGTCGTTATGTGGTGCGAGGGATAGAAACTACAGGTCGAAATATCGCCAAAGGTTCCAGCATGCTTACCCTTGTACATTGATCCTAACGCGTCACAGTTGTCTTCAATAAACCATAGGTTATATTTTTTTGCTATTTTAGAAATTAACCCCAGATTCGCGGGATTACCCAACGTATGCGCGATGAATATTGCTTTTGTCCTGTTGGTAAGCATCTTTTCTATCAGCTCAGCTTTAATATTATATGTTCCCAGTTTTATGTCTAAAAATACTGGTGTTAAGCGATTTTGTAAGATTGGGTTGAGGGTGGTTGGAAAACCGCAGGCTGTGGTAATAACTTCATCTCCAGGCCTCAATCTTCTATCTTTTAACAAAGGAGAAGTCAGGCTAGAAACCGCCAAAAGATTAGCTGAAGAACCTGAATTTGTTAATAGACAATGCTTAACCCCTAAGAAACTAGCAAGGCCTTTTTCAAATTTATCGGCGTATCTGCCAGCCGTAAGCCAAAAATCCAGCGAAGCATCAACCAAGTGAATAAGCTCATCTTCGTTATAAACCCGGCCGGCATAAGGAATAGGACTCTTCCTTTCAAGAAATTGACTTTTTTTTCTTTCGGAGGCGCAATACGTTGCTACTTTTTCTAATATGTCGCGTCTTAATTTTATGCTTTTATTCATTAATTCTCGCTATTTAGATCGCAGACATGCAGCCCACACCTTAAGCCTTAAATATGTTTTTGTTCCCAAAGGAAAGATGTCTATGTCCAAGATAGTTGAAAGGAGTGGCTATAACGATACACAAACATTGTGCCAGGATCGGATACAAGCCTAAAAGACTGACCAATAGATACATGAGTACAAAACCAAGCACAGCGCTCCCACTGTAAACCAAATAACAGCGAAAATATTCTTTGAGATAATTCCCCTTTGTTCTAAAAACAACAAACTTATAGCCAAGATATGCGTTGGTAATAGCTAAAATATTAGCCGGAATCAATAATAGCAGATAGTTAACACGGGCATGCAGCAACTTGTATAAAATAGCATAAGCTCCTATCCCAAACAATGTGTTCCAGCCGCCAATGAGCATATAGCGCATCATCCGGCGAATCTCTTTATCGTGTTTTTTATATTTCTCCACTAGCTGAACACCTATTGCGTGCATATGTCGTATCCGTTCAAATTAATTTCTACTTTTTATCCTCAGGGACAAGCATATTGTTTTAAAGAAATACTAAATTATTTCTAATCCGAAATCTCGCAATATCGCAACCTTTGTATTACTAAAACTCTGCTGTATTATCCCAACCACCTCATCGGAATAACTAGCTGCCATAACAACAACCGCATCAACCGGATCTGATCTAAGAGTGTTAGGTGTTACGATCGGTAAATGCGTAGCCGGAGTGTATTTGCCTTGCTTGAAAGGCGCTGAATCGATGACGTATCTGATTTTGTCTGCAATTCTTGTCAAGGCAATGATGGCTAAGGCCTGATGGCCAGCGCCCCAGATGGCAACACTTTTTTCCTTGAAATGGCTAAGAAACTCATTGATTTCAGATTCAATTTTGATTTGATAATCATAAAAGTGCATTATGTCGAGCTTTCCTCTTTTTTTTACAACAACGGAAATAACATAATCATCCCGTGTCTGGCTGAAGTCAATGATGTCAAATCCATTAATAGACAAAGTTGTCTGTAGCGTTTCTTTGGTAAAGTACAGCAGATGATCGCTAATGAATTCTGAGAAAAGGTTTTTTCGTAATATCATGTCAAAATTCGGCACTTCAATTAAGCCTACGGCATCTTCAGTCAAGTTATTATAAATTCCTTTGAGCGCATGATTTGGCGCAGGTATATGCTCCAAAAACATCAATAAAAGAAAGGCGTCAAAAGGACCCTGATCCAGTTTCTTAGAATTGCTATCGAGATATTCTTTTGATACATTCAGCCCATCTTTCACACACTGCTTAACTGAAAGTTCTGAATACTCCAATCCGTAAGCCTTGACGTCAAGCGGCTGCAGCAAGGAAAGAAATTCCCCTTTTCCGCATCCGATCTCGATAATCTTTTTCCCCTTTAATGAATATTTCTCAATAAAGTTGGCGAATTGTTTGGTTTTAAAATCTTTGATAATTTCCGAAACAGCTGCGGCCCGAATAACCTCTCGGTAATACGAAACAGGATCATCACTTAGCTGCACTAAGCCACATCCTGAACATTGACAAACGGTTAAATTGACGCCTGTTTCGTTTTTCAAAGAATTTGCGTCAGGGAAATGTTGAGCAGCTTTCGGCATGTTTTTGTAGACGAGCAGTGGTTTATTAAAAAATTCTCGACCACAAACTCTGCAAATCGAAATTGACATTAATCGTTCCTATATTTTTTTATCGTAATCTTTCAATTGGAAATCCGTCAATATTGTCTCTGGTGTAATAATCGTTACGATAAATATTACATCTTAAGCATGAATAATTCTCGTGTTTTCTATCCTTTAGTTGCAATTTTTGGAATTCAAGCCATTGCCTTGAATTCCATATCTGTTGCAAGCTCATATCATCAACGTTTCCCAGATTTGTGCCACCAATAAAATCTACACAGCAGGGAGAAACATCACCGTTACTTCGAACCGCCATTGTCGTAAAAGCCATAGGGCATGCAACTCTTTGAGTACTATGTTTCTTTGAATCATCAAGGGCTTTAATTATGTCGTCTTTGTAATAATCTTTTATAAAATCTACTCCATCTACCTTGATCCAGTTATGTGGTTTTTCAATGTAGACTTCATCGGCTACATCGCTATACATTTCCATGAAGGCATCGTTATCTGAGTTATACGCATCAAGCATCTTTGCGGCAACAAAAGGGCTTTTGCTATTAGCACATTTTTTTATAGCCTGCAAGGTTTTTAAATTTTCATGTATTTTGTGTATATCGAACTTTGTGCCGGTAATTTCCTCATGCTTATCTTGATAAGGCGAATATATCGAGACCCTAATATAATCGAGTTGATACTCAACAAGTTTTTCTGCTACTTTTTCAGTAAGCAGTGAGGCATTTGTTGTCGTTTCAATTCTTTCAGCAATGTTTGCCTCCCTTGCCATTTCCAGCATCTCACAGAAATCCGGATTAAGTAAAGGTTCCCCGTACAAGCTGAGCTTTAATACTTTAAGTTTTTTCTCATTCCAACTTTTTAATTGTTCAATCACCTTTACATAGGTATCAAACGGCATATGTTGACGATTTTCTGTAAAATAATTCTCTTCCTTCAGGCTCTGGAAACACTGGACGCATTTAAAATTGCATAAACTCGATGGCTCAATCAGCACCGTAAACGGTTTAGATAGCGGTAATACATTTCTGAGATTTTGCCGTTTAGTTGATTTTAGCTCAGTATATTTGATCATCTAATAAAATCTTCTTTGTCAAATGCTTCAGTCCAATGAATAGGTAGCGGTTTGCGATAAGTTTTGGACATATATTTATTAATAAAATTACGATCTTCTCCAGAAAGGCACAAGCTGCTGTATTCTTGAAAACATTTAATGCTCTGTCCGCGTTTGATGATGTTGGCCAGGCTTTCCTTAAAAATACTACCGATGGATATAGGGATATATACGCACGGTGTTACATCACCATACTGAGTGATGTGCAATGTCGAATCAACACAACCACAACCTTTGTTCATGCCGTAAGACGGGAAAGTGTCGCGATGTAATACAGGATACTGATCATGGGCCTTGCGGAGAAATTCTGCGTCTTCCTTATCGATTAACACTTCATGTTTCCCTTCCCATGCTCCAGTGGCCCGAGCAATTAACACGTCAATCGTAAAGTCATTCTTCTGAGCGAATTCGGCCATCTGTATTAAGCGATCCGTCTGACAGTTTTGATGGGTAACAACCGTTTGGACCACCACGCTCAAGCCCGCCTTTTTGGCGTTGAACATGGCATCCATCGCTTTTTGATAGGCTCCGCTGCTGTTGCGATTTTCGTTATGCCGTTTTTCGTCAAAATCATCCAAACTAATTTTGAGCTTATCCATGCCCATTGCCTTTAAGTGTCTAGCGGCTTTTTTGCTCAAAAAATGACCATTGGTGCTCATCGTCATGTGGAACTTGTGTGGTTGCAGAGCCAGGATTACCCCATCTAGGTCTTCAAAGATTAATGGTTCTCCGCCAGAGATACAAAACTGACAAAGGCCGAGAGAATGGGCCTCATCGCTAAGTTTTTTCAGGTCAGGTGGGGTTAGTTTTCGTCCTTTTTTTGCAAAACGAGCGGCTGTGCAGTGCTGACACTTCAGATTGCAAGCATAGCTATAAGCAATATCGATGATCGGTGTGGCAATCCCCTTTTGGTGACGCTCGATAATTTTTATTATCTTGTCGTAGACCGCAGGTTTTTCCTGTCGCAATTTTTCTCGCTTAGCGTCTTCAATCTCTTTTTCTTGCACAGATCGCCTTTCTAGAATTTTTTAAAGAACTGCATAACATACAGTTTCATATTCCAGTTTTGTATGATGCCTTAAATAAATTTTATATTCCGGGACCAATTCTTTTATATAAAGCGGGATTTCCCATAAATGTTTAAAATCATGATAAACGCATATAGCTAGCTTAGGTTTTTGAGTCTTAATAATGCTTTTAGATCCTTTCAGCGCTTGCAGCTCTGCTCCTTCAATATCCATTTTAATAAACGTAACTTTTTCATTTTTCAACATCTCATCAAGTGGAACCACATGGCCGCGGGCTTCACCTTCACCAATAGTGCTTTGGGACTGGCTAATACTATAAGCGATGTCGCTTTCACGATCCCATAATCCTAGTTCAAAGATTCTGATCCGGTCGCAATTAGGCATATTTTTTACATTATCGTTCAATAAGCGAAAGTTGATTGAATTAACCTCAAAGGAGAAAATATTCTCAAATTTTCCGTTTACACGCTTAATAAAATCTTTAACCGTATCCCCATTAAAAGCTCCAACGTCAATAAAGCTTTCATGATCGGATAGCTTGATTATATTTGCAGGAAAGTACTGATTTTTCTCACAAACATCTGCCATGACGCCAATATCTTCTCCATTGCTCAAAACTCGATTAACAATAGCATGAAAAACTTTTTTAGATTGTTCATCTGATAAAATCTTGCAAGCTTGGCATAGTTTATCTCCAATTTCTAAGCAATTCTGATCTAGAAGGAAATTAGAGGTAATAAGATCGTACTTATAGATTTGATTAACCAATGGAAATCCACTTTCGATCAAGTTCTTAAAAACTGGTTCAAAATCGCCAATCGTAATAAAGACAGCGCTCCTATTCTTTATTTTTACTAATTCTTGAAAAGAAAGGCATTTTGTACCACAAAAATACTTCCCCCATTTGACGCTGTCGCTATCGCAGCAATAATCGACTTTTCGCCCAACATATGCATTCCAAGTGTCAACAATACTATTGAAAATTGCGCCGCAACCATAAAACACGATATAATCGTAATGTTTTACTAAGTCTTTAATTTCCTGCCGATAGTTTCTTTTTCTTTTTAACAATTCAGCAAAATGGTCGCGTAGTTGTGAATGATCATGCAGCATTGTCATCATTCTCCTGATTTTTCACAATCCATTCCAGTAACTCCCAGACACATCCTTCGCCCCCGCGAGCGGAGAGCTTGATTGCTGCAAGCTCTCTGACTTCCGAGCTGGCATTTGACGGACAAGCCGAAAATTTCACCGCCTTCATAACATCGACATCGTGCTTAGAATCGCCCAAATAGCAGATAGCATCAGCGCTCAATCCGGTTTTATCAATGATTTTCTGTAACGCTAGAATTTTATTTTTACACCCGTTATAGAAAAAATCCGGTTTGAAACGTTCTTTGAAAACTAATGTGATAGGAGTGTTTTCACCGGTTATTAAGCCAACCAAGAGCTTTTGCCTTTTCATTTCAAATATTGCGTCGATATCTTTAAAGTTAATGGTTTTATATTCATTCCCATGGGAGTCTATTGTAGCTTTGCCATCAGTTAATACCCCATCAATATCAAGCAAGATGAGCTTTATCATGGTTTTTTTCCTTTGATGATCATATTCTGCTCAAGCTCTTGAGCTGAAAGATATGGCCACATATCCTCGAGCGGCTTGGAAATCATATTGCCATCAGGTAGTTTCATGGCTTGAACTTTTGGCGCAGTAATATGGAACTCAGAAACCTTAATGCTGCATAACACAGGGTCGTCTCCATCGAGAGTTTTTGCAATAGTTGTTTTTAATTCTTTATGATTAGTTGCTTGTTCGTGACGAATACCATAGGCTTGAGCTATCGCTTGTAAATTTGGTAACGTGAGTCCACTGCTTGGCTCTGAACCTACATAAAAACCATTAAACATATTTTTTTGTGTCGTCATAATGCTGCCATAGCCATTGTTTTCAAGAATAAACATTTTGATCGGCAGTTTCAATCTTACCACAGTTTCTAGCTCTTGAATGTTTAATTGAAAAGCGCCATCTCCATTGATGAGAATGGTGCGCTTTCGTTGCTGTGAGATACAAGCGCCGATTGCATAAGGCAGGCCAAATCCCATGGCGCCAAGGCCAGCGGCATTTCTAATCTTCTGTCCTTTTTTAACGCAAGCGGCTTGATAGGTAACTTCACCAGCCGCTCCAGAACTTTCAGGCGTTATAATATCATCAGCAGTCAGTTGCTGGAAAAGCATTTCTGTAAAAACGTATAAATTAATATTTTCATCGGAATTGCGATATTCGTCTAAGACCACCGGATACCGTTTCTTAAGCTGCTGACAATAAGATAACCAGTCGCTGTGGTCAGGTGATTTAATATCTACTTGTTGTTCACACAGTGAGCGCAAGAAGTGACCAGCATCTGCGACAATAGGAAGATCGATATGTGCGATTTTATGGATTTCAGCTTCGTCGATATCAACCATGATCTTTTTCGCATTTTTACCAAAGTTCGCGCTGTTGAAGGCGGTGATACTAGGGTCAAGGCGACTTCCTAAGATGATCAAAAGATCGCAATTTTGTACGATGAAATTTGCATAGCGACATCCCATGATGCCAGGGCTACCAAAATTCAAAGGATGGTTAGAATCTAAGAAATCTATTGTTTTCCAGGTGAGCACCATTGGAATTTGATGCTTTTCCGCAAAGCAGCTCAAGGCTTCTTCTGCCTCAGCCAGCTTGACCCCGTTTCCCACCAGAATAAGTGGTCGCTTTGCATGATTCAAGAGGTTGATAATTTCGGTTATGGAGAGAGGCGCTGGATCAATAAGCTCGTTATGCTTATTGGAAAATCCCTGTAACCCTGTTTCGTCAATCATTGTCGCTTGGACATCAAGAGGAATGTCTAGCCACACTGGCCCCATCCTCCCGCTTGTTGCCAAATGCCAAGCCTTTTCCAAGTGATAGCGAATGTCATTGGGATCTAAGACAGTAATCGCGTATTTCGTGATACACGATATCATGGCAACGATATCAACTTCTTGAGATCCTTTTTGGCGGATACCACTGTTACCTTTAAGATCTGAACGTTTTGCTTGGCCGGAGATAAATATGCAAGGAGTTGAATCAATGTAAGCCGCTGCCACGCCGGTAATGGTATTGGTGCTCCCCGGGCCTGAGGTAACTAACCCTACCCCTGGAAAACTCGTGAATTGGCCATAGCTTTCTGCTGCAATGGCGAGCGCTTGTTCATGAAGAAAGCAGGTATATTCCAAGTCCTTGCATCGACCAAGAGAATCATCCAGGTGCATGGCCCCGCCACCGGGTAACATAAAAACATGGCGAACTCCCCTGGCAACCAAGAAATTCATTACATAATCTGAAAGTTTTATCATGAGTAACTTTCTTAACCCATTTTAAGGAAATACCGAATAGATTATTTATTCACCCGACGTAGTTTCTTTAAGACCGGGATTTCTCTCTCGTAAACGCGTTTAATCCCATCCCCCAGAGAAGACTCTATCAAGCGAATATCGCGCACAAGGATCTCAAATCCGTGAGCGCCTAAAGATGCGGCTTGATCAGACCCCCACATGGAGCGATCAAGGGTAATGTGCCGCTCAATCATGCAAGCCCCTAGTGATGTGGCGGCCACAGACGTGGCGATGCCCGTTTCATGCCCGGAATACCCAATAGGGACTTTATAGCGATCTTTCAAAGTTTTAATGACCCGTAGATTTAACTCATCATAATTTGCTGGGTATGTGCTTGTCGTGTGTAAAATGATTAGATTTTCTTTGCCTAAAATCTCCACCGCATGATCAATTTGTTCAATTATGCTCATGCCCGTAGACAATATGATGGGTTTTTTCTTTGTTCGGTGGTAGCGAAGCAGGTCGTCATCGGTCAGAGTCGCCGAGGCGATCTTGTAGCAAGGCACGTCAAATTGGTCGATAAAATCAATGGATTTTTCATCCCAGCAGGAGGCAAACCAAGGTATTTTTTTTTCTTGGCAATAGCGATCGATCTCCTGATAGTCTTCCAGTTCCAGCTCCAAACCATATTTTAAATCACCATTTGTAGGACCGAAATAGTTTTCTCGGGGGAGACTTAACTCTTCAGCCGTATACACTTGGTCGATGGTACGTTTTTGAAATTTAACAGCATTGCATCCGGCTTTGATTGCGGCATCGATGAGGTTCTTAGCTATCGCAACATCACCATTGTGGTTAATGCCTATTTCGGCGACAATGTAACAGGGATGATTGTCGCCTACGAGGGTATTGCCTATCTTTACCTCTGCCATTTCTTCTCCTTTTTCAGGTTAGTAGAAAATTTATCTAGCAACATCATCTTGGGAGCGATAAAAATCTGTCATCTTTCGGATGCCATCTTGCAGGCTAATCCATTGACGCAAACCTAATTCTTTCTCTGCCAAGCGGGTATCCGGAACATAGCGTTCAACAGGACAGCGCTTGTTTCTTATTTTATTTTGAATTCTTATTTCTATTTTCGGAGAAAAAGTTTTTGCCACTAAATTTGCTAAGGTCAAGATCGAACAAGCTTTAGATGACCCAACATTGTATGGCTTATTCGGCTTTCCTAAAAGTAAAATGGTCCAAAGCCAGATCATAAGATCAGCCGAATATAGATATGCGCGATAAACAGGTTTGTCGCTTTTTACGTTGATCGGCCCACCTATCAAGGCGTCTCTTACGAAATTCCCGGCGGCAAAATTAATGTTTAACGGTAATTTGGGTCCTAAGAAAGCGAAACACCTTGCTATTTTAACATTGATACCGAATTCTTGGGCATAATTTGTACAATAAAATTCAGAAGCTCTTTTGCTCTTGGCATATGCTGAATGACCATGACGGATGAGCGGAGATCCTTGATAATGCTCTGGGATGCGCAACATGGCAGAGGGTTGCTTTCCATAAACAGCACCGGAGCTAATGAAAAGAAAGGCATCATTCTGACTGACTTTGGCAAAATCAAGGACTCTTTGTGTGCCGAGTATGTTATTGTTAAACAAATCCAATGAAGACGAAGAAGGATTGTTATCTGTTGCCGCATGAACGATGTAGTGATGCTGTCCTTTGGGGAATCGAAAAGAGCGCATATCCCCTTTCAGAAAGTTTACAGATTTAATTTTATAAAAATGAGGATTATTTCTTTTAAAACGCTCAGGATTTCGTGATAATACAATCGCAGAAGAGTTAAGCTTGAGGCGTTCGTTGATCCAGACAAAGCTCTCGAGCAACCATGACCCAAAGAATCCAGTCCCGCCTGTAATAAAAAATTTCTTTTTATAAACATTTTTAAATAAAATGCGCGTTTTGTTTAGTATGTGATCGAGATCTTCTTGAGGTAGGCTCATGGAATTACGCATTGCTCTTAGAAAAATAAGTAAGGTACCACGGGAGAGTCTTTTTTAGGCCATCGCGTAGATTATAAGTTGGCTTCCATCCTAGAATGCGGTGGGCTTTTGCTGCAGAAAGAGACTGTTCTTTTATTTCATAACGTGCCTTATTGAGAATCCTGTAGTTTGGTTTTTTGTCCATAAAACGATAAATCATATTGACTATATCAATAACTGTTTTAGGTCTTTCATTACTCAAATTAAAGGCCTCCCCTGCGAGGCTTAGAGATTTTAATTTTTCTGCGACAAGAATATACCCCGCAACAACATCATCTATAAAGATATAGTCACGGGTAAATTTGCCGTTACTGCGAATGAGGAGTGTTTCTTTTTTGTGCGCGCAGCGGATTGTTTCTGGAACGATTCGTGAGAAATGAAAATCGCCGGGGCCGTAGATGTTGCCACATCTGGTGACAGCTACCGGTAAGCGATAGGTATGGAAATAGGTCTGTGCGATTAAATCGGCACAACTTTTAGAAACATCATAAGGATGGTTGGCGAGCAGCGGCGCATCTTCACGATAAGGAAGTTTTTGATGATATCCATAAGCTTTGTCACTCGAGGCAACGATAATCGCTTGCAGATTCCCCTGCTGACGGGCAGCTTCTAAAACTTCGCAGGTTCCGGTAATATTTGTTTTAAACGTTTTTCGTGGATCTTTTTGGCCAGGGCCAACAAGCGCTTCAGCGGCTAAATGAAAGATAATATTAATGGAATGCTCTTGCAATATCTTTTGTAAGCGTTTGTAATTCGTGATATTCCCCTTGCAAACGTGCATCTTTTTATAATCCGTGGGCAGAAGGACTGTTTCTTTGCGAAATGTTTGGATATCTACGCCTACTACTTTTGCTTCTGTCTTAAGCAATTCTTTAACAAGATTAGATCCCAGAAAACCCTCAAATCCAGTTATTAATATTCTTTTATTCTTCCAAAAATTTTTGTTCATTGCGTTGGCTCTTCTCGTTTCCAGGGGGCATTTCCAGCATTCCAAAGCTGTTCTAATTCAATTTTGTCTCTTATTGTATCCATGCACTTCCAGAATCCACCATGTTTGTAGGCATTGAGTTGACCCTCTTTGGCAAGTTTTTCGAGAGGTTCTTTTTCCCATATCGTTGAATCATGGTCGATGTATTGAAATATGTCAGGTTCCAAAACAAAAAAACCACCACTAATCCACGCTCCGTCGCCACGAGGTTTTTCAATAAACGAAGAAACTTTGTCTTCTTTTTCAATGCTCAATGCGCCAAAGCGACCTTCCATTTGAACGGCGGTAACCGTCGCTAGCCTGTTTTTTGACTTATGAAATTCTACGAGCTTATGAATATCTACGTTTCCAACCCCATCACCATAGGCCAGCAAAAATGTCTTTCCTCCAACATGTTTCTCGATGCGCTTAATTCGTCCACCCGTCATCGTTTCAAGTCCGGTATCAATAAGGGTGACCTTCCAAGGCTCTGCCTTTGATCCGTGTACCAGAGTGGTGTTTGTGCTTAAATCAATTGTTAAATCAGCGGAATGAAGAAAATAATTTGCGAAATATTCTTTAATGGCATACCCCTTATATCCTAAACAAATAATAAAATCATTAAAACCATAGTGGGAATATATTTTCATAACATGCCATATAACTGGCTTGCCACCGATCGCAACCATGGGTTTTGGGATGATGCTTGTTTCTTCGCTGATCCGTGTTCCTGTCCCACCCGCAAGAATAACTACTTTCATAAGAATCATCTCCTTAGCAATGACTTGACAATGTTAATATGATATTACTTTTTTAGGTTAATGGCAGTAAGACTTTTGTTTTGCTCTGAACATTATGTTGTCGAGGCTTTATTATGGCAATGCAGATTTTATTGATAGCTAACTTTAGAGGTGACTTGTTGTGTTCCCTCTGGCCCGATAACGAAAGGATTAACGCTAAGGCTGGGAGTAAAAGTTTTCCCATTGAGTGTTTCAGCAGGGGCTGTTAAGCTATTTCCGGTCGTTACGCGACTCATGTAGTTTAACCAAAAGGCTCCCTTGGCAAGTTGTTCAGATTTGATTTTATCAACTTGGGCTTGCCCAAGATAGGCTTGACTACCGGTCACGCTGATGACGCTGATAGCTAAAATGGATAAGGCCATGATGATGGCTGTGGCGATAATAAGGGTGATCCCTTTGTTATTTCTAGAGATGTTCATCTTTTTCTCCTTTTATTTGCTGATCATGATCGTTATTTTTATCTTTCTCGATGTAGCTTTCACATCGAGGACAAATGTGTATTTCTTGCTTTGATATGTCAACAAAAACATAACTGCAATAAGGGCACTGAACGGCATCCCTTGATTGTTTCAAAGAACTTTCTTCCTCTATAGTATACCTGAACCAAGAACCTATGACAAGTAGCAAGACAAGAGAAAGTACAAGGCTTATGGCTAAATCAAGGTTAATAATGATCATGTTCTGGTAATCTTAAGGGTGTATATTGAAAGGGTTCATCATTTTGCATGTTAGGATCAGCAGCTGTAGGGTCTTGAGATGCCGCGGCGGGATCAATTTTTTGATGTGGTAAGGTTTTTTTTGTTGACGTTGGAAGAGATAAAAAAAGGAAGGATCGGGGCGTTTCTGTTTTAATGTGGGGATTCGTTGTTAATTGGTTAGCGAAGGTGGCGATTTCTCTGTTGTTAAGGTTAAGCTGTGGAGGGTTTTTATTGGCAGCTTGCGTGTCGTAGGGCTTTAAGAAAGATCCTAAAAAGTTGACAAAGGGTTGCATGGGAATATTTTTTAATGGGATGCGAAAGGAAAAAAAACTTAAGATAATGATATGCGCCGCAAGAGATAGAAAAAGCGCCTGAAAAGCAATCCCGCGAAGATTTCGCAATCTCTGTGCTCCTACTTTTCTTGATTGGTGGCGATGTTGACCCTTTCGATACCCAGCTCTCGGCAAAGGTCCCAAATGTCAATGATGCGCCCCAGGGATGCGCGTCGATCTGCCTTGATCAGGATAAGCCGGTCCTTGTTTGCTTTTTTCTCAAGTTCTTGGCGCAGAGTTTTCATCGTTGAGACCGCATCGTTGAGATAGAGTACATCTTCGCTTGTGATGGTGATCACAAGGTTTTCTTCCTTAATAATTTCACTGGTGATAGCCTTGGGAAGCTTGACTGTGATCCCTGATTGATAGACAAAGGATGATGAGAGCAAGAAAAAGATCAAAAGTAAAAAGACGACATCAACAAGCGGTGCGATGTTAATTTGGTCTAATCCTTGACCTGCTTTGACAGAACGCTTAAATTGCAAAGGACACTCTCCGCTTCTACCTAAATTTGTGTAAGATGATTGATGAGCTCTGTAGCGCTTCGTTCCATTTCAAGAATAAACTTGTTGATGCGGCTAACAAGGTAGTTGTAAATAACATACGTTGGAATCGCAACCATAAGGCCTGCGACGGTTGTCAAAAGGGCTTCCCAGATACCTCCAGCCAAATCTCCGGGCGTGACGGGATTCATCGACGTTGCACGTACCTGAATCGTTTGAAAACTTGTGGCCATGCCGGTGACGGTTCCTAAGAGTCCTAAAAGCGGTGAAATTTGGGCGATGGTCGCTAAAGCTGTTAATCGTCGTTCAAGCTTGGGGATTTCAAATTGGCTTGTATCATTTAATGCTTCTTTAATTTCCTCTTTAGGGGATCCAAATCTTAAAAGGCCGGCTTGCAAGACCTTGGCTACAGGTGATGCGCTTTCTTCACAGAGATCAATGGCCTCTTTGATTTTATTGTTCTTGATTGCTTCAAAAACCGTTGCGCGAATTTTTTTTGGGTTTTCTTTGATAAGAGAAAAATAAATAAGCTTTTCGATCGTAATCGCAAGAGCTAAAAATGAACAGAGGATGATTGGAACCATGATCGGCCCCCCTGCTACAATTAATTGCCATGCGCTCATTTGCCAGATACCCATAGGGGTTGTCCTTTCGTTAAAACATGTTATTGATTTTCAAGAATTATGTTGATTTGATCAAGACGTTCTTGAACAAACGTTTTTTCATCGACATCAAATGGTAAAATCTTTTCATATGTTGCTTTAGCGTTAGTCCAGTCTTCTTTTTCTTCAAAGATGCGCGCGACCCGTAGATACGCTTTAATGACTAGGAATGTGTCCTTAGGATAAAGATAAGGAATTTTTAGATACGCGTCAATAGCTTCTTCAGATTTATTCATGAGCTCTGATAGATCCGCTAAGGCAAATTGGAGCTCGCTGTCTTTCACGGCGCTATTTGTAGTGCTTGCTTTGACGCTGAGGCCACTACGGTAAGCAAGGAAAGCTTTTTCATAGTCCTTGTTTTCTTTGTAAATGGCTGCCATTTTGATGTAGGCGTCACGCGAAAACTCTGGAGAATTCTTGATAATGTTTTCATAGGTCGTGATCGCGGTAGCGGGATCAAGTTGTTGGGCAAATGTATCCGCAATCGAGAGCTTGGCTTTTGCATAGATTTCCTGGCCATGCTCAGGTTTGATTTGTTTAAAATAGTTTAAAGCTATGTCGAACTCTTGTTTTTGATAATAAACTTGTCCAAGGGCAAGAAGAACCTCTGGGATCTGAGGGCTTGTGGCATATTCGCTGAGAATTTGTTCATAATACATAATTGCATTTTTAAAGTCAAAGGTCTGGGTATAGTATTCTCCTAGCCATAGAAGGGCCTCGAGGGCTATGGTCGTTTTTGGATATTTATAGAGAATAATTTTAAATTCTCGTAAGGCATCTTGCACCGCGCCTTTATCGTAGAGGTTTTTTGCCATGCTGATTTTAACTTTTTGAACAAGGTCTATTTTTTGGGGATAGAGGCGCTCTATTTTCTTAAAGATTTTCATGGCCTCATCATGTTCTTTGAGATTTTGGCAGGAAAGACCAAGGATGTAGTGGGCGTCGGGCTGAAGTTCGTGATCCGGGGCTAAATTTTGAATAAATTTTGTTAGGTAATCTTTGGCGATAAGCCAATCCCCTTTGTTAAAGTAGGCAACTCCCATATAATAGAGGATATCAGCATTGTAGCGGCTATTAGGAAAGTTTTTCTCGAGGCTTTGGAACGAAAGGATGGCGCTGCTTGTTTTACCGAGTTTTAAAAGGGCCACCCCTTGACGGTATTGGGCGTAATCGGTGTAAGGTGTGTTTGGATAATTCTGAAGGATTTGATCGTATACGCTGATTGCTTTTTCCAGATCTCCGGTGTCTTGATAGGCGTCGGCGATCTGCGTTAAGGCGCTGACTTTAATGATTTTATTTTGGGTATGATCGATCACGGCGTTGAACGTTTCAATTGCTTTTGTCATGTCCCCGCTTTTTAAATACGTCCAGGCTAATCCTAGGTAACCTTTTTCAACCCTTTCCGTGGCGGTGTTATTTGCTTCAAAATCTTTAATAAGCATTTGATAGGCTTCAATCGCTTGTGGATATTCTTCCATTGTGTACAAAAGATTCGCTTTGCCTAAATAGGCTTCGCTAAGACGTGGGCTTTGAGGATATCTTTTGATCAAGTCGTCGTAGCAGTTGAGGGCTTGGTCATAATTTTTTGTTTCAGTAAAAAGATTGGCTAACCCTAAAAGCGATTCTCCTGTGTCGATTTTTCTTTCTTCGCCAAATTTTCGGGCTTGCTCAAAGGCTTGCTGTGCTTGTGGGTATTGTTTAAGTCGCAAGTATCCCCAGGCGATTCCTATATCGGAAAGTAGTTTAGTTTTATCATTGCGTGATTGTTGTTTGGCCAATTCATAATGCTTGATGGATTCAGGATAATCTTCGCGATAGTAGTTTGATTCGGCAATGTAAAAAAAGGCTTGATCAAGGCGTATCGATGCTGGAAATAGCTCAATATATTTCTGAAAGGATTGGATTGCCCTGGGGTAGGACGTGGTGTTAAAGGCGCATTCGCCAATACGAAACCAGGCATCTTCGGCAAGTTGATGGCTGGGAAATTGACTGACGAAGCTTTTGAATTTTTCTTGAGCATTGTCAAAGGAGTTGGTTTCAAATTCAATCCATGCTAAGGCATAAAAAGCCTGAGGTGCGTAATCAGAGCCAGGGTAAATATTTAAGATCTTTTGATAGCGTTCTTTGGCTTGGGCATAATCCTTGCCTTTAAGATAAGTTTCGGCAAGCCAGAAAAGGATGGCATCTTGATAGCCTGGCTGGGCTTCTAGGGTTTGAAATGTATCAAAAGCTTTGAGATATTGCCCTTTAAAGAAATAACATTGGCCGAGCAAGAGCTTAGCTTCGGATCGCTTGGTGGTTTGCGGATAATCTTTCAGGAATTGGTTGATATAGCGCATGGCCACATCGTAAAAGCCATCTTCAAAGGCTTTTTGTGAAACGAGAAATAACTCGATTTCGCTATTTTGCGCCTGCGCTAAAGGGGTCCAGAGCGTTAAGAATATGAGATAAAAAATTAAAGATAATCTTATCATTTTTATATTATAACAAGTTATGAGTTATTTCGTATTCTGTTTTTCTTTGTTTTCTTGGGCTAAAGCACGGTAAAATTTTCTTGCCGTATCGATTATTTGTGTATTTTCTTTATATTTAGTGTTTAATTTTATAATTTCACGAATTGCCTGGTTGCGATAACCGATATTGAAAAAGGTAGCTGCTTGGGCGCGCTCTTTGATGTAGAGCGTTTCTTCTTGGAGGAATGTTGCATGCTTAGGCTGTGTCATAGGGTCACCAACAATCTGATTGAAAGCTTCTTTCTCTTTAACGGAGAGCTCAGAATTATCGATATTTTCCTGAATGAAAATGTTTTTTTGAGTATCAGCAAAATTTTTTTTAATAAAAAGAACATCTATGTCATCAACAAGTGCTAGCTCCCATGCAGGATCCTTATTTAATTGCTTGGCTAAGAGGACATATGAGTACTTGCTCAACCCAAGAAAAGCAATCTGGAAGTCATATTTTTTGTCTAACACCATCCAGAGGTCCAATGGGTTCCCCCCCCACGGAACAAATTCATTAAAGAAAATATTCTGATCGATTTGACGTCCATCCACAAAAGGTTTTGACTTTGGATACAAGCTCCATATGATGTACCCTCCAAGATCATCGTTACAAAAAACTCGGTTGGGTGTCTTAAGTGAGGCTAAGAATTTAATAGCTGCTTGATGATCATTCATGAAAAAATTTCTAAAGAGGAGGCGTTCTTTTGTTCCGTTCTGAACAACGTACATGTTCATACGCACATAAAACATAGTTCCGGCAAAGAGAATAATATAGAAAAATATTGCTCCTAAGTAGATTAGAAAGAACTTTTTAGCGCGAAAATTTTCCATTTTGGGAAAGGCTAGAACAAGCATATACGTTAGGACAACCAATGCGATGTCAGCAAGGCGGTGGGAATATAGAAAGCAAAAAAAAGACAGGATAGTTAAGAACAGGATTGTTAACTTATTTTTTAGTCTTTTTAAGGAAACAGTAAGTGTAAAGAAAGCGAGCCCTAGAAGGGGGTAAAGCCAAAATAATTCAGGCTTGAGGATGTTAGGAGAAAGCTGTTCCGCGATAATACGAGTTGTTTTATAAAAATTAATAAATTCTGGAAAAAGAAAGACTTTCCATGGATAAAGCAAGGCGTTGATACCATAAGGGCTAATAACCATGGACAACCAAAATAAAAGTAATCCTAAAAAGAGGTCTTTGATGGGTTTTACGTGGTCTGTAGGATAGCAAAGTGTTTTTTTATTAATTAAGAAGTTTCCGTATTCAACGATAGCGGAAAAAAGAAAGACTCCGATTAAGGGCGTTCCATAAACAAAGCTTCCAAGGTGTAGGTTTGACCATAAAGCTCCTAAAGGAAGAAGCCAGAGGAGTTTCTTGTGATCACGCGTTTTTTCATAGCCAAGAAGTATGATGAGAATAAATTGAAGAAAGAGCGCGTTGAAGATCATGGGACGTAGCAAGCATATTCGCTCAAGGCCTGAGACAAGAAAAAAGGCTAAGATGGCTAGATAGTAAAATGGTATTTTCTTGCGATTGTATAAAACAAAGATGAGAATGGATAAGAAAAAGATTAGAAAGCGAAAAAATTTTAGGCCGGGAATGCCACTGAGCGCATACACGAGATAAAATATTGTGCTTCCGAGCCATTGGGTGAAAACCCATGGATGAGGTTTATCTGTAAATGAAAAGGGATCATAATGAGGAACGGCACCATGCTGGACAATCCATCTTCCTGTTGCAAGATGCCACCATCCATCCTCAAATTCTAAAGGCTTGAAAAATGAAACAAAAATAAAGAGCAAGAGAATGGAAGTTGTCAGGATCTTTAAAGCTGTTTCGACATTCTTATTAATCGGGATTTTCATGTTTCTCCTAATTTCAAATTTTTAGATAAGGTTTTAAATAGGCGCCGGTATAAGATTTCTTATCTTTGATGAGCTCTTCCGGGGTGCCGGCAAAAACAACCTCGCCGCCCTTGTCTCCCCCATCAGGGCCAAGGTCAACGACATAATCCGCGTTTTTAATGACTTCGAGGTTGTGCTCAATGACTAAAACCGTGTTACCTTTATCTACAAGTTTTTGTAAAACGCCCAAAAGTTTATCAACATCGGCAAAATGAAGCCCGGTGGTTGGTTCATCAAGGATATAGAGTGTTTTTCCTGTGGCAAATTTGCAGAGTTCGCTAGCGAGTTTGACGCGCTGGGCTTCGCCCCCCGATAGGGTTGTCGCGGGTTGGCCTAGCTTGATATATCCTAAGCCCACCTCCTCGAGCGTTTTTAAGACTTTGGTGATGCGTGGCATATGTTCAAATAAATGTAAGGCTTCTTCAACGGACATATTCAAGATATCAGAAATATTCTTTCCTTTGAAACAAACTTCTAGGGTTTGTTCTGTAAAGCGTGCCCCGTGACAGACTTCGCATTCGACATAGACATCAGGAAGAAAATGCATTTCAATTTTTTTGATGCCATCGCCGCAGCAGGCCTCACAGCGGCCACCTTTGACGTTAAAGCTAAAGCGTCCAGGTTTATAGCCGCGCAATTTGGCTTCGGGAAGCTGGCTTAATAATGTGCGAATAGGCCCAAAGACGTCGGTGTAGGTAGCTGGATTTGATCGGGGTGTGCGTCCAATGGGTGATTGGTCAACAACAATCACTTTGTCGAGATGTTCAATGCCTTCGATTTTTTGATGGCGTCCTGGTTTTTCTTTTGCATGATAGAGTTTTTGGGCAAGGGCGTTAAAGAGAATATCCGAAATTAAGGTTGATTTTCCTGACCCGGAAACACCGGTCACGCAGATAAACGTTCCTAAGGGAAAATGTACGTCAATATTCTTAAGATTATGTTCTTGGGCCTTGATAATTTTTAATGCTGGAACATTGGTAATAGCCCGACGTTTTTGGGGTTTGTGAATCTGAAGCTGGCCCGTCAGATAGCGGCCCGTTAGGGATTTTCTTGACTTGAGGAGACCTTTGAGGTCGCCTGCGTAAACGACTTTTCCACCGTGTTCACCGGCAGCAGGGCCTAAATCAATGATGTAATCTGCGGCACGGATTGTTGCTTCATCATGCTCAACGACGATGAGGGTGTTCCCAAGATCACGTAAGGATTGAAGTGTGCGTAGAAGCATGGCATTATCTTTTTGATGGAGTCCAATGCTTGGCTCGTCAAGAATGTAGATTACACCAACAAGCCCGGATCCCACCTGCGTTGCCAAGCGAATACGCTCAGCTTCTCCGCCTGAGAGCGTTGCGCTTTTGCGATCAAGGGTCAAATAGCCTAAGCCCACATTAATACAGAAATCGAGGCGTCGGATAATTTCTTTAAGGATTTGTTCGCTGATAATCTTTTGTGTTGGTGACAAGGGCAAGGTTTTAAAGAATTGGCGTGATGTGACAATGGACATTTGTGCGATTTCATAAATATTCTTTTGGGCAATACGGATAGCTAGGGATTCTTTTTTGAGCCTGGCGCCAAGACATTCTGGGCATGGAGAAACAGACAGGAAGTTTGAAATTTCTGTTTTGAGCCAGTCACTGTCCGTGTCACGAAACATGCGCTCAAGATAGCCGACAACGCCTTCAAATCGCTTGCCCCAGATCTCATCGTTAGAGCCGTAGAGGGCTATCTGCTGAAATGATTTTGTAAGTTTGTTGTACGGTAGCGCGCAATCAATATTGTAAAGATCAGCCAATTCACGTAAAACAGCACGGTAATACATCATGTAGCCGCGTTTTCCTTTATGCCAGGGTGCAATGGCATTGATCCATGGTTTTGATGGATCAGGAATTAAAAGCGTGGGGTCAATTTCCATCTTTGTTCCAAGGCCGTTGCATTTAGGGCAAGCACCATAAGGAGAATTAAAGGAAAAAATGCGAGGTTCAATTTCGCTGATATTTGTTCCGCAATCCACGCAGGCGTATCGCTCGGAAAAGAGCTGATCGTTTGCTTTTTCGTCGCTCACAATCACAAGGCCATGCCCCATTTTAAGAGCGGTCTCAAGCGAGTCTGTGAGGCGTTTTTTAATCTCGGGCTTAATTGTAAGTCGGTCGATGACAATGTCAATATGATGGATCTTGTATTTATCGAGCTTGATATCGGCGTGGACATCGTGGATTTGGCCATCAATGCGCATGCGCACAAAACCAGCCTTGGAGATCTGATTTTGAATATTGCGATATTCCCCTTTTTTACCACGGATAAATGGGGCCAGAAGCATCACAGCCTTTCCTTCGTGATCGCGTAGGATCTGGCGGGCTATTTCTTCTACCGTTTGGCGTTCAATTTTTTTACCGCAGATATGGCAATGGGGTGTTCCGATGCGGGCAAATAAAAGTCGCAGGTAATCATAAATTTCTGTTTGGGTCGCTACGCTTGAACGAGGGTTGCGCGTGGTTGTTTTTTGCTCAATGGAAATTGTCGGTGAGAGCCCTTCAATGTGTTCAACGTTGGGTTTCTGAAGTTGTTCTAAGAATTGGCGTGCGTAGGCCGAGAGGCTTTCCACGTAACGGCGCTGGCCTTCGGCGTAGATCGTGTCAAAGGCAAGAGATGATTTGCCAGAGCCGCTTAATCCCGTCACGATGACAAGCTTGTCACGGGGAATCTTAAGATCGATATCTTTAAGATTGTGTTCTTTAGCTCCTTGGATGAGGATAAAGTTATTTTTCATTGAGTTGTGAGGCCTGACTACGTGGTTGGATGAAGGAAACGATTCATCGATAAGCCCCGAGGTTGCGCTAGGGGCTTATCGATGAACAACAAGTTACTTCTTCTTTTTCTTCTTTTGGCCACCGCGGACCATCTTTGCGCAAGAAACATCTCCCTGCTTGTCAACGAAGTAGAGATATCCTTTTTCTTTCTTCACGCCAACCTTAGCAACTTTCTTAGGTTTACCACCTTTTTTGTTGCCTCGAGCCATGACGGCGCAAGAAACATCTCCCGCCTTATCGATAAAATAGAGGAATCCTTTTTCTCTCTTGATACCGACTTTTGCAATTTTTTTCGCCATTGTCTATTCACCTCCCTTCATGTGCCGATTTTTACAGAATGAAAAAATTGTTTTAATGTTTGGATAGCTGATAAAACGGCTAGATAGCTTGTTTTGGGGTTATCCGGGCAAGCTACGTTATCGGTGCGAAGAGTTAAGCGGCCAAAGGTTCCGTAAACCTCAATGGCATGCGAATTAAGCCTAAAGGCTGGCGATGTCACGATGCGAATGCGAATTTTATTTTTAACCTGAGAGCCGAGCGCTAGAGTCGCAGCGACGTTGATGTTGCGTGGAAAAAGCTTGATCGACTCCTGGACCGTTCCATCAAAGATCACGGTTTCTTTTTTTAGTGCGCTTAAGATAACGCCCTTTTTGGTTAAATAATCAGATTGACTCAAACTGGACGGTGGCTTACTCGTTGTGAGCGTGATTTTCGTGATGTTCTTGGCCCCGACGGATTTGATAATATCTAACCCGCCAATGGCGCCAGAAGGAATGAGAACCGCGGTGTGATTTTTTTCAGCGATGGAGAGAATTTTGGGGATGTTCAGCACTTTCCCAACGCTCATGACCATAATGCCTTTTTTAGCGCGAATGACTTGTTCAATGATCGCAGTTGTTTCGTTAGAGGCAATGGCTTCAATAACAAAATCACAAGACGTGATAAGGTCTTGAAGCGATCGTTTAATAAGGCGTGGCTTGAGCTTTAAGGATGCAATGAGACTTTTGGGTTTTTCCGGCGCAAGGTCATAAAGGCCTGTAATGATACAATGCTTCTTGAGATCATGCTGAACGCTTCTGGCAAGACGAGAGCCAATAGCGCCACAACCGATAAATCCAATCTTTAACATTTTATTTTGCCTTCTCATGTTTGGATGAGAACATTATCAATCAACCGAGTTTTTCCGATAAAGACAGCTAATGCGATCAGAATATTTCCCTCTAGGTGATCAACGGGTTGTAGTGTTTTTGCGTTAACACAACGCACATAATCTATTTTTGCTAAAGAACTCTTTTTAATAACTTTTTTCATTTGCGTAAGAATGACCGTTGATCGACGCTCCCCTTTTTTGATCAGTATTTGCGCTTGGACCAATGCTCGGTAAAGGGATTGCGCTTGCAGGCGCTCTTTGGGCGAAAGATAGCTGTTACGTGAACTTAGCGCAAGGCCATCTTTTTCGCGAACCGTCGGCACGCTCGTGATGCGTACCGGCCAGTTAAGATCTGCAACCATTTTCTTGATGACAGCAACTTGTTGTGCATCTTTCTGGCCTAAGTAAAGCGTTGTCGGGTTAACGGCATTGATAAGCTTAGCGACAATGGTTGCCACGCCGCGAAAATGTCCTGGCCGCGACGCCCCACAAAGACCATCGCTGATGCGCTCAACAGTGATAGATGTCAAATAGCCCGACGGATATATTTCTTTTACCGACGGATAAAATATTATATCAACTTTTTCTTTTTTTGCCAACATTTCGTCATGTTTTTTATTACGAGGATATCGTCGATAATCTTCGTTAGGACCAAATTGTGTTGGGTTGACAAAGATGCTTAAAATGCAAAGATCATTTTCTTTTCGGCACTTGTGCAAGAGAGCCGCATGGCCTTGATGGAGATAGCCCATGGTTGGGACAAATCCAATGCGTTGCCCCTTTTTTTTGGCTTTTAGGCTAAACGCTTGCATGGCAGTGACGGTTGTGATGATCTTCATGCGTGTTCCTTTGTGAGTGCGTGCACAAGCGCGGGATCAATTTCTTCTAAGGGCCTTATCACAAAGGCGCGTTCAAGCATGCGCGGATGAGGAATCACTAAGTTTGCCTCATGAATGCGTTCATTATCGTAGAGAAGGATATCAATGTCGATGATGCGTGGTGCGTTGGGAATTGAGCTATGCAGGCGTCCCATGCGATGTTCAATTCCTTGCGTTGCATGAAGAAGTTCTTGCGCAGAAAGCGTGGTCGTTGCCTTTAAAACAGCATTTAAGTATTTTTCTTGAGGTGGTCCGCCGACAGGATCAGTTTCAATGATTGTTGAAACGCGTTCGATGGTTGTATGAGTGGCAAGCAGGCTTATCGCCTGCTCAATATGCTTTAGGCGATCGCCGATATTTGATCCTAGCCCAAGGTACACCAGAGCCATCGGTATTTGCCTCAATGAGAAGATTAGAGAATCTTTTTTAGTCGATGAACAGCTTCTAAAAGTCTTGCTTTATCCATGGTCATAGTCATGCGGATGTAGCCTTCGCCATGGGTTCCAAATCCTACTCCGGGGGTGGCAACAATATTGGCTTTATCTAAAAATGTTTTTGCAGTTTCCATGGAGCTTTTAAATTTTTTAGGAATCGCCGACCAAAGATAGTATGTCGCTTTGGGCATGGGGACGTTCCATCCAATGGCGTGCAGCCCCTTGATAAAGGCATCCCTTCGATCTTGATAAAGTGTGCGCATGTCTTGGGCGGCTTTGTCCCCATGTTTAAGGGCTTCGATGCCAGCGATTTGTATAGCCTGAAAAATGCCAGAATCAATATTTGTTTTGACCTTGGCCAGAGCAGCGATGAGTTTGGGGTTGCCACAGGCCCAGCCGATACGCCAACCGGTCATATAAAAAGTTTTTGAGAAGGAATGAAATTCGATCACGATATCCTTGGCGCCGTCAATCTCGAGAAAGCTTGAAGGCTTTTTGTTGTCGTAGTAAACCTCCGAATACGCGAGATCTGAGATCACGATGACATTTTCTTTTTTAGCTTGGGCAATCAGATCCTTCATATAGGCTTTGGGAAGAGTTGCCGCGGTAGGGTTGTTTGGATAATTAAGAAATACGGCTTTCGCGTTTTTAAGATTGGCAAGATCAGGAAGGAATTCATTTTTCTCAAGTAAGGGTAAACTCAGCGCTTCCCCACCGGCAAACATCACCGAGGAGCGATAGGCCGGATATGCAGGATCAGGAAGAAGCACCTTGTCGCCAGGATTGATGATCCCCAAGGGAAGATGTGTCAGGCCTTCTTTGGATCCAATGAGAGGATAAACTTCTAAATCAGGATCGAGTGAAATAGAAAAACGCTTTTGGCACCAATCGGCAATAGTTTTTCGCAGTTCAGGCATGCCGGCGTCAAAGGCATAATGATGGTTGTTGCCATCTTCAGAGGCTTTTTTTAAGGCATCGATAATAAATTGGGGAGTTGCTGAATCGGGATCCCCGACACCTAAATCAATAATATCGCGGCCTTGCGCACGGGCCGCGCGTTTGGCTTTGTCGATCTCAGCAAAAAGATAAGGGGGTAGTTGTTTTAAGCGATCTGAGAATTCAATTTCTGACATACAGCTTTAGTTCCTTTCCCAGCTATTTTAGTTTAAGGACGTCTTGCATGTTGTAGAGACCAGATTTCTTTTTGCTAATAAATTTGGCGGCCACAAGTGCTCCTTGGGCAAAGATATCACGCGTTTTGGCGTGATGGCGAAGCGTGATCGTATCGACATCGCTTTCAAAAATAACATCATGATCGCCGACAATTTCGCCTTCACGAATTGATTGAATGTCGTTTACGCTCATCTTTTTTTCTGCTTCAATAATCTGCGCAAGAGTTTTGGCTGTTCCCGAAGGCGCATCTTTTTTGTGAACGTGGTGCGCTTCAACAATGCGAATGCTATAATTTGAGCCAGTTTTTTCCGCCAAAAGCTTTGTGAGTTTAAAGAAAATATTAACGCCAACAGACATGTTGGTTGATTGAACAATAGGAAGTTTTGATGAGGCGTTCTTGATTTTCTTGCATTGGGCATCCGAAAGACCAGTTGTCCCAACCACCATCTTTGTTTTGGAGCTTAAGCAGGCTTTAAGATTTTCTTCGGTTGGCTCAGGAAGGGTGAAGTCAATGAGGACATCAGCTTTTTTGATCGCAGAGCGATCTGAGGTGATGGCGATGCCGTCAATGACTTTTCCGATATCAGGGTGGTCTGCTCTGTCTAAAAGCGCAACGACAGAAAAAGATCGGTCATTTTTTGCCAAGGCGTAAATGCGTTGCCCCATACGTCCACAAAAACCAGTAATCGCTAGGCGAATCATACATGCTCCATTAAGTATTTTTGTAAAATTTTTGTTTTAAAGAAAAAATGGTGCCTAACAAAAAATAAAAAAAAGTTCCACCAAAAATAAGTGGCATCGACCAAAGTTTATGAATTTCATTTACTGGGCATAAGGTTATTGCTATTATTCCGAACATTTCTCCGCCAAATGCTCCGATAGAAGGAACTTTTACTTCTTGCTTAATGAATTCTCTGTAGATAACAGACCAGTTAAATAGGCTTGCCCAGATACAAAGAGCGCTGATTGGTATCATTAGGATCCATCTTAAAACATCGGTCCATTGGCTCATATTTTTTTCCTTATTTTAATAACCCGTAATCTTGCAGAGCCTTTTTGACCCGGTCAAAGTTTTTGGGCGCTAAGGGGCATAAGGGTAAGCGCACATCAGGCGCGCATCGTTTTAAAAGGCCCATGGATGTTTTGACAGGAACAGGATTGGTTTCGCAAAACATCGCTTTGATAAGAGGAATAAGCTTATAGTGAATATCTTGAGCTTTTTTGATGTCCCCTTTGTCAAACGCCGCGCAAAGAGCGGCGACGTCCTTGGGCACAATGTTGGCCACAACCGAGATAATGCCTGTGCCGCCAACCGCCAAGATCGGTAATGTTAGCGAATCATCACCGGCAAGAAGAATAAAGTTTTTTGGACATAAGGATTTTGTAACGCTCGCTTGGTCCAGGGAGCCGGAAGCTTCTTTGACAGCAACGATATTTTTGCAGTCATGGGCTAAGCGCGCTACAGTTTCAGGTTCAATATTAACCCCAGTACGTCCGGCAATATTGTAAAGAATGATCGGGATGTCCACGCTTTCGGCAATGGCTTTAAAGTGTTGATACAGGCCTTCTTGGCTTGGGCGATTGTAATAGGGGCTGACTTGGAGCGAAGCGCTTGCGCCAGCTTTGGCTGCATCTTTCGTGAGTGTAATGGCTTCTTGGGTCGAATTTGATCCTGTCCCTGCAATAACCGGGACACGCTTGTTGGCAGCCTCGATGCAAATTTCAATCACACGCTCATGCTCAACATTGGTGAGTGTCGGCGACTCACCTGTTGTTCCGCAGGGCACGATACCATTGGTGCCATTCTGGATTTGAAATTCAACTAATTCTTTAAGCTTGGCTTCATCCACTTTTCCGTTATTAAAGGGTGTGACAATCGCGACGATGGAACCTTTAAACATGTGTCCTCCGTGATTTAGATGTTAGAAAAAAAGTTTGCCTTCGGCGATAAAATGCGCGCTGCCGGTTAACCAAACATTTGATATGCGATCTTTACAAAAATCAAAGGTCACTTTTAACACTTCGCCGCTGCGAGTTTTGACGCTCATCGCAGCATTGGTTTTGCAATCAACATCGGGATGTGATGTTAAATACGCAATAAGCGCTGAGGCCACACTTCCTGTTCCGCACGCTCGCGTTTCAGCTTCTACGCCACGTTCGTAGGTGCGCACGTCAATAAAGTTTCGATCAATCCACTGGGCAAAATTGACATTGGTTCCTTTAGGGGCAAACGCACGATGATAGCGAATCATGTGACCAAGGGTGTTGACATTGATTTCATTTAAGCCATGAACAAAACACACCGCATGAGGGACGCCTGTGTTGATGTAGTCAAGACGAAGCTTGCGGCCATTAATCGAAAGCGTTATATTTTTGGTATAATCTTTAGGGTCGCTAAGGCCAACGGCAATTAGTTTTCCTTCTTTTCTTGCATGAATGATCCCTGCGAGCGTCTCAAAAGTAATGGAAGATTTTTGGATGTGTTTTGTTTTAAATAGATAAGCTGCCATGCAGCGCGCGCCATTTCCGCACATTTCCGCCTCAGAACCATCAGCATTAATGATGCGCATTTTGGCAACGGCTTTCTTTGATGGCTCAATGACGATAAGCCCGTCAGCACCGATGCCATCGGTGCGATGACATACCTTCAAGGCAAGTTTTTTTAGATCAAGTAAGCAGGGACCTTCGATGATGATAAAATCATTGCCTGCCCCGCACATTTTTGTAAATTTGATATCGTTCATTGTATGAATCCTGAAATACATTCGGTACGTGTGAGATCCGTCCATGTTTCTCGTCGGTTGACAAGGGCGTAGTGTGATTTTTTGACCATGATTTCGGGTGCGCGACAACGGGCATTGTAGTTGCTGCTCATCGCATATCCATAAGCGCCAGCGGTCATCACCGCAAGAAGCGATCCGTTAGCAAGTCTTGGCAAGCTACGGTCTTTTCCAAGAAAATCACCACTTTCACAAATGGGCCCAACGACATCAACTTTGATCTTTGGGGAAGCTGATTTTTTAACGGGAATAATCTCATGATAAGCCTCGTAGAGCGAGGGACGGACAAGATCGTTCATGCCGCCGTCAACGATGAGGAATTTCTTGACACCGTTGTCCTTGAGGTACAAAACTTTTGTGACAAAAATACCGGCATTGGCCACAATGAAGCGTCCTGGCTCCATGATGATTTTAAGGCCTGTTTTCTTAAGCAGGGGCACAAGAACCTTGGCAAAGGCCTCGGCAGTTTGCGCAATCCCTAAGGTGTAGTCAGCAGCCATGCCTCCGCCGATGTTGAGGTATTCCATCCTCACGCCACTCGCCTTGAGATCATTGATGAAGCTTAGTGTCTTTTTTATGGCCTTAACGTAAGGCGCAATGGTTGTAATTTGTGAGCCGATATGGATGTGGATGCCGTTAATTTTTAGGTTGGAAAATCGTTTTTGGCTTAAGAAAAGAGTTCGCGCTGTTTTAAGGTCAATCCCAAATTTATTTTTTAATGTGCCTGTGGTAATCGATTTATGCGTGACCGCATTAACATCAGGATTAAGGCGCAAGGCGACCTGTGTTTTTGTCCCCAATTTCTTCGAAACACGATTTATTTCGATCAATTCTGCCTCTGATTCGACATTAAAAAAGAGAATATTTTTTTCAATGGCCATGGAGATTTCTTGTTCCGTTTTTCCAACAGAGGCGTAGCAGATTTTTTGTGGGTCTGCCCCTGCCTTGAGCGCTTTGTAAAGTTCTCCGCCAGAAACAATATCGACACCGGCACCAACATCCACCAATGTCTTGATTATGGCACAATTGCCGTTGGCTTTCATGGCAAAACAAATTAAGGGATCGACAGCCCCAAAGGCTTTTTTGATTTTTGTAAAGTGATCTAGGAGCGTGGCTTGGCTATAAAGATAAAAAGGTGTGCCGAATTTTTTGGCCACAGCACTCACCTGCACATCTTCACAATAAAGTTCGTTATGTTTGTATTTAAACTCGTGCATTAAGTTTTTTTGTCCAAGCTTGCAATTGTTTGTTAACAAAAATTGGATTTGTTGAGCCTAGTGATTTTTTAGCCATAATCGAGTTTTCAGCGTAGAAGATCTTTTTAACATCTGAAGAAAATTTCTCAGAATATTTTTTGAGTTCCTGATCGGATAGCTCTGATAATTGTTTGCCATGATCAAGGCATTCTTTGACCATCTTGCCAATGATGTCATGCGCATCGCGATAAGAAACCTTCTTTTTAATTAAATATTCCATAAGATCAACAGTGAACAAAGAGTCATTGATGATAGCCTTTTTAGCGCTTTTCTTGTTGACATTAATTGTCGCAAACATTTTGGATAAAAGATCAACCATTTGTTCAATGGTATCAACCGAATCAAACAACGGCGGTTTATCCAGCTGCATGTCTCGATTGTACGTTAAAGGCAAGCCTTTCATTAAATTAAGCATGGCCACAAGATTGCCGTATATCTTTCCCGTTGTTCCCCGAATGAGCTCAAGGGTGTCGGGATTCTTTTTATGGGGCATGATTGAGGAGCCTGTGCAAAACGCCATATCAATTTCAATGAAATTAAATTCATGGGTTACCCACAAAATAAGATCTTCGGAGATTCGAGACAAATGCATGGCAACGAGCGAGAGCACAGATAAGAGCTCGATGATAAAATCTCGATCGCTAATGGCATCAATGCTGTTTTGGGACACAGCTGAAAAGCCAAGCTTTTGAGCAACGTAGGCGCGGTCAATCGGAAGCGTTGTTCCTGAAAGCGCACAGCTTCCCAGCGGCATCAGATCAACTCGTTTTTTAGCATCAGACAAACGTGCTTTATCTCGTTCCAGCATTTCAACATAAGCAAGCATATGATGAGAAAGCAAAACCACCTGCGCTGCCTGTAGATGTGTGTACGCTGGAATAATGACCTTCTTGTTTTTTTGAGCAAAATGGACAATGGTTTTTTGTAGCGCAGTTAATTTTTTTGTGAGTTCCTCTATTTCACTCTTGCAATACAGACGAATATCAAGCGCCACTTGATCATTGCGTGAACGTGCGGTGTGAAGCTTGTCAGCTTGGGCACCAATAAGTTTTTTAAGGGCGTTTTGAATGTTGGTGTGGATGTCCTCATCGGCTAAGTTAAATGAAAATTGATTGGATGCGATCTTGGCATGGATCTTTTTTAGGCCGCGCACAATCTTGGTGGCATCTTTTTGGGGAATAATACGACACTTCCCTAGCATTTGGGCGTGCGCAATGCTTCCTTGAACGTCGTACGTTGCAAGACGTTTATCGTAAGCAATGCTAAAAGAAAATCGATCTGCTAACGGGTCAGATTTTTTTGAAAATCGTCCGCCCCAAAGTTTAGACATTTTTGCCTCCTTGAAAAGGCATGCTCCAAAGGCGAATAAAGCCTTCCGCATAGGATTGATTAAAGGTATCTTTCGCGCCGTAGGTGGCTAATTTCTCACTATAACGCGAATAAGGTGATTTGCGGCCTACAGGCACGCAGTTTCCTTTACAGAGTTTTAAGCGCACAGTTCCTGTGACTGTCTTTTGAGTTTCATTAATATACGCATCAAGTTGTTTTTTCAAAGGTGTTTCCCAGAGCCCATAGTAGGTCAATTCAGCATACTTGTGCGCGACAGCTTCTTTTTGATGAATGGTTTCCCTATCTAGCACAAGACTCTCAAGCTCTTTGTGCGCCGTGTAAATAATGGTTCCAGCGGGATTTTCATAAATTTCACGTGATTTAATACCGACCAAGCGGTTCTCAATGGCATCCACGCGACCAATGCCATGTTCGCCGCCGAGCTTATTTAATGTTTCAAGCAATTGAATAGGCGCATAACTTTTGCCATTAATTTTTATTGGGATCCCTTTAAGAAATTCAATCTCAATATATTTTGGCGTATTAGGTGTCTTAAGTGGATTCTTTGTTAAATAGTAAATCTCCTCTGGGGGCTCAGCCCAAGGATCTTCCAGGACGCCGCATTCAATGCTACGACCATAAAGATTAATGTCGATACTATAAGGACTTTTTTTCGTCACATTGATAGGGATCTTTTTTTCTTTGGCGTAATCCATTTCTTCTTCGCGGGATTTAAATTCCCAGATGCGTACGGGTGCAATGATTTCAAGGTTGGGGTCAAGCAAGTGTGCCGTAACTTCAAAGCGGACCTGATCGTTGCCCTTGCCTGTACAGCCGTGGGCAATCGCGGTGGCTTTTTCTTGATGGGCAATGTGTACCTGATGCTTAGCGATCAGGGGTCGTGAAAGAGCTGTGGCCAAGAGATATTTGCCTTCGTAAATCGCTCCTGCCTTGACGGCAGGGAAAATATAATCGGTGACAAATTCTTTTTTAAGATCGACCACGTAAACCTTGCTGGCCCCTGTTTTGAGCGCGCGTGTTTTAATTTTTTCAAAGTCTTCGCCTTGGCCAACATTAGCAATGAAGGCAACGATGTCATATCCTTTGTCTTGAAGCCATTTGATGGCGCAGGACGTGTCCAGGCCTCCCGAATAAGCTAGAACAACTTTTTTCATTTCTTTTCTCCTAGTAAGAAAGACAATATCGCCTTTTGCGCGTGCAAACGATTTTCCGCTTGGTCAAAAACAACCGCATGCGGTCCGTCGATGATATCCGCGGTAACCTCAAGCCCTCGATGCGCTGGTAAGCAATGCATAAAGAGATAATCTTTGTGCGCATCCCTGACAAGATCTTTGTTGATTTGAAATCCTTTGAAATCACGCTTGCGTTTTTTTGTTTCCGCCTCTTGCCCCATACTGACCCAGACATCGCTGTAAATCACACGAGCGTCTCGAATAGCTTTTTTAGGATCGTGCATCAAATTAATTTTGGATCCGGTTTTTTCGCCGATTTTTTTTGCAAAGTTCACTACCTCAGCCGTTGGTTCATATTTTTGGGGTGTGGCAATGTTGATGTCGTAGCCAACACGCGCGCAACCTAAAAGAAGCGAATGACACACATTATTTCCATCACCAATGTAGGCCACAAGGGCTTTGCTATTTTTTCCTATTTTTTCTTGGATCGTTAGAATATCTGCCACGCCCTGGCAGGGATGGAACAAATCCGATAAGCCGTTGATGATGACCGCATTGGATTGTTTGGCCAATTCAATAACATCCGCGTGGGTAAAGGTGCGTGCCACAATACAATCAAGATAGCGGGATAATGTTTTGGCCACATCTGCCACGGATTCTCGCTTGCCAAGATCGATTTCTTGAGGCGCTAAATAAAGGCATTTACCGCCTAGTTGCCAAACGGCAATTTCAAATGAGACCCGTGTGCGATTGGATGGCTTTTGAAATAAAAGCGCGATAGCTTTGCCATTGAGATCGTTTGTAAGTTCTTCTTTTTTAGCCTTCATTTTGATGGCTAAATCTAGGAGATATTGCATTTCGTCGTTGGTAATGTCTTTGATTGTTAAGAAGTCTCGTTTCATCATTTTGATGTCACCTTTTCGATGGCCTTAGCGATAATCGCAAAAGCCTTGTCTATTTGTTTTTTGGTCACATTGAGCGCTGGCATAATGCGTAAAACATTTCCTTGGGTGCAGTTAATGTTTAAGAGATGAGCAAAGCATTCGTCAACTATTGGCTTCCCTTCAATAGTAAGCTCAATGCCAATCATAAGCCCGAGGTTGCGAACGTCCTTGATGCACGCGTATTTTTCTTTGAGCCAAGCAAGTTTCTTTGTGGCATATTCTCCCATGGTTTTGGCATTTTTAAGCATTTTTTCTTTTTCTATGGCGTGAAAAACACCAAGCGCGGCTTTGCAGATGACAGGGCTTCCTCCAAAGGTTGAGGCATGCATGCCAGGCTTGAAGGTGTCGCCAAGTTCCTTTTTCACAACCATAACGCCGATGGGCAGCCCGCCGCCTAACGATTTTGCAAGGATCATCATGTCTGGTGTCACGCCGTAATGTTTAAAGGCGAACATCTCCCCTGTACGCCCCATGCCGGTTTGAACTTCATCGAAGATCAAGAGAAGTTTTTTCTCATCGCAAAGTTTGCGTAATTGCTGGAGATAGTCTTTCTTGGCAATATGAATGCCGCCTTCACCTTGGACAGGCTCGAGCATGATGGCAACGGTGGCTTCGTTGATAGCCGCTTTCACGGCTTCGATGTCATTAAAAGCGACCGTGCGAAAACCTTCCACGAGTGGTGAAAAACCATTTTGATATTTCTTTTGTCCTGTGGCGGATAAGGCGCCAAGGGTTCGTCCATGAAAAGATTGTTCCATGGAAATGATTTCAAATTTCTTGCCGGCTCCGTAAGCGCGTGAAAATTTTATCGCGGATTCGCATGCCTCAGCGCCGCTATTGCAAAAAAAGACCTTTCCAGGAAAGGACCAGCGGATAATCTCTTTGGCGAGTTTGAGTTGGTTAGGGTGATAGAAATTATTGGGAATGTGAATGAGTTTTTCAATTTGATCTCGCACCGCGGACATCACTTTAGGATGGCAATGACCGACATTGCTCACGCCCCAGCCAGGAAAGAAATCTAAATATTTCTTTCCGTCGATATCCGTCAAGGCCATGCCCTTTCCTTTGACAAAGATCGCAGGTGTCCGTGTGTACGTGGAGAGAATGTATTCACTATAATTGTTTAAAATTTCTGTTTTTTTCATGCGTGGATGATCTGTGTTCCGACGCCTAAGTCGGTAAAAATCTCAAGCAAAATGGCATGTTGGATGCGGGCATCAATGATGTGCGTTTTGTGCACGCCGCCTTGCAAGGTTTTGATGCAGGAATTGACCTTGGGGATCATACCGCCTTGAATAATTTTATCTTTCTTGAGCTTTTCAATTTCATCAACCGTTAAGGTCGAGATTAAAGAGTGCTCGTTAGTGGGATCACGCAAAACACCGCGAACGTTGGTTAGAACAATAAATTTTTCAGCTTTCATAGATGTGGCAATGGCGCTGGCGATTTCATCAGCGTTGACATTGTGGGGTTGTTTACCATTGCAAATTCCCATCGGAGAGATTACCGCGATTTTTCCTATCTTGAGATGGTTGTCAATCCCCTTTTGATTAACGCCGATGACTTCACCGACAAAACCAAGATCTTTCGACGCGACTTTTTTGCGGACTGAGATAATGTTTTCATATCCTTTGAGCCCGATTACGTCGCCTTTGAGCGCTTTGATTTCATGGACGATTTCATGGTTGAGCGAGTTGAGTTCTTCGGTGACAATTTTGAGTGTTTTTTTATCTGTGACCCGAATCCCGTCATGAAAAATAGCTTCGATGTTTGCTTGTTTGAGGCGCGCGTTGATGTGAGGGCCTCCGCCATGCACGAGGATGGTTTGGATGCCAACACAGTTTAAGAAAACAAGATCCTCAAAAATGTATTTGCGGATCGCAGCGTTTTCTAAAATACTTCCGCCAAATTTAATGACAAATAATTTCTTACGAAATGATTGAATATACGGAAGCGCTTCGATCAAGACGCTGGCTTTTTTAATTATACTTTCCATTGATGTCCACGTATTTAGGTGAAAGGTCTGAAGTGTATACCGTTGCCGATGCTTTTCCTAGGCCTAAATGAGCGCAAATACTGATTTCTTTTTTTTCAAACGAGCTAAAGGTTATTTTGAGCCGTTGTTCGTCGATGGGCAATGCCAGTGATCCCACAGCTGCGGCAACCCGTCCCCAATTGGGATTGCTTCCATAAGCTGCCGTTTTGACAAGATTAGAATTGGCTATGGCGAGCGCGGCGGTCTTGGCTTGGGCATTATTTTTTGCCCCTTGAACCAAAACAGTAATAAACTTTGTCGCGCCTTCCCCATCTTTGACAATTTCTTTGGCAAGAAACAGACAGACATAGTTCAGTGCCTTTTGAAAAGCTTTAAAGTTTTGGTCGCGCGTTGTGATCGTTTTTCGTTTGGCCAACCCGTTGGCGAGCACGATCACCATGTCATTTGTGCTCATGCAATTATCAATCGTGATGCTGTTAAATGATTGTTCGCAGGCATTTTTTAAAGCGATCTTTAACATTTTTGCGTTGATAGCAAGATCTGTTGTGATATAGGCTAACATGGTTGCCATGTTGGGGGCGATCATGCCAGAGCCTTTGGCCATAGCTCCAATCTTTACTTCACTGCCACCAATGTTGATCGCAACAGCCATTTCTTTCGTCGCTAAATCTGTTGTTAAGATGCCTTTTGCGGCTAGGTGGCCTTTGGTCGTTGAAAGGCCTTGGACAAGGTTGGAAGCGGAGCCTTTTATCTTTTCAAATGGCAAGGGCTTGCCGATAATGCCTGTTGAGGAGACAAGAACATCATGCGATGAAATATTAAGCAGTCGCGCGATGATGTCGCAGGTTTTTTTTGCATGTAAAAGCCCTCGCTTTCCGGTAAAACAATTTGCGTTTCCGCTATTGGTGATGATCGCTTGGGCTTGATGATCCTTTATTTTCTGTTTTGTCACAACAAGCGGTGCAGCGACGATCGAGTTTTTTGTAAAGACACCTGCAGCAACCGCAGGCACCGTAGAATAAATAAGTGACAAGTCAGGCTTGCCGGATTTCTTGATTCCACACCAGAGGCCATTGGCCATAAAGCCTTTAGGCGCCGTGATCCCATCTTTGATGATTTTCATTTATTCAAGTCCTGCGTTCTCTTTAAATCCATACATAATATTCATATTTTGGACAGCCTGGCCTGAGGCCCCTTTGATCAAGTTGTCAATCGCCGAGGTGATGACGAGTAAATGGTCTTTCATGGCAAGGCCAATATCGCAAAAGTTGGTCCCGGCCACATGTTTGATTTCGGGTTGTTGGCCAAGAGGCAAAACGCGAACAAATTGTTCTGTTTTATAAAACTTTTTATAGATGTTGTGGAGATCACTTATCGATACGTCTTTCTTTAATTGGACATAAATAGTTTCGTAAATGCCTTGATTAAGCGGTAATAAGTGGGCAACAAAGTTAATATCAACGATGTTACCGGCAAGGCTTGACAGGCATTGATTAATTTCTGGTGCATGTTGATGCGTTAAAACTTTATAGGCTTTAAAATTCTCGTTGACTTCATAGAAGTGAAGTTCTAACGCTGCTTTGCGTCCTGCCCCGCTTACGCCTGACTTGGCGTCAATGATGATGGAGGCGATCTTTTTTGCATGGGTTGAGACTAAAGGTGCTAGGCCCAAGATCGCCGCTGTTGGATAACAACCAGGATTGGCGATTAAGTTAGCTTTTTTGATATCTTCGCGATAAAGCTCGGGAAGGCCGTAAATCGCTTTGGCTAGTGACGCCGTATCGCTATGCGTTATACCATACCATTGTTTATAAAGGTTTTGATCTTTAAGCCGGTAATCAGCGCTCAGGTCCACAATGCGTTTTTTCGCCTTGAGAATTCCTGGAGTTATGCCTAGGGATTGTGTATGGGGAACAGCGATAAAGGCTAAATCGCACAAGGCAGCAGCTTGGGTAAGATTAAAGGCCTTGCAGTCGAGTTCAATCTGACCTGTAAATTCAGGATGGATCTCGTGCACTTTTCCTTTAGTTGTTCCCGCGGCAATATAACTTATGCGTACTTGAGGATGCTTTAAAAGAATTTTTAAGAGCATCTTTCCTGTGTACCCGCTAATACCAATAATTCCGACGTTGAGCACAGAGATCTCCTTTTGTGGGGTCCTAGCTTACGGACAAATACATATGAGCAACGTAAATTGGTTGAATGAATGAACCCCGATGTTATTTTTATTCTGTGTAAAATTAAGGTAAGCCAAGTTGTTAAATTTACGTCGTGAAACTCTCTAAATTTAGCCTTCACTTAACAATGCTTAATGATAAAAGAAAAAGCCTATCTCGTCAACGTTTTTCTCGAGCAAGATAGGCTTTGGTATACTATGAAAACTTTTAAAATGTTATCGCTTGACCCACTGAAACTTCCTTCTGGCTCCTTTTTGTCCAGGCTTTTTTCTTTCTTTCATTCTAGGGTCACGGCTTAAATACTTGGCTTTTTTAAGAATAGTTTTTGTGTCCTGATCGCATAATGAAAGCGCACGCGCGAGCCCTAATTTGACTGCACCAGCTTGACCGGCAATTCCTCCGCCAGAGACATGCGCAATGACATCAAATTTGTTTTGGTTATTGGTAATGGTTAAGGGCGATAAAGCGCAGGATCGATCTGTTTCTGATGGAAAATAGACATCAAATGCTCGTTTGTTGATTTTCACAAGGCCTGTGCCAGGCATAATATTAACACGCGCAATCGCTGATTTACGACGACCCGTGGCACCATATTTAACAGCTTCAACCATAAATCTTAAACCTCCAGTAAAATGGGCTTTTGAGCGCTGTGGCCATGCTTGTCCCCAGCATAGATTTTGACTTTTGTAAAATACTGTGACCCTAATCGGCTTTTGGGCATCATGCGTGAGATCGCGAGCCGAATCACTTGCGTTGGTTTTTTGGCGAGCATGTCACTTAAGACCACGCGTTTTTGACCTGATGGATAACCTGAAAATCGTTGGTAGACTTTTTGTTCTAATTTTCGTCCGGTGACGCGCACTTTTTCCGCATTGATAATGATGACCATGTCGCCGGTGTCTACGTGGGGTGTGAAAATAGCCTTATGTTTTCCGCATAAAATCGATGCGGCGCGCGCTGCTAAACGGCCTAACACCTGATCTTTAGCATCGATTAAGTAGCAGTTTCGTTTTACATCTTCTTTTCTTGCCATATAGGTCTTTGGTTTTCGAATCATAGTGTGTCTCTTTTAGATTTTAAACAGCTTTTTTATTAACAATAGACTGAAAGTATATCAGCTTTCGATAAAATGTCAATATTTTACTTTTAAAAGACAGAGCCCTTGCGGGGGCGCTGTAGGACCGGCATTCCGACGGAGTTTTGATAAAAGGATTTTTTTGAGGCCTCCCTTCTTTATTTGGCCTGTTCCTATTGCAATCAATGTACCGACAATATTACGTACCATTTTGTAGAGAAACCCATCTGCTTCAATGTCGATTAATAGAAATCCGTGAGAGTGAGAAAAAGTGATTTTTTTAATATGACGAATGGTACTTTTTTCAACGTGATGTTTTTTGCTCCAGACATCAACCGCAGCAAAGGCTGCAAAATCATGGCGACCGATCAGGGCTTTGGATTCATTTTTTATCAGGGGAACATTGAGTGGTCTTGGAATGTGGCAATAAAATCCTCGTTCTTTGGCAGAACGGGCTTGGCGATTTAAAATAACATAGCGATAGATCTTTGTCTTGGCGTTGTACTGCGCGTGAAATTGATCAGATACTTTTTGTACTTTAAGAATAGCAATATCATCAGGAAGATTGGCGTTGAGGGCTTTGAGAAGTGTTGTTGAGCTTAAGAGTGAATCAAGTTTTACGTGGGCGATCTGGCCTAAGGCATGAACACCACGATCAGTCCGCCCTGCCCCAATCACGATAACAGGTTTTCTGGTAATGCGCGCCAAGGCTCTCGTGATCTCACCTTGGATCGTTCGCTCACCTTTTTTCTGGATTTGCCAGCCGGAGAAATTTCTGCCATCGTATTCAACGGTTAATTTTATATTCTGCATAAAAAGTAAAGTAGAGAGGAGAAAGTAGAGAGTAGAGAGAACAAGAAGTGAGAGCAGAAAATTAATCTTGATTCGAATCAAAGACAACAGATACGCTTAACAAATTTTGATAAAATAAATTTTTATTAATCTTGCTACTCTCTATTCTGACTACTTTCTACTCTTAATAAGCTCTTCAGCGATTTGGACCGCGTTGCTGGCAGCGCCTTTGCGCAAGTTGTCGGCAACGACCCACAACCAAAAGGCATTTTTGACAAACGGATCGCGACGAACTCGTCCCACAAAGACCTCATCCTTGCCATCGCAGTGGCTTGGCATGGGGTATTTGTTGTTCTTGGGGTCATCGATAACGATAACGCCAGGAGCCTTGGCTAAAAGTTTTTTAACACTGGCAACAGTGCAATTCTTCGATGTTTCAATGTAAATCGCTTCGCTGTGACCATTGCGCACTGAGACGCGGACTGTGGTCGCGGAAACCTTGATCTTTTTGTCGTGAAGAATTTTATGGGTTTCATGGACCATCTTCCACTCTTCCGATGTGTAGTCGTCTTGCGCAAAGCTTCCGATATGCGGGAAAAGATTGAACGCAATCGCATCTCCCATGGGTTGTTCAACCGCTTCAGGAGAATTTGTGGCCCATTTGCGATATTCATTCTCGATCTGAACAATGCCACTTCGACCAGAACCGGATACCGCCTGGTAGGTTGACACAATGATGCGCTTAAGACCAAATTTCTTATAAATGGGTGCCAAGGCAACGATCATTTGAATCGTCGAGCAATTGGGATTGGCAATAATGCCTTTGTGCGATTTGATATCTTTAGCGTTGGCCTCTGGAACCACTAAAGGAACATTTTTGTCCATACGGAAATCAGCTCCGTTGTCAATGACAACCGCACCTTCTTTGACGGCTTCCGCGGCAAAGACTGTGGCAGCGCCTTTTTCACCTTCGGTCCCAGCAAAGAGCGCAATGTCGATACCAGCAAAAGAACCTTTTTTAAGCTCCTTCACAGAGTAGTCGATGCTATCAACCGTGATCGTTCGATCGCTGCGCGCGAAAACCTTTAATTCATTAACTGGAAATTGTCTTTGTTTGAGAACACGGATCATTTCTTGGCCAACAGCGCCGACACCCACCACAGCAACATTATATTTTTTCATGCATCTTCCTTTTTAAAAGAATTTTATTTTTAAAAGCCGCATAGGCTTCATTTATAAATGTTTGACGATCAAATCCCCTATTTCGGTTGTCGAGTAGCCCATTTTTCCTGCGGCAAGACTTTTGAGCTTTTCGCGGACAATCATTTTTGCCGCATTCTCGATCATTTGTCCAGCCTTTGTTTCCCCAATTTCTTTTAATAACATTGCTAGGGCGCAAATCGCCGCTAGCGGATTGATGATATTTTTTCCTGTGTATTTTGGCGCTGATCCACCGATGGGCTCAAACATAGAAACGCCCTGAGGATTGATATTGCCGCCGGCTGCTAATCCCATACCCCCTTGGATCATGGCGCCGAGATCTGTAATGATATCACCGAACATATTGTCGGTGACAATCACATCAAACCATTCAGGATTTTTCACAAACCACATTGTTGTAGCATCGACGTGGGCGTATTCTGTTTTGATGTCCGTGTATTCTTTGGCCACTTCGTTAAATGTGCGATCCCAGAGGTCAAAGGCAAAGGTCAGGACATTTGTTTTACCGCAAAGAAGAAGCGTTTTTTTCGTTCCAAATTTTCGCGTGTATTCAAAGGCATAGCGGATACAACGCTCAACACCTTTGCGTGTGTTGTGAGAAATCTGAATGGCGACTTCATCAGCAGTTCCTTTATTTTGGAACTCACCTAAGCCTTTATAGAGGCCCTCAGAATTTTCACGGATTACGGTGAAGTTGACATCAGCAGGTTTTTTATCTTTAATAGGACAAAAGCGCTCGTCATAAAGCACAACAGGACGTAAATTGATGTATTGATCAAGGTCGAAACGTAATTTAAGAAGAATGCCCTTTTCGAGGATCCCAGGCTTGACATCTGGATGGCCAATGGCGCCTAAATAAATCGCGTCAAAGGTTTTGAGCTCGCTTACCGCAGTCGGGGGCAGAACCTCTTTGGTGCGAAGATATCGCTCTCCGCCAAAGTCGTAGGAGGTGGTTTCGTATTTAAATGAACATTTTTCAGAAACAGCCTTTAAAACTTTCAAGCCTTCGTTGATGACTTCGGGACCTGTGCCGTCTCCTGGGATAATGGCCAATTTGTAGCTTTTCGTCATGACATGCTCCTTTTACGATACGTCGTGGAAGTTATTCCTTGAATTTTTTAACAACAAGCGTGGCATTGTGGCCACCAAATCCAAGAGAGTTGGACATCGCAACATTGACCTTGACCTGGCGTGCTTGGTTGGGAACATAATCTAAATCACAGTTGGGGTCAGGGGTTTCATAATTGATTGTTGGCGGAATCATGTCGCGCATAACGGCTAAAACGCAGGCAATAAATTCAACGCCTCCCGCCGCTCCCAAAAGATGCCCGGTCATTGATTTTGTTGAACTGACAGGGATTTTTGGAGCTAAATCGCCAAAGGCTTTTTTGATGGCAAGAGATTCTACCTTGTCATTGAGCTCGGTTGAGGTTCCGTGGGCATTAATATAGGAAACATCTTGTGGCTTAAGGTGCCCGTCTTCGAGCGCTAAGAGCATGGCGCGAATCGCACCCTCACCTGTTGGTTCAGGGGCTGTAATATGGTAGGCATCCGATGTACGTCCATAGCCAACAATTTCCGCTAAAATGGTTGCTCCGCGCGCTTTCGCGTGTTCCAAGGATTCTAAAACAACAATACCAGCGCCTTCACCCATGACAAATCCATCACGGTTAAGATCAAAGGGGCGGCTTGCTTTTTCTGGTGCGTCATTGCGTTGGGATAAAGCCTTGATCGCAGCAAATCCACCGACGCCCATAGGGGTATTGGCCGCTTCCGTTCCTCCGGCAAACATAATATCTTGTTCGCCGTATTGGATAAAACGAAACGCATCACCAATGGAATTGCTTGCTGTGGCGCAGGCTGTGACAACGCAGGTGGCGAAACCTTTGGCCTTGACTTCAATAGCGATTTGGCCAGCAGCTTCGTTGACAATAAATTGGGGAATAAAAAAGGGCGAAATCTTTTTAGGGCCACGGTTGAGCAGGTTCTGATAATTGTGCTCGAAAGACTCCAGGGCTCCTACGCCTGAGCCAACAATCACGCCGCATCGGTAGGGATCCATGGTTTCGGTATTTAATTGTGAGTTTTTGAGCGCTTCGCGTGCGGCAACAACACCAAGCTGAATAAAACGTGATAAATGCCTGGCTTCTTTGACATCAAAATGATCCGCGGCGTTATAATCGCGCACGTCTCCACAAATTTGCGCAGCAAATTCTGTTGGATCAAATCGGTCAATGCGATGAATACCGCTTTTGCCTTGAATGAGGCCATTCCAGAACGTTTCGACTCCTGAGCCCACCGGTGAAAGCACACCCATTCCTGTCACAACAACGCGTCTTTTTTGCATAGTTTTTGAGTCCGTTTAAATAACATTGCCCCGACAAAATGTCGAGGCAAATGGTTATAGGTTCATGTTGGCTTAGTCAGACTACTTGGTGGCAGCTTTTTCTTCAATGTATTTGATAACATCGGCGACTTTAGTCATTTTTTCTGCATCTTCATCAGGGATTTCGATGCTGAATTCTTCTTCGAGAGCCATAATGAGCTCTACGGTATCGAGGGAATCTGCTCCAAGATCATCCACAAACGATGATTCTGGGGCAACTTCGTCGATTTTGACGCCTAGTTGTTCTGCAATAATTGATTTAATCTTTTCTGCGTTTGCCATTCATAGCCTCCTTTGATTGTTTCACCCTAAATCGCCATTCCCCCGTCCACTTTGATGGTCTGACCGGTCAAATAATTTGCCGCGTTTGAGCCTAGAAATAAGCAGACTCCTGCGACATCTTCCGGTGTTCCCATTCGTGCAAGCGGTACGTTTTGAAGGATTTGTTGGCGAGTTTCTTCCTTTAATTGATCTGTCATATCGGTTTTGATATATCCGGGAGCGATCGCATTGACCGTGATGTTGCGTGACGCAAATTCACGCGCCAAAGACTTCGTAAGGCCAATGATCCCGGCCTTGCTCGCCGCATAATTTGCCTGACCGATATTTCCGAGTATGCCAATGACCGACGCGATACTGATGATCTTACCCTTGCGGGCCTTAAGCATGGATTTTGCCACTGCTTTGCAGCAGTTAAAAGTTCCCTTGAGATTGACTGTCAGAACGGCATCCCACTCTTCTTCGCGCATCCTTAAGAAAAGATTGTCTTTCGTGATGCCTGCATTGTTAACCAATATATCAATACGATTATATTTGTCAAGAATTTTATTAACCATTTCTTCAGCGCTTGCGAGCTTTGTTACGTCACAGGTCATCGCGTCTGCTTTGAACCCTTGGGCAACAAGCTCTTGAGCTGTTTTCTGGCAGGATTCGGCATTAATATCGGAAATAATCGTAATGGCCCCTTCTTTCGCGAAGGCGGTGGCGATTTCTCGGCCAATGCCACGAGCGGAACCTGTTACAAGAACGATTTCATTTTGGAAGCGCATAGAATTTTTTGTATCAAAAGGGTTACAAATCGTTAATTACGCAACTATCCTATCAATTAGATTTTATTTTGCAAGAGAAAAACAAAAATTTTTTTAGGAGAATGCCGGAAGGGCTTATAAAATTTCGATTTTGACATCGATGAGGCCTTGGCGAGTCGGGGCAATTTGCCGGAAGGCAGATTTGGTGAGATCAATGATTCTTCCTTCGGCTACGAGGCGTTGATGAGGTCCTCGATCGTTGACGCGGACAATAATGGATTTCCCGTTAGTGAGGTTGGTGACGCGGATCTCTTTGTTAAACCCTACACCCCATATGGCGCATGTCATATCTTGATCATCAAAGATCTCATTGTTAGCGGTATGTTTATTAATACCTGGAGATTGGTGTGAATACCAGGATGCCTTTCCATATTTTGCTGGTTTGGTGTCAAATGCCAGCGGAGTGCGCTCTGCCATAGCAACATGAAGCGTCGGCAGAATCGCAAGACAAATTCCAAGCAATAAAATACGTTTTTTGAGGTTATAGCGCTTTGCCATGATGAGTGAAAGATAGCACATCTTTGCCAAATGTCAAGCCTGGGCTTTGTATGGGCGTGATTTTGGCTTAGGTTCGGCTTTGTTAGGCTTGGTCTGCCCTATTTTTTCTGCTTAGCTCAATCGTGACCCCTTGGGCGCCCTTGATTGCGTGGGGTTTGTGGATGAGGACATGAGCTTTCTTAATCTTTGGGTTTTTCATCACGATATCAAGGATAAAGTCAGCTAACTTCTCTAAAAGAAAGAATTGAGTGCGGGAAACTTCCTTAATAATCGTTTTGGCCAGGAGCTCGTAGTCAATGGCGTGGTTTAAATCATCGCAATTGATAGCTTTGCAGGCTTGATATTCAAAGAAAAGGTCTAAAACGATTTTTTGCTTTTTGGTTCGCTCGCGAGGCTTGGTGCCAAGGATAACAGGAATCGTGAGCTTTTCGATATGGATGCAAACCATGGTTATTTGATAAGGCTTAAGAATTCTGCGCGGTTCGAGTTTTCTTTGCGAAAAGCCCCTAGCATGCAGGAGGTTTTCATCACTGAGTTTTGTTTTTCAACGCCACGCATCATCATGCAAAGGTGCTGGGCTTCAATTACAACGCCAACCCCAGTGCATTTGGTGTAGGTCATGATGGTTTGGGCAATTTGCTTGGTCAGATTTTCCTGAATTTGTAGGCGCCTGGCATAAAAGTCTACGATACGGGCAATCTTGGACAGTCCCAGGATATTTCCTTTGGGGATGTAGCCGACATGACATTTGCCAAAGAATGGCAAAAGATGATGCTCGCACAGCGAGTACATTTCAATGTCTTTAACAACAACCATTTCATCGCTGTCAGATGGAAAAATAGCGCCATTAATGACTTTGTCAATGTCTTGGGTGTAGCCCCGCGTAAGATATTTGAAGGCTTCCGCTGCCCTTTTGGGTGTGTCCTTAAGGCCTGGGCGGTTAATATCTTCACCAGTCGACTTGAGAAGTTCTTTGTAATAGTTTTGCATGATTGTGTGGAATATAGCACAGAGTCTTGAGGGTGTCAAACATAGTTATGCTGTAATAATGTTGATTGCAAAATACATGATTTTTTTTATATTGTTGTTGTCATCTTTGAAGGTTTTGTTATAATATCGCCCTATGGAACCAATTCTTGATTATCATATGCACACTTTTCTCTGCGGCCATGCCATTGGTGAGCCGTTTGAATACGCTGATCATGCCTTGAGGCTTGGGCTTAAAGAGATCGGCTTCTCGGATCACGCGCCCTTGCTTTCCCATGATGACCCATCAATTACTATGAGCCTTGAACAGCTTCCCCGCTATCACGCCATGCTTGAGGTTTTAAGGGATCAGTACGCCTCAAAAGGCCTGTGCATCAAGATTGGTATTGAGGCGGATTATCTTCCTGGATATGAGGCACAAACACAGAAACTTCTTGATGTTTATCCCTACGATTATGTCTTGGGCTCTGTGCATTTTATTGGAGATTTTGCGTTTGACAATCCTCAACAAAAAGAACGTCTTAAGACGACGAACATTGACAAGGTCTATTTGGATTATCACACCCTTTTACGAAAAAGCGCGCAGTCAAAACTTTTTGACATTATGGCTCATGTGGATTTGGTAAAGAAATTTGGAGACAGGCCGGATAGGAATTTGGATCAGGAAATCGAAAAGACTGCGGATATTTTTAGGAAATCAGGGGTTGTGATCGAGATCAATTCGTCGGGGCTTCGCAAGCCAGTCAAAGAAATTTATCCCGCGCTTTCGGAGCTTTCCATTTATTGTCAGGCAGGAGTGATGATCACCTTTGGATCCGATGCCCACGCGCCAAGTGAGGTGGGTTATGCCTTTGCCGATGCCCTGCAATGGGCGAAAAAGGCTGGGTATCGTGAATATGTTATTTTTGAAAAACGTCAGATTGTCGATAAGATCAAGATCTAGTTTTTTCACACGCCTTGAGTATCTGTAGCAAACTTTTCTTCACGAGTTTTGTTTTGATGATGCGCTGATCGCTCGTGAGTTCAATTTTCCATTGACGCGCAGAGTGCTTGATCAAGACCGTAAAGCTCTGCATTAGCGGACCTTCAGCTGTAAAAATAATTTGCCTGCCTTGCTTTTTCTTTTTATCAAATTGGAATTTCTTGAAAATAATGCTTTGCTTGCCGGTGATGGATTTTGGCGCGTAAGTTTCTGGGTTAAAGCGGGAACAGAAAAGCGGCTCCATCGCTTGTGCCTTTTTGAGTGGAATCCGTAGATGAGATGTCTTTGTTAAAAGGGCTTGGAAAAAAAGATCCTGTCCTTCGGCTTGCCATTTGCGTTCAAAGCGTGTGTTAAATTGCGCAGGAATAGTGCTCTTTTTGATTCTTAATCCTGTCTTGCTGTTTTGTTTGAGAATCCAGTTAAAATAAGGTTTGTCGTCCGTAACGATCATGAGCTTACCATGGGGTTCAAGGCGATTGTTGACCATCTTTAAGAAATCCGCTTTAAATAACCGGTGGCGATGGTGTCGTTTTTTGGGCCATGGAAAAGAGAAAAGCGAATCAATATGGGCAATGGATTGGGGCGCAAAAAGATATTCTAAAGCAACAGTGGCGTGAATTTTTACAAGGCGAACATTAGTGAGGTTTGCAACCTGGATGCGCTTGAGTGCTTTCTTAATGAGTTCAAAGTTAATTTCAATGCCAATAAAGTTTTTGTCGGGATTTTGCTTAGCGCAGGTTATCAAGTATTCCCCGTTCCCAAATCCAAGTTCAACCAGGAGTGGGGCCTTGCGGCCAAATTCTTGCTTCCAGTCAATAGGAAGATGTTGATTGAAATACAAGACAAGAAATTTAGATGTATTTTGATTTAATGTAACGCTCAATGATTTGACTGAATTCTTTTTCTAGGTTAGTGTTTTTAAGGGTTTGGGAAAGTTTTCCGTCCATGTATATCAGGGCTTTATCAGTTTCTCCTCGGCCAGGAAGCGAAAGCCCGATGTTGGCATTTTTGCTTTCTCCAGGGCCATTAACGATGCAGCCCATGATAGCAATCTTTAAGGTATTGATGCCAGGATATCGTTTTTGCCACAACGGATGCTTTTGGGCGACGAAGGCTTCAACCTTTTTAGCTAAGGTCTCGAAATAAGTGCTGGCGGTCCGTCCGCATCCAGGACAGCTGATCACGGTTGGCTTGAAAAAACGTAAATCAAGCGCCTGGAGAAGCTCTTTGCAACATTCGACTTCTTCGGTGCGTGGATGGTTGGCTTGAGGGGTAAGCGAGATGCGAATGGTATCGCCAATACCTTGTTTAAGTAAGATGGCCAAGGCGCTTGTGCTGGCAATGATCCCTTTGCGGCCAGCACCAGCTTCAGTCAAGCCAAGGTGTAAGACATGATCGCATCGCTTGGCAAGCGCCTGATAAACAGCGACCATATCAGCGACATCTGACATTTTGACGCTTAAGACCATGGCCGTTTTGGGAAGGCCAATTTTTTCTGCAAGATTAGCGCTTCGAAGCGCACTTTGGACCATGGCCTCGTGGATAATAGTTTTGGTAATGAGGGTTTTCTTGTTTCTAGAATGTTGTTCTTTAATTTTCTCAAGGAGGCTTTGGTCGAGTGAGCCCCAATTGATGCCGATACGAATAGGTTTGCGGTGTTTGATGGCGATACGGATGATCTTGGAAAAGTTTTCAGCGTGATGACTGCCCTGGCCAACGTTACCTGGATTGATGCGATATTTATCGAGGAGTTTTGCCGCCAAAGGATATTTTTCAAGAAGCAGGTGCCCGTTGTAATGGAAGTCGCCAATGATCGGCGTTGGATAGCCCTGGCGGCGTAACGCGGGAATGATTTGCTCAACAGCGTGCATCGCGTGATCATCGTTGAGCGTCACGCGGACAAGGTCGCTTCCGCTTTTGATGAGTGTGATGGTTTGGGCAAGAGTTTTCTTTACGTCGGAGGTTGGTGTATTGGTCATCGATTGGATGGCGATAGGATGTCCTGACCCTAAAGGAATGTTTCCTATTAAAACAGTTGGAGTTTTGCGGCGCAGGTTCATTTTACCTCGAGAAAGTATTTCTAAAACAATAGGAAAAGTGTTATAATTCCAAAATTATACTTAAACCATCAGGTGATTGCAATGGAAATATACTTAGCCCACACACAAGGTTTTTGCGCTGGCGTTGCGCGTGCCATTGAGATCCTTGATCGCCTGCTTGAAAAATATGGCTCTCCCCTTTTTGTTTTTCATGAGATCGTTCACAACAAGTCTGTTGTCGCCGCGTTTGAGAAGAAGGGTGTCCGTTTTGTTGATACCTTGGAGGATGTTCCTGATGGTGTGCGTCTTGTTTTTAGCGCGCATGGGGTTTCGCCTTTGGTGGCCGCAGCAGCTAAGCAAAAAAAACTGCAGGTCGTTGATGCCACATGTCCCTTGGTTAGCCGTATTCACAGGCGGGCTGCAGAACTTTCCAGCCAAGGTATTGATGTTGTCTTGATCGGACATAAAAAGCACCAAGAGGTTGTTGGCACGCAAGGTTATGTTGATCCCGCGCGGCTGCACATTGTTGAACATGCAGACGATGTCCGTACGTTAAAGATTCCAAACGAGAAGAAGATCGGGTTTGTGACGCAAACAACACTTTCCTTAGATGACACGCGATCTATTGTGGCTGCGTTGCAAGAAAAGTTCTTGCATCTGATCCTTCCTCCCACAAGTGATATTTGTTACGCAACGCAGAATCGGCAAGATGCGGTTAAGGAGCTTTGTAAGAGCTGTGAGCTGATCATTGTTTGCGGATCTGTGAATAGTTCTAATAGCCAACGTCTTAAGGAAACGGCTGAAAAGCATAAGATCCCAAGCCTTCTTGTGGATAAGGCCGATGAGCTTGATATGGAGCGATTAAAGGGTATCGAAAGATTGGGGATCAGTTCTGGGGCCTCTGTTCCCAGGTATATCGTTGAGGATGTTTTAGCAAAGATCAAGAAGCATTTTTCGATCAGTAAAATATATGTTGCCGAAAGTCCGGAAAAAAATATTAAATTTTCTCTTCCTAAGATTTAAGGAATTTATTTTTGTCTAATTTTAGTGGAAATGTTGAGATGACTTTTTGATATGTTGAGTATCCATACCATCCAGGATCATATCAAGGCCCCTATCGTTCAAAACGCACGATTGTCGGAATTTACAACATTTCGTTTAGGCGGTCGCTGCCCTCTTCTTATTTCTTGCCAGAGGCTTCAAGAGATCCAGAATGTAATTCAATATTTTTATGCGCAACGGATGGAAAATTACATTGTCATTGGCGAGGGGTCAAATCTTTTGGTGTCAGATGATGGTATCCAAGAACACGTGATACGCTATTTTTCTAAGACAGCCCATTTTGAGCGTGATGGCGAGGAGATCATCGTAGAGGCATGCTCAAGGCTCGATCATCTAGCTTTTGTATGTGCCAAACAAGGGCTTGCAGGTCTTGGGTTTGCTTCAGGGATTCCTGGAAGCGTTGGCGGGGCGGTGGTGGGCAATGCCGGTGCTTTTGGTCATGAAATGGGAGAATTTACCCAAGCCGTTGACGTCCTTGACACGAAAGGACGCGTGCGAACCCTGGGTCGTCATAATTGCGCTTTTTCTTATCGACAGTCACATTTTAAGGATTCAAAAGATATTATTTTAAGCGTGCGATTAAAGCTTAAGGAAGGTTCTGCTCCTACCCTTTTAGAAGAGCGCAAGAAGATCCTTTTGGAGCGAAGAGCCAAACATCCGAATTATCATACGGTTCCCTGCGCGGGTAGTTTTTTTAAGAATATTAAAGCCTCTGATCCTTTCGATCGTCGTCAAGCGGCAGGATGGTTTCTTGATCAAATTGGCGCAAAGCAAATGTTAGTCGGTGGAGCGGGTGTTTTTGAGAAGCATGCCAATATTCTTATCAAGAAAACGCCGCTGTGCACAGCGAGCGATGTTTACGCGTTATCAAAGAAAATGGAACAAGCTGTTTTAGAAAAGTTTGGAATTGTTTTGGAGCGTGAAGTGCGATTGCTTGGCTCGTTTACCTGTTAGGATTTTGCCCCAGAGGTCAGTTACCCGCCAATTTTGTACATCTCAATCTTTTTGTTTCGGTTATTTTTCGCTAAAAGTGCCGAACGTTTTTCCGAATAACAATCGTTTCGTTGTTGCCAAGCTTTTTTGATGAGGGCAAGGATTTCATCGTCGCTGGCGCCATTTCTCATGGGTTTCTTAAGATCAAGGCCGTGATCTGCGAAAAGGCATGTGTAAAGCTTTCCATCAGGCGTTAGGCGTAAGCGATTGCATGTTTGGCAAAAGGGTTGACTGATTGACGCGATGATCCCAATCTCTCCTTTTCCATCTTTGTACGCATAGCGTTTCGCTGTTTCGCCAGGAGTGGTTGGGTTAAGGGCTGTAAGCGGATATTTACGATGAATAGTCTCAAAGATATCTTTTGCGAAAACAACGTGATCAAGGCTCCAACCGTTTTGTGTCCCGACATCCATGTATTCAATAAAACGCACGATGTGCGGCGTTTCGCGGAAATATTTGGTTAATGCCAAAATCGTGTCATCATTGATACCTTTTTGAATAACAGCATTGATTTTAAGGGGTGAAAATCCGGCGTCCATGGCGTGTGCAATCGAGTCAAGAATCCTTTGTAAGTTATGGCGATGACCATTCATCTGTTGAAAGGTTTCTTCTGTGAGGCTGTTCAAGCTAATGGTTAAGCGCTTAAGGCCTGCGGCCTTAAGCGCAAAAAGATGTTGGCCTAATAAATACCCGTTGGTGGTCAGGGCAAGATCCGTGATCGTATCAATCTGGCCAAGTTCTTGAACCAGGCGTATCAAATCCGGGCGTAAAAGTGGTTCCCCACCCGTGAGGCGAACCTTAGAAACTCCAAGCTTGGTTGCAATGCGGGCAATGCGAACAATATTGTTAATCGACAAGTAATCATCAGGCGCGATGAAGTCATTGTGGGTGCGAACGCTTTCCGATGGCATGCAGTGGGGACATCGGAAGTTGCATCGCTCGGTCACGGAGATGCGCAAATCATGCAAGGCGCGGCCTCGACGGTCAAAGAGCGCTGCCGAGGTTGCTGGTTTTTCCGCAACAGTATTCATGATTAGGCGATCGTGACTTTAATATCTGAGTTATATTTTTCTTTAAGGGTTTCTTCAATCATCATCAGTGTGCCCATCTTGGCATGCGGACAACAGCCACAGGCCCCCTGGTAATCAATGGTCAAAACATTATTTTTAAAGCTTACAACTGTGAGGTCTCCCCCATCGCGTTGCAAGAAGGGGCGAATATCACGGTTGATGATTGTCTTAATTTTTTCAAGTTCGAGATCCTTGGGATCAGCCATAGCTTGACTCCTTTAATGGTGGTTAATGTTGAGTTGAGTTTTGCGATAATAAAGATGTGCGCTGTCAATCACCTTAAGGCAATCCGCCAGCGCCCCGGCAACAGCTTTTAAACATAGGGGGATGGCTTTGGGGTTGCCTGGTAAATTGATGATTAGGGTTTTTTTATGTATGCCAGCGATTTGCCGCGAAAGAATGGCTGTTGGTGTTTGACGCAATGATGCCGCACGCATGGCCTCTCCAAACCCTGGTAAAAGTTTTTCGCAGACCTGTTGTGTTGCTTCTGGCGTGACATCGCGCTTAGAGGGGCCTGTCCCGCCAGTTGTGAGAACGAGCGCGCATTGTTGTTGATTACAAAGATCACGTAGGCCAGCTGCGATCAGGCGTTTGTTGTCAGGAACCAGGCGATAACAAATCTCAAAAGGATTGGTGAAGAGATTTTTGAGCGTTTTGACAATGAGCATCTTTGAGGCATCTTTGTAAATGTTGTTAAAAGCTCTGTCTGATGCTGTCAAGATGCCTAGGCGTATTTTCCGAGAGACGACCATTAGAGATTATCCTAACAGTTTATCCCCGACTGCCCAGTTTTCAGCAGGATATTCATCGAAGGAGATGTAGGTTTGGCTCTTGGGTTTGTTGGCTACTTTCAGAAGCGTTTCTGAAATATCTTGTGCAATTTTTTGTTTTTGATCTTTAGTTAGTTTTCCAACTAGCTTGACGTTAACGTATGGCATGGAAGCGCTCCTTTAGTTTTTAGACAGTTCAAAGATCCCAACATGCGCAAAAACATTTGGAAAAAAACTAATTCGCGCGTTACGGGATAAAGCAATCGCATTTTCGATCTTAATATTTCTTTTTTTGCAGAAGATACGAAAATCTTTTAGGCTTAAGAAGCGTAAGTTTGGCGTATCGTACCATTGATCAGGTAGTTCTTTAGTGACCGGAACCTTGCCACGGAAAAAAACCTGGTAGCGCCCATAGATATGACAAAAATTAGGAATGCCGACAATAACCTTTTTTCCAACACGCAGAGCCTCTAAGATGACGCGCTCAGGATGCAAGACCTGCTGAAGACTTTCGTAAAGGATCACATAATCAAAACGTTTATCGCCATAGTCGCTTAATTCATGATCGATATCACCATGGACGACGGTGAGGCCTTTTTCAACGCACTGATAGATCGCTTGTTCATCGATTTCAATGCCGACGCCGCGGGTTTTCTTTTGATCGCGCAAAAATGCTAAGAGGTCCCCGTTGCCGCAGCCAAGGTCTAAAACGCGCGCGTTGGTTTCAACAAGATGAATAATGGTTTGATAATCTAAGCGGTCTGCCATGATTTTTTCCTTATTCGTTTTTCTTTAAGAAATTTCTGACAAGGCGCGATTGCTCATCACACTCGATTAAAAAGGAATCGTGTCCATAGGAGCTTTTAATTTCACAACTTGTGATATCCACGTCATTGATCTTAAGGGCCTTGATCATATCCTTAAGCTGGTGTGTCGGATAAAGCCAGTCTGAGGTAAACGTGATGACAAGAAAGTTCGCAGAGGCATCCTTAAAGGATTCAACAAGGCTCTTTTCCTCAGCGAGATTAAAATAATCCGCAGCTTTTGTGATGTAAAGATAAGAATTAGCATCAAAGCGTTGTACAAAGCTGTCGCCGCGGTATTTGAGGTAACCTTCCACTTGAAAGTCTTGAGAAAAATCAAGCCCCACGCGTTCCTTGCTGATCAGTTTTCTGCCGAATTTCGTATCCATCGATTCGGAACTCATATAAGTAATATGCCCCACCATGCGCGCTAAGGCGATGCCCGTTGCAGGAGTTGGTTTCCCATAGTAATCCCCGTTATTCCAGTGAGGATCGGACATGATGGCCTGGCGTCCGACTTCATGAAAAGCAATTTGCTGCGCGGTGTGTCCTGTATTTGTTGCGATCACGATCGCTGATCGAATATTTTGAGGATAAGCGATACTCCACTTGAGGACTTGCATGCCTCCGATGGATCCGCCAGCAACAGAAAGAAGTTTTTTGATTCCTAAATGATCAATAAGACGCTTTTGCGCACAAACCATGTCTTTGATTGTTATGACGGGAAAGCTTAAGGCGTACGGTTTCCCTGTTTTGGGATTGATCGATGATGGTCCAGTACTTCCCTTGCAGCCACCGATCACATTTGAGCAAATGATGAAATAATGATTAGTATCAAAAGCTTTGCCTGGCCCGATCATGGCATCCCACCAGCCTGGTTTTTTGTCGCCGTCATGATAGCCAGCCGCGTGAGCATCACCGGAAAGCGCGTGACAAATAAGGATAGCATTGGAGCAATTGTGATTGAGCGTGCCGTAGGTTTCGTAGGCGAGTGTGATAGGACCGAGCTTTAACCCACTACGAAGTTCTAGCTCATGGGGTGGCTCAGCAAAGGTAAAGTATTTTGTTTCTACGATCCCTAAATTCCCTTCCATGAATCTCCTTAAGTGTGTCTCGCTGTCCATGGGTTGAGTCTAACCCCAGGGAGCTTACCGTTCAATCAATGCAGACGAACGAGGGGTTTCATAAACAATGCAAAATCTTAACATACTCGAAATCAGGTGTCAATTGACCAGTTTGTCTTGCTAGAAAGAAATTAAATAAATCTTCTAAAGAAGCTTGCCTGTTAAACCGTTAACAGAAGCACTGGTAATAATAACATTGACACATTTCCCGGCATGAGCCTTAGGGATGTAAACGCTGACAATCTTATTGGTGTCCGTGCGGCCGCGCCAATGACCTGGTTGCCTCTCTTCTTCCAGGAGGATTTCTTGGGTTTGGCCAATGAGTTTCATATTTTGCTTGAGAGAAAATTCTTGCTGAAGCGCGTTGAGTGAGATGATCCGTTCTTTCTTTACTTCAGGGCTGACATCGTCTTTGTATCGGCGCTCTGCCAACGTGCCAGTGCGTGGTGAGTATTTAAAGATAAAGGCCGCATCAAAGGATGCTTTTTTAAAAACATCAACCGTATCGCGGAAGTCCTTCTCCGTTTCGGTTGGAAAGCCAATAATGATGTCGGTTGTGATGGCGATCTGGGGAATTCTTTGTCTGATCGCACGCACGAGGCGTAAAAATTGTTCTTTTGTGTATGTTCGATTCATGAGCCTCAGAATACGATTGCTTCCCGATTGTAGTGGTAGATGGATGTGCTTGCAGACATTTTTTTGTCTTGCGATGATATCAATGAGGCTTGTTGGAAAATCCTTGGGGTGCGGTGACATGAAACGAATACGTTTAAGGCCATTGATTTGACTTATGTCATCGAGCAGTAGCGGGAAATCATAACCATCGGCGTTGTACGAATTCACATTTTGCCCAAGGAGCGTCACCTGGGGATAGCCTTCGACCACAAGTTTTCTAATTTCTGCAAGGATGTTTTTTGGTTTTCGACTGCGTTCGCGACCGCGCGCATAGGGCACAATGCAAAAGCTGCAGAAATTGTTACATCCGCGCGTGATCGCGACCCAGGCGTTAATCCCCTTTTGGCGCTGGGGGTAAATATCATCATAGTTTTCTTTTTTCGACAAGGTGATATCCGCGATCTTTTTATTTTTTTGAGCCTGGGCAATGATTGCAGGTAATCGACGGTAGCTGTCCGGTCCGACAATAAAATCAACTTCACGCTTTTTGTTCGTGATCAAATGTTCTTTGAGATCGGTTGCCATACATCCTAAAATACCAATAAGAATCGGCTTGTTCTTTGTTTGATGACGCAATAAATCGACAAGACCGAAGATTTTTCGGTTTGCCGTTTCTCGGACGGAGCACGTATTAAGCAGGATAATGTCCGTTGCCTCTTCGCTCTTGGAGAGAACGTAGCCGGCCTTGAGCAGGATCGAGCGAATGAGCTCGCTATCGTACTCATTCATCTGGCAGCCGAAGGTGCGGAGAAATATTTTTTTATTCTTTATCATCTTAAAGAAGTCCTTGCGATTTTAAAATATTTTCGATAATGGTTCTTGCTGTCTTGCCGGAAGGGTTTTTGCCTCCTATGATATTGCATGCGAAAACATATGTCGTGTATTTATTTTCGAGAAATCCGACAAACCAGCCCAGGTTCCATTTCCCATCCGGCCCTGCGCCGGAGCCGGTTTTCCCGTAAAGCGTTCCTTTGCCGGTCTTCTCGATGAGCATGATATCCCGCAGGATCGCGATATTCTTTTCAGTAAATAGTAGTTTGCCGTCCAAAAGCTTGTTTAAAAGAGTGACTTGCTCATCAGCGCTGATTTTGATGGGTGCAGTTTTGGGACGCGGAAGCCAGAAAGTATTTATTCCTGCTGAAATATCCTTGGTCCCATAATTGATTTGTTCAATGTATTTTTTCATGCGCGCAGGACCGATTTGTTGGGCCAAGATCTGGTAGGCCGGAACGGCCGACACTTTAAACGCCTCACGGAGTGTTAAATCCTGATCCCAGCCCTCAACGTCGTGCTTCACCCCGTCCCATTGATACCACGGCTTATCAGCTCCCTGAAGGAGCCCCAGCTCAAGCCCAATGAGCGTATTATAGATTTTGAATGTTGAACAAGGCGCAAGGCGTTGATGACTGCGCGCAGGATTGATATTGACCGTCTCCCCGGTTGCCCGGTTATAAATCACAACGGCTGCGTCATACCCCTGTAAAAGAGTTTTGTCGATCTCTTGGGCAAATGAAGATGAGGTGATCAAAAGAAGACCGATCAAGAACGTGATTTTGTTTGCTCTCATTTAAAATCCTTATTTTTCCGCCACCACAAGCATCTCAAAATCTTCAGTGGTCAACTTGTCATTTCGTGAATATGCCCCAAGCTTCGCGCCAAAGATGTCGATTTTTTTGAACCCAAGTGTCTTTAAAAGCCACGTGATCTCGCTTGGCACATAGTAACGCTCGTTACAGGTTAATTCTTTTTTGGTTCCCGCGTCGTCCTCAAATATGACGGTGTTGTGGTCACGGAACGTCATCAGATCGAACGAACAATTTTTACATACGGAATTGCCTTCTTTGGCCGCGGACTCATAAAATTCTTTGACGGAATGAAAAAGCGGAAATAACCCGTTCAATGTCGTAAATATAAACTTGCCGTTATCTTTCAACGCCTTTATCGCGTTCTTGAGGATTGCGAAATTCATTTCATCAGTTTCCATGAGAGAGAATCCGCCTTCGCAGAGCATGATCGCTAAATCAAATTTGTCTTCAAAGGGAAGGTCTCTCGCATCGTGTTTCTGAAAATCAATCGTCACGCCTGCTTCTTTCGCCTTTTCTCTTGCCCTTGCAAGCTGTGATGCGGAAAGGTCAACGCCGGTCACCGCATACCCTCTTTTCGTCAATTCAATAGCGTGACGGCCTGTGCCGCAACCAATATCGATGATCTGCAAGGATTTGTTGCGGCCTATTTCAGTCTCAATAAAATCACACTCACCCGCTGTCCCTTGAACAAAACATTCCTTGTCGTATTTTTGCCCGTAATTTTCAAATAATGACTCGTACCATTGTTTCATATGAAATCTTTCTGTTTGTTGCTCTTTTATTTGTCTTGGCCAAAACTCGCCATTGTTTTTCTATAATCTTATTATCGGTTAGCCGTAGATTTTAAAGAATATCCTGTCTATTTTTAGAGTAAGCAAAAGAATTGTGTTATATATTTTAGGATCATGATTATCTTGCCAGGTAACGTTTTTTAATACGATTTTGATTGTCTTTAAAAGGTCCTTCGTGCATGCCGTATATTTTGATGATGGGCTCAACCGCTTGGGGATATTCTTCCCGTGCTTTTTTGTAATCGAAACTCATCTGAGCGAGTTGAGGGCCTAAGATTTCGCGTAATTTCTTTTCAACCATATCTTTATGTGTGCTATCGAGAATCTCAAATTCAAAGCATGGTCGTGGATTGCCCGTTGCATCCTCAACTAATGATAGCAAAAACGAATTAATTTCTTTAGCAAGGAGCGCATCCGTGTAAACAATGTTTTCGACATCTTCGGGGTAAATGTTGGCACCCATGACTGATATCGTGCTATCTTTACGTCCAAAAATGAACAAAAAGGGTAAATACCATCGCGGATAATGACATGCTCGCTCAAGCTTTAAGAGGTCAATATCATGTTGCCGTAAACGAGCTTTCATATCGTTAAAAGTGATCATGCCTCCTTCATCTTTGATATTGTATCGTATCCGCGGCGAAAGTGTCCATGACTTGCTGATCGTTACAACGACCTCTCGATCGATGATCTCAACGAAATGATCCAGCGGATTATATTGAAAGAGCATCGGCAACCGATGATCATCACCAAAAAGGGTTTTCTTGAGTGCGTGATCCTTTAAACAAAGTTTTCGGATCATAACCGACAAGGGATTTTCTCCGCCAATTCCTATTTCAAGGTCTGAAGCTCCATAGCCGGAAAACACGGTCTTGGCGTGTCGTGATAAGTAATCGCGCAATCCTTCCGACATGCCTTCGCCGCCAACGAGCACATGGATCTCGTAGTCCTTCCAGGGAAAGTTTTGTCGCTCCCCTTCATCAAAGAGAAATTTAAGAAAAGGTGGGTATCCGTTTAGAATGTAGGGATATTGATTTCCAAAGAATTTAAGCGTCCGTAGAATTTTATCAATATCGGGACCTGTTGATTTGACAGCACCCAGGCTTTGAGCTGCCAGCGCCATATTAAAACCCGTTGCCCATGCCCCCATGCTAAAAGCATTAAGGACGATAAATTTTTTGTCGCCAAAACAATAGCGCAAATATACGCCAATAAGGCTTTTGACGATCTCTCGTTCTTTTTGGCTTCTTACCCAATTGTAAGGAATTCCTGTTGATCCAGATGATTCATCGATGGCAACACCTTCCATCAAGAATTTTCCATTGAGGCAGCGGTCTTCTGTCTTGTAAGGTAAAATATAATTGGGTTTGTCAGTGATTGGTAGCGTTTTAAAGAGCTCTCTGGCGTCATGTGTTGTTGGTACCCAGGCGTTATCATCGAGAAACTTTTTGTACGCAGGTACACGTTTATAGGTCAGGAGAAATTCTTGAAAAGCGCGATAGCAGCAGGCGATTGCTCCGTATTTTTGGGGAACACGACTTACAATAAAAGTAAAAAGAGAGTAATTTTTTAAGATATTCGTTTGAAGATAATCAGTCAATTTAATGAGAAAGAGATGAAAGCGATCAATAAGTTTAATCTTTATCATTATTTCTCCTTTGATGGCAATGCGTAAGTTTTAATTAAAGAAAAAATATTTCCAGAGAATAAAAGCCGAAACCCCATGAGATATGACCGATGGCCAAATATTTTTAAAATAGATCAAGAGATAACTCCACACCCCTCCTGCCACGGCGATCAGTAGTAGCAGGGTTATTCCATCTTTGAAACTAAGAATGGTGAAAAGATAGCAATGAGTTAGCGCAAATAATAGGTTTGTGATAAAGATTGTTATGCGCGTGGAGAACAAGCGATTAAATTTCTGCTGTATGAATTTACGCCAGAAGAGCTCTTCACCTAAGCCGATGATAAAAACTGAAAATATGAAGTAGAGCCATAAACCCGTTAAGGTATGGCTTGCCTTTAACAGCCTGTATCCAAGTTCGTTTTGAAGGGAAAGCTGAACACTCCATGGCCCTATAGCAATTTGTAAAGGATGCAAATCGCTAAAAGATTGTCCGTTTATGCCAAGCCATTTTAAGGTCAATCCTCCACCAATCCCCATTAGGCAACCGGTTAAACCGCCGATTATGATTAGCTTCCAAGAGGAAGAGTAACATGATCCTAGGGGATACGTTTCTTTTGATTGCCTTAGGATCTGCCAGATTAAGGGAATAGAAAATGTAAAAAGAAAAGATCCGTAGATCCCTTTGTAGAGAAATATGAAAGGCAGGATAATTCCTATGGTTAATATGGATAGGCGTCGAAGAATATTACTTTTGAGCAACGGTAGACTCCCTCGTGGCAACCAGATTGACCCCTAAGCCTAAAAAATTCTTAACAATGATAGCACCATGCAAAACGGGCTGGGTTATTATTATTTTTCTTATTTCGCTCATCGCTTCAAAAAGTTTTGTTTTGGGAATCGGTTTATCGGTTTTGACTGGGATCATTTTTAATGAAAGTCCTTGCGCTAAAACAGATGAGGTTAATATGCGTACGGGGTTCTCGATCTCAGATTTTGCATAAGCCTCGCCTTTGGGGCAGCTATTCCCGCTAACATTTGTAACGGTGCCATTGTCAACAGTAACAGACAAAAGGCATCCTTTGGGGCACTCAATGCATGTGAATTGTTTTATCATGGCTTGCCTCGTAAGTATTGCGCGGCAAGTTCCCCTGCGAGTTCACTGTCGCGTGAAACGGAATCCGCCAAGTCATAAACTTTAAAAGAATTGCCGCAGACAAATAATCCTGGGATGGGTGTTTTGTTGAGCTCCGTTGACGCAGGACCATTGGTTTTGGGATCGATGGGAATTCCAGCCATTTCAATGAGTTCGTTCTCGGGAATAAGGCCAACGGAAATCAAGATGGTATCGCATTCAATAGAAAATTGTGAATTAGCAATTACATTAAATTGATTATCGACCTTAGCGACATCTACCTTCTCAGCGCGTTTATTTCCGTAGATACGTGTTATTTTGTGATTGAGATAAAGTGGGATATTAAAATCTTCAAGGCATTGGACAACATTACGGATGAGTCCCCGACTTTGATTTTGGATTTCAATCACAGCTTTGACCTCTGCCCCTTCTAATGTTAAACGCCGTGCCATGATCAGTCCAATGTCGCCAGATCCAACGACTACAATATTTTTTCCAGGAAGAAGTCCTTCGATATTCATAAGCTTCTGCGCAAGCCCAGCTGAAAAGATGCCCGCAGGCCGCGTGCCTGGAATCTGGATCATTTCACGCGTTTTTTCACGGCATCCTGTGGCCATGATCAGTGCTCGGGCTTCAATTTGTTCAAGCGTGCCTGGCTTGAGAAGCGTGAGGATCTTATTTTTTGTTAACTTAACAACAAAAGAGCGCAGGCTGATCTCAATTGCGGGGATTGAGTGTAGCTCGTTAGTGACCTTGTGAGCATATTCAGGCCCAGTTAATATTTCCTTAAAATAGTCCAATCCAAAACCAGGATGAATACATTGATTAAGGATCCCTCCTAAGTGTTGATCGCGCTCTATCAGGAGAATGTCCTCAATGCCGTGGCGATGGGCGGAAAGTGCCGCGGCCATGCCGGCCGGCCCTCCTCCGACAATGACAAGATCACGGGTGATCATGTGTTCTCTCCCCAAGCACGATCTCAGATCCAGAGCCTTTTTTTGTTATGTCTGTTAGTTTTTTATCTAAAGTCGCAGATAATATTTTCATAATGCGTGTTGTGCAGAACCCGCCATGGCAGCGGCCTGCTTGTGCGCGTGTTCTGAATTTAATACCATCCAGGGTTTTGGCTCCACGCGCGATCGCGTCATGGATTTCTTTGGCGGAGACCATTTCGCAGCGGCAAACAATATCGCCATAGGAAGAATTTTCTTTGATGAGTTGTTTTGTTTTAGAGAATGGGGTTGAAAAAAGATGAACCGTTTTCTTGCGGTGGGGATAGAAAATGCGTTTTTTTGTAAGCGAAAGACCGTTCGTTTTTAAAAGCGTGCAGACAAAAAGAGCAATCGCCGGCGCTGCGGTCAGCCCCGGAGATTGGATCCCCGCGACAGTGATCAACCCTGGAACCTTGTCTTCATGGCGAATAATAAAATCATCACCGGCTACGGGCCGTGATCCCGCAAAATAGGCAATGATGTCTTTTGCGTTGATCACCGGGATCATGCGTTGAGCGCCTTTAAGAACGTTGGCTAATCCCTCTTCGGTTGTTGACCAGTCTTCCTTGTCTTGAATTTGTTGCGCTGTTGGGCCGATCATTGGGTTTCCGTCAGCGGTTTTAATGATCAAGACACCTTTTGACGTTTTTGTAGGAATTGGAAAAAGCAAATGATGGGCCAGGCGTTCTTTCTTTTTATCTAAGATATATTCTTCGCCCTTGCGCGGCGTAATCTTAAAATCATCGATACCAAGCATGGCTGCAATTTCATCCGCAAAAAGACCCGCGGCATTAACGAGGTAGCGTGTTGTGAAGGTTGTGGTGGGCGTTAAAATCTCAAAAAAAGATTTTTCGTGATCGTTTAGGTTTTTGCGGTGCGTGATCTGCGTGACTTTGCTTTGTGTGTAGATCTCAACACCATTTTTGATCGCGTTCTCTGCCATGTCGTAGACCAAGCGGTAAGGGCTAATGATGCCAGCGCTGGGAGCAAAAAGCGCTGCGATCGCTTCTTGGGAGAGATTGGGTTCATGTTTGCGAAGCCATGGACGGTGAACGATCTTGAGTCCTGGGACACCAAGCGCTTGGCCTTCACGTTTAAGTTTTTTTAATTGCAACAAATCTTCGTCGGTGAAGGCAACAATTAGTTCGCCAACTTCTTTAAAATCCACGCCAAGGTCTTTGGCGATGCGTCGGATAAGCTTGTTGCCTTGGACACAAAGTTTTCCTTTAAGGGAACGAGCGGGATTCTGTGTGCCAGGGTGAATAATGCCGCTATTGGATTTAGAAACACCAAAGGCGAGTTCTTCTTCTTTTTCGAGGATGGCTATTTTTAATTGATAGCGTGAGAGCGCGCGGGCAATTGCAGTTCCAGAGACCCCTGCGCCAATAATAATAACATCGTAGATCATATGGTTTTTGCGGATGAAAGGGTTCGCGCAACAGCATTCAGCCAGCCCTGATACAGCGCACGTGATAACGACGCTGATCGCTTAGGATGAAATGCGTGGTCTTGTTTCCAGACTTTTTTTATTTCGTCGGCATTTTTCCAGTAATGAACAGCGAGTCCTGCCAGATAGGCCGCCCCTAGCGAAGTTGTTTCAATGACCTTGGGTCGAATGACACGAATTCCTAGAATATCAGATTGAAATTGGCACAGGAAATTATTTTTAACAGCGCCACCGTCAATCCGAAGGTCTTTGATCTTAAGGCCGGAATCTTTTTGCATGGCCAAAACAACATCCTTCGTCTGATAGCACATGGCCTCGAGCGCCGCACGCACAAGATGATTTTTTGTTGTACCACGTGTAAGCCCGTAAATGCTTCCGCGTGCATCTTGGTCCCAGTAAGGCGCGCCTAATCCAACTAAGGCCGGTACAAAATAGACACCCGCATTATCGTTGACCGATGCTGCCATGCACTCGGATTGCATGGCCGATTCTAAGATATTAAGTCCATCGCGTAGCCATTGGATCGCAGCGCCAGCCACAAACACAGACCCTTCGAGAACATAGGCATGCTTTCCCTTTTGATCGCAACCGAGCGTTGTAATAAGCCCGTGACGTGATGTAACGCGACGCTTACCTGTATTGAGAAGCAGAAAACATCCTGTTCCGTAGGTATTTTTGATGGTGCCTGGCTCAAAACATGTTTGTCCAAAAAGGGCTGCTTGTTGATCGCCTGCCATTCCCGCAATCGGAATTCCTGCTGGCAAGAGGCCGTGCTTAACGGTTTTACCAAAGAATCCTGATGAAGGCTGAACACGTGGCAAGATCTTTGCTGGAATATGAAACTTTTTAAGGATCTGATCACTCCATGTAAGATTTTTGATATCAAAAAGCATGGTACGTGAGGCATTGGTGTAATCGGTGGCATGAATAGCGCCACCGGTTAGCTTCCAAAGAATCCAAGAGTCTGTTGTGCCAAAAAGAAGTCTTCCTTCTCTCGCTTTTGTAAGCGCGCCGCTGATATTCTTTAAGATCCATTCAATTTTTGTTGCTGAGAAATAGGCATCGATGGGAAGCCCTGTTATTTTTCTAAACAACGTGAGCGTTTTTTGTTGTTTTTTAAGCGCATCACATCGTGGAGCTGTCCGTCGGCACTGCCAGACAATAGCATTGTAAATCGGCTTGCTGGTTATCCTATCCCAGATGATGGTTGTTTCCCGTTGATTGGTAATGCCAATCACAGCAATCGTTGCTTTCGGGATTTTCTTAAGCGTTTTTTGGATGGCATGGTTAACACTTGTCCAGATTTCATCGGGGTCATGCTCAACCCAGCCAGGGTGAGGAAAATATTGAGGAAATTCTTCATAGGCGCTTGCGATGATCTGGCCGGATTTGTCATAGACAACAGCCCTGCTCCCTGTTGTTCCTTGGTCAATCGCGAGGATGTATTGCGCCACGCTCATTTTAAGATAACCTTTGCATCAGCCATGTTAAGATATCGGTAAAAACATTTTCCTTTTCTAAATCAATTGAAAGGCCATGATACATAGTAGGATACTGGATTATGGCCATGTCTTCAACTCTTAGCTTGTGAAAGATGTTTTGGCTTATTTTCGTGTCGACTAGAAGATCGCGTTGGCTCAATAGGAACAAAGTTGGCGTTTTCAGCTGGCTTGCTAAAAATTTTGCACGAAACTGCGCCAGCAGTATTTGCGTCAAAAGGCGTGCAGAAGCAATGCGGTGTTCGCGTGCGTCTTTTTCAATAATCTGCTGATAATCGCTATCGCGCGTGCACATTTGTGCATTAAACGGAACAGCAAACTGTTTTTTGGGATGAACGAGGGCTGAGGCCAATATTGTCATCTGGTCTAAGATCGAGAACTTAAGAATACTTTTAAAAGCGGGAGAAAGGCAAATAAGCCCCGCGAAGGCCATTGGTTTTTTTATGGCCATCAAGAAAGCAATGAGGCCGCCCAAACTTTCGCCGATCAGAAATAGAGGCACCGCAGGATGCTCTTGTTGAATGATTTGAGAAAGCGCATCAACATCATTTAAGTAAATTTCAAACGAATCAATGTGGCCTTTTATTTCTTTGGTTTGACCAAAACCCCTAAGTTCGATGGCGTAAGATGATATTTTATGCTGTAAAAAGAATCGCGCAAAGGATTCCCATCGTTGGCTATGGCCGCCTAAGCCATGGATAAGCAGGCAAATGGCTTTGGGTTGATCCACAAGCCATGGGCGATAGAAGATGTCGAATTCGTTACTTTTCTTTATCATGTTTGTTTTATGATTTTAAATTGCATGAAATCCGAAAATAATTAAGCTACATAAAATAATGACTATGAGAACATAGGGTATTATTGCAATGAAAATTTTATGAAATACGAATCCATGTGATATTGTCGGCCAGTCCTCTGCTTTAAAAGACATGAAAATGCCTTTTTCTATTCGCCAATCTAGGTTCCATAGCAGTCCCGCGCATGCGTAAAGGATAGACGAAAGAATGATATTGGGTAGCCATGTGGGTGGATATTGTCCTTCACGAAAGAGCATATAAAGATCATAGGACCAGCTTGCAGAAAACATCCAGATGCATAAGGCAACGAAGGCTTGCTCAAGCAGGGCCGTATCTTTTTTGAATCGGTAAAGGATTCCTATTGCCCAAGGAGCTGTGAGAAAAGTTAGTAGTGACATGAAGAAGGCGTCGTAATAATCCCACGTGTAGTCTCCGGAATATGGGGCAACGAGGGTTAAGGATGCGGCAGCAATAATAAAAGTAATGATTTTCCATGGCTTGAACAAGAAGGTCCAATAATCTTTGTGTGAAAATGCGTACCGATGGCGATTGCGAAAATACAACAACAAAGCGCAGAGGCAGGCAGTTACGTAGCTAAGAATATAAATTTTAAAGAAAATATTCATTGATCGTGATGATGAAATAATTTATTGTTGATTGATTGCGCTTCTTTTTGTAATGTTGTTTTAGTATCTTTTCGCTCTGTTGATGCATCCTTGTGGCCATCTAATATATTCTCTAACAAATGTACCGTATGCGCCAATTGTTTTAATTTAATAATAATATCCCATAGCGGCTCAATTTTTTTCCATCCGCCTGTATATAGAACATGTCTGATCCATTGATCAAGAGGTTTTTTATTGGCTGATTCAAAAATTGACCTCCATTTGTAGAATAGCTTGTAGGCTCTCCAGTATCCAGCTTCAAGCTCTGCAGGTGCCAACGTAGGATGCTTAAAAACGCAATGGCGGGTGTCGTAAAGATTCCAGTCTTCGGTCAGAAGATGCTTTTGACTTTTTATGCGCTTAAAAAGCGTTGTTCCAGGATATGGAGTAAGAATGTGAAATGTAGCAGTTTCGATCCCTTGTTTTATAGCCCAGTGGGCTGTTTTTTCAAAAACGTCGTTATCGTCTTCCTCCATGCCGAAGACAAAGCTTGCATTCACCATGATCCCTAAGTCATGTAAAAAACCGATGGCATCAGCATAATTATAGTTAAGGTTGTGAAGCTTGTTCTGGTGCTTGAGATTATTCTGGTTTAATGTTTCAAAACCAATGAATAGGCTTCGTAAGCCAGCCCTCCTTGCCTTTTCGACAAGCGGTTTATCATATAAAGATTCTACTGTTGTGGCAGCTTGCCATATTCGATGAAAGCCCTTCATTTCGTTAAAAAGATCATTGGCAATTTGTGGGTTTGCAAAAACATTATCATCGAGAAAAAACAAATGCCGGCCTGGCAAAGAGGTAATATCTGAAAGAATAGCTTCAAGGGAATCTGTGTAGAAAGATTTTCCTCCTTTAAAGAAATCATTTTTATAGCAAAAATCACAATGATGTGGACACCCCCGAGAAATAACGAGAGAATTTGGGACAAGATATAAAGACCTCTTCAAGAGATCTCTTCGAATTGCTGGCCTTCCCGCAAGCGTTCTTTCTGTTGATTGATAGATTTGTCTTGGCTTTCCTTGTCGATAGTCTTTTAGGAAAGAAGGCCAGGTATCTTCCCCGGGTCCTAAAAATATGCTGTTCGCATGAGAAAGAGCCTCCTGCGGTAAGGATGTAACGTGCAATCCACCCATGACTACATAAATGCCACGTTTTCGATATTGATCTGCAATTTCATATGCACGATATGCGGAAGTAATGTAAACCTCTAGGGCAACAATATCGGGAGTATCGTCAAGATGGATGTTCTCAATATGCTCATCGACAATGCTTACGTCATCGGATTCGTTAGCATACCCTGCTAGTGTTGCAAGTCCAAGGGGTGGAAATAAGGAGTATTTGAGCGGTCTCCAAAAAACACTTTTCGCTTCTGTTAAGGCAGGCAGGATGAACTTAATCTTCATGAAGAACGCTAAGAAATAATGAAGCCATGGTTTATTTTTTGCCTTTTGAATATTTTTTCCAAAAAAGAAATATTTTTACCAAAGCGTAGATACCTAAGAATGTGTAAAATATAAAAGCCATCCAGACAATGCCTGGCGTTTTCGTGGTATTGGGGGTGACCGACTTACCTAAAGGGGTTCTTGTGAGTGAAAAAAGCATTGCTGTTTCACCAAGAACCCAAGACCGAGTTCCCAGCCAGCTCATCAAACTTGGAATTAAATAGCCAAAAGGCGTTGGCCATGAAAGAGCTAGTAATTCTTGCGTCATCGGGATTGCTTGATCGAAGCGGCCAATCGCTCTTGCTGCTCCTATTCCAAAGAAAGTCGCAACAGAGCCGTAACCGTTTATGATCGGTCCTGAGTCAACATCAGCAAAAGAATAGGGAGAATCAAACGGAAATTCTCGAAATCCAGTCAAGAAGGCGCTCTTTTGATAGAAATTTTTTTCATAATCTTGATACCATTTCTGCGCGATCGCAATATCCAGCTCAGGTGCAAAAATAAGAATTCCGGAATTTCCGCATCCTCGAGATAGTTCGGTAACTGCCATGGTTCGAGAGTTAATTTTAAATGCCGGCAAGCCGTATCGTGTGCGTGCTTCGCTATTTAACATGCGCATTAGTTTTTCTGCAAGCAAGTAGTGATCGGTTCCAATGATTTTATCTGATCTTCGGATTGCAGCGACTGCCCATAAAACATCATTGGGCCAACATTCCCCTGGATAATCATCTAGGAGGTGGTGCGGAGCTCGTAGCAGCTCATCAGCTAATAAATTTGTCTGGTTTGCTAGGAGGTTGCGGTATGTCTCTTTATTTGTGATTGTTTCATAGCTTGATAATCCCATAATCAAGAGCATACGATAAAAGACGTTTTCTCGATAAAGATAATCCTTTCCCCATTTGTTTTCTACCCAATGTGCTGTTGAGGGGTCTGCAACGACTTGGACAGCTTTTTCAGAATCGCTGAGGATCCTTTGCATGGTTTTTCTTGGCAAGAGGCCATCATGATGGTTTATTTGATTCTTAATTTCTTCCGCTGTGAGGAGGTAAAAAACTGATCCAAACATAGGCCATTCTGTTGCCGCGACGTTTGCCTCTGAAACTAAAAGCGCATGTTGATCTTTTAGATAGGTTGTTGACCATCTTTCAAATCGCTTGCTTACGTTGTTAAACCAGTGCAAGAAGTAATCGCTTGTCTTGGGATCGATGAATTCTGGGCTTGTCGCTACCTTAAAAGTAATGAAAGCTGGGTAAATACAAAAGGAGAAAATGAAAATAACAGCAAAAAAGCTTTTAATAAGGGGAATCAAGAATCTTATATTTTTTGTTCTCATAAATATCTACCGAGGAGATTTTTCTTAATAATTATTCTGTGCTTACCAAACTTTCGGCTGCTGATTCTCCTGCGAGGAATCCGGTTGAGAATGCTTGTTGAAGATTGTATCCTCCGCTTGGGCCTCGACCATCGATGATCTCGCCTGCAATAAAGAGCCCGGGAACAATTTTAGATTCCATTGTTTTTTGATGTAGATCATCAATGTCGATCCCCCCGTTGGTGGCCATTGCCTGATCCAGGGAAAGACTGCCGACGATGGTTAAGGGAAAAGCCTTCAGTGCTTCTATTATAGCAAGGCGCTCTTTTTTTGTTATTTGATTTAATATTTTTTCTGGCTTGATATTTAGCAAGGAGAGAAAAAGCGGTGTCATTCTTTTGGGCAAGAAGGTATTGATCAGGTTGTTGATTTGGGTTTTCCCTTGATTAGTAGAGGCCTGAGTTAATTTGTCCTGAAGTTCTAGGGCCGTCATCTTGGGCACAAGGTTTATTGTTATTTTAATGTTGCCGTCATTTTTCATTTTAGAAAGGATCATGCTGCTTAGGTCAATGACAAGCGGCCCCGATAACCCAAAATGCGTAAAAAGAATGTCACCAGGCTCTGATGTTATTTTTCGGTTGCAGCTGTGAACAGTCATGCAAATATTTTGAAACGAAAGCCCTTGGAGATCTTTGACCCAGTGTTCGGCTGTTTTGAGGGGAACAAGGGCAAGGCTAAAAGGAATAAGGGTATGTCCAAGGCTTTGAGCTAACATGGCCCCACTCCCATCCGATCCGGTCTTTGGGTATGCCGACCCTCCTGTCGCGATAATGACTTTTGTTGCTTTGATGCATCTATTGTCCTGGGTCCTTATTATGAAAAGCAGGTCTTCTTTTTTAAGGCTAGCAATCTGCGTATTATAGACGATGGTGACCTTGCGTTCATGCAAGCATTCTTCAAGAGCGGATACAATGGACTTTGCTTTATCGGTTGTCGGAAAGATTTTTCCGTTATCTTCCGTCCTGAAGTTTAATCCTTTAAGGGTGAAAAAATGAATAAGATCGTTGTTAGAAAGCCTTGCAAAAGCTGTCCGCAAGAATTTTCCGCTATGAGCAAATTTTTCGATGAACGTATTCATCGGCGCGACGTTGGTGAGATTGCATCGGCCGTTTCCGGTGATAAGAATTTTCTTGCCCAGTGAAGCATTGCGTTCACATAGGAGAATACTTTTCCCGCGTTCTGCGGCTTTGATCGCTGCCATGCAACCGGCAGCGCCTGCCCCAATGATGACTACGTCGTATTGTTTTTTGGTCATGTGTCAGCGCTTAAAAAGATAAAGCTCTTTTGAAGGAAAGAAATCTCGCCTCAAAAGAGCTTTGTTGGTTTTCAAGAAATGATCTTAAATCAATTTGATAGTTCTGCTGGTGTTTCACTGATTGACGCTGCCCCAAGATAGGTGCCAAGCTTGGCCCACGTCTTTTTGCCGACTTTACCATCGGCCGTCAGGCCGTTTTGTTCTTGAAAGGTTTTGATCGCAGCTTTTGATCTTTTTCCAAGAGATCCATCGATGGCACCGTCGTAGAGCCCAGCATTCTTTAAGGCTTGTTGAATTTGCTGGTTGGTGGGATTTTCAATAACGACGGTTGGGGCTGCCATATCTTGTAAAAGGGGTTGAGAAGTTCCTGCGGCGTCGATCGCTGTTGTCCCTGTTGTTGGCGTTTGCGCATTAAGCGAGATAACGATCTCTTTGCCAGCGGCCAATTGTTCACTGGGTGACATGGTCATCGCTTGGTCATTTTTTTCTCCGCAACCGGCTAAGCAGGCCATTGCACCCAGCACAAATACTGCATAAAACTTTTTCATCAACTTCTCCCCTTTCCTGTTAAATAAATTTTAGAAAATAACTTTTCATTTTTATGCCTTACATAATTTTTGATAGGATAGCGAATGATAATTTTTCATTATAGGACAATCGTTTTGCTTTACAAATGCTTTTACAAAAATCTTTTGATGCGCTAAATGGCTGTTTGGGCGCGTGAGTGACTTTCTTTAATTAGAATGAGAAGCATTTTAAATCTCTTTACGGCTTTTAAGCTATGGGGCTTGCCTGCTGGCATGATGATCATCTGATGTTTTTTAATGAGATGCGTTTTGCTCTCAATTGAGATCTTTGCCTCCCCATCCAAAATATAAACCGTGGCATCAAAGGGCGCGGTGTGTTCGCTTAAGCCTTGATTTTTATCAAAGGCAAAGACTGTCATTGTGCCTGAAGCATTGCGCACAATTTCACGACTGACCACGGATTCCTTTTGGTAGTTAAGAAGGTGCTCAAGATTAAAGGGAATACCTTTGAGTTGCCTAGGAAGCTTGTTTTTGACTGTCATTTGAAGAGTTTCTTTTTAGCTCAGCATTGATCGATTCAGCAGCTTTGCGACCCTGCCCCATGGCTAAAATCACCGTAGCTGCGCCAAGAACAATATCTCCTCCGGCGTAAACTTTTTTCATTGATGTGAGGCCGTTATCGTCGGCAATGATATTTCCCCATTTGTTGACCGAAAGCTCCGGTGTTGTTTGCTTGATCAACGGGTTACATTCGTTTCCAATAGCGACGATCACGGTATCGAGATCCATCATAAATTCACTACCTTTGATTTCGACTGGGCGTCTTCGGCCTGAAGCGTCAGGCTCGCCAAGTTCATATTTTAAACATTCAACTGCCTGAACACGGCCATCGTTATTGCCTAAAACGCGTTTGACATTGGTGAGGAGGTGAAAGATAATGCCTTCTTCTTTCGCGTGCGCGACTTCTTCGATGCGCGCGGGCATTTCCACTTCGGTTCGTCGATAGATTAAATGAACTTCTTTTGCGCCAAGGCGGACGGCAGTTCTTGCCGCATCCATGGCAACATTGCCACCACCTAAAACAGCTACCTTTTGAGATGGATAGATCGGTGTGTGGGCTTGGGGGTCAAAGGCCCGCATCAAATTTGAGCGTGTGAGATATTCATTTGCGGAAAAAACACCAACTAAATTTTCACCTTCGATGTTCATAAATTTGGGCAAGCCCGCACCCGTGCCAATAAAAATAGCATCAAAGCCGTCTTTGCCTAGGAGATCGTTGAGTGTACGCGTGCGGCCAACAACAAAATTGGTTTCAACATTAACGCCCATGTTTTTAAGTGTGTTGATCTCTTGCTCAACAATTTTTTTAGGCAAACGAAATTCAGGAATGCCATATACCATGACCCCACCTGGCTTATGAAAGGCTTCAAGCATGGTTACGGCATGTCCTTGACGGCGAACATCGGCAGCGACGGTGATCCCCGCCGGTCCGCCTCCAATGATCGCAACTTTTTTTCCTGTTTCGGGTAGAACCTCAGGACTTTCTGACTTGCCATTCTCGCGCTCCCAATCCGCGACAAACCGTTCAATACGCCCAATGGAGACAGAAAGGTTTTTATTTTTGAGCGCCTTGCCAACGGTACAATTGGTTTGGCACTGCTCTTCTTGGGGACAAACGCGTCCGCAAATGGCGGGAAGCACATTATTTTGTTTGATAATATTAATCGATTTCTGGAAATCTCCCTCAGCCGCGGCTTGAATAAAGCCCGGTATGTTGATGGCGACAGGGCATCCTTTAATACATGGAGCATTTTTGCATTGCAAGCAGCGCATGGCTTCCAGACGCACCTGCTCTGGAGAATACCCGATCGCGACCTCAGACATATTTTTACGTCGTTCATGCGGATCTTGCGAAGGCATCTCTTGGGCTGGAATGGCGATACGCTCTTTGGGCGTGAGCGATGAGGCCCGGGGAAGGATTTTTGCGAAGATTTCCTTGGCTTCACTCATAAGTTCTTGGGCTGTTTTTTCACTCATAGAGAGAATCTTGTTTAGATCTTTTTTTGAATTTGCGCGTTGAGTTTGCATTGATCATGGGCGCCTCGCTCATGAGGAATATACGTCTTGAGACGATTCATCATGTTGTCAAAATCAACTAAGTGACCGTCAAACTCTGGCCCATCGACGCAAACAAATTTAATTTCTTTGCCTACCGACACACGGCATCCGCCGCACATACCTGTGCCATCCACCATGATGGTATTTAAGGAAACAACCGTTGGCACTTGAAAGGGCCGCGTGGTTTCGGCGCAGAATTTCATCATGATCGGCGGTCCGATGGCCAGCACAAGATTTGGTTTTGGGGTGCGCTCACAGATTTCTTTTAAGGGCTGTGTGACCAGGCCTTTACGGCCAGCAGATCCATCGTCGGTGCAAACGATCAATTCATCGGCGATCGCTCTCATCTCATCTTGCAAGATGAGCAACTTTTCATTTCTGGCGCCGACAATGATAATGACGTGATTGCCCTTTTGCTTCATCGCCTTGGCGATGGGGTGCATGGGGGCCACACCGATTCCGCCGCCGACACAAACAACAGTTCCCAATTGTTCGATGTGTGTTGGTTTGCCCAAAGGCCCTACTAAATTTAAAATAGCATCACCGACATTTAAGCGTGAAAGTAAGGATGTCGTTTTTCCAACAACTTGATAAATAATGTCAATGGTTCCCTGTTTTTCATCCGCATCAGCAATGGTTAAAGGAATGCGTTCACCTAGGGCGTCAACTTGCAGCATGATAAACTGGCCAGGCTGTCGTTCGCTGGCAATCAGTGGCGCCGACAGCCGCATTTGGAAGACATCATCCGAGAGTTGCTTTTTTTGAAGAATTTGATTGCTCATGATAAGACTCAATTCTTTCAGACTATTTTCAGTTAAGTACTTAACAATAGAAATTAATATAGCATTATTATTAACCCAATAAAGCTTTTTATTTGCAATTTTTTAACGAGAACTTGGTCCTAGAATTTGATCGAAAGCTCAGTTCGCAAAAACATTGCTGGTTCATTATCCTTGTAAAAATTGCCTGGGATTAAATATTCTGCCAAGATGTAAGCAGAAATATTTTTAGTAAAGGCATAATCAAATCTCGCTTGCGGCAAGTGCCCTCGCTCTTTCCCTGTTCCTGAGCAGACAGTATTAGCGGTCACGTTCTCATTTGCCCTTAAATAATTGTAGGCAAGGCTGACTTTGGATTTTTCTGTTGGCTTAGCAGAAAGCTCGGTACGTATTACAGAAACGTTAGTCCAATATCCCAGGACACCTGTATCGCTGACGATTGTTAAAACATAGAGCTCTGATATCCAAGGATAACGCGAGAAAAGAGGATCCCAGGCTTCATTTTTTGATGTTGAAAGATCGTCTCCAGATAGGTACAAGTATCCTAAGCTTAACTTAGGTGACCATTTTTGATCTTTAAAATTCTTATCTACAAATCCATAGCCGCCCATGGCGCTGCGATCATTATCGCCATAATCGCCAAATTGACCCGCAAGTTGACCACGGAGCGTCCAAGAATTGAGATCATATCTTGCAAATGAACCAAGCGTATTGATGTTGCTTTCTTTGGCTTGGTAACCTGATCCACCTTCTGCATCTTCTTTTTTGAATATGTAATAGCCTTCTAACCCTAAATTCTCAATGTCTTTATTTTTTAAATAGATAACATAGCCTTGCTCGTCTGTTGTGTTTAACAGCTGCGGGATTTTGTCGTGCCCTGCGTTGCTATACAGGGTTAATTCTACGGGATTAATAATGGGTAAGAGTTCTTCGTCTCGTGGGTTATTCATATAAATAAAATCTACTGTATTTTTTTCATTTATGCGCCAGCTTGCTTTGGCTGCATTAAAGTAAAACGTTCTTGAACCGTCTTGGGGTGTCCCATCCATGATCAGAAATCCTTCACCGTAAGTTCCTAAGAAGTCTTGGCGGCCAAGGCGCAAGTCAATGGGAAGATCAAGGATATTTTTAACGTCAGCGTATAAATTGTCAAAGACGACTTCATTGATATCGAAATGATATCCTTTCTTATCGGCACTCTTGTCGGTAGAGGTGCCTTCAAACATGGTGTAGGCTTTAAATTCATTGGTAAGCTTTCCAAAGAAGCTTAAATTTTTATCAAAATCCACTTGCCCCCAAATCGAGCTTTTGATTCGAAAGAAATTTCGATCGTCATTCTTGTGATTATCAACATCTTTCCAGTTTTTCCAATACTCATGGCGAATGCGTTCGGCCCCGCCCCATTTAAAAGCTACCTCTGCGAAGGCATTGGTAGAAACAAAGGTTAACAGCAGAAAAAAGACCGCAAGAAACAAAAGTTTTTGTCGCATTGCTTATTTCTCCTTTTTTGAAAGTGTTTTTATTGTGGGTTTTATATTGAGAACTCGCCATGAAACCCAATCCAGAGGTATTGCGCCAAGATAGGTGCTGGCGCTTGTCAGGATCTTTTCCGGGTTTCCGAGTAAATCAAGTGGAATGCGGACCATTATTTTTTTAGCATTCCTTTTGATAAGGACACCATTGTGTTTTATTTGACGTGTTTGATCAAAAATTTTATGGCCAATATTAGCAAAGCGCAACCTTATTTTTGGCATCGCTTTAAAGGGCATATCGTGGCGGTAGCCAAACGCATAAAGGGATAAACCAGAAGCTTTGCCTAAAGGGCGCGATAGATTGATGGACATGATTAAGCAGTTTTCTTCTAGGCGCACGGAGCGCTCTTCGATCCCCACAAAGGAAGATATTTCTTCTTTAAGGAGCTCTTCAGGTGGGGTTGCGAGATCTTTTTCTCGTGAGGATGTTAGCATTTTATCCTGTGTATTGGGCTCAATCATAATATCTGGAAAATCTCCAAAAAGTTCTGGAGAACGGATAAAGGTGAGAAGATATCCAGGGCTTGAAATGTATTGCGAGTGATGTTTTTGGATCGCAAGATGTTTAATGGCGATTTCATCACTATTAAGGGTATTAGTTTTCCAGGCAACCTGGTTCTCAAGAAATGGCGGCGGGGATAGTTTTTCTTCAGGATGAAATCCTCGTGGCAGAGGCCAATTTTTGTAATGGATCAGATACGGGTGCAGCGATGCCGTGATTTCTCCGTGAAGATCCCAGAGGGCAACACGTGTAAACAGATAGAGTGATTTATGGTCACAGTTGTGATCCGAGGGGTGAGAAACAAAGATTTTAGTAGGTTTAAAATCACGCATAATTGTTTTTAAATCTTCAAGGATCTCTTCTCCTTTGTAGGGCGCGCCTGGGTGAAAGGCGTTTTCATAGGGTACTTCCCTGGCGTTTGTGAGCATGCTTTTTGCTGGAGGGTTTGCGTTCCAATGGGAATACCAGATACTGAGTGTTTTAAAATCAGGATACCCTAAGAAAATAAGTTGGTCTTGGCTTATGCCAAGGATTTGATTTGCGGCTATGGCTTCTTTTTGGCGAACCTGTCCCATGGCTTGGACCGCTTTAGGCATTAAGACAGGATGTTTGCGATAAACGAGAAAAGACCACTGATTGTTGTCTCCATATGTTAGGAAAACAATTTTAAGAGGTACATTCATTTTGGCAGCTTTGTGAATGATCCCGGCGCATCCCAAGACCTCATCGTCAGGATGTGGCGCCAAGATGAGAATGCGATCTTGATTTTTTGATACAGCATCTTTGGGCCACCAAGGCGCGATTGGTCGTTGAGCAGAGTTACTTATAAAGCAAGAAACCGCTAAAAAAAGAATTCCAAGGAGTAGAGGTAATCGAAGTTTTTTGATCATGGTTCTTGTTGTCTGGCGCCAATCGTCTTGGACGCGTATTGCAGGGCTTTTATTTTTCAGCTAACCCCTGACTTTCGCGTGCTGTGTCAATTGTGTAAAAATCTTCTGTTGATGGTAAAGTGATTTCTATGGTTGTTTTCTCGTCTATGGCAATCGTTGCGTTTGTGATTGTGAAGTCTAAGACATGGCCACCTTTTTTCTTATCTTTACTAATAAAATGAAAATGGTAGCCAGGAACATTTATTTTGGGGGCATACGCTGGGCACCAGAATCCAACAAGCGTTCCTTTGATATTCTCGAATTCAAAAATAACTTGATCTTGGACAGCGGTATCAAGCGCAGGATAGGGTTTTTTCTGAGCTGGCACACTGCGAACCTTTATGTATGGAAAGGTGCCTTTGACCTTGATGGCATAGAAAATATTTTGTGATTTTAAAAAACGGTCAATAGTTTGTTTTAATTCAGCCTGGGTGGTTTGACGATTTACTGTTTGCGTGATGTCTGAACTAAAGAAAGTGACAGTCGCAAAAGGTGTCTTTGTTTCTTGCAAAGATAGGGGATAGAGATTTCCATCCGTTTTGGCTTGATAGAAAAAACCATCTAAGGCAATCATTTCCCCGTCTAAGTCGTTGAATGTTCCAATCCCAAAATCACCCTGTTGGCGTAGCTGTGAAAAGGACATGTCCCCGTTGTACATCCCTTGCGATAAGGCTGAAATCGTTGATGTTTGAAATAATGCATTGTGGCGTGGTGAATGGGCACAACCATTTAGTGTGGCGGTGTAAAGCGTCGCAAGGAAGGCGAAAACGATTGTGAAGCCGCGCGGGAATAGTAGATTTCTTAATATACTCATTTTAAAATAGGATGGCTCATGTGGATTTTTTAAAAGAAATCGCACAGACTTCCAGATGAAAAGTTTGGATCCGTTGTTAAGTTTACGCCTAGGCGCCGTAAGCCAGCCTCATCCCCTGGTGTTGGAATATGTGTCATATGGACTTCACATCCTTGAAACTCGGTTAGTTTCTCGAGCGCAAGTTGTGAAACAGGATTGGACGTCGCGCTGATGCTTAAGCTGATGAGTGTTTCATCGAGGTCCAGGCTTAAAGTTTTCATTCTAAGAATATCTTTCTTGAGATTGGAAATAGCGTCAATGGCACTTTTTGATAGCAAAGGAATTTTGTCAGGAATGTCCGCGAGTTCTTTGAGAACGTTTAAGATCAAGCTTGATGCCGCATGCATCAGAGGTGAATTTTTCCCAACGATAATGCGTCCATCCTTTAATTCGATTGCGGCACCGCAGCAAACGCCTTTATTGCCTTTGCCTTTATTTTTGGCATCTTCGGCCGCTTGACGCGCTGCACCAACAACCTTGCGGTCGATCGCGTTAATGTTCATCTCTTTCATTAAAAGTTCCGCGCGTTCAACGGCTTCACGGTCAACAAGGCCGAGAATAAATTCACACTTGTAGCGGAAAAATCGTCGAATGATCTCTTGTTTGGCTGCTAACTGAACAGCTGCATCATCCACGATCCCAAAGCCCGCGCAATTGACACCCATATCGGTTGGGGATTTGTAGATCTCATCACCGGCAATCTTAACCAGGATGCGTTTAACAACCGGAAAGACCTCAACGTCGCGGTTATAATTGACAGCTATTTTTTGGTAGGCTTCAAAATGAAACGAATCCATCATGTTAAAATCTTTGATGTCCGCGGTAGCGGATTCGTAGGCAACATTGACGGGATGCTTGAGCGGTAGGTTCCAGATGGGAAAGGTTTCAAATTTCGCGTATCCTGCCTTGATTCCACGTTTGTGTTCATGATAAAGCTGGGAAAGGCATGTGGCGAGTTTTCCGCTTCCAGGTCCAGGACCTGTGACAATGATCAGGCGCTTATCCGTTGGGATATACTCATTGGCGCCGTAACCTTCTTCGCTTACGATCAAGTCGACATTGGTGGGATATCCTTTGGTAAAGGAATGCGTGAAGACGCGGATACCTGAGCGTTCGAGTTTATTTTTAAAAATAGTCGCCGCGGGTTGGTTATTAAAGCGCGTGATCACAACCGCGCAGATATCGATGCCCCAATCTTTAAGATCGCCAATTAATTTTAAGGCATCGACATCATAGGTAATCCCAAAATCCGCACGTATCTTTCTGCGCTCAATGTCCCCGGCGTGGATGCAGAGGATAATGTCGGCATCATTTTCCAAGCGTTTTAATAATTTGATTTTGACATTCGGATCAAATCCAGGAAGGACGCGGGAGGCGTGATAATCAAAAAGGAGCTTTCCTCCAAATTCAAGATAAAGCTTGTTATCAAATCGTTTGACACGCTCGAGGATTTCACGCGTTTGTTCAGCTAGATATTTTTCATTATCAAAGCCAATCTTTTTGTCCTGGGACATGATCCCTCCTGCTAGACGTTGTTTCCGTTATCTTTGAGCATTTCAGGGTGATGCTTTACTGTTTTTGCTTGGACCATATAGATGACATCTTCAGCGATGTTGGTGGCATGGTCACAAATACGCTCTAAGTGGCGCGCCACAAGCAATAGCGGAACAGCGCGGTCAACCGTGGTGCTGTCTTTGATCATATAATCATTGATCAACTCACGTTGAATAAGATTCTTGAAATTATCAGCTTCGGAATCCGTAAATATAACTTTCTTCGCAAGAGCTTCATCATGATTAACAAAAGCGTCGATCGCGTTTCTGACCATTGTGGCGGAAAGAGCTGAAAGCTTAGGAATATCAACCAAAGGCTTAAGAAGAGGCATATCGGCCACCTCAAGGACGCGCTGGGCAATGTTGACGGCTAAATCCGCGATACGTTCAAGTTCGGCATTGATTTTCATGCCCGTAGTGATAAAGCGCAGGTCGCTCGCCATGGGCTGCATGAGAGCGAGAAGATCAATGGTTTCTTCTTCGATTAAAAGTTCAAACTCATCGATCTTGTGGTCATCGTTAATGACTGCTTGGGCGAGTTTCTTATCGCGCTCTTTAAGGGCCTTAATGGAATTGTGGATAGCCTCTTCTGTCAAGGATGCCATTTTCATAATATTCGTATTTAATTTTTTTAATTCTTCATCAAAATGTCGTTCCATTATTCCTCCTTAACCGTATCGTCCTGTTATGTAGCCTTCTGTTCGGCTATCGTGAGGTTTTGTAAAAATAACCTCTGTTTTATTAAATTCAATTAATTCTCCAAGAAGCATAAAGCCTGTGTCATCGGAAACGCGGGCGGCTTGTTGCATGTTGTGGGTTACGATCACAATCGAATATTCTTTTTTAAGTTCACGCATCAGCTCTTCAATGCGTGTTGTGGATTGAGGATCAAGTGAGGAGCAGGGTTCATCCATGAGCACAATATCCGATTTAACCGCAATGAGCCGCGCGATGCAAAGGCGTTGTTTTTCTTCTAGAGTTAAGCTCAGGGCTGATTTCTTCAGGCGATCTTTAAGGCCATCCCAGAGGGACACCGCTTTGAGGCTGTTTTCGACAACAGGATCAAGATTCTTTTTAATACCGTGCACCTTTAATCCAAAAATAACATTTTCGTAGATCGACAAGGGAAAAGGATTAGGCCTCTGGAAAACCATACCAACTTTTTTGCGCAAATCAACCAAGTTGGTGTCGGTCGCAAGGATGTTATTACCGTCGATAAAGACCTCCCCTGTTGTTTTGACGCCATCGACCAGATCATTCATGCGGTTAAAAACGCGCAAGAGCGTTGATTTGCCGCAGCCGGAGGGTCCAATGATGGCGGTGATCTTTTTTGCCTCAAGGGTGACGTTGATATTTTTTAAGGCATGAAAAGTGCTGTAGTAAAGATTGAGGTTGCTGACTTGAATTTTGGGTATCATCCGAATTTTCCTCGTATATATCCGTCGGTGCGTTGATCGCTTGGAGCGGTAAATAATTTCTCGGTGCGATCGAGCTCGATTAATTCTCCGTTTAAGAAAAAGGCGGTTCGATTGCCCACACGCGCAGCTTGTTTTACATTGTTGGTGACAAGAATGATGGTATAAGATTCTTTGAGCTTAAGCATGGCCTCTTCAACCTTGGTTGTTGAAATTGGGTCAAGGCCAGAGCAAGGTTCGTCAAAAAGGATGACGTCAGGCTCAACCGCCAAGGTGCGTGCAATGCAAAGTCGTTGTTGTTGACCTCCTGATAATTTAAAGGCAGATTCATTTAGGCGATCTTTGATTTCTTGCCAGAGATAGGCCTGTTGCAAAGAGCGCTCAACGACCGCATTGAGTTTATTTCTGTTCTTTATGCCAGACATGCGAGCCCCATAAGCCACATTATCAAAAACAGAAAGTGGAAGTGGTGATGGCATGGCAAAAACCATGCCCACTTTCTTACGTAAAAGCTCAACATCCATTTTGGTGATGTCTTGGCCATCAAGGACAATGGCCCCGGTTGTCTTAAAATTTGGCAGAACGCTGTTCAAGCGATTGATCGTTCGCAAGAAGGATGTTTTTCCACTGTTTGCTGGCCCAATGGCACATAAGATTTCGTGGGAGAAAACCTGCATGCTGACATTCTTTAAGGCATGGTTTTCGGCAAACCAAATATTGAGATTATGAATATCAATTTTTATCCCATGAGAAACCTTCTCAGGGACATTTCTATTGCAGACGTCGTCCGATTTTATATTTTTAACAGGGTTTACCATTTCTTTTTCTTTCTGAATTGAGAGCGAATGACAATGGCCACAAGATTGACAAATAAAACAAGAATGAGCAAGACTAAGGCTGTGCCGTAGCGGACTTTTTCCTCAACATTGGGAACTTGGGTTGAAATAACATAAAGATGATAGGGTAAGGCCATGGCTTGATCAAAAATAGATTTAGGTAATCGGGGAAGATAAAACGCCGCCACGGTAAACAAAATGGGAGCTGTCTCTCCTGCTGCCCTGCCGATACCTAAGATCGTTCCAGTAATGATGCCTGGGATCGCATTGGGTAAAACAATATGACGGATGGTTTGCCATTTGCTTGCGCCCAGGGAAAGACTGACCTCGCGAAACATCGCGGGCACACTTTCCAAAGCTTCACGGGACGTTGTAATGATGATCGGCAAGATCATGATGCCTAAGGTAAGTGATCCCGCAAGGATGGAAGCGCCGAATTTGCAAAATGAAACAAATAAGACAAGCCCAAAGAGGCCATAAACCACTGATGGCACTCCAGCAAGATTAACAATGGCAAGTTTGATCATGCGTGTTAAAACGTTGTCTTTAGCGTATTCACTCAAATAGATAGCAGCGAGTAATCCAATGGGTAATGCAAAAAGGATGGAACCCGCAACAAGGTATATGGTTCCAATGATGGCAGGAAAGATTCCTCCAGTTCGCATGCCTTGTCTTGGGATATCGGTAATAAATTGCCATGTCATGGCGGGCAGGCCTTTTTGAATGATAATCAAGAGAATGAGGCCAACAGGCACAATCACGAGAAGATTTGCAAGGAATAAAAAGAAGAAAGCAATCTTTTGTTTTCCAAGTGAGCTAATCATTTTCTTTCTCGATGTAAAAATAAATCAGAGGTTACGTTGATGATAAAACTGATAATAAATAAAACAATGCCGATGGCAAAAAGCGCAAAATAATGCTCGCTTCCGACAACCGCCTCGCCCATTTCTGCTGCAATAGTGGCAGTTAGTGTGCGCACAGGTTGCAAGATGCTAGTTGGAATTACCGCTGCATTGCCCGTGATCATCATAACAGCCATGGTTTCCCCGATAACACGCCCAATGCCCAGCATGACAGCAGCCAGAATGCCTGAACTTGCCGCAGGGACAATGATGCGGTAGATGGTCTGCCAGTGGGTAGCGCCCAAGGCTAAGGCACCTTCCTTGTACGACTTAGGGACAGAATAGAGTGCATCCTCAGCAATCGAGACAATGGTTGGCATGGCCATAAAGGCAAGCATCACAGATCCAGAAAGGGCTGTGAGCCCTGTCGGGAGATGAAAGACATTTTTAATCCATGGAACCAGGGTCATCATGCCGATAAAGCCTAAGACAACGCTTGGAATGGCAGCGAGAAGTTCAATGCCCGCCTTGAGAATTTCTTTTATTCTTGATGGAGCGACTTCCGCTATGTAAACCGCGCAGGCAACGCCAATCGGAACAGAGATGATGGTTGCCCCAAGCGTGATAATGAGAGACCCCATCATTAGGGGCAATATGCCTAATTGGGCCGGCTCCGAGATAGGATACCAGCTTTTGCCAAATAGAAAATCACATGGGGTTACGATTTGAAAAACGGAAAGGCCTTCTTTGAGCAAAAATAGAAAAATGAGCACAACGAAGAAAATAGACGTTAATCCGCTGAGCAGAATTAACTTCTCGATGATAAATTCTTTGAACTTTCTCATACGCTTTATTTTAGTAGAGGGACAAAGTCGTTGATTAAAACAACCTTTTGTCCTTGTGGTGAAAGGCCAAAATCGATAAATATTTTCACAAAGCCTTGCGGTTCACCGTTGGTGTAGACGTAGAGTGGTCGCGATATCGGATATTTTTGAGCTGTCACATTCTCGATCGTTGGTTCAACATAGGCAGATTGCTCGTCTTGCGCAATAGAAATAGCTTTTTGCCTCTTTGAAATATAACCCATCCCATAATAGCCAATGGCTGAAGGGTTGGTTGCGACTTCATCCGCAATAGCCTGGGATGAAGAAAGAAGCAGGGCCTTGGGTGAAAATTCTTCTTGAGACTGAGGATTCATTTTCCTCAAAACATGTTCCTTAAAATAGACATGGGTGCCGGAATTGACTTCGCGTGAAAGGATAACAATTTCTTTGTCATCTCCCCCAACGTCTTTCCAATTTACAATTCGACCGCTAAAAATTTGGGCGAGTTGATCAACGGTCAGCTTGCCAATAGGATTTTGAGGGTGAACAACAACTGCTAGGCCGTCTAAGGCAACTTTAATTTCATAGGGGAAAACATTTTTCTTTTTTGCAAGTTCGATTTCTTTGGGTTTGATAGTTCGCGAGCTCATGGCGATGTCGCATGTTCCGTTGATCAAGCTTGCGATGCCAGTTCCAGACCCACCTCCTGTTACGGCAACGAACGAATTTGGATTGTTTTGCATGAAATCTTCTGCCCAGGATTGGGCGAGGTTCACCATGGTATCGGACCCTTTGATTTGCAGAGAATCCTCCTGAGGTTTAGCCAAAAGTGGTGACACGCCAAAGATTGCAATCATGCTAAGAGCGAGGATGGGCTTAATGCGAGGATACATTCTTTCTCCCTTTGTAGAATACGATTAATGAAATGGTATAGCTTCGTCTATTATATAGATATTTATTTAAATTTCAATGCTTAGAAAGGATTTTAAATTTTTTTGCTTGGGTTGAGGAGTGAAGGCAGGAAAGGTTATTTTAGCTGTTTCTTGTTAAGAACACGGATAAAGCAAAAGGCGCAAAGTCCAATGATAAAACTCCAAGACAGGATAAGAAAGATCCATCCGGCTATCGTCATTGCGTCACCGCCTGTCTGAAAGCTTTCTTTTTCCATGCGATGCGCACAAGGATCGCAAGGGTTATTAAGATGGACAGGAGCGCAATCCGTGTCCATAAAATATAGTTTTTATCTCCTGGGACAACATTTGTCATGAAAATCATAGGTTTCCACTCTTGCCAGAACCATATTCCAAGAATGGAAAACAAAAATAAAGGTGTGATGTATTTAATAATCAATTTATAGATCTTTGGTATTTGCATATCAGCGCCTTGATGGATTTCATCCCAGGCTTTATCCATGCCAAAGACCCATGAAAACAAGATGACCTCAATGGTTGCAAAAATAACCAGGAAAAAAGTTCCACCCCAGAAGTCAAGCTCATCAACCACACCATTCTTTAAAAAGAAAATAGCTGGCTGGCATAGGGCAAAGGCAACGGCTGCAAAGATCGCGACGGCTTTCTTTCGAGAAAGAGTAAATTCATCTTGGAGGAATGCAATAGCTGGTTGCGCAAGAGAAATGGATGAAGTGACCCCTGCCAAGAATAAGAGCAAAAACCAGATGAAACCCATGAGCTGTGCAAATGGCATTTGATTGACAATAAGTGGCATGGTGACAAATCCAAGATTAAAGATACCAGAATGCGCGATTGTCTGTGTTCCCGTGGGACCAAAGAAAACGAATGCGGCCGGTAAAATAATGGTCGCGCCTAAGATGACCTCAGTCAATTCGTTGACACTAACAGCCGTTGCGCCAGAAAGAACAATGTCATCCCCTTTAGATAAATAACTCGCGTAGGTTAAAATGACGCCGATGCCAACGCTTAAAGTAAAGAAGACCTGTCCTGCTGCTTCAATCCAAACCTTGGCACTCTTAAGGGCTGAAAAGTCGGGATTCCAGATAAAGCCAAGGCCATTGAGGATGTTCCAATCGGGTTTTGCAAGATCGGGAGTTCCAAGTGTAATGACGCGAATAAAAAGAATGGCGCTGCAGATAAACAAAAGCGGCATAGCGATCTTGCAAAAACGCTCAACTCCACCCTTGATCCCATGAAGCAGTACCGTGATATTTATAAAAAAAGTGATGATGAAAAAAAGATAGGCTGGTAATAAGTTTTGAAAATAGTGATTCTGAACCAACCCTTGGTAGCCGCTTAAAAATTCTTTCATGCCTGCTTGGTCAGTAATGAATCGATATTTGCTCGTGATGGAGAAAAAACTGTATGCGAGTGTCCAGGATTCAATAAAAAGATAATAAGAGAAAATCACAAGGGGTCCAAAGATGCCAATCACCCCAAAATACTTGATGAAACGATTTTTTTTCCAAATGCTATGGAAAATACCAGGTGCTGTTCCGTGGCCAAATCCGCCGCCGTAGCGACCTAAGGTCCATTCAATCCACATTAAAGGGATGCCAAGAAGAAAAATAGAAATAAAGTACGGGATCATGAAAGCGCCGCCGCCGTTTGTGGCGACTTTGGCGGGAAAGCGCAAGAAATTACCAAGACCTACTGCGGAACCTGCTACCGCCATGATGATGCCAAGGCGCGAGGACCAGGTATCTCTAAAAAATGATTTCTTGTTCATATTCGTTAATAAAAATCATTTGAGAATTTTTTTTCAAGTGGCATCTTCGATAGGTAAGATAAAGGCTTTGACGCCTTCCCTTCCTAAGGTTTTGCGCAACTCGCGGACTCGTACAAGGATTTTTTTAGCGTCATCGTCCGCGCAAGCGACGTAAAGAATATTATTTAATCCAGGCCATATATCAGATCCTTCATGCGTGCCAGAGGTTGTTCCTTTGCCATAGGCTCCGACTACTTTTGTATAATTAAGAGTGGTTGTTGGCGTTTTAAGAACTTCTAAGACTTCTAGGCCTATGGCTTCGTTATAAATAATCATAACCATTTTTTGCATGCGTCCCTCCACTGTATTAGGCATGTTTTTTATGAAAAACGGCATAGAGCAACGGAACAAGGAGTAGCGTAATCATTGTCGAAAAAATGAGTCCGCCTGACATAGTGATGCCTAAAGGCTGCCAGGTTTCTGATCCAACGCCTCGAAAGAGAGCCAAAGGAAGAAATCCAGCGAGTGTTGTTAACGTCGTCATGAGAACGGGTCGTAATCGATCCTTCCCCGCTTCGGTAATCGCATTGTAGAGCGTTAATCCTCGTCCTCGAAGGATAATAATGTAGCTGATCAAAACAATGGCATTATTGACGACGATGCCCATGAGCATAATGATGCCAAGATAGCTTACAATGCTGAGAGTCGTATTCGTGAGATAAAAAGCAAGGATAACGCCAATAAATGTAAAGGGAATGGAAAACATAATGATAAAGGGGTCTAAGAGAGATTCAAATTGAGCGGCCATAATCATGTAAACTAAGCAGATGCCCATGAGTAGCAAAAGCGCTAAATCTTTAAAAGCTTTCTTTTGCTCATCAGCAACTCCCCCCAATTGAACAAAAATGTTTGATGGCAGGGTTAGATTCTTTAGTTCTTTCTTGATGTCATCTGTGATTTCTCCTGAGGAGCGTTTGTAGGCGTTGCATTCGACGCGGACAACACGTTCACGATTTTGGCGTTCGATTTCAACAGGTCCAAGTGTTTCTTGAATCGTTGCAATGTTCGATAGCTTAACCTGTTGGCCTGTAACGGGTGATACAAGTGATAAGTTCTCAAGGTCTTCAATCTTTTCCCGAGACTTTTCATCCAATCGCACGACAATGTCATAGGTATCCCCTTCTTCGCGATAACGCGTTGCCATGGAGCCAGCAATTGAAGTCTGAAGAGTTTCCGCGATGACACCCATGGAAAATCCTAAGGCAGAGGCTTTTTCACGGTTGAGGTCAATCACGAGTTCTGGACGCTTGGATTCGCGTGAAATCGAGACATCGACTGCGCCTGGTATATTTTCGATCACATTTTTTATTTTATCAGCCACCGCATCAGTTTCTGTGAATGAATTGCCAAGGATTTCGACTTGAATGGATTTTCCGCCTCCGCCAGTGATGAGCCGTCCTAAAGGATTTCCGATAGAAAGATCTGTTTTAAGAATGCCAGGAATTTCACTGATCCTTTTGCGCAAGGCTTGCGCAATATCTTTGTCGGAGCGTTTACGTTCTGTTTTAGCGACAAGCTTAGCTCCTGCGGTGATGATGTGCGTTCCAGAAGTTTGGCCCATGGAGCGTGATCGTCCTGAAGTTTCTCCAGTGCGGCAGAAAATAAATCTGGCTTCTGGAAGATCAGACTTTAGGATCTCTTCAATACGCAAGCCAATACGTGTAGATTCTTCAAGTCGTGTTCCTAGGGGCAAGTTAAGTGTTAAGCGGATATCGCCAGAGTCTTCATCAGGAATAAATTCATTGCCGATAAAAGGGATCAATAAAAGAGTAATTATAAAAACAGTTGTGAATCCAATGAGAACAAATGTTTTATGACCAAGGCTCCATTTAAGGATGTTTGAGTAGAAGTTTTCCCAGCTAATAAAAATATTTTCAGAGAATGTGTAGAATTTATTAAAGATGTTTTTTGTTTGATTGGGGGCGTATGTTTTTGTCATCCATTTAGAACATAACATTGGAGTGAATGTCGATGCGGTGAACAGCGATCCTAATAATGTTGCGGTGACAATCACAGCCATTTCGCCAAACATGATGCCAACAACACCTGGTAAAAAAAGCATGGGTAAAAAAACAACGACTGTTGTAAAGGTGGATGCCGCGATCGATAGAAACATTTCTTTGGATCCAAAGATTGCAGCTTCTTGCGGCCGATTGCCCCGCTCAAGTTTTCGATAAATATTATCAACGATAACAATGGCATTATCAACGACCATCCCTGCCGCGATCGCCAGTGATGATAAACTAATCGTGTTGATGGTGCGTCCACTTAAGAAAAGATAGATAAAGGCGATCAACAAGGAGAAAGGGATCGTTAGCGCAATGATGAGGCTCGGTAGAATACGACGCAAGAAAAACCAGACAACAATGATTACGAGAAAGATGCCAATCCAGACTGTTGATTTCAAATTATTCAAAGAATCGACAATATCTTGGGACGTGTCAAAAATGGTATACATCATGACATCAGATGGCAGCGAGGCCTGAAGATCTGCCAATCGTTTTTTGAGGCGACTGGCAACTTCTACCGTATTGACATCGCTTTGTTTCTGAATCATGAGGAGCAATCCAGGATTTTGGTTGATGCGGACATTGAGGACAATTTCTTTGAAGCCATCCTCAATCGTTGCCACATCTTTTAAATAGATGAGCTTTCTATCTTGTTTTCCTATGATGACGCGGTTGATTTCTTCAGGGTTTTTAAATTCACCGGGAAGCCGGATGAGGTAATCTGTAAGGCCTGATTTTAATTTTCCTAAGGGTTGGGAAATATTTTCTTTTCGTAAGGCATTTTGAATATCAAGAATAGAAAGCCCATAACCTTCGAGGCGTTGACGATTGGTCCAAATATTGATTTGTCGTTCCAGGCCTCCGATAAGCTCAACAGTTCCAACGCCTGGAAGCTGGCGAAGTGAATCTGCAACGCGCTTGTCGACTAAATCGTAAAGTTGAGAATACGATTCTTTAGCTGTGATCCCCATAAAGAGGATGGGCATGTTCGCGGTGTTAAATTTATAGATAAACGGTGCGTCCATTTCATCAGGGATATCTGGTAAGGCTTGCTTGGCGAGCTCAATGCGGTCACGAATATCATTTGAGGCGGCGTTAAGATCCGTTCCCCAGGCGAATTTAAGCGAAATAAGCGATAGGCCATCAACTGATTTTGATGTGATCTTTTCAATTCCAGGAGTTGTAGCGAGTTGATTCTCTAAAACTTCACTGACCTTGGCCTCGACATCTTGCGGATTCGCGCCAGGATAAGAAGAGATCACCGTAATAACAGGTGGCTCAATCTTAGGCATGTTATCAATTCCCAGGCGTGTCAAGCTGTAACTTGCTAAAACAATGATGGAAAAAAAGATCATGAGATTTGTGACCGGACGCTTAACGCCAAATTCAGGTAAATTCATGTTACGATCCTTTGTTGGAATCTATTTCAGTCCGCACAGGGGCATTTTCATAGAGACGTTGTTGCCCCATGATCACAACCATGTCACCTTCCCTAACGCCATCCATAATTTCAACGAGATTTCCTTGTCGCATTCCTGTGACTACTTTTTTTAATGTTGCTTTATTATCTTCGATCACATAAACAAACGTGTCGGGATCTTTTCCGATAATAGCTTCTTTGAGGATAACTGGAACGCTATCGTGCTCTTCAATCACAAGCTGTACCTTGGCAAACATGCCAGATTTCAAACGATGATCTCGGTTATCGATTTGAATTTCTACGGGAAATGCACGGTTAAGCAGGTTTAAGACAGGTGTAATACGACTAATCGTACCAACAAAAACTTCTTTGGGATAGGCATCAAAATTAATCGACGCTTGTTGGTTTAGCGAAATTCTTGATGCGTAAACCTCAGGAATATCTAAGTCGATTTTCATGATTTCCATGCGCACAATAAGCGCAACGGCTGCTTGCGTGCTTAACGCCATCGCTGTGTAGGACGTTACTTGAGAGCCGATGTCTATAAAAATTTGTCCAATGATACCATCGATAGGGCTTTCAATGGGGGCTTTTTCAAATTTTAAACCGACTTCGTCGCGGTCAACATAGGCAATAACTTCACCTTTTGTCACGAGCTCGCCTTCTTCTTTGAGTTTTTCAATGATCTTTCCAGTAATTTTAGGATAGACAAGGACTTCATCTTGCGCCTTGACATTACCTACGTACTCAAGGATTTTTTGTATTTTGTGAAGTTCAACCCTTTGAACTCGCACAGGGATACTGTCTGCGCCCACAGTTGTGGGCGCGATGGTGGTTTGGAGTTTATGACGAATTAGGCCAATTGAAAAAAGTATGATAATGCTAATGATGATGATAACAAGAAATTTTTTACCCATTAGAGCCCTCCCGTGGCTTTTTCAAACGCACTATGTGCAACAAGATAATTGTAAACGGCTTGGTTCTTAGTAAATAAAGCCACCTGATAGCTTAAATTAGCATCATCGAAATCAAGCGTGCTGGACATTCCCTTTGCATATTTTTCCTTAATGGTAGAGAAATTGGCCTCATAGGATAAGATTTCAACTTCCGCTGTTCTGACTTGTGCAATGGCGTCCTTTAAGGCAATATAAGCATTTTTAAGCTCCAAGGCAATATCTTTAATAATCTTTTGTTTTGTGAGTTGTGCCTGTTTTAAATCATAAATGGCTTGATCGACCTTGGCCTTGGTGGCCCAACCATCAAAGACAGGCCAGGATATTGTAAGGCCCAAAGCCATGCTGTCATTCCAGTTCTTTGTTGATGTATTGATAACATGCGAACGGCTATAGTAATCCCAAGCGGCCCAGATCGTAGGTCGACCTTCTGCTTTAGCGATATCAATCGCTTTTTTGTTTGCTTTTTCTTTTGCTTCGTATTCTTTGATTTCGGGGCGATTTTCGAGTGCCTGTAGAAATCCTTCATCGTAAAGCAAGTCTTTGGGGTCATAAATCACGGTATTAACTGGAAGAATATCAGTTTGTTCATCAAGGTATAATAAATTGCGTAATAAGCTTTGCACGGCAGAGACTTGATTGGCTGATTCTTCATAGGCAGCCTTAACATTTTCAAGTGAAGATGTGATTTGACGCATATCGTTTTCAGAATTTTGTCCGTGATTGTAACGCGCTTGGAGAGAGTCGCGATGGGCGATTGAATTTTTAAGGATATTTTCATTAAGGGTTGTAAATTCTTTAGCTAAAACAAGCGTATAAAAAGCTTGGGTGACTTGAAAAATTATTTCATTGGTTGTTGTTTGGGCAGCCGCTTGAGTTGCTTCCAAGTCGTATTTGCTTTTGGCCACATTATTGATAATGGATCCGCCTTTGTAAAGATATTGGCGGATAGAGGCTTGCGTGGTTGTGTTCGTGGTATCTTCGGGCAGCAGTCCAAAATATCTTTGTTGTGTGCCAATAAAGGTGAGGCTTGGCAAGTGATCAGCTTTTTTTTCAGAAAGCTTTGAACGTGCTTTGTTAATTTCTTCAGCTTTCAGCAGGATACTGCGATTATCGCGCAGCGCTAACAAGATCGCTTCGTTGAGGGATAAAGAGACCTCCTCCCCAAAGCTGCAGGAAGAACTAACTATAAAAAAGAAGGCACCAATAAAAAGCGTGCATTGCATGGATGCCTTGATCATGTGATTACCTCTTGACCTTGCCTTGTTTGCTGCTTGTTAGGCGCGTTTCATTTTGAAAAACATTTTTAATTTGAGACAAAATATTAAGATAGCTTTGTCGATCTTTTTGTGAGACTTTGCTAAAAATATGCATAATCATTTGAAGGCGTGCTGTATAAATTTTTCTGGCAAGTGATGATCCCTTAGGGGTCAGAGCTACGTTGATAATCCTGCGATCACTGGCATCAAAAAGCCGCTCAACATAATGATCGCGTACGAGCCTGTCCACAATTCCTGTCATGGTGGCGTGGGTGACATTCATGAAGCTTGCCAAGTCTTTCATTTTGGACTTCCCTTGTTTGTCGAGGTAGCCCATGATAAAAAGCTGTGGGAGAGTAATAGAAATGTTGGCAATTTTTTTATTCTGCTGCTTGAGAAATTCTTTGAGAATAACAGGAACAAGGTCAAGTAAGGATTGCGCAAATTTCTTTAATTCTTTATTGGACTGCATATCGCCTCCAAGATACTTTGGCTACCTAACTATTTGTTAGATAAAGCATATCATAGCGCAGGCATTTTTTCTAATATTTTTTCAACTTCTTTATAAGGCACCTTATTGGCTGAACGTCGGTGAATTGTGTACGTTCTTTTTAAGAGCCTTTATTTTAGATTGAGTTTTTCAATCGATTCAATGCCACCAATCACAACCATAATGTCATCTGGGTTAAACTTATGCTCTGCGGGAGGCATGATGATCAGGTTCCCTGTCAGCGCATTTTTGATGGCTAAGACATCGATTTGATATTTGTTGCGTAGGGCGAGCTCCTTAATGGTTTTTCCGATAAAGCTATCGGGGGCTGAGGCCTCAACAATGTCGAAGTTATTTGAGAGCTTGATAATCTCCATGATATCAGGCGAGGTTAGGCTTAAGGCCAGGCGTTGAGCCGTTTCCCGTTCGGGGAAAAGAATCTCATCAGCACCCACGGCTTTTAAAATCTCTCCATGTTCTTTGCTTGAGGCCTTGGCTAAGATCCTTTTAACACCAATTTCTTTGAGGTAATACGTAATTAAAACGCTATTGTCAATTTTTTCTCCGGAACAGACAATTGTCATTTCAACCTGGGTCGCGAATTTCTTTAGGATTTCTTTATTGGCGGCATCTGTAATGATTATTTGATGCGCGAGGTCTTTGACCTGTTGAGCTTTTTCTTGATCATTGTCGATGACGATGAGCTCCCATCCTTTTTTGGAAAGCTCTTCAACGAGTGTTAATCCGAATTGTCCTAAGCCAATAATTAAAGCGCTACGTATCATGATCCTCCTCCTTTTAGCCGATAAAGATATCTTCTTCGGGGTACTCAAAAGCCGATGTTTTGTTTGAAATGCGTTGCAAGGCAAAGGCCAGTGTTAATGGCCCGATGCGACCGATAAACATGAGAACAATAAGAACACATTTGCTTAGTCCTGAGAGCGCCGATGTCATTCCGGCGGAAAGCCCCACCGTGCCAAAGGCGGAAACAGCTTCAAAAAGTAAAACAATAAAATTTCCTCGTTCCTGCCCCGGAATACAATGCTGATTGATGCTTTCACTTATTTGAAGGATAAAAACAGCGAACATGATCAGCGCTACAGAAGTAAGAATAATCGCTGCAGACTTATAGATAATATCGGTTGATATTTTTCTTTTGGAAAAGCTTGCGCTACCGGCGCCTTTGAATTGACTGACAACAAAACAAATCAAAACAAAAACCGTGTTGACTTTGACGCCTCCGGCGGTCGATCCAGGACATCCTCCGATGAACATAAGCCCAATGATAAAAAATAAGGTTCCATTGGATAGGGATGACGTAACGATGGTGTTAAACCCCGCCGTACGTGACGTTACGGAAAGAAAAGCAGCATTAAGAAATTGGTAAGGCAGTGTCATATGCGATAAAATATTTGTGCGCTCCAAAAGCCATATCATGAGTGTTCCAAAGACAATAAGAAAAAGAGTTCCCAGGAGGGCAATTTTTGTATGTAACATATGCGTTTTAAATGGACTATTCTTCTTTTTTAAAAGAAGCGTAAACATATTATTAATTACAATAAATCCAATGCCTCCTAAAATAATCAACGTCATGATGATGCACTGGACATAGGTCGAATGTTGAAAATAGGTAAGACTTTCGGTGTAAAGCCCAAACCCAGCGTTGCAAAACGCGGAGACGGCATGGAAAATGGAGCTATAGATTGCGAACCCTGTTTCGTGTTTTTGCCGTAAATAAAGAAATAATAAAATAGCTCCGATTGTCTCAAGGGTAATCGTATAAATAAAGATTTTAAACGTTGCCAGGCGGATGCGATGCAAGTCGATTTCGTTGGAAAGCGTGGCGAGGCAACCGCGCGTTGTTAAGGAGGCGCGTCGTCCAATAAGCATGATAAAAAGTAATGAAAGGGTCATGATCCCTAATCCCCCAATTTGAATGAGGACAAGGATAACGATTTGGCCAAAAAAAGTGAGCTTTGTTCCAATATCCACAACGCTTAAGCCTGTCACGCATGTGGCTGATGTTGACATAAAGAAGGCGTCGATCCATGATAACGACAATCCAGGCTGAGAGGCTAGCGGCAGTTTAAGCAAGAGACCTCCTGTTAAGATCGCAAGAAAGAAACTGCACAAGATCAGGGCTTCTGGATTGTGGTTAAAAAATCGATTATTAACGATTTTATGAATAAGCATAGATAGATTTATTATCTAACATCTGGGTATTTACGCAACTAGAATTGAGAATTTTTCATCGCGTTCGTTGTTTGATTTTTCGATTATTTTTGAGCGATGACCTGGGATGTGAATATTTTTGTTAATTTAAGCCAAAGATCGTGTTGATCTTTTGCGCAAGCGATTTCATGGCGAAGATGTCGGGAGTTCATGGAGCGCGCAATGGATGACATGATTTGAACCTGCATGTCATCTTGGTGCTCAGGGGTAAAGATAAGGAAAATAAATCGCGCGGCTTTTCCATCAGGAGTATTCCATTCGATACCTGATGAAGAGCGGCCAAAAAAGATTAAAGGTTTTTTTAGGTATGATAGGCGAGCGTGCGGCACCGCAATGCCTTCTTCGATCCCTGTGCCCATTGCAGCTTCTCGCTCAATCACTTTTTTGTAGATTTCACGCGCATCAAGGCTCCCCTCTTGCTCGGATGCCAAGTTACATAATTCCCAAATGGCGCTATCGCGTTCCACAGCGTTTAATTCAGCCGTAATCCCGCGATTCGAAAAGAACTCTAAGACTCCGATTTCTTTACGTCGTTTGATTGCGTAGCTTAGCCATGGCCCAATAAGGATTGAAGATGTCATGGCACCAAAAATAAGAGCTATAAAAATGGATTCAGTGATGAGATGGTATCTTAAGGCAATAAGGCCAAGGACAACCTCCATAATGCCTCCAGATGTATGGGCAATTGCAATGGGAAGACGGTTGGCTTTTGATGCCTTGGTCAAGCCAGAGCCCAGCCAGGCGCCTAAGAACTTGCCAGATAAGCTTATGAGAGTTACAAATAAGACTAAAAAGATGTCAAAATGCTTGAAGACGTCAATCTTCAGGCCAATGCTGGCAAAGAACAGTGGGACAAAGATCGCATGAACCATTTGAGAAATGACATGGCGTGTTCGTTCTGTTAGGGCCTTGGCGCTACCGGCCATGATCCCTGCTAGAAAAAATCCAAAAAGCGCGTAGATGCCAATTTTTTGGGCAATCGCGCCGCAAAAAAGGCCCAGCAAGCAAATAAAGGTTAGCGCGGTTGTGGGTTGTTCATCTTTCTTTGATTTGATTTCTGAAATGGCTTTGGAGACGAGCTTTCTGCCAAAGGTCAGGCATAGAAATGTGAAGCTAACCGTGGCAGATGCTAAAAAAAGAATTCCAAGGGCATTAAAGCGTGTTTGAGTAAAAAGGCCTAAGACAACCGTCAAAATCAGCCATCCGATGATATCGTTGATCGAGAGAGCTGATAAAATGAGAAATCCAAGATCTGTTTTTGCTATGTTAAGATCGTGAAGGGCGCGGGCTGTAATCGCCATGGCGCTAATGGTCATGACCGTTGACATAAAAAGAGCGAAAAGGATGCGTTGGCTGGGATCTACAAGGTATTGATCTGGCAGTAATAAGCATGCGGTAAAGGAAAGCGTCATGGGAACAATAATATCCATGATCGCAATTTTAAGTGCGTCGCGGCTTTGACGGATGGCACTTGAGAAATCCATTTCAAGGCCTGTTTCAAGAAGAAGGAACAGGATGCCTAACCACGCAACCGTTTCAAGCATATTATGCTGAATTACATCATTGGGAAAAACAAGGTGAGAAAGCCACGGCAGGTATCGTCCAAAGATTGTTGGTCCTAGAAGAATACCGACTAAGATTTCACCCGTAAAGGCTGGGAGATTCCATTTGCGAAATGTTTCCCCAAACCCACGGGCTAAACCAAGCAAGAGGAATATTTGGACCAGAAAGATAAATATGTTTTGTTCGCTAATATAGCTCATGCGCTGCGGGTTTGCGGCTTTAGCATCGATGAAGAATGGTTTTTAGCAAACGTTCTGCGGCTTCCTTGGGTCCCAAGCTTTCAAATCCAGCAATGCCCAGTTGTGTTCGAATCTGGCCAACAAAGAGATCTTTTTTAAAAAAGGCTTTAAAGTATTTTTCCGCGATCTTTTCGTGAATTTCTTTGTATTGAGGCGGGCCAAAGACATTGGCAAAATAGGAATGCACAAGCCCTGTCGTGGTTGTTGTTCCCTTGCTCATCACAACACCTTCGCGAAAGACGCGTAAGGCTTGCTCGGGAGTTGTAAATTGTTCAATCACTGGGTAATCTTTGTCAACGGTATCATAATTGTTGGCGTAAAGGATAAAATTAATGCGATGTCCTTTAATGAGGTTTTGATATGTTGTAACGGGTAAAACAATGCGGGCATTGGTCATGTTGGGGTTCATGATGATCGATCGGTCCATTTGGCCAAAGGCAAATCCAGGTTGCAAATCGTCAAGACGTAGAAAGGCGCCAATTTCTGTTCCATAGCCAATGATCTCACCTTTGCTATTGATTTCAAGCGATCCCATATCATCGGCAATCACAATAAGATCCTGGATGTAGTCTTTGCCCAGCTGCCGAAAGGCTTCGAGGGTTTCGGATTTTCCAGCTCCGGTATCGCCGATGATAAGGATCGTTGCCTCTTTATCCCCTTTCAGCACAATCCGAATCAAGGCGCCATGAAATGGCATTTTTTCAAGTTTCATGATCTTAATGTTATGAAGCGTGAGCGCCATTTTCTTAAGATACCCAAAATAACCAAACTCATTTTCATTGGGAACAGCCGCGATCAGCATATTTGCTTTCTTGTGATCATAAAAGACTGTTAGGTATTTCTGAAATCCTTTGATCGCGCTTTTATTGACACCAAAGAAATAAACAGCGTCAGGAACGCGCGTGAGCTCTTCGTCGTCAGCGAGCTCGAACAAATTGCATAAGGAGAAACCCAGTTCATAAAATTTTTCATGAAAATATATACAGATCAACAGCGGCCCGATCTTGGCAGGATAGCAGAGCCATTCATTTTCATTGAAGGTAATCGTATCTAAGGGATTGGTATCGATGCGCTCAAAGGCACCGGTACGCTTGTTCATGGGCGCATTGATCACCAAAGGCGGATAAAGCAGAACCTGACGAATCACCGCAATGGCATTTAATTTTTTTGCCATGTCTTTGGGGTAGGAAAGTTTTTTGGGGGCTGCAATAACGGCTACCTCGGCACCCGCGCGTACTTGGCGATAAATACGTGGATGATCGCCGCTAATATTTTCTTGAACAATGCGATAGGTCCAGCGTACCAGATGCATGAGTTTTTCAACAGTTTCATTAAACGTCCGATAAGGACGTTGATCGATGGTATCTTCGTGGGATTCGCAAATGACAAAGCGTTCAAATCCCCTCCAGTAGTTGTAGAGGCTTTCCACAAAATCACCCAGCAAAGAAAGATCTTTGAAGAATATTTTCGATTCTGGAACAACGCTGGGAACAAGTTTAGCTGGCATTTTTGTTAAGAATTGCAAGGATTGAATGAAGCGGTTAATATCTTTTGGGGTCACGTTCTTCTTACCAAAAATATTCAAAAGCATCGAATTGCGCCCGGAGAGCTCGCTTATGTATTGGGTGATCACCCAGCGAAATAATTTGCTGGATAAAAGCTCTTCAGAAGTGTCGCAGAGATGATTTTTAATTCGTAAAATAACTTTGTTACCGGATATGCGAAAGGGGTTCATAATGTCCTTTGGTTATGAGATTGGCGTGAAAGAACGGGATCGAAATATAAAAAAGGCTGCTGCCAGAATGCACAGCGATGCCCAGAGATAATCAAGTTTAAGGTTCTCTTTCATGTATAAAATCGAAAAAGGTACAAAAACTGAAAGTGTAATGACCTCTTGTAGGATCTTAAGCTGACCGAGATTCATCACCTGATGCCCAATGCGATTGGCAGGGACTTGAATAAGATATTCAAAAAGCGCAATCCCCCAGCTTGCAAGGGCGGCGACAATCCATGGCTTGCTACCTAGATTTTTTAAGTGGGCATACCAGGCAAAGGTCATAAAAACATTGCTGAAGATGAGCAGCACAGTTGTAATTAAAAATTTATTTGTCATATGTTTTTACCTGATTTCTTCTGGGCCAATAATGCCACCCGAGATCACAGATTTCATTCCCTGCTCAATGGTCCAATGAGGATCAATGACCTGTGACTCTTTGATGATCAGAAGAAATCCGGATGTTGGGTTGGGAACAGTGGGAACAAAAACTTTAAGAAGCTTTTCATTGCTTTGTTTGTCCGTAATAGTTCCCGTGACAAAGCCAACGGTCCAAGCGCCGGGCCTAAGGTAGTCGACCAGGATCACACGCTTAAAAACTTCTCCCTCAGGTAAAGAGAGCGTTGCCGATATTTGTTTACCCACTTGATAGGTTGTCTTGACGATCGGGATGCGATTTGAAATTTGTTCAAAAAAGCTTAGAAAACGTCGCCCTAGAACGTTACTGGCGAAGACTCCGAGCAGATAGAGAATACATAAAAAAAGAATAATTCCAATGCCGGGGATACGATAACCAAAGTTGTAATCAAAGAAATCCACAACGCGCTTATCAATAAAATAATAAAAGAAACGTAAGACAAAGAAAGAAAGCGCCAAGGGAATGGCTGCCAAAACCCCACGAAATATATACATCTTTAGGTGTGTGATAAATTTTTTCATAAGCTTGATCTTGTTTATATTTTACATTGAGAATTTTGTTTTTCTAGGATAAAACCAATTTTTTCAAGAGCTTCTTTTGCTGCCGTGTTTATCGGGATTAGTTTTTGATCAAGGGCTGACCCCAGGCCAAAAAGGCGTATGGAAAAATCAGTCATGTGCCGCAGCTTAGGCTTTTCTTTAAGCATTGTTTTGATTTTTAGTAGCGCTTGAGGAGACTCTTTCTTTATGATCTTACAGCCTCCGTAAGCATATCCTCCAACTTTATTTTTGTTAAACGTAAGTCCGAAGAGTCGACAAATCAGCGGGCGAAAAGCATAAATGGTGCAACGACCTTGGAATAGGTTTTGTGGCTGGGGTTTGTAAAACATACAGCGCTTGCTTAGGCGTGATGGATGCATTTTTTTAAGCCAAAAATCTCCTTTTCTTTTTGACCATAGATACACTGCCAAGGGAAGCAGTTCAAGGGACGTTGTTTCCACCTTTGCTGTTGCGCAGCAGTAACCACAAAGGTGTGGGCAATGGATTTTGGAACGGCTGACAAAGCGCTTCGTTTCTTTGTCGACGTCACGGTAGAGTTGCAACAGCGTACGTATTGTGGAGCGATCGCTAGGATTCAGCGCTCTTAGGATGTTTAACATATGAAAAGTTTAACTCAGGAGTTGATTGGCGTGATTAAGCTTTTCATAAATTTTGGGGATCCAAGCATCGCCCCAAAAAAGATAACAACTTGTTTCAGCGTCGAGAATGATTTGATGAGCCTCTCGTAATCGTGCCCGTTGATCAATCCTCAGGCTCCCTTTTTGATTAACAACGTGCCAGTATTTTTGGCTTGTTTCAAAGAGTGCATGGATGGCACGTTTTTGAGATTCTGAGCCATTCCACTGCGAAAAATCAAAACCACTTGTGGATGCTACGTTCCAGGCTCCGGTGCGCACAGTGGCTTCATCTATTTTGGAAATCTTTTTAATAAAATCGGAAATTTTTGTAAATCGCATGGTGGTCGTTTTTTCACGTATCGCTTTCGCGAGAGGCGCAAAGAAGTAACCAAAGAATCCTGCTTCTTCGTCGATTTGGCGAAACCATCCTCCGTTCTCACCATCCGACCAAGTCGTAATAAGACGTCGGGGTTGTGGTGAAGGGCATTCCTGTAATTTTTTTGCTGTTTCTGTTAAAAACCACTGCGCGCTCAACCCACTTTCTTGGGCATTAGATAAATCACGATTGCGCGGGATCACCGTGATGTGCGCATTTTCAAAATGAGCCTTGTAGGGAAAAAAGTAGTCGAGTTTTTGGTTCTGATCTTTGGGCTTTACGTGCACGTGATCAATGATTGCATAGGTGTAACCGGCCTTTTGCAGCGATGGAATCATTTCCATGGAAAACGCCATTTCAGAGGGCCAGAACCCTTTGGGACTTTGTTCAAAAACCTTTTCAATGATATTGCGACCTTGTTTCAACTGTTCTTCCCAGTCCTCTTTGGGGATGACAGGAAAAAGTGGATGATAAAAGCCCATACCGATGATCTCAATATTTTTTGCGTTGCGGTAGAGTTCGAGCATCTGAGGAATATCGACGTATTTGCGATACCGGTCAATGATTTTTGGATCGAGAAATTGTTGCAGCAAAACACCAGAAAAACCAATATGAAAACAAGCGACATCCTTGTAGCAGTGCGCATAGCGTGCCGCGCGTTCATAGCATTTGATAATTTGTTGGGCTTCCCACTCGTTTGTCTCAATTAAGAGCTTGAGATTGTCCGGCGGCTGGTGCATATGAAGGCCTAAGGCGTAAAACGTTTGTTCCATGACTGTCCTCTGCTTCTTTAATAGTAAATGGTTATGCAGATTTTAGAAGGTCGATTCCTCGGCGACAGATTTCTTTGGCATACTCTGTCCAAAGCCCTTCCCCCCAATAGCGAAAACAACTTGTCTGTGAAAGCAAAAGATAGAGTAAGGCTTCTCTGTAGATGGGGTTATCGGCTTTGATTTTTTTTGCATCAAAGGTTTTGTGAAATTGGACGCTTAGCTGGTTGATCGGGTCCAAGACGCTTTCGTAACCCTTGACCCAATCGCGATCGCTTGTCCATGACCCTTTGTCTAAGTTAAAGCGAGAATCTTTTTTCTTCAGCTCTTCAATGGCCTTGTCACAAGCGCCATCACCAAACTGATCGTTGACCACTTGCCAAATGCGATGCTGGGAAATCGGTTGCACAGCGATAAAGTGAGCGGCGGTGATGCCTTTTTGTTCAAGAAATTCAAGATATTCTGAGCCATTCATGGCCACGGTGCCTTCGTTACCAAGCTGTGCCACCGCTTGACGGTATCCTGGAGGAAATTCATTCATCATGACGCCACCATTTTCTCCGTCGCCGATTTGCAGAACAAAAGGCGGCATGGTGCGGCCATTATAATTTTGCGGCCCAATGGTTTTAGCCTCATAAAACGGTTGCATCTGCGCCACAAGTTTTGTGTCTGAGCCTTGGGTCTTAATGAGGACAATGATTTCTTGGGTCTCCCCTTTTGAATTGCGCGCGACTAAGCGATGAGGAAAATGAGGATGACGAATACCAGAACCATCCCTATTTTCAATGGTGTGTTCTTGAACCATGAGCCAGTGATAACCACATTCTTTCAAGGCTTTAATATATTCATAACAAACATCTGGATGAATTGGCAGGTGCATTTCCGGCGGAGAAAATCCCTTAACGCGTTGAAGCGCCTCGAGACCAAAAATAGAACTAAAATGTTTTCGCCAGGCAAGAATTTGAAGCTTTAGATCCGGAACAGGCGTTGATGTAGCAACCGCGTGGGACCAAGTTGTTCCTAGCCATTCGACGTAGCGTTGATATTTCTTGTCCGTTGTCACAAGCGCGAGATTGTCAAGAACGCCTTGTTGCCCCATTTGCTTAAGGCCCCAGAAAAGATTTCCTGAATAATCCAGCATGACGCGTGGATTTTGCCCCTGATTGACCAAATCTCGGATAATATCGGAGATACGTGAGTAACAATGCAAAAAGACTGGCGCATTGTGGTTGTCGCCGACATCTTGGTGCTCCATCATGTTTTGTAAATTTGAGATGAGACGGGCTTCGTTGACATTGTAGGTTTCTGCTGGAATGGTGGGTTGATGCATATGTAGCGCAATACCAAATCCTGATTGAACAGCTGGCCAATTGAGATTTGACATGGGCGCATAACAAGGTTTTGAAGTGGGTTGTAAGTTCTTGTCATCGGATGGAAGGACAGCAATGTCGGGAAATTCACCTTTAATCTCGGGTATGCGCATAGATTTTAGCCTTTTGTTTTATTCTTTGTTTTTGAGGAGGAAGGGCGTTTTGAATATAGTATTTCGCGCAATCCATGTCGGCAAAGATATTGTCACGCCATTCTACTTCTGCGAGCCAATCTTCATCAATGGTGTTGTTGGTGATATCATTGTAGAGCTTTGCAAATCGGCTGAGATGTTGGCGCACGCGCTTATTGGCATAAGGAACCATGGTGTTTGTTTTCATGATAAAAGGCCAGTCGCTTGATTCTGCTAAGACGAGCTCGCGGGCTGCCTGATTGAGGGCACGACGCAGTAGGCCTTTTTTTGACGAACCTTGAAGCTCAAGAGAAAACTTTTTTACCAGTTCACGCATTTGCTCACCTGCGTGATGAAGATGTGGATAAATCCAGTCATTAGAACCTTCGAGCCAAAATTCATTGTACCCTTTCCAGCCCCAGGTGGAGGCCGATGGCATGGCCATTTGGTTGGTGGGGTATTCAAATAAATATTCCGATGGTGTAATGCACTTGATGGTTTTCTGGTCATAGGCGACTTTACGCATGAGAAAATCAATCCACATCGGACCCTCATACCACCAATGACCGAAAAGTTCCGCATCGTAAGGCGCTAAAATCATGGGCTTGCGATCCATATGCGCCGCAAGATGTTCAATTTGTTTCTCGCGGTTAAACATGAAATTACCTGCATGGCTTGCAGCTTTTTCTCTTGCCAAGTCTGGACGGTAATATTCTTTGTATTCGGTATCCCCTGTAATCCGCCAGTATTTGATCCCTGTGTTCACGCGAAAACCATCGGGGTGAATATAGGGCTTGATATAATCGTAATCGAGCGAGAAGCCGATGTCGCGATAGTACTCGCGATAATCCGCATCGCCAGGATAGCCTTCTTTGGCACTCCAGACCTGCTTCGAGGATTCCCAATCTCGGCCAAACGCCGCAACGCCTGTAGGGCAATAAAGCGGTGCATACACGCTATAGCGTGGACGTGGATCTGCATGCAAAATACCATGCGAATCAACAATAAAATAGCGCACATTGGCTTCTTTAAGAAATTGGTCAACTCCCGGATAATACGCGCATTCCGGTAGCCAGAATCCACGAGGCTCACAGCCAAAGGTTTTAATGTAATGCGCAACGCCGATCTTGATCTGGGCATTGACGCTTGAAGGGTTAACTTGCAGATTCGGTAAAAAGCCATGCGTTGCCGCTGAGCCAATAATTTCAAGAAATCCTAAATCTTGGAATTTTTTAAATGCCGACACCAGGTCGCGTTGATAGCGGTTCAGAAAAACATCTTTGGCTTCAAGAAATTTGCGATTGTACGTTAAGGCGAGACCATGATAAATCGAGTCGTAGCCTGTGCGTTCGATTTCTTTTTCGGAAAGTTCAATAAGTTTGTTTAGGTGCCGCACGTAACGATTTTGAAGAAGTGGATCCTGAAGCATGGAAACAAGAGGCGGAGTTAAGGACATCGTGATGCGGAAATCAACACCATCTTCAATGAGCCCATCAAAGACCTGGATCAATGGAATATACGTCTCGGTAATGGCTTCGTAGAGCCAGCTCTCTTCCAGAAAGTTTTCTTCTTCCGGATGGCGGACAAATGGTAAATGCGCGTGAAGAAGAAGGCAAATATACCCTTTAAGCATTCGTAACCTCGTTAAAGGAATTTGGTCTGATAGTGTGTTTTGGAGCGTTTGCCAGAGGTCAGGATTTCTCGCAATTCAAGCTTGTCGTGCGCGATGGCTTTAAAATCAAGAGGGATAAATCCATCGTCAGGCAATGCAAAACGCATAGAAAATGTTCCATCTGGGCGAAGAGGAATTTGTTTTTGACCATGCCAAACTTCAGCGTCAGGCTCGGTTCGTCCATAGACAATAAGCTCTGTGCCAAGTTCGAAGAAGAATTTACGTTTTTTGCCGACTTGTTCACTTGCGCCACCCATGGAGGTTAAGGATTCGCTAGCGCCAATAGCTCCGACTCTTCTTGCGCCTTCTTCGCCAGACTCCACCATTTCTTCCGAAGCACCAAGAAGTATTTTCCTAAACCAACGGCTTCCTGAAAGATTCATCAAGAAATCTTCACTGTCTTCAATATCGTCTATAGTGCCGATGCGAATATTTTTGCCGTATCGCTTGAGACGTTTGCCTAAAATGCGTCGCAAAAGTGGAAAGAGTTTGGAATAGTAGGCGCGGATATCATCCTCGGTCAAGTAGCGTCTTCGTTGGCCTAAGAACGTTCTCCCGCGAGACTTTCCCGTTAAAACAAAGGGCAGTTTTTGAGAGCCTGGCTTGACATCCATCCACATGGTGTCTCCGCGGTCAGAAAGACTTAAGCGCGGCGTGTGAACAAAATTAGATTCGGCTAAGGGATAAAATTCTCCTTTTTCTGTGGCAAGGCCAAGCTGTGCGCAGTAGCTAACATTATCTTGCCAGCTATCTACGTACCAGGCTTGGGCCTGAGGACTCACTTCAATATCAAAGGTGCGGTTAGCATTACGGCCATTAAAATCAATGGCGGTAACATCGTGCATGCGCAAGACATGACGCGCCTGATGGAAGCTTGCGCCTAAATTCTTTTCGGCCTCCTGCATAGTGGCAGGTGCAACCTTCCAATACGCATGAACCCAATGAGGATCTCGCGCGATAAGTTTTAGCCGCGTTTTGTCGGATAAATCCGGTAGCGTAGAATCTTCAACATTAACGTATTTTCGAAGTTTTGGTTTTTGAACAGGAATGTATTCCGCGGATGATGGCGCAAGGATAATATTCTTGTTGGATGTTGGGCTTGTTAGGCGCTGGATCGAGCGTTGTCGTTTCTTGGGCTTCAGAGCGGTTAAAAGCCTTGGTTCGGATTTTTGTTTTTTTTGCGGTTTGATCGCGGCTAAAGGTTTTCGCTTAGCTTGCTGTTTCTTTTTTGGTCTTGTAATAGCTAGAATTTTCTTAAGGGGCGAAATCTTTGGTGCTTGCTTTTTCTTAAGCAAGATTTTACTTTTTATCGAAGACTTGGATTTAAGTATTTTTTTTGCCATTGTTACATGGTATAAATGGTTAAAACTTCATCCGCAATAACATCCCAGGAGAATACAGTTTCTGCAGCGACACGGCCGTTGCGACCCATCCAGCGTCCATATTCAAAATCGGAAAAACATGTTCCAATGCCCCAAGCAATTGATTCAGGATTTGGATACACTTTGAGTCCGTTGACTTCATGCCAGACAATTTCGCCAGGGCCTCCCGATGAAGTTGCCACGACGGGTTTGCCTGCACTCCAAGCCTCCAGAAGAACAATGCCGAAAGGTTCATTGCGGCTAGGAATACAGACGAGATCACTGGCTTTAAAAAGATCGGTTAGGCGCCAGCCACTGGTGAATCCTGGAAATCGTAAAGCGTGGTTAATACCCTTGCGCTTGGCTTGGTCCTCAATACTCCAGCGCATTTCTCCATCCCCCGCAAAAATAAATTTCGCATTAGGGTAATAATTGAGAATATAAGGGATTGCATCAACAAGCAAATCTGGACCTTTTTGATAAACAATGCGTCCGGCAAAAAGAACCATGGGATCCATGGGCCCAATGTTATGTTGTCGGCGGACAGCCGCGGGATCGATCCATCCATCATAGTTGTGGCAGTTGATGCCATTGTAAACAGCATCAATCTTCCAGTCCGGAAGACTATAGGTCCACATGACTTCATTTTTTAATGCCCGCGAAACGGCAATGACGCGGTCGGCGTGATAGGTGGCCTGCCACTCCAGATTTCGAATGCGTTCTGAGTTACCACTAAAGAAATTGTTGCCGCAGCGGCCATATTCAGTCGAATGTATGGTGAAGATCGATTTTCGTCCACGCCCTTCTTTGATCCAATTCAAGGCATTGGCGGTTAGCCAGTCATGGGCATGCACGATGTCAAAAGCGCCAACATAGTTTTCAGTCTGAAACACCGCATCCACAAAGGCGCGACACATATTATTAATTTCTTCGATAAAATCTGGATGCGCGGCAAAGGGACAACGATGATAGTGAACACCATCAATGCGTTCATACCAGGATTGCCCCGCATGTCCTAAACGTGTAAAGACGTGAACCTCGTGGCCTTTGCGTTCGAGAGCACAGGCAAGTTCAGTGATATGGTTTCCAATACCACCGATGTGAATCGAGTAGAGAGATTCCCATGCGAGAAGCGCTATGCGCATCAGGCACTAACCTCGATCACAGAATTAATATCCCCGAACGAATTGATCGCGGTATGCTTGTTGGCTGGGTCAGTCCACCATTTGCCATCAACAACAAATTTGTATTCATAGCGACCTTTGCAGAGCTCAATATCTGTTTTCCAGAGGCCAGTTTTTTCTTTCTTCATTTTAATCCCAGCTGGGGTCCAGGCGTTAAAATCCCCTGTCAATGTGACACTGGTGGCATTCGCAGCATTGAGTTGAAAGGTTACTTTTTTAGCTTTAGTTTCTGTCTTGCAAGTTCCTGTTGCGCAGCAAGAGGTTGTGCTTTTTTTGGTTGCTTTCTTGACTTCCATGGCGGGTCCTCCTTTTTTATAAGTCCTTTATTATTTAAGCTTAGAAACAATTTTCTATACTAGATTAATTTTAAATGATTGTCAATTGAAATCTAAACTCAAAAAATCAAGAAAGAAAGTCTTAAAGACTAGGGATTGATAGATTTATGACAAAGGGTAGGTTTTATGGGTTTTGGCCTGGCTTGTACGCTTCCGTTGAATTTAATTCGCAAGGGTTCCTAAAACAAGATCGTCGTTTATTTCAGATAAATGAACGGTTAAGATTTTATTATGGAGATTTTCTTTGGATGCCATTTTTACACGAATATAGTTATCCGTGAACCCTAGCCAATAGCCTTTCTTTTTTTCTTCGAAAAGGACTTTTTGGGTCGTGCCTAGAAAGGAGCGTAAGAATTCTTGTTTCTTGCGCAAAGACAGCTGACGTAAAATCGCGTTGCGTGTTTGAATGACGTCAGGATCAACATGATGAGGAAAGTGTTGGCTTTTGGCAAATTTTCGATCGGAATAGCTAAAGACATGGAAATATGTTATGGGGCTTTCAACAAGAAATTCATAGGTATCGTTAAAATCATCTTCACTTTCCCCAGGAAAACCAACAATGATGTCAGCCCCGATACAAATGCCTTCCACGTTTTGTGTGGCAAATTCCAAAAAAAGATCAATCGTGTCTCGGCCATATCCTCGTCCCATAAAATCCAGGATGCGATCGCTCATGCTTTGAATTGGGATATGCAAGTAGCGACACAGTTTTGTCTTTGTTCCCATAAGTAAAATAAGGTCATGGGGAATCGTGTTGGGCTCAATTGACGAAATGCGAATGCGCTCGAGTCCTGGCAGCGTATCTAACTTTCGGACAACATCAAGGAGTGTTTTGTCATGGTTGTTATAAGCGCCAATGTTGATTCCAGTCAAGACGAGCTCTTTATGCCCTGCCCCAACAAGTTGCTTGGCTTCTTTTTCGATATCCTCAAAGTCACGGCTCCGTGCTCCGCCGCGCGCGTAAGGAACTTCGCAATATGTGCAAAAGGATTCACAACCATCCTGGATTTTGATATTGGCGCGGGTTCTTGTTTTATCGATCCCAGGCCCTGGCATGATAAAGCTTTTTTTGGGGATTGTTGGCGTGAGAACGTGTGGTGCCTTGCTTGGTTTAATATTTTCAATGAGTTTAAGGAGGTTCATTTTTTCGGCATTGCCAACGATCCAGTGAACCCCAGGGAGATCTTTTAATTCTTCGCTTTGGGTTTGCGCTTGACAGCCGATCATGGCCACTTGAACCTTGGGATTATTCTTTTTGAGCCGGTGAACAAGCTTGCGGGCGTCCCGGTCTCCTTTATCTGTTACCGTACAGGTGTTGATGACTGCGATGTCTGAGGATCTATTTTCTTCAACGATTTGATATCCTTGCTGTTCAAAAAGATTACGCAAAATAGCGGTTTCTGATTGGTTAGAGCGGCAGCCTAAGGTATAAAAACATATGCTTTTCTTCATACGTTTATAGTATACCGATAAACATTGGTAATTCAATATATTTGCGTTAAAGGAAAATCGCGATATAATGCCGCTATGAAAATTGGAAATATTAAGCTTGATTATCCGATTGCCCTTGCCCCCATGGAAGATATTAGCGATACGCCGTTTCGAAGGATCTGTAAGCGCCTGGGTGCGGATATTCTTTATACTGAGTTTACCTCAAGCGAGGCCTTGATCCGTAGCGTTAAGAGTGCCTTTCATAAAATGACCGTGCGCGATGATGAACGGCCCATCGGGATCCAAATCATTGGCTCCCGTGAAGATGTTATGGCGCAGGCGGCACGGATTGCCGAAAGCGCCCACCCTGATTTTATTGATATCAATTGTGGTTGCTGGGTCCGCAAGATTTCCATGCGCGGAGAAGGCGCAGGTCTTTTAAGAGATTTAAAAAAGATGGAAGCGATTATCAAGGCTGTTGTCAAAGCCACGAAGCTTCCAGTGACGGTGAAAACGCGTTTGGGTTGGGATGAGGATAATATTGTGATTGTTGATGTGGCAAAAATGGCCCAGGATCAAGGGGCGCAGGCCCTGACCGTTCACTGCCGGACAAAGACCCAAGCCTACAAGGGCAAGGCAGATTGGACATGGCTTGAGAAAATTCGCAAGGCAACTTCCCTGCCGCTTATTGGGAACGGAGATATTATCACGCCGGAAGATGCCAAGACGATCTTTAATCTGGGGTGCGACGGAGTCATGATTGGCCGTGCGGCCATATCAAACCCGTGGATTTTTAATCAGGTCAAGTATTATCTCAAGACAGGAGTTCATCTGCCTGAGGCAAGTCTTCCCGATCGCATCAATCTTTGCCTTGAGCATTTGGACTTATCGATTCAATTTAAAGGGAAGAAAGCGGGCGTGGTTGATTTTCGCAAGCATTATGCAGGGTATTTGACTGGATTTCCATTTGTGGCCAAATTGCGCGCGGCCTTGATCGCGTTGAGCGATCCTGACGAGATTATGCGTCAGTTAAAAGATTTCGCCGCACGTCTTGATGGAAAGAAATTGTAAGAAATAAATTTTGTAAGAAAAGGGCGGGCTTAAAGATTTCTTTAAGCCCGCCCTTTATTTTATCCTAATCGTTTTACCTTATACTAATCCATGATCTAGCATCGCGTTGGCGACTTTGACAAAGCCAGCGATATTGGCGCCATTGACATAATTGACGTAACCGTCTTTTTCTTTGCCATACTTCACGCAATTTTCATGAATGTTGATCATGATGTCGTGCAACCTTTTATCGACTTCTTCTCGTGTCCATGACAAGCGAAGGCTGTTTTGGCTCATCTCAAGCCCTGAAGTCGCAACACCGCCTGCGTTAGCTGCTTTTCCAGGGGCATAAAGAATCTTGGCCTTGAGAAAGACTTCAACGCCTTCCGGTGTGGTGGGCATGTTCGCCCCTTCGCCAACAGCCATACAGCCATTTTTGACGAGTTCTTTGGCATCTGCCTCATCGATCTCGTTTTGCGTGGCGCTCGGGAATGCGGCATCGCATTTTACTGACCATGGCCTCTTGCCCTCAACGTAGGTGCATTTAAATTCATCCGCATATTCTTTAATGCGTCCACGTTTGATATTCTTAAGTTCCATGACAAAGGCTAATTTCTTGGCATCAATCCCAGCTTTGTCATAGATATAGCCTGTAGAATCAGATAGGGTCACAACCTTGGAGCCAAGCTCGATTAATTTCTGAGCCGTATATTGAGCCACATTGCCTGATCCTGAAACAGCGCAGACCTTGCCTTTAAACGTTTCACCTCTGGTTTTGAGCATTTCTTGAACAAAATAAACGCAACCATAACCTGTGGCTTCTGGACGAATCAAGCTTCCGCCCCAATTGAGCCCTTTCCCTGTTAAGACGCCCGTAAATTCGTTACGTAAGCGTTTATATTGACCAAACATAAAACCAATCTCGCGTCCGCCTGTGCCAATATCGCCGGCAGGAACGTCGGTATTGGGCCCGATATGGCGCTGAAGTTCTGTCATGAAGCTTTGACAAAATCGCATGACTTCGTTGTCGGATTTTCCTTTAGGATCAAAATCAGATCCACCCTTACCGCCACCCATAGGGAGCGTGGTTAAACTATTTTTAAGGACTTGCTCAAAGGCCAAAAATTTCAAAATGCCCAAATTGACGCTCGGATGAAGGCGAAGGCCACCTTTATATGGGCCAATGGCGCTGCTCATCTCGATGCGATAGCCTTTATTAATTTGGAATTCACCCTTATCATCTTGCCATGGAACGCGGAATAAAATAACTCTTTCTGGTTCTGTCATGCGTTGAAGAATCTTGGCCCGCTCATATTTGGGATGCTTTTCAATATAGGGCATTACGGATTCGACAACTTCGCGAACGGCCTGGTGAAATTCAACTTCACCAGGATTCTTCCTGATGACTTCTGCCATGAACGCTTCGATCTGCTTGCTCATCATTCCCCTCCTCTGGGTTCTTAAATGGTTGGCTTGATTTGGTAATCAAGGTTTGTATTAGGTGTTTAACTTCAAATCTGCCTCATTTTTAGGCATCTTGGGGCGGATAAAAAAAAGACGCCCAAACCATTGGACGTCTTTGCCGCAATTGAAGTGATGATAGTATATCCGATATCTGCTGTCAATAAAAAGTTCTTTTATCTAGATTTTCTTTGCCTGAAGATCGTTTTCAGCAATTGGCTCGGCGGTGATGGTGGTTAGCGCAGTGGGATTATTTTTAGGCCAATACGTAAGTTCAATCCCAGTGTATCGAAATTTTGAATAACGTCGGATAGCTGAAGCAGCTAGTGATCGCATTTGAGCGCTTGGGTCTTTCCCTGTCAGAATGACAACTGGCCCCATATCATTTGGCATTTGAAAGATCAAATCATTGTCGCTCGCGCAGTCGATCAGTTTTGTATTTTCAGCGTCATCTCGACCTACGATCATCTTATGCTGCGGAGAAAGACGAAAATGACGTCCAACAGTGAGCAGAACGACTTCATTTAAGTTAGCGTATCCATGCTGGAAAAGGTCGCGCAATCGATTGGCAAAATTTTTGTCGGCTAAAAGGCAACCGCCACCAGTCGGGATAAAATGCGTAAGACCGTATTGCCGTCCCAAGCCTAGTAACCCTGAGCGGCCACGTCCGGAAAAATCAAACAATTTCTCGCGGTCAATCTTACCCTGCTCTTCCACGCGGGTTAGCGGAAGATGTTTGGCGCTAAGCGGGCGTAAAAGAAGCCCTTTGAGATCGCTTTCCATTTCAACTTTTTTGAGACTGTGGGTTAGTTGCGACATGGGCCGCTGGCCTAAAACCTCTCCAGTAAAAATAAACTCAGCGCCAATTTGCAGCATATAGTCTTTGGCTTTCTTGAGCTGATACGCATGGCAGTCCATGCAGGGATTGATCGCCTTGCCATAACCATATTTCGGGGTTTTGACAAGATTTAAAAATTCTTCCCCAAAATGAAAAATTTTTAAAGGAACCTGTAATTGTGCGGCCATCGCAACAACCAGGGGGTTTGGTTTTAAATGCCACGGAAGGACGAAATGTATGCCATAGACATCGACATTTAAATCTTTGATGATCTTGACAGCTAAGGAGCTATCCAGGCCGCCGGACATCAGGCCAATAGCTTTGAGATGTGGTTTTATCTGTGTATCTTCCATAAGTGCGGTATCGTAGCGTATTCATTTAAGTTATTCAAGGAGAAAGTGGTGGGGCTATTTTAGAGGATAGAAAATAGAAGATAGAAGTTAGAAAATTTAAAGACAAAGAAAAATACAACTCTCCCATCTAACTTCCAACTTCTATCTTCTAAATCTTAACTTCTAACTTCCATTTTCATTTCTTCATCTTTTTTGATCAAGCCTGGCATTCCCATAAAGTTTATCGCAGGCGTTGCCTTAAATTTTTCTGCCTTTGAATATTGCAGAGCAGCGGCAGGCGTTCCATTTTTTGTTAGATATTCTAAAAGGTTAATTGGGGCGATGTTAATGATCACTGGTACCAGGCCTTGGAAGTTGTCAAAATCAATAGGAATAGAGGGGTAAAGTGGCAAAGGGCTCGAGGCGTTTTCATCTTGCTTTTCCTCTATTCCTTTGACCCTAAAATCCTTTGCCCCTTCTCCTTTAACACTCACGCTCATATTCTTGGCGTTGAAATCGATACCGCCTTTAATATCATTTTCAGACTTGTTACTTAGCAGTAAAGATGACTGATCCTTGCCGCCCCCCGCCACGATCTTTTGCTGGCGAAGATTCTTGGATAAAATCTTTTCTTTTTCTTGCTCAATGATGATCGCAACCTTTTCCCTTTGTGTCTTTTTTGTCAGATCAATAAAGATATTAAGGTCTTCTTTTTTTGCATGAACAAGTTGGTCGCCGTTGATCCCCAAGACCTCAAGCTTTCTATGATTGTCGTGATAGATATGCGTTGTCTTGCCCTTTTCCCTGTTCTTCTGAAAAAGATCTATCAGTTCTTGGCCGGACTCGATCTTTTTTGTCACAATATCAGACGACGCGAGTTGGGCAGGGTTGTTAACTTGCTCTTCTAGAACGCGCTCATAATCTTGTCGTGTTATTTTTCGTGTTGTTGCACCTAATTCTATAGCTAATCGACCTGCAGAATTATAGCTAATGGAATCTCCATACTGATCATGAAAAATAGGTGTTTGGGCATTTAAAATTCCGGCAGCTCCCTTTTTTGTAATTTTTGATAAAGAATGGTGCCCAGCCCCGAAACTTGAAACCATAACATTAGGTACATATACTGTCAGGCGTAAAAGGGCTTGAGCAAAGATTTCATCAAGGCTGTACTTGGAGGATCCCCAGGCCTTATCAACATAAGCGCCGTCTTTTGTTAGAACAACAACCGCGTTAGCGACCTGAATACTTCTTGCATCATAGATCTGAATAAAGAAAGTTCCGGCCTCAAGGGCGATGACCCCAGGCATTTCTCCATGCCCTGCCATCGGCGCAAAACAACCAAAATGACCTCCTTCTCCGGCAGATATTTCATTTAAAAAATCTTTTTGTATGGAAATATAGAACGTGCCTTCGGTTGACGCTTTTTCCCCTTGATCATCCTCAACCGCATCCAAACCTTCAATTTCCTTAATGCTTTCTAACGCCGTAATCATAAGATGTTCTTGATTTTCACTGAGTTGAGGAACCTTGCGTTTAACCTCAGCAAACAGATCCTGAGCCTTCTCATAACTATCAATTGTCTTTGGCAGTGTCATATGCTTGTCGACTATCTTCTCTGCAAGCTCTAAAAAATACTCTACGTTTTGAATAAAACGTTGCTGTTGTTCTCTGCGTGTGACCGCGTTCATCGTCTTATAGGTAAATCGAATCCCCTCTTGCCACAATCTCGGGTCGTAGCCTGCATTATGAACAAGGTCGTCAATAAGAGCTTTGTTACCTAATAACGTTAATGTTTCATCTTTAAGTAATATCTTAAGGTCATCCTGATCCCAAGACATGATTTCCTGGGAAAGCATTGGCAAGGTTGCCTTAAGGTCACGGTTATTCTTTTCATACATTTGAAAGAAATGTCGAATGAGGTGTGAAAAAAGCAGTTTCATTTTGTCTCTTTCTGAGAAACGATCTGATTCTATCCCCGCAATAACTTTTCCAAAAATAAATAACTGATTAATAGTATTAGGATCTTGTTGCTTGATGCTATCCAGGACCTCCTGGCTAATGTTTTGCTGAGCGATAAATTGAATATATTTTAATTTAATATCATTGACATGGTTGCGGATCAATTTTTGCAATTTATTTCGAAATGAAGAATTGGTTGCCTGCCCTGTGACAAACTCATTCTCAAGAACATAGGGGATCCCTCCTTCTTCAAAACTTAACGCTTTCTGTAAGGATTCTTTGAGATCCTTAAGAAATAAGTCTTCCTTATCTTCGAATCCTTGAATAGGACGTTGATAAACTAAAATAGGTAAATATTCCTGAACAGCGCGTATCCGTGCATCTAAAGAATATGCTGAATTTAGAAGAACCGTTATCAGAGGCCGATGTTCCGGATAATTAAGTAAGCTCCTCTGAGCTGTAAGATTTTCTAGTCTTTGAGCAAATATTTTCTGCTTAGATTTGAGAAGATCTTTAATGAGGTCAGGAATAAAAGAATTTAACGTGTCTTCTGCATAAAGCATCTTAAGTCGCGAAAGAATCCAAGTTATTTCTTCAAGACTATCCGGTGCTTCTTCAATCCACCAAGCGATATCCTCGGCAGAGCTAAAAAAGCCTTTTAACACTTTGCAATCTCTTTTGATAGAATAATCTACCTGTAGAAAATATTTAATAATATAATTCCAATGTTGATAGGCATCGTTAAGAAATATCTCTTTCCATGTGGAAAAATCTTCATTTATTTCTCTTGGCTTATGACCCTTTTCTTTATAGATATCAAAAATCTGAAAAATCTTCTCTCCTGTCTTTTCAAGACCCTCTCTGGCAAGGATATCGTTTAGGGCCGTTAATGCTTTTGGAAAATATAAAGCATTGTGTTGTGCTCTTAAAAGAAATACGGATAAGGTGTCCCAGCTTTCTTCAAAATCCTTAGGGAACAAATCTTTGAGATCAACAAAAATCAATGGGGCTTCCTTGAGGTTATCCGCAGTTTCCATAAAACCAAGGACAGCTATGATCGTAGGCCATTTATTGTCAAAATCTTCTTTTAAGGGAAATATCTTTTGGATTTCTTTGATCGATTGCGGAATATGCCTTGAATACCCATTCTGAGATCGCATGGCTTCTTTTAACTCGGGCCATTTAATTTCAAAATCATCTTGATCAGGAAAAACTTCTTCTTTTAACGCCTTGATTGTTGACGGAATCGTCTCAACATAGAAATCCGTGACAACAAGAATATTCAGAACGTCTAGCCATTTATCATTAAAATCCTTTGCAAAAATATCAGTCTTAATTTCGTTGATCACCTTAGCCGCCTTTTCAAGGTCTCGATCTCTTTTTCTTTCTTTTACAGAATTCCAAGCTTCGGTCATATTGTCGATCTTAGAATCAAAATCTTCTTTGAACAGCTCCTTCATTTCTTTGATAAAATTAAAAACCTTGTCTGGGAATTCTGTTCGATCAGTTGATATAGTGAAATTGGCAATGCGATGAATTTGACGATAGAGATCTTTACCGAAAACATCTTTCAGCTCGTTAAAGGGCTGTAATAGGTTGGCGGTGTGTACATCAAAATGTTTAAAAATTTGGATCAGATCTTGAGAGATTGCTTCGAGTCCATTTTCAAAAATATCTTCCTTTAGGATTTCTATCGCTCCAGGCAAACCCTGAGACCATGACCCAAGCTCTGCCACCATGGACAATAAAATATCCCAATATTGATCAATGCGATTGCCAAAGATGATCTTAAAGTCACTGAACATGTTGTCAAATTCTTTTGGATTAGACCTTCGGTAAGATGCCAAAATCTTAACTAATTGTGTATCCCATCGCCCTGTGAATTCTTGGCCAAAGATATTCTTGAGTGTTGAAATATTCTTTGAAAAGGTCCTTTCTCGCGCTTCAGAAGAGTGTGGATCATTATGTGTCAAAATATAAACAATATCCTTCCATTGATCTTCAAAAAGCTCTGGATGATCTTCTTTAAGTTGTAAAAGAATAGTTGGGATAAAAAGAGCCGAGCGTGATTCTTGATGCCCCTCATAAATACTGATAATATCAGCCCATTTATTTTCTAGAATATCTTCAAGATTTGTCATTAGTCCCTGTAGGTCATACAAAAGCCAATTCGTCCCAGTTTCATTTTTCTTATGTGCCCCTCGAATTGTTTCAATATCTTGATACAGATCGTCCAGCTGTCGAAAGCGCGATAATTGGTCCAATATGGTGAAAAATAAATAACGGTCTTCTTCTTCCCATTCTTTAGCAAAAGATTCAAATCGATCAATAATCGTTTGGCTGATCTCAACGACTTCGGTTGTCTGCCCCAAATCCTTCTTGTCAACGATATCCGACGACGCTACAGCGGTGCTGCTGATGACAAATGAACCATCCTCAAGCTCTTCAAAGTGTGCAAAAGGATTTGATTCAAGAAACGCGACAAAGTCTTTTTTGTCTTGTGTGAGCGCTTGGGCGCAATAGACACCGGCAAAACCTGCGCTTTCAGCTTGAGCCAAGGCATAGTCGAGCAAAATGGCACGCTTCTTGTTATCGCGAAACTTTTCTGCCAAGCCGAGGCCTTCCAGCGAGCAGTAGCTTTTGCCATCAAGATCTTTTTGTTTCGTAACATCAAGCAGTACAAACCCTGCCAAATCTTTGATGCCTGGATTATTAGCGGGTGTCCAGCTAGCAACAAAAACATGAAAGCGGTTATTTTTTTCATTTAAAAGCTTTGCAATTTTACTATTATAATTTTCAAAACCTCTAGAAAAATCTTGATTCCAGATCAAAGAAATTTTTGATGCAGCATAGGTATCAAGGAAACGGCTCGCGCCAAAAGAAGTAATTTTGATATCTTCAAAAATATTAAAAGATTGCTTAAGCTCAAGCTTTTCAAAAGGAATTTTAACAACAAATTCTGTGCCTTCTTCAAGGGTGCGATTATTCTCCCCTGCCATGCGCTTATAATATTCAACGCCGCTAACACTTCCCAATTCTTCTCCAACGTGCATTAAACCTTGACCTTGTCCTCCATTATATAATGGATTATTCTTCTTTGAATTTAAGGGGTCTTTGGGATCCCTTTGCTTGTGTTCAGTGTCCGCAGCATCCTTGCCTAGCCCATAATCAAGAACGTGTAGGACAAGGTTTGCTGGAGCATTTTCCTTATCATATTCAATCTTGATAAAAAGCTTTACGCTCTCTTGCGGAGGCTCTTGAGTGATTGTCAAATTCTTCTTTTTGAGCCAAGCTTGATCATAGCGACTAACAACGGCATCAACGCCATTCTTAAATAGTTCATTGGCTGCAGAGGTCAGAAAGCCTTGCGTAGACTTACCAGACATTTTTATCGGGAATTTGTCAAAAAGATCCGTTAGCGAAATAAAAGAATTTTGCCCCTTTTCAACATTCGCTTTGATATCATCTCTGCGCGCAATCATGAACACGTTTGGCTCCTCTGTGCTCTTAAGGGAAAAATCTTTGAGAAAGCGGTCTAACTCTTTTAAGAGAATCCGTTGCTCAAAGCTTGGCCAATCCATTGATTTGACCAAAATATCCGATGATGCTGTTTTGTTTGTGCTTTGACGAAGTATCACATTTGACGATGCGCTGCCGGAGTTTGAGATTACAACTGTAGGCTCAGGATATTCTTTTCCCATGACTTTCGTAAGACGCGCGCGTAACACTGAGGCCCCAGGCTCCATGCTGGATGGAAAAACTGCAGAATTAGAAAAAGCACGATAAAGCGACTCCATGGCGCTCACCTTTTGGGTTTCGGTCAGGGAGTCGGCATGAAATTCCAAAAGATCGAGCAAAATGCTGGCGATCAAAATCCTCGCATTATCGTCTAGAAAATCATTATTTTGCAACAAGACAGCAATTCCGCGATCAAAAGCCTGAAACTCCCAAAGGCCTCCTGAGCTCATGCTAACCAACTCTTTTGCGGTTTCTCTGGCGTCGTCATCGATGCGCACTAATCCCGCAAGCAACAAAATTATGTCCTCATCTCTGATCGGATCAATTGATCTTGCGGGATCCATAATGATGCTTTTTAATTCCAGCAACCGATCATAATCGCTTCCCTCAGGCCCTTCCTTGATAAGCATCCCTTGTTCTCTGAGCGTCTCTATCTGCGCCGCAAATAGATCTGGGGCGGAGGTGTTTGAATCTATGCTCTCTTCCGAAAAAATGCTCTTGCCGCTTAGCTTCAGAAATCTTTTGGTTTCATCCTGCGTTAATAATTGATCGCGATCGATGAGCTGATTGATCGTAAAAAGAATTTTTAAGCGTTGAAATTTATCTATTGCCGATGATTTAATTTCGATCAAATCCAATAAAAGACTTATCGTAAGATTTCGACAAGACAAACTCAGCTTGCGGGCTCTCACAAACCAATCAAAGAACCGAAAATCATCTTCTAAGATATTCTGGATCTTCCTTGCTGTCGCAGGCGTCATAGTCATAAACTTAAGCTCTAAAAGGTTGTCGATAAGAAAATTTTCATCTTGTACGCCAGTCGCGTTGCAAAAAACTGAGGCGCGAATGGCCTCCACTTTTTGCGCAAAAAACTCGGTCGCTTCCTGCGCGTTGCCGTTCACAAGTTTCTTGGTCTGGCGCAACATATCTGAAAGCTTCCTTACCACCCACGTCTGGGTTGATTTTTCTTTCAACCATCTCAAATCCTGGACGTTCTTTTCGTAATAAGGACGTATCAAAGAATTAAAATAGGCTGTCACCACACGAAAATGCCCCGGATTGGAAAGAAACGTCTCGTTAAAATCCTTAAGCACGGAAGGATCTATCTGCTTCCACAGATCTTCATATTCATCCGTAGGAAAATTATCCTGCCTGGAAAAGAGTGTCTTTAAAATATAGGTTTTTTTGAAGCGAGCTCGAATCTTCTGAGATATCAGAATGATTTCTTGAAGAGCTATTTTCGTCAAATCGTAAACTTTGATTATGCTGCTTACCTTCATCACCTCCCCTCCTGCAAAATACTTCCGAGGGATGTTCTTCTTGGCGTAAGGGTCATACTCCACCTTCATCATGTTGCAGACGCCTTTTTTAAAGGTTTGGAGGTATTGTTGGTAGATAATCTGAACAGTATCTGGTGAAGAGTGAATAG
>CALGLP010000007.1 GCA_937930175.1 uncultured bacterium
GCAACAGCCACGACGACAATCACCAGACGATAAAGGTTAAAGTTTAACATGTTCCTCCCTTACTTTTATGTGATTAATTTTATTCGATATAATTTATTTGCGCTTTTCTTTCAAACTGCTGATAATTGTTAAGAATCTTAAATGACCTCTGGTCAACAACATCCGGATTGTTCACAACATTGATGACAAGAACAAAGTCCCCTAGGCCAACAACATTCGGAGGAACATTAAAGAAACCTACATTGGGGACGGTCGCATCGAGTATCACGCCTAAACCAGAGGCGCTTTTTGTAAGCGATAAAGATTTTTTTGATGTTTTTAACCGGGATCGGTGCGAGGGCGATAATCTTTTTGTGTCGGCATGTTTTTTCACAAGAGAAGAAGCTTTCTCTTCATCTAGGATTTGAATATGTACCATTTCATTCGGCGCGATGCCTGTGCTTTGCCAACTGATCGGAAAGGCTATTGGTTCTGTTGGTCGAAAGACCAGGGTTTGATCATGGGCTGGGCTTATGATCGTAAGAGGCGCCTCAACAAGCGGTCCGCCGTAGGCACCCATATCGTTAACGCTGCCATCTCTGTCTTGATACGCAGGGTCAGGATCTCCCGCATTGATACACGGCGATGTGACAAGAAGATGAAAATCGCTATTGGCAGGGCTAACGAATTGCGGGTCAAGGTCTATATTGTTTGTTCCGTTTAGCAAGAGATAGTTAATATCGGTATTGTTGTAGTTGTTCGTGATCTGCGCATTTACTGGGGATAAGGTGTTGTTGATATTATCGCGGATGATATTATTCTTGATCAAGATCTGGTTTGTCGGGTCATCTCCCAGGGAAATATCCAGGAACCGGTTGTTATTTATCATGACATTGTTGATAAGATCAACCGTAATTTCGTCATCGGCAACGCGCAACGCAGAGCCGTTGTCATAAAAAATATTATTTGTAAGATTGGCCGATGTTTTATAGCCGTTCCAGGACCACGTGTTCTGGCAGGAGATCGCCACGGGGTTGTCCTTAAAGACGCACCCCCGGACAGTGGAAGTCTTTCCATCAATGACGATCGGCGCGATAGCCAGGTTCGGGTTGACGTCCTGGAACGTCATGTTCTCGATCAAGGTATAGCCGGAGACGCTAAACGCATCTTTTGAGACCAAGATATCGCTTACATTTCCCTCCCCTTTGAGTTCCATATTGTAAATGGAAAAGGCGTTACCCGTAACATCTCCGTAAAGCCCCGGATAGACATAGACCTTGGCGACACATCCTGGGCGGTTATTGTTGATGATGAAATCAAATCCAAAATGATAATAATTGGGACCGGAATATTTAAATTTCGTAAACGGATGCTCGTAGGAACCATTCTCGATGCCGGTGGTGTTATTCACATTAAAATGCATCGGATATTCAATAAAATGCGGAGATTGTTGATAAATATTGTTGTACTCTGATAATTCATCGATCATGTTGGTCTCGATGCGGAATTCCTCCCAGAAATGTTCTTCAAAAATCCAGCTGTTGTCGAAAGTTAATTTCTGCCCGCTAGCGAGCGCAGAAATGTTTTGCGTGCTTCCCACAGGACTCTGCTGCCCGGCATAATCGATATAAAATAATTGCAGGGTGAGATCTTCGGCGGGACCGCGTCCGGCGTTTTGGATGCTATCCTTAAGCGTGAGGGCTTCCCCGGTTAATGGATGGCTAGACATCTGAGCGGTAAGATCGAGGCGGATCTCCGGCTTAACAGAAAAGGCAAGATGTTGTTCGATGCTGGTCGAAGGATCCCCTAAGAGATTGTAGCGAAGAACATCATCATTCTCGCTAAAGGACGGATCAATCTTGGATTGCAAGACAGCAGACCCCAGAGTGGCCATGGCCTTTAAATAAATGCCTGAGAGGATGGATTCATCCGCAGAATAGCTCATGCCAAATGTCTTGCGTGACGGCCCGAAGAAGGCCACTGCCCCGCCGGAATAATTTTTAAGCCACTGTTCGCCATAGCAGTCGCCTGTCGGCCAATCAAAACGCGCTGTACGAGACGACGCGCTGATAACCATAGATGCCAGATGCGCACTGTTTGTCAAGGCAGCTACATCCACATTCTCCGGCATCCATCCCGTCTCTTCGCCGGCATCACCATTGTAAGAAATCGTCAGGTAATTCTTATCATTGATTAGATCGAAGATAGCAGGATCAGCGTTTGTAAAAGAAAAATCAGGATAATTCGGATTATAGGAATCAGTGGCTACAAACTCATCGGATTCTTGGAAATATTTTATTAAGGTATCGCGTGCACCATTTGTGGTCGGGCCAAAGGTGTTCGTGTCCGACCCCCCTAAAAATAAATGCCTTGTCCCCCAATGATTCTCCCCTTGCGGAAGGGTTGTTTCAAAAGAGATAGTTTTATTAAGAATGGTGGCTAGCTCTGTCTCATTCTTAACCGGCAATCGGCCAATGAGAAGCTCCGGCAAGTCATCATTACCCGTGAGACACCCGTATTTATTATCCCCTGTGATGCCGGTGATGTCGTTATTGGAATCCCAGGTAGGCATAAACCAGTTTTGGGTATCCTGGCCGTAGTCCGCATCCCCTATTAAGAGAAGATAGACAAGATCAGGGATGCTAGAAGTTTGACGCCAATTTTGATAAAGGAAGCTAATACAGCTTTTAATGCGATCCTGGTTCGTTCCTGAGGAATAAGCGCTGTAAAGGGTTTCAAGCGAAATAACACCTATAGTATGGGCTCCTCCCTGCTCTGAGATGCGGTGATCCAACCAGGTATTAAACGAAGCTGAATTGATAAAGGCTTGAGAACGGATAACCAAATAATCTGGAAAAAATTGAGTATTGGTATCATAGTTAGGATCTAAGATCTGCTGAGAGGTAAGAATGCGATACTCACCTTCTTGGGCTCGGGTATGCACAGGTGCTTTTAGAGAACTTTTCTCAAAAGCGTAATTTGCTACAGCTGACTTGTAGATCTTGTGAAAAACATTCTTATCAGCATTCTGAATAACAACAGAGTTCTTAAGGCTACGGCTGTTAAAGGTAAGGTCAAGCTCAAGAGCTTCGCAATGGTTGATGGTTTGAGTCTTTGAATCATAAGACACCGGATAGACATAGACCGTGAGCATCGTGATGTCGCGAAGCTTGGAAACATTTCCGATGAGGATTATAGATTTCTTTGCAGTCTTGCCCTCTAACGGCTTCTCCAGCTTCTTTTCAACGATCTTTGTTTTTAAAGAAGCTATTTTAAAGTTCTTGGCATCACTTGGTACCATGAGGCGAAAGGAATAATACGGAAGATGGGGCTCTCCTCTTACGTTGGTTAATAGATAAGAAGAATTAGCCGCAAAGATCGCTTGAACAACCTCATCACTCTCTCCCTCTTTAACAAGCAAAGGGAATTCTTCAGGCATCTTCACTAACGCTGTGATCTTCTGCCCTGTAGATTCTTTAATGGTGATGTCCAGCGGTAGGGGTTTGGCCAAGTCAATGGCTTTGCCTGAAACAGCCTTTTGGGTGCGGATGGGTAACGTGGGCGCCTTGGCAAAGGATGGAGTGGCTTGAGCCAAAAAAAACGCAAGACAAAGAAAGAAAGCTAATCTTTTTGCAGTCTGGCGCCTAGCGCGACGTGAATCGCTTTTTAGTTGGTATTGATCATTTGTCTTGGAAAAAAGCATTTGCTTCTTCTTTGGTAAAGGCTGCAAATTAACTTTTTCCGTGGCGTGAGACCTGAATAATATTAGAATGATAAAGTGGAAAGCGGCTTACGAAAAGAATACTGCATGAGAAAGCGCTTTCATGATGAAAGGATAGCACATAAAACCCGTTTGTCAAGCTAGAGAAAGAAAGCGCTTTTTTGAAGAATCAAGCGAAAATTTATCAATAAAATAATAAAAAAGAGTCTTTTTATCAATGATAAAAAGACTCTCAAGAAAATAACATCTCTTCGTTGTTTAGTTAATATTGACCATTTCCTCTTAATCTTGGCTAATCACGATTAAACACTTTCACCAAAACATGATACAGGACGCATTTTGATCCATCGTTAACATATACGCGAAAAATAAGCATGTTCATCGACGAAACAGACGGCGCGACAAATGTCATCATTGGACCATTTTGTAGCTGCCCATCGGTTACAGGAATACCGTAAATCTGTTTCCATGAATAAACCAATTGAGATGATGTCTCGGGATCTATGATGTTTTGCGTCAGATCAAGGCTGACCTGATCTCCTTCAAAAACAGGAGGATTAAACAATGTAACGTTCGCTTTTACTCTTTGCGGTAAAGTATTCGGCTGGACAACAACATCAACCGTGTCTTCGCTCACAGCAAGCCCATCGCTAACGATAACCTTAAACGTCAGGGTTGTCGCCGCATCGACGGTTGGCGCTTCAAACGATACAACACCATCTCCTGTAGGCACTAAAGACACCTGGATCGGACCACTAATCTGCTGCCACATATAAGTCAACGGATCTGGCCCATCGCTATCAGACGATTGGGTTGCATCAAGGAGCGCCGGATACCACGCATACACGCTTTGATCCTCCCCGGCATTGGCAATTGGAGCTTGATTAACATAAGCTGCAATGGTGACGGCTGCCGTATCGCTAACAGAAGTCTCACCGTCGCTAACCGTCAAGGTCACAGAGGTAACAGTCTGCACCATGTTAACTGTCGGGTTCACGCCCGTAGCGCTGCCGCCATCCCATGTCCACTGGTACGTCAAAGGATTTGGATAGCCGTCTGGATCCACGGATTGCGAACCATCCAAGGTAATCATCGCACTTTCGCTTATATCCGCTTGCCCGCTATAAGACCCTCCGGCGTTGGCCACAGGAGCCTGATTTTTTGGAACAATCGGTTCTCCCCCAAACCCTGCATGCCTTAAATCATGCTGATACATAGACCACTTTTGAGTATCAGAATTAAAATTCTGCTCAAGCCCATAGGCTAAAACCTGGCCGAAATAATTTCCTATCAAAACTTCTGTTTTACCATCGCCGTCAATATCCGCAACAGTCGGCTGTGAATAAACAAGATCCGCGGGTTGAACATATTTGGGCCATCCGGCAATCAGATTTCCATACCGGTCAAATGCCTTCAGCGAAGAATATGGCGTCACCGTTGCTCCCATCGCGACAACAATGATGTCCGCATGCCCATCGCCGTTAACATCCGCAATGCTCGGACCTGCCGTCGGAAAGACATTATTAAGGACAAGCTTTTCTTGAAAGACTTTTGGCCATCCTGGCAAAGATACAAGCTGATTATTAACGAATTTACAGACCCATAGCTTGTTACTGTAGCTCATAAAAATAATTTCGGGTTTCCCATCTTCATCGATATCCGCAAGCGAACAGTTGGCTGGAAGCAGTGAACCAAGGCTGCTCGTTACGATCTCGCTTCCAGCAGGCGAAATGATTTTTGTCAATGACGCTTGTCCTGTCACTTGGGCAATAATCTCTGCTTCGCCGTCCCCATTGATGTCTCCAGCGACTAGATTCTTCCGAAGAGTACTCGTCGCAGAAACCCAAGGCCACTGCGTTTGGGACGGAATATTACCATAGGCATCAAAAGCGTCGATCTGCGCATATTTGACATTAACGGGAGGGTTGATCTTATACTCGCTAAAACTAACACCTTGCACGATCTCAAGACGGCCATCCTTATTTAAGTCAACCAACAGAGGGGTTTGCTGGCATTCCAGCAATTGCCCAACAGAAACATTATTGGCGCTAAGCAAGCGAGGCCACTGCGTATTGCCTTGACCATCGTGGACTAAGCTTCCGTCTTGCTCAAAAGCGAAAAGCGCACAGCTTGTAAACCCAAGACTGCCGACACCGTAGCGCACGGCAACAACAATTTCTTGTTCTCCATCCTTATCAATATCGCCAACAGCCGGCGAGGCATACGAAAGATAGGTTAACACCTCCGCGCCAGGAAGGTAAGGCGTAAGCGGTTGAGGCCAACTAGCATTATAAATACTGCCGTCATGATGCCATATATGAAGACCCGCAATAGGCTCGCTGGTGCCGATAATCGTTCTGACTCCAGCACGACTTGGGCCATCATATCCCATCGAAATAATTTCCATATCCCCATCTGCGTCTAAATCGACTACCGCCGGAGTTGAAAAGCCGCCGCTTCCGTAAGGCCAGTCATAGTTCTTAGGCCATCCGGAAAGAACTTCTCCGTCTTTATTAAAAATAAACAACCCGGATACTGTGTTGATAATTACCTCGGATGATCCATCCGAGCTATTATCAATATTCGCGACCATCGGCGAAGAAACAATGGAGCTAGGCTCCATGCCCTGCTCAGAATCATAGGCAGCGATAGGCCATCCTGGTTTCTGGCCGTTAACAACGATAACAGAAAAGAAATCTTGATACGGATGGTTATTTTGATCCAGCACAGTTAATTTAACATAAGCAATTCCCTGAAGCCCAGACGTGCTGAAAGTTCCCAAAACAGGATACGTAGCTTCTGGGCCTTCTGGGCCTAGCACGACTTGTTCATGCTGCGGCTCTGTGGCCATAACATCGTCTGCCGGGATCCAATTCCCGGACAAAGATTGAGCATACTCAAGATTATACGAACTAAACGATGCGCCGTAAGCCACACCGCGAACATTGATCACTTGATTCTCATCTGGCATGGCTGAAAATATCTTGGCTGCAAGAGGCGAATCGACTTCCAAGGCCGCATCAGCATTCACCAAACCATAACCAAAGCTTGTATCAAATCCCGAAGGTCCCAGATTTGTTGCGGATCTGCGCAAAGCGGAGCGCAATTCTTCGTTTGTAAATTCAGGATGGTACGCCTTCATCAAAGCCAGCACTCCTGCAACATGGGGACAAGCCATCGATGTTCCGCTGGCATAGCAGTAATCAGTATTAACAGTACGCGCGATGCCGCACATTCCTGCGGCTTTTAGCGATAATACATCCACCCCTGGGGCAGCGACATCGATCTTGCTTCCAAAATTGGAAAAAGATGCCCTGTCGTGATCTTTATTAATGGCGGCAACAGTAATAACGCTCGGTAGACCGGCCGGAGTAAAATAATTAGCATCTGCATTGCTGTTTCCTGCAGCAGCAACGCTCACGCAACCGCTGGCATGGGCTAATTTAAAAGCATCTTCAATAACACTGGAATATCCCGCCTTGCCCCACGAATTACTTAGGATACTTGCCCCATTATCGACCGCATACTCTATAGCTTCCGCCAGATCATCATCATATCCGAAGCCGTTTGCATCAAGCCCTTTGACTGACATAATTTTAGCTTTAGGTGCAACGCCAATAATACCGATCGTGTTCTCCACAGCTGCAATAGTTCCGGCGCAATGCGTTCCGTGCCCATGGTCATCCATGGGATCACTATCGTTGTTGACGAAATCATAGCCATAATGACCGTCAGCATCTTTCCACATATTGAGGGCGATATCCTCATGAAGATAATCAACGCCGGTATCGATCACGGCAACGATCGTAGCAACATTGTTAGCGTTAACACCCTTATTGTTTGCCCAGGCCCCTTCGCCTACTGAGGGGTCGCCGACATGAAGAAAATCAGGATGCAGCCCATACATATCTAAAAATTCTTGTCCCCAGCTTCCATACGATGCGTAATAGGGATCCGCAGGCTCATCCGATACAAAAACCTGACCAATAAGCTCAACTTTTTCCACATGAGGATCCTTTGCATAAGCAGCCTTGACTTCCTCAACGCTAACCTTTTCTTCATCAAAAACCATCACAAAGGTATTTGAAAGTTTAGCGGCGAGCTCGCTTTGCTTGAGAACATTGGCATGCTGCGACCTTTCAGGATAACGCGCATTCATCGTTTCCATGGCGGATACGATCTCGTTCTTTTTCTGATTTTCGAGTGATTTTGCCACTCTGCCCGACATGGGACCGAGAGAGCTCCTGCGGGACAGATACGAATCGCCCTTGATCAATGGTTTTATTTCCTTGACGCCATAGGCTGCGTTGAGTGCGTCAAGGCCGGCTTTTCCTGTCACCTTCTGAAATTTTATCTTCTCGCGGATGAGATGGGGCGCGACGGCAGAAAGGCCTGTTCCTTCTTTAAATCTGATAAAAATTCTATCTTTGCGATATTGATCCGGTTGCAATGGATTAGGAGGAGGGGCAATAAAAACATCCTGACTGCTTTCTGGCGCAGCCTCTTCGCCTGCCTGTATGGCGGAACTCACCACAACGTTTCTTTCTGAATCCTGGGCCCTAGCTGATGCTTGAACAGGTCGCAAACTAATTGTCAGCAGAAAGAAACATATTGCCGCAGGTAAGAGCAAGGACAAATGGTTATAAACTTTACATTTCATGAAATACTCCTTGTGTCAGATAGTTAGAAATTTTTTGGTTCAAACTGTGGTGACTTCCTTAAGATGGAGCCCCTCGACTAAAATCATCCGCATTTCTAAGAAAAGGGCGAACATCCGCCGAAGCACCGGCAACAGCATTTTCGCATTCCTAAACAAACCCCTGCTATCCTGCGTAGGCGGATGGTATTTTGTTGGTTCAAATATAGCATACATTTGCAAGAAAACAAGGTCCCGACGGTGAGAAAAGGGCCCTTGGATCATAGGATCCAAGGGCCCTTTTCAGGACTTATTTTATAGCTATTTCGTGTTTATCCTTCCAAAATTCAATAGAAGAAACCCCTCTGCGATTGTGTATTAAGGGCCTGTCACAGTATTGTCAATACACATCGATGCCGTCGATGACTCATTGCTCCCCTTTTCATAATATTCTGAAAAGAACTCATCGCCGCACCGGCAAGGCATCTGCCCAAGGATAGGACCATCAGAGCATTGCTGAGCAAAGCCTTTAATAACTGTCATGTCCTCAAGATAATCTGAATGATCCTTGGGGCAAGCCAAATGCAGCCAAAAACCCAATTGTGGATTATATTTTTCAAAAGCCCAATAAATAATCTTTTGCGCATACATGGTCTCTTGACTCGATTCATTAAGCAAAGGAAATATTGCGGCAATACCCGCAAGCACATAAATTCTATACGCTGGAATAAACGAATCCCACGTCGAATGAGTTTCAAGCATTCTGAAAGCGCTCTCAAGAAAAGTTGTCTCCGCAAGGTTGTCCGTTGCAAAAGTTGTTGCTAAAGCCATGAGGCCGATTATACCCGAAGTATAAAAATAATAAAATCGCCCTTCTGAATTGGGAAAGACTTCAAGAACACTCTTGTTAGTATTTTCAAGATAAACCTTCCAAAAATTCCAATCCTGATCATATGTTATTGTATCGTTAAGCTCCGCATCGTACTTAACAACATACTTCATCATATTCTCGATCTTTTCAAATGCCCCCGATTGCACAAGTTGTTCACGTATCAAAGGATCCGAGAGCGCGGCTTTGTTAATTAAAAAGAATAATGTTCGATTAGAAAATGATTCTCCAGAGAAAGTCTTGCGCAAGTAAGGATATTTTCTGATATGACCATCAACTGCTACAAAATTCTCAAGGGCATAGTTGCAGTCGATCCATTGAAGAAGAAAAACCGCCTCCTGCGCGTTCAAGTCAATATAGTTAAAGTTTATTTGCAAGTATGCCCTTATTTCATTCGCGATTTGTGTCGCAGATAAGTACGCAGAATAATTAGGATCATTGTATCTCGTAATGCCGTCATAATAACGCAAAAGATGATAGCGATACTGCTTGAGCTTTCGAAATATTTCAATATCCACCACAGGCGGCATATCAACACAAAAATCTCCTGTCAAAAATGTTGGCTGAGCACTTATCTGGTGTTGCATCTTCTTAATTGACCTGATATTGAAACCGAAAGTCCTTGATCCTTCTTTCTTTATCGTTTTGTAAGAAGAACTAAGCGGACGACTGAAAGCCGTGTCAGTTCCTGTTATCAAGAAAGAAATTGCAAAAAATAATATAAAACGTATTTTTTTATTCATTTTTGATTCCTTTTGATTTTCCTTGCGGGGCCTGAGTTATGGGTGATGATGGCGCCCTTTCATATCGACAAATCTTGTATTGTCTGTCTTTGTGTTAGGCGGCCCTGCCCCTTGGCAGGGCCGCCCTTCTTTTTAGCCTTTGATTACTATTTAATTCTTTATATTTATCACTCCTGGTTTAGTTACAACAACCATATAGGCTTTCCCCTTCTCAAAATTGACAATGGTATTAGTCCAAGCATTGCCTTGTTTTCCTATATAATGCCCGTTACTACCATCATAAACTACGGTCAAGGCATTATTATCGATCAAAGCCTGAACCGTTGTTTGTGCGTTTTTATCAGCTAAAAACCCTATATAATGCGTTCCTAGAGTTAAGCTGATATCACCGCTTCCTTGGATCGGCTCACCATTGATCTCAAGGGTATAATCAGTGGCCATCTTGACCTTAACCCCCTTAGCAGGGCTTAAAGGCTCAGTCATCGTATTAACATTTTGTGCCGGCCAGTAGACCTTGCCGCTGGTGTTATTGGCAATGATTACTTTATTTGCGGCAACTGCCGGAGCCAAGAGATCCTGGACACGCATGCCGTTTGTCGCCTGAACCGTTGGCGCAAAATAGTTCCATCCGGCCTTCAAATAAACGACTTGTTTGTTGGGATTTGCAGCTACCTCGACCGGACCGACCCACAGAGAGCTCGCCTGAGCACTGGCTGGCGGTGTTCCGTTAT
>CALGLP010000008.1 GCA_937930175.1 uncultured bacterium
CGGTCATGAACCTAAATACGTCATTTCATGAAAGCCAAGAGCCAAGTCATATTTTCATTAATTATATAACAAAATCTGGAGCTCAGAAAACAGTCTACGAAATCTCCGTTCAGGCTACAGCATGGGTATCGGATGTATCGATAAGCCAATCCGATCAATTATCATCCGAAGATAAATCTATGTCATCGCAAGATATAGACATTTGGGAAGGATCGCCATCAACAACAATCAGCTCATCAATTGAAATCGAAGAAAAAATGGCTGAACAATTTTTCGAAGATAACCCAGAGAAAAAAGCGCTAATTAAAGATCAATCAAGTTTTATCAAAAAGTATGGATATCTTCCTTTTTATCGGGTTTACAGAGTGCTCGAGGATGAGGAAAATTTTTCGCGCTTTATCCTTAGAAATACTTTCGACGATTTAGAAAAAAATTCTATCGACATTGATATCTTCTTGGACCTCTTAGAGTCATTTTATGATACGGAAGATGCTTTTAAGTTTGCCTGTCTCCCTGCTCTTGATCTAGTTGCTTCTATAGATGCCGTTGAGAAATTTTATTCTTTGAAAAATGCTTTTAAGTTTACTGATCTCCGTCGCAAATATAATCATTATTATTTCAAACAAATCTTTTTCAAGAAAATCTTCCAAGCCCGCCACAAAGAAGCGCTTATCACCTTTATCCAGGAAGCAGGCAGCCTCGCTGTCCCTATCATGGAAGATGGCTTGCCGATGCTTCACGACTTGCTTAGAAAATCTGATAAATATTCAGATAAGCTTCTTGTCAATGGGCTCAAGATCTTAAGCGACGCCCTAAAAGATCAAAGCCTGCCTTATGCCAAGACTGCGATCCAGACGCTGCTTTTGAACAGAGAAAAGATTAAAAATCTGGATGACGTCAAGACCCATATCCAGAAGATTGCCAAACTTCAGAAATTGATCGCGCCCTTTGACCGGCTCTCCGAATTTCCATTTCTTAAAATGTATGAGATTTTTGAAGATCGCTTGGAAGAGGTCATTGCGGATCTAATCCAGCTTCTTGGGCTTGGGTATGATTTCGGAGATTTTGTGAACTGCTTTAACGATATCTTACGCCGCGAAGATATTGTCAAAGATATCGTTTCGCTATGGAAACCGCTCTGTGTTATTTATTCCGTTGTCTTTCGGAATGGTTCTGGAGGATGGAGAACCCTGGGCGGTTATACTAATCCAAAGTATTTTTTTGCTGATTTTATATCAGATATTCAAAAGGCCTTTCCGAATGACTACAAACAAAGAATTCTCGATGTCTTTCATTCGCCCTTAATCTCTCTCGAATCCGATTCCGTTTCACGGCTGGGTCCAAGAGACATCTTGTTAAATATCATTTTTATTTTTTTAGAAATCCAGAAGTCTTTTCCTGACGAAGAACGACAGTCACTATGGGCGCATATGCTTAAAGTGAGCGAATTCTTAGCTTCTTCTCAAGAAGCCCGGGAATCTTTTAAATATCTTATTGATTCAAGAAATATGGATTCAGTTGTAGCGCTGTCAAAAGAGCTGTTCGACCTCAAGGCGCTTGAGAATTTCAAGAAGGAAAATAACCTTACCGAAGATGAGCTTATGACATATTTTTATGTCAAAAAGCCGTATTTTTCCATTACCGGCATCGATGATTTCGTGTCCTTTCTTTTAAAAAGCGGCGTACCCTTTAGCAAGGTCAGAGATGTTGTTTTGGTTAAAGGCAATGATTCTCATGAACTCTGGGCGATCTTAAGGGATTCCTTTTTTACGGAAAACAAAGATAAAATTTCTCTGGAAAACGTTGAAAAATTCCTAGATCTCATTATTCAGAAGAAACCTGAAAATATTGCATTCCTTGGCCCATCGCTTATGGCCTTAGGAGAAGGGCTGAGTAGTTATGGGCTCACAGACGAAGAGCTTCTCGGTTTTTTGCAGCGCTCGCCGCCGGGTTTAAAGTTGGATGAAATACTAACCTCCATCTTTCAGGCCAAAAGCCTCTTTTCGATGGCAAAACAATTTTCTGATACTCTAAAAACGGAAAACGAAAAATTTAGATTTAAGCAAAATGTTGTTCTTGAAATTTCTGACGACTGGACAGTAAGTGAACAAGGGCTCTCAAGTTTCGATAATTTTTTATTAACCTTAACAGAAATTTCTTCAGCTTGGGAATTCCAGCCTACTCTCGATCAATCGCTTGCAGAAATTCTTGAAACACACAGCTTCCTAAAAAAATTTTACAATGATTTAGTCAGTAAAAAAGAATACTTGGAAAGTTCAAGAAATTTTCTTGAACTCGGATTTATTGCTTGGGTAGTTCGAAAGAAAGTTGTTGTGGATGAAGTACTTAAGATTTTTGAAAAAAAGACAACCTGGGTAAGATCTTCTCTTGACCGGGTTGATGCTTCCGAGTACGCACGCCACCTAACAAAGCTGCCAAGTCAAATTATTGATTACTTTCCTCAATGGCTTGCTCTTCTTGAAAGAGAGGGAATTAGCCGTAGCAGGATCAAATTATCCTTGCTTAAAAGAGCTTTTAATGCAGATATTGAGAATAGAATGTTTCGTTCTAATGCTCGGTTAGACCGTCAAGATGAATTAAGTGGTCGTCACCTGGTGGCATCGAGCATCCTTCGTATAAAGGATTCCAGAGAAGCCTTGAGGTTTGATTTAAGCCTAATATTGCCAAAGCACATTACTGAGGAAATGGTAAAAGCTATTGCAAAAAAACACAACCTACAGCAAAAAAAGATATGGGAATTTCTTCTGGAGTTTGAAGAAAGACTGGGGCCGTGGCCAGTTGAGACATTCGGAGCGGTTTGGACCTTTCTAGAAAAAGGGATTGCCTTTGATCAGATCCGCCTTTATTGCAACAAGGTGATGCTTTTTAGGGCAAATGAGAGCAAGGAAATATTTCTGGATATACAGACGGACTTTCGCTCCAACAAACACCAGCGCTCCGAGGAAGGTTCTGACATTCCCCTAGAGGAGATTATCCAGCAGATCAGCGATCCATTTTCAGGCTTGGAAGACGTATATCTTTCAAGCTTTACCGTAGCCTTAAACGAGTTAAAAAATAAACTTGCTTTTTCGTTTGAGAAAAGCCTAGAGATCTTTAAGTCTGCGAAAGATAAAAATGCGTTAGCCTTTAGCATTACGAAGAAATTGAAGACAGAGGATTTTAGCCGTGATATCGGCCAGCCTCTTATCGACCAAGGGTTTTCAAAAGAGAAGATCATTGATTTTCTCTTTAACGAAATTTTTTCTCAGAATGTCTACGCATCGCATCTTTTTGGCGCGAGCGTAGACTTGCTTTTGTTGGGATATTCTCTGGAAGATATTAAGGAAATGCTGAAGGACCGCATGAAAGATCTTGATGAGAATAATTTTGATGCGGGAAATTATTGGGTAGCCTATGAAAAATTTTCAAAGAACACAGTGGAAGAGCTTATCCGCATGCACGCCAATCTGGAAAATCGTTTCCAAGATAAGGGCGTAAGTGAGAAAGAAATTCGTGATTTTTGCAAATCACTTATTGTCTTCGCAGCAAAACAAGGAAGCACGCTCCCGACTATTCCGGCAGGCGAAATCAACGTTCTGATCGAAAGGGGATTTTCTTTTGCTGAGATCAAGAATATTGTGCGGCGCATGGTGCAAGACCATGCGCAGAATTTTGTCACAATTGATAAGGGCGTCTTGATGGTTCTGGTCTCAAAACTTCCTTACGAAAAAGTTTTTGAGCGTTTTGGATTATCTCGGGAAAAATACATTGAATATTTTATCTATGGGTTTTCGAAAAAATGGCAAGGAAATGCTATGGGGATGATTGGTGTTGTTGATTTTCTTGGTCTGGAAGGGTATTCCTTTAAAGAAATTAATGATTTCTTAACGGATGTGGCTAAAGGCGGCTTGCACGAACAAAGAGAAGGAATTATCCGAGGAGTCCGAGACATTTATTTATATTTTCATTCGCCCCATGAGGCGCTGAGCTATGAAAATGGCCTTAAGGATTCTTATTATTTCGGTTTGTCTTTGATTTATCGCGAAAAGACAGCGCAGGCTATTGGCGTCATTGACGATCTCGTTAAGCGTGGATTGAGCATCAAGGAGATCATTGAATTTCTTGAAAAACTTAAAGAAGAGATATGTCCCGTTGTTATGACCATGCAGAAGGATTCACGAGAACGCCTTGAAGCCCTTGGCGTGGTCCTTGAAGCGATCAAAAATATTAATGGTGAAAGTTATATTGAAAGATTTTCGAAGCAATTGGGATTAGACATAAAAGAAATTGAAAAAATGTTTCTTATAGATTTTCCCTTGAAATATCAAATGATTTCCCGAGAGGCCGCCGATGTCAAGCTGCGCCTTGTACAAATTGGATTTTCATCCGAGGAGTCAGAGCGGATCCTGGAGCAGAACTCCATTTTACTGGAAGAAAGATGGGAGGGCATGGGGAAGATCGCTTTGTCTCGCATCGCCACGATCATGGATGCCGGGTACCTGCAGGAGATCATGGCGCTTTTTGGCATGAGCCGTCGAGAAGTCATGGATTTTCTTTTTCCTGTTTCTGGTCCGTCTTGGACACGCTGGCATTCCCCTGAAGCCGTTTCGTTGCTGATCTCCTTGGGGCAGACAGGATTAAGATTTAAAGAAAGTAAGGGCCTCGTTGAAGTGATCAATAACGCTGAATTCTCGAAAGGAGAGCAGCTCGTGAAGATCTTAAAAAGCTGGATCGACGCTCAAGAGGGGCCGCTGGATCGGTGGAGAGACATCATCACCTCCATTGTGACGCGCATGCCTCAAGATGAGGAGAACTTGAAGCGCTCTCTGGAGGCCATTAATCTATCTCGTGAAATTTTTACTGATGATCAGCTTGCAGACTATCTCGCGCAACCACCCGCGGAGGTTCCTCTTGACGATCTGTTTTTAGATGAAGCACACCAATCGTTCTTTAAGAGTGATATTTTACCATTTTATCATGGCTTGGCTAATAAAGAGGACCGGCAGCAATTTGTGCAAAACGTATTGCTCCAGGTTGGGCAGGATACGGGCACGAACATTTTCGGCGAAAGAAGCCATGCGGTTCTCTGGAAGACGATCAGAGGGGTTATAAAAATTGCGCAGAAATTTAACTCTGCCGAGGCCTACGCGCAATGGCCTGAAATCTACGAGAAAGAGTTTGGCACAGAAATTATTTATGCGGATCTCGTCACAGAATTGATCAAGACAAAGAAGTTTCTCTTTAGGTGGAAATCTTTCAAGCGTCTGGGGATTTTAAGTCGGCTTATTGAGAATAAAAGTTTAATGGAAGAGCTCAAAGGATATGCTCAAAAGATACAGGATGCCCGGCAGCAGAACCGTTTGGACGATGTCCAAAAATACCAGAAAATCTATGACTACTTTATGTATCTTATCAATCATCCTGGGGTGAGCGACTTTGAGGCCTTGAGAAAAATGATCCAAGATCCTGCAGGCTTTCTGGGCCTCTCGGACGTGAACACGCCCCAATATTTACATGAAGCAAAAAAGCCCAGCCGTATGCTCGAGGTGCTTTATATGAATTTGACCGCGCGCGATCTGGTTGAAGGCCTCATTTTGGAAAAATTTGATGCGATGCAAGCCATTCAGCCCCTTGAAGTGGGTATTTATGCGACGGACCTTGATGAGAAGCTAAAGACGGATCCGGAATTAAAGGGCGGAGCCCTTTTGGAGTATCTTATCAAGCATCGCTATGCCGAAACGCAGGATCTTAGGGATGTTCTGCTTAAGTTCCTGGGCCGCGAGCTTGAGTCTATGAAGGCGCAGAAAGTTGATCCGGACAGTAAGCGTTTTCGGCTTGTGAGGGAAGTTTATCAGCAGTTGATGGACAACAAGCCCTTTGCGAAAGTTATCAATGCGACCCAAGTTTTTCGATTCCGGATCGAAAAACTGATCGAGCATGGCCTGGCGCCGGTTTATACCATGCGCATTATTCCAAAGTCCGATCCTCAGGCCGCGGTCACCGGAAGCGAGGCGCCTAGCTGTATGTCATTTGGAAGCGGAAAGAATAATATCTATCTTTTTAATCCTTCGGTCGGCTTTGTTGCTCTTTCCAAAATGTATTATGATGATAACGGCCAGAAGCAAAGGAAGATCCTGGCCACGAGCGTTTTGACAGCCGACCGGTGGATCCCGAAAAATATTAATCATCTAAGGAATCAAATGACTGGCTTATCCGCAACAGGATTAAAGAAAATAAATTTAACGGAGCTGATGGGTCCAGATTTTATTGAAAAGATTTCAAAAGATGTCTTTCTTGCCGCCGATAACGTTGAGGCAGCTAAAAACGTAGAATCTGTCCGGCACAACGGAAATAACTTTGATGATGTTGTGCGCATTTCTTATAAGAAGTTCTTCGAGGCGTATTTTAAAACCCATGACAAGACCTTTCGCGGCCGATCATGGAACAAGACCAAGGTGCCGATCGGGACCAACTACTCTGATGCGCTAAGAAATATTACGGATGAAGAAGATAATCATTATTTAGGCGAGGCGCCTGTGGCCTATTCGGATAAGATTACGGAAAAAGTTAAGATCCTTAAGCTCGACACGGCAGAGGAAGGTCAAGAGCCGGAGAATTTAAGCGGCGTTTTGCCGCTCAACTATGAAGATACCCTGGAAGTCGCGTTCATTGAAAACAAAGCCTTTCAAGGCAAAGATTATAAAAATCATTTAGCCGGAATCGAAATGGAACTTACGGCGGCCCAATACCAGGAAGCCCTGAAGGGAGTAAGAGGGAAGAATTTAAGTCTCGGGTATTTTAAGGAAGGCAAGTTACTTTCTTATATCATCGGATACGTCGGGCAAGACAACGGAAAGAATATTATTTATGTTTCGGATTTTGCGACTTTAAATAAAGGAGATCAATCGGCCGGACGCGTTTTGATCAAGTTTTTTGAGAATGTTCAAGAGGTCGCGAAAGCATTTAGAGCCGACAAAGAAGATATCCAGGTTCTTTTAGAGGCAACAACGGCACCGGATGGTAGCTTTCGGCTTTTTATGCCGCTCAAGGAAGATACGGATAAAGAAAAAGAAGCGAAAAAGGAACGGTTAGCGCGCGCAGGGTTGAAGATTCGCGAAAAAGACACCAAAGATTTAGGTGATGGACGGGTGTGTTTTGTCTTGGACATTGTGGAGCCCAAGAAAACAAGCTCAGGAATCAATTCTCGCAGCGGCAAGGAAGAGGGATCTGGGGCTCAACCAGCGTCCGTATCTTCTGCGCTCAAAGGCGTTATTGATGCTTCGAAATCACTCGAGGACAACCCGCAAGAAGTAAAAAATAAGGGAGGGGTTGACTTTAACGCTAAGAATATGAACGTGAGCGTTAAAGGAGAAGGGGCAAAGGATTTTAGGGTCAAAGGAATAGAGGAAAAGCAAGATGAAAACGCCTCGAGCCCTTTGCCACTTTACCCCTCTATTCCTATTGATTTTGACAACTTCCAAGGCCTGGTACCGGTGATCATTAATATCACCCCAATGAATCTTGGCCAATTTCTGACGGACAGTGGGGTGCCTCAGACTCCACAATATTCAAAGGCAGAGAAAGTTGAGGCCATGCCGATTGCCGATTTTAATACGTTGTTGGGAGTGAACAAGGAAGATGGAGAATGGACGATAGAGCCTGCTTTGCTGGCAGGCAGGGATGGAAATCCTGCACAAGGCGCAAATAAGATGAAAAATCAGGAGAAGCAGCTTTTAGCATTAAAAATAGAAAAGAGCTATGACGATGGAAGATAGAAAATTAAAAATGGAAAAGGAAGTAAAAAAGTCAAATCCGATAAGACTCTATCGTGATTCTTCTTTGCTTCTGACTTTTCTATCTTTCATCCTTCATTTTCTATCTTCCAAGGCGCGTCGTTGCGCTGTCTTCGCCATCCTCATTTGTTTCTTTGCTCAGAGCATTGCCCCTCAAGAAGCCCTTGCCCAAACCTTTGCACCCGCGATTAATACCCTCATCCCCTTAAGCCCGGCTTTCACACCTACCCTGGTTCGTGGAATACGTGTCTACCCTGACAATCCCCTGAAGTTCGACTTTATTGTCGATTCTGGTGATTCCGGGCTTCAAGGGGATGAGTTAAAGAGCGAAAGCGAAAAGCTTATCCGCTACTTCCTGGCAAGTCTTACTCTTCCTGAGAATGATCTCTGGGTCAACCTTTCTCCCTATGAAAAAGACCGTATTGTGCCAACAGAGCTTGGGACTACCGAGATGGGTATTGATATGCTTGCCCAGGATTATCTCTTGAAGCAAATAACTGCCTCTTTAACCAATCCTGATAGTGATCTTGGTAAAGAATTCTGGCAAAAGATTTACAAGCAATCCTATGAGAAATTCGGGACAACGAACGTTCCTGTCGACACCTTTAACAAGGTCTGGATCATGCCCGATAAGGCTGAAGTCTACGTTCAAGAGGATAAGGCCTTTGTCGTTGAATCGCGATTAAAAGTGATGCTGGAGAGTGACTATTTAGCCGCTCAAGTGAATAGTGAAAAGCATCTAGTATCTAGCCAAAAAAGCAATGAAGAGTCGTTAGAAAATGGCGAAGAAAAGCACCGGATACCAGATACTAGATACCCTTCACAGGCTCAGAATAATTCTTCTCTAGATACTATTCACTCTTCACTAGATACCGTTTCTTCTCAAATCGCTCGCGAAGTCTTCATCCCTGTCCTTGAGAAAGAAGTCAATGAAGGCAAGAACTTTGCCCAACTTAGACAGATCTATAACAGCATTATCTTAAGCTACTGGTATAAGACGAACCTTAAAGAATCGATCTTAAATAAGGTGTACGCGGATAAGAGAAAGGTTAAAGGACTAGAAGTCGTGAATAGTGAAAAGTATCTAGTATCTAGCCAAAAAAGCAATGAAGAGTCGTTAGAAAATGGCGAAGAAAAGCACCAGATACCAGATACTAGATACCCTTCACAGGTTCAAAGTAATTCTTTGCCAGATACTATTCACTCTTCACCAGATACTGTTCAGATTATCTACCAACAATACCTTCAAACCTTTAAAAAAGGCGTCTGTAATATGATGAAGGTGGAGTATGACCCTTACGCCAAGAAGAACATCCCTAGGAAATACTTTGCGGGAGGGGCCACTTTTAATTTCGGAGAAAAGGCAGGCGCTATCATCAGCACGACAGGTAATATTGATGCCATCTATGCGTTTGTCCAGAAAAAGGGTGTGCCAGAAGAAACCTTTATCATGGAAGTTGCGCTCAATGATCCTAGCGTCACGGTGGCTGGAGACCTAGCGCCGAATTGGGTCTCCGATAACACTTCTGTGGCGTCGTCAGGGATGAAGGGAAAAGATTTTATCACACCGGAACAACTCAAAACAATTCTTAGCCTTTGGGCAAAAGGCAGGGGATCTTTTGATTCTTGGATCAATGATCCAGTCCTCAAGGATTTTATTGTTTACTATCAAAAGGATGGCAAGGGGGAGTTTCTTGGTCAAAATTTCTGGCAACCTACGCTTGAAAGCTATCTGGTGACTATGGGCATGGGAGAAAATATGGTTGAACATGCAAGCGGCCAGGGCATTATTTTAGGAAAACAAACTCCTTTAGGAATTGAGATTCTCGCTTTTGATTATGGCCCGGGAGTTTTTGACCAGGATGGTAAGGTCGTGGAAGATCTATCGGGAATTCTTAAGCCTGTGTCCTTGCGTAAAGGCGCGTCAAATCAAGATCCGAGGTGGAATACAGCGGATTATCTTGGGGGAAAGGGCTTGGGAACGGCAAAGTTAGGAGATTATGCTTTTCCTGTGCGTTTTATCTCGATCAATGAAGGAATGGTCAGGGTCGCTAGCCGTAAGTCGCCGACATCGCGTGAGGTTCAACAGAAAAATTTTTCCGTAGCAGAAGTTGGGCTTCCTTCTGATGCCAGCGGGGTCCTCATCCATTGTTTTGTGCCAGCAAAGCTCACAGAAAATACTCAGCTTTCAATGTCTGAAGCAACGGCTGGCGATCTTTTAGGGCAGATACAATATTTGAGCGTGGATGATGGCAAGAAGACGTCGTCAATCATTGACATCGTGAATCCTAAGAATCAAAAAAGATTTTATGGTAAAAAGTTTAAGGGTAAGCCTTTTTACCAGAAAGGAAATGAGTTTGTTTATATCAGCATGACAGCTCTTGATGAAGGCTTAAAGCGAGAAGTTGCTCAAAGAGTTATTCGTGAATTGAAGGGTTTGAATCTTAAGAATCCACTAATTTTATCAATTGGAGCAGGTCAAGGCCATGAAGAAATAGAATTGGCTAAGCAGGGTTTAACGAATATCGAAGCTATTGATATTACTCCTGAAAATATAAAAGCTGCCCAGGATCAAATGAAGGCTGCTAAGGTTCATGGAATCAATTTTAAGGTTGGAGATGCGGAGCATCTTGATTATCCAGGAAGAAAATTTGACGTTGTTCTTTTCAATGAATCTATCGGCGGACTCAATCCAGCACTCGCTCTGGCCGAAGCAAAAAGAGTTTTAAAGCAAGGCGGATGTATTATCTTAACAACATATAATGCTGAAAAAGAAACTGTCGAGCAGGATCCATCCTTTACACATTATATTGGTTATTCTGTAGGAGAAATAAGAGAGATGTTTAAAGATTTTGATTTTGTTGAATATGAAGAAATAGAATCAAAAAAAGGTCTTGGAATATTGAATTTTTTTGTAGCGACAAAGAAAGAGTCATTAGCTAGTGTAGATCAAGATTCGATCGTTGTTAGGCCCAAAGTTTTGAACGCTTCACCGCTGATCAAGGTCAAAGAGGTTGTGGATAGCATCAATGCCCAGGCGGCGGGACGTGTGCTAACATTTTCTAACCCAGGAACAGGTGAAAAAGAGGAGTATACGTTTTTGGCTGAAAAAGATCCGACAACGGTTGCTCCAAGAATTCGCGTTTTCTTGCTTAACAAGCTTGAAACAAGAAGTTCTAAGTCTGTGCTTTCCTTTTTAGTTGATGAAAAAGAGGATACGGTGCGTGAATTTAATATCAACGTAACGGCAGTCAGTTTTGATGGAGGGAAAAGTACGATGTCCTTGGCTGGAGATGAAAAGACTGGAGCCATGGGAATCGGAGGGGCTCTTTTTGAAGTGTTTGCGCGGTCTATTCCTGCGGGGACTAAATTTAATGCGCTTGTGACGAGTAAAAAATTTCGTGAGTATTTGCTGGCGAATTTTGAGCCCGATTCAGCAGGAGGCGTAAGGAATAAAGCGACAGGATCTTTGATTGAGGACAAGGATCTTGAGGGTATTCTTTCTGCGCGCTACAACGGCTCTCTGTTGTACAAGAATGGGTTTAAGGGTTTAAAGCTTTATGCGGCTAATACTGAGGAGCAATGGCAGGGAGTTGATGCTGTTTATCAATTTTTGACATGGATAAAGAATTCACAAGAGGAAGAATATTTATTGTTATCTATTGAGGGTGTTAAGGAAGACGAGCCTCAAGGCTTAGCGGCTAAGCAAAAAAGTAGCGTAAGTACGTTGCCTGTTGTTCAAAACGGCAAAGAGGCTGCTGACAAGGCCTTGATCCCGCCGTCGCCTTTTAAGAAAACGAGCATTTTTAATATTAAAGAATTTTTGGATAAAGGGCTTGTCGAATATACGACCGGCGGAAAGAAGTTTGTATTTGTTTTAAGGAAAAGGCAGAAGACGGGTTCCGATAATTATTCCATTGACGTGGTGCGCGTTGATGGCAAGAAGGAGCCGGTGGCCTATATTGATTTCTTTTATAAAAAAGACGCTGCGACGTGGAGACTGTCTGTGGTTCATGAATATGAGGACATGGATCAGGGTTTTCTCCCGGGGGCTCTTGATCAGCTCAAGCGTTATGGCATTGATGATGAATTCTTAAGCGAGCTGCGCGATGATGAGGTGAGCGCGCTCTTTGTCCGTGACGATTATCGTAATCAGGGTCGTTTTAAGGACCAGGGTGAACAAGGTGTTTGGAACCTTGATAAACTATTAAAAGAGATCGCCTTCTTGATCTCGGAACAGAACCCGATAGGAAAAAGGAAATGGGAAGTTTTACCCACGATAGAGGAAAAAGCGGGAAGAAAAGTATATTATAGAGACGACAGATTTACTGCTCTGGCCAAAAGTCCTGATGGGATGAGAGGGTGGGTTGGGATCGACGATATCACGAAGAGAAATAAAAGCCATGTCCTTAAAGTTTTTTATGAGGGGGATATGCCGGAATTTATTTATGTTGAGGCCTCTGCGAAAGTCTCATCGAGTAGCAATTCTGGCAGGAATGCTACTTTGTCATCAGGGAATATTCTTTTTAAAGATGAGAAAAATGGAGGTCTATTGGCAAAAAAGCTTTCGGATATGACATACGTTAAGAACGCATCCAAGGGGGCTATTCTTGTTGCGGAGGGTCAAGGAAAAAGAAGCCAAGGAACTGCTTCCATGAAGAGCGAGAGGGAATTTATTTCTTGCCATGCTGTTGTTATTCGTAACAAAGAAACAAACAGATATGTTTTTTTCCATTTGATTCAAGGCTTGACGGAAACAGGTGATGAGATCTTAGCTCGTATTAACAAGACGCAGCCTGCGCGACGATCTCGAGATGAAAAGTATGGCGATTTATCTCTTGGTGAATTTATAGAGTTTTTGGGAGATGGTGAAAAAGAGGCAATTTACTTAACACGAAACAAGGAAGAGGCAAAAAAATCAGAAGCTTACTTATTGAACAACTTTCAGATTCAGACAACACGGTTTGTTGAGATTGGGGGAAGTAAATTTGTCTCATGGAATATGATTTTTCAGCCAGCAACAAATGATCTCATTGTTTATAAAAACAGGGAAGCTTATGTTTTTGATGCTTTTCCTGACTTTTTAGAGAGAACACCTGATGATCGCGATCCGTCGTTGCCACTCCTGAGCGATTCGCCAGAAGAAGCGATTCCCGGCGGTATCGCTCCCTTACCTCTATCCGGGAATGATTCGCAGGGAGAGAGCTCTTTAGGAGGAATCGATTTTAACGCCAAAAATATGAATGTGAGTGTTAAGGGAGAAGGGGCAAAGGATTTTAGGGTCAAAGGAATAGAGGAAAATCAAAACGAGAACCCCTCTAATCCTTTAATCCTTAACTCCTCTAGTTCTATTTTTTCTGACCATTTTGAAGGCCTGGTGCCGATCATCATTAATGTAACGCCTGTGACCGATTTTATGGGGCTGCTGGGTCTTGGAGAAAAAGAGAAGTTAGAAGTCAGAAGTTAGAAGGTAGAAGTTAGAAAGTAGAAGTTAGAGGGGAGAATAGAAAAAGATAGAAAAATACGAAAAGAAACAAAGTAATAAAATCTAAAAAAATTTGTTGTAGTTTTTCTTTGTTTTTGACTTTTCTAACCTCTAATCTCTAACCTCTATCTTCTAAAATAAGAGTACTCCAGAAATAAAGTGATTGAAAATAAAGAAAAAAAGAGTACTATAAATATTTCAATTGCCTTATAGGATTATTAAGGTGTTTTAAATCGACAATAAATGCGCTGCGTTATTGTTTTTTCTTATTTTCAGGAAAGGGAGTTTGACGATGCGTACGAAATTCTTGTGGTTGATCCTTCTTTCTTTGGTTGTGGGCGCTTTGGGCCTTCTCGTTGGGTTTAATACTCACCAGGCTTTGATCGTTTCAATTTTTTCCATGTCGATCATCGGAACGCTTTTCTTTTGGGATTTTCGTTTAAGTTTTTCCTTTATTGGAAGCGGATTGTTATTGTTGATCCATGCCACAGACTTGGAGAGTTTTATCCGGTTTGCTTCGTTGGATGTTATTCTCTTCTTGATTGCCATGATGATTATCGTTGGCATGATGAAAGACGCGGGCTTCTTTATGTGGCTTGTGACCCTGGTTTTGCGTGTGAAGAAACTGGATGGTATCAAGCTGTACGTGATCGTGATGGCTATTTCCGCTTTTCTTTCGGGGTTAATGGGAGAAGTTGCGTCCATCATTGTGATGATCGCTGTCATTTTAGATATTTGTGATTTCTTGGAAGAGGATCCAACCCCGCTTGTGATTTCCTCGGTTCTGGCTACAAATATTGGTTCCGCAGCAACGCTTTTAGGGAATCCTGTTGGTGTGTTGATTGCGGCTCGGGCGAAACTATCATTTGAAGACTTTTTATCTCATGCGATGGTTGTTTCAGGGATTGCGCTTATTGCTTCTGTGATTCTTATTTGTTTTTTTTATCGAAAGCATATCCGAGGCCTTTGCGAGAAACTTGCTCAGTTCCAAGATGATAAAAGTTTTTTGTATCTGATTTCGATTCCTCCGGATCGTCGTACGAAGATTAGCATTGGTATTTTTATTGTAACCATTATTCTGGTTTCCTTGCATAGGCGCTTGGAATTATTTCTTGGCTTGGTTGAAAATACGCTTCTCATTATGATCCCTATTATTTCTGCAGGTATCGTGATGCTTTATCGTCATGATAAGGCACGTCATTATGTTGAAAAAGAAATTGAATGGCCGTCGATCTTATTTTTTATGTTCCTTTTTGCTCAGGCTGGGGTGATTCAGGCCTCGGGGATTGCTTCTTTGATCGCTTTAAAAATGGTCTCGGCCGTTGGCCATCAGCCGCAGATCTTATCAGGATTTGTTTTGATTTCGAGCGCTCTTTTATCTTCGTTTGTGGATAACGTTGTTGCTGTGGCGTCTTATGTGCCGATTATTCAGAGCATGGAGGCCCTTGATCCTAATATGAAGTCTTTGTGGTGGGCTCTTCTTTTTGGGGCTTGTTACGGTGGTAATATTACTTTGATCGGGTCAACAGCTAATATCGTGGCGCTTGGTATTTTAGATAAGCAGAGAAATATTAAGGTGAGTTTTTTTGAATGGCTGAAGATTGGTCTTATTGTGGGCTTGGTAACCGTTGTTGTTTCGATGATCGCTGTTGTTTTTATTCCTTTTTTTAGGGCTTAAGGATGCTTCGCTGGCGTGTTTTATGGCGAGCAAAGAATTGTTTTTCTTTGTTTTTCAAGCCAAGATTGCATTTTGTGCCAGAACCTTTGAGGCGGGTAAAGCAAGGAAAAAAAGTTTTTAATTGTGTTGAATTTCTTTTGTTTTTCGTTATGATGATATCCGAACCGTAAGAAAATGTTTCATTGAAAAGGAATTTGAATCATTGGTATCCCAACTCGGCTGCTAGGCCGCAGCCTCGAGGGATTAATTCGCACGGCTGACTTGACGTTGCCAAAACGGTTTCCGTAAGTCAGGTGCTCATTGAAGGAGGATGCATGAATATTGCAGATTTGAGAGAGCTTTTAAAGGATAAGCGCGTGATGGAAGAGATCAATAAGCATTTGTGGATCGAAAGCCAAAAAGCGGGCTATAGCATTGGCCTTGAACGTGCCACAGATGAATGGCTTAAGCTTTATTCAGAAGGTTGGATGAAGTATCATATGCCTGAGAAATATCAGAAGATGAAGAATAGGGATAAGGGTGAGGTCAAGAAGTCTGTCCCAGAGAAAAAAGAAGAATCGAATCGTAAGCGCACTGGCAAGATTTAGAATAGAGGATGGTTGAGATTGGTTAAAAGAAGAGAGGGCAGGATCACGATCCTGCCCTCTCTTCTTTGTAAAGGACAAGCCCCACTTTTTTCATAAGAAAAAGGTGGGGCTTTTAAAACTTTAATCAAACGATGTAACGATTTATTTTCGTTTCTTCTTTTTGGCAACTTTCTTTACAGGTTTTTTCTTTTTAACGACCATGAGAAACCTCCTTTCATGTTTATGTTTTATTTTAACACATTAGCATCAAAGCTTAAGAGATTTCTTTATTTTTATTGGATGTAATGACTTTTGTTGTTTTCTTGACGGAGGAGAAGTAGAATAAAATATTATTAATGAGATCTAAAGAATGAAAAAAATGAAAGCACACGGACCTGTTGCCCTTTATATTCATATTCCTTTTTGCCAGAAAAAATGTTTTTTCTGTTCCTTTGCCATGTGTATTGCTAAACATGAGCATATTGAGGATTATTTGGAAGCCTTGTCCATGGAGGCTAAGCGCTATGGCCCAAGAACCGTGGAGACTGTTTATATTGGTGGTGGCACGCCTACGCTTTTAGATGAGGCGCAGCTTAAAAAGCTTGATGTTTTGATCAAAAGAAATTTTAAGGTTAATCCTCGTCACGAATATACTATTGAAACAAATCCTGACACGATGGATCTTTCCAAGGCAAAGCTCTTGCGTCAACTAGGCTTTAATCGTGTGAGTATTGGTGCGCAGTCTTTTCACGATCCTTTTCTAAAGTTTTTGGGGCGGACGCATACGGCTGCGGATATTAAAACATGTTTCACCCTACTTCGCAAAGCGGGATTTTTAAATATCAATCTTGATCTCATGTTTGGTTTTCCTGAGCAGTCGCTTAGGCAACTTAAGAAAGATCTCGGCATCGCCATGAGCTTAAAGAGTGAGCATCTTTCTGTTTACAACCTTTCGATTGAAGAAAAAAGTATGTTCCATCGGCTTAAAGTAGCTCTTCCTGCTGATGAGCACATGGCGTTGTTTTATCGCACTCTTATTAAAGATCTTGGGGCGAAAGGTTTTCATCAGTATGAAATTAGTAATTTCGCAAAGCCTCACAAAGAGTCAGCCCACAATATTCTTTATTGGCAGTGTCGTAATTATATTGGATTAGGCATGGGCGCGCACTCACATATCGATGGAAAACGTTTTTGGAATAAGGCAACACTGCTTGCGTATATCAAGAGCGTGCGCGTGAAAGGTCATGCGAGGGAGGGGGACGAAACTTTAAGCTCACGTCAAAGGTTGACCGAGGCTTTGCTTTTTGGATTGCGCATGAATAAGGGTATTTGTTTAGATGAGCTAGAGGCGCGTTTTGGCTCTCGCGTTTCAATGCGGCAAAAAAAAGAAATAGTGCGATTTGTCGATCATGGTTTTTTGACGCAGGATAAGGTTTTTTCTGCCACAACGCTTAAAGGCCGCCTTGTTTTAGATGAGCTCTGCGGATATTTGATTTAGATCCCCAGTAGTAAAGGATTATTTCTTTTTGTGGGAAGGAGCCTCGGTGGTAAAAATAAGCTCGCAGTCATAGCAGTAGCGTTTTTTGATCCAACGATTTTTCTCGTCTCTATAGCGGACATAATTGGTGCGCACTTGCTTGATCATCATTTCCATGGTGGAATAAAAAGGGTAGGCCAGGAGTGCAATCAAGGTGATAGTTAAATAGAAATATAGTTTCTCACCGATCTTGCTAATCAAAATAGACCCGACGACTAGCCACGAAACAAGAAAGGCCATGAGGGCCACGGTTGCTGCCGGAAAAGAAAGCTTTGATTCTTGGGGCGGCTTTAGGGTTTTTAGAAGTATTTCTTGTTTTTCCTTGGAAATTTCGCGTTTTTTATTGAGCTCCGTATCAAACCCTTCGACAAAAAGTTTTTTTCCTGCATTTTTGGATTCGAGGCATTGATAGACGTAGGATACAAGGTCGGTGTGCGGGCTTTCGCAGGCGGGACAATAGATTTTCTTCTCAGAATCCATAGGTCTTAGAAAATATTTTTATGTGTTTGGGCAAGGTCCCTTGTGGGCTGGAAAAGGAGCTCTAGGGCTTGCCAGAGAAGTTTTTTAAACGCTGGCTTGATCGTAAGCGTATCAAGGGCTTGGCGAGATTGCCTCAGAAGAGATTTTGTTTTTTGTAGGCTGTAGGAGAGACTTCCTGCAGCGATAAAGATGTGGCGTATTTTAATTAAGTCGCGATATGTTTTTTTTGGTTTCTGAAAAAGGTTCATAAATTCTTTTTTCTTTGTACCTTGGAGTGTATGATAGGCGTGGCATACGAGAATCGTTTTCTTAAACTCTGTAAGGTCGCTCAAGATCGACTTGCCGATCTCTTTTTCCGTCGAGAAGATGCCGATAAGATCATCTTGGATCTGGAATCCCTGGCCGATTGCCAGGCCTATGGCGGAGAGTGTTTTCAAGTCTTTTTGCGGGGCATCGGCAAGAATAGCCCCGATCATAAGTGGGCATTCAAAGGTGTAGCGCGCTGTTTTTAAGCTATAATTTAAAAAGACATCGCGCTCTTCAATGTGTTGAACTTTTTCAAATCCATGGATAATGTCAATAAATTCACCCATGGCCGTTAAGGCCGCGGTTTGGACAAAGTATTTTAAAGCTTTTTCTTTGCGCCAAGGGTTTTCGTCAATAGTGAGGAAGGCGTCGATCGCCAGGGCATAGACAATATCGCCAGCTACAATGGCAAGGTCTGAGCCAAGTTTTTTGCTTTTTTTGCTGGCAATTGTATGCGCTAAGATTTTGTGAAGCGTTGGCCTTCCTCGACGCAAATCGGAGCAGTCAATGATGTCATCATGGATGAGCATGAAGTCGTGTAAAAGCTCGAGACATCCGCAGGCAGTGTAAAGATTTCTGGGATTCTTTTTCTTGCGGTTATAGCCTTGATAGCTTAGGGCCATGAGGAGGGGACGAAGGCGTTTTCCAGGGCGACCACAGAATTCTTTAATGCTTTCAAAAAGAACAGGATGAACTTGCCCAAAAGGGTATTCCTTTTTTGCTTTTTCCAGGAACGCCAAGAGGTGGTGGTCGATTTTGTTTTTGGTTGATTTGATCATGATCTTCTCAGCGGAAATTATCCTAGCATAGAGCTTTTATCGGTTCAAGAAATAACATCATCTAAGTATTTGACCGCGTGAGTTATTATGGTTAAAATAATAATAATCATTTAACGTTAATAATAAAGGATTTTTATGAAGAACATTGTTTGGACTGTGGCGCTTTTATTTCTTAGCGTTTCTTTATGCTCTGCGGAGAGCATTTATCTCAAGAGTGGGCGAGTCGTGCAAGGCGAGATTGTCGAAAAGACCGCAAATCAGATTACAATTAAAGCTAATGGTATGAGCTTGACTTATTATGCCGATGAGATTGATCGGATTGAAGGTGCACCAGAGCCACTTCTTAAAAAGGATCCTCCTTCGCAGGTGTCCGTACCCAAGCGCTCTTCTACGCTAGAGCTGGGTAGTCCTGCGCAAAGCGTGTCACCCCGAGACACTTCGTTAAGCAAAAAAGAACTCATCTTGAAATATATGGAGGCAACTGGGGCCAAAGGGAATATGCGTAAAACATTCGCTGAAATTATCGATGCAGCGTCAGAGGGTAAAAAAGAAGAGCTGAAGCGCGTTCTTAATCTTGACGATGTTGTGAATGAGCTCGTTCCTGTGTATGATCAGTATTTTACCCAAGAAGAGTTGCAGGCATTGATTGCTTTTTACGAAGGCCCTCTGGGGCAAAAGGTTTTGAAGACCGCGCCGCTTATCTTAAAAGACAGTATGGATAAGAGTATCAATTATTTTAAAGGTAAGCTTGAGTAGTATATAGTATTTATAGTTATTTTAAGATATAAAGTGTCGTTGTGTGCAGGGTTCGCGTATTTAAAGGAAAAATCCTCTTTTTTAGCCCTTCCTTATTAGATCTTAATATATTTATATCTTATTGTAATATAAAGGCTTACAAGATATTTATAATCATTTCTATGGTTTTTTTGTGATTTTTGTTTGACCCAAAATATCTTTTTTGGTATAGTGGTGAAGTTCTAAAATCGTTAAATTGCATGGCTGACTTGACGTTGTCCAGAAAGGACGACTTTAAGTTGGGTGCTTATTAAAAGGAGAGAGATATATGATCGAACGTTACACGTTGTCCAAGATGGGAAATATTTGGTCAGAGAAGCACAAGCTTGATATTATGCTCAAGATTGAAGTCTTAGCCTGCGAGGCCATGGGGAAGCTCAAGCTGATCCCGAAAGCATCCGTCGATAATATTAAGAAGAAGGCGACCTACGATCTTGATGAAGTTAAGCGCATTGAAGAGCGAACAAAGCATGACGTGGTTGCTTTCATTGTTAATGTGGGGCAAAGCATTGGGGCCGATGCTCGTTATTTGCATGTTGGGATGACATCGTCGGATCTCTTGGACACATCGTTATCGATCCAATGCGTTGAAGCCTCGGACATCCTCCTTGATGATATTGATCGATTATTGAAGGCATTAAAAAAACAGGCCAAGGCTTACAAAGATACTATTTGTGTGGCGCGTTCGCATGGTGTTCATGCGGAGCCAACGACTTTTGGACTTAAGCTTGCGGTTTGGTATGATGAGATGCAACGCAATCTTCAGCGTCTTAAGAATGCCCGCGAAAGCCTTCGCATTGGCAAGCTTTCTGGTGCGGTAGGGACGTATGCCAATGTTGATCCATCCGTCGAAGAGTATGTCTGCGAGAAGCTTAATCTGAAACCCGCTAATGTGGCGACACAGATTCTGCAACGAGATATTCATTGCGAATTTTTAAACACATTAGCCCTCATTGGATCATCGCTCGATAAGTTTGCCACCGAAATTCGTCATTTGCAGAAAACAGAAATCCTCGAAGTTGAAGAGCCTTTTTTTAAAGGGCAAATTGGATCTTCGGCGATGCCCCACAAGCGTAATCCAGTGACCTGTGAGCGTGTATCGGGATTGTCACGGCTATTGCGTTCCAATGCTTTAGCAGGATTTGAAAATATTAATCTTTGGCACGAGCGCGATATTAGTCATTCGTCGGTCGAGCGCGTTATTTTGCCTGATAGCACGATTGCCCTAGACTATATGTTCCACAAGTTTATTCCAGTTTTAGAGGGACTTTTGGTTTATCCCAAAAATATGATCACGAATATTTCGAAATCTCGTGGTCTTATTTATTCTCAGCGCATTCTGCTTGAGCTCATGAAAAAGGGCTTAACCCGTGATGATGCCTATGAAATCATTCAGCGCTGCGCCATGCAGGTATGGCAGGAGACTACGGACTTTAGAGATGTCTTAAAAAGAGACCGTAAGTTGCGTAAGTATATGGGGCCTAGCGCGATTGACGCCTGTTTTGATATTAAATATTACATTCGCCATCGTGATAAGATTTTTAAGCGCGTTGGGCTTTAAACGGAAAACATATTACCCTGATGAAGGAGGCGATCGATGGAAAAGCTCAAGCAAATCTATGAAGGTAAGGCCAAGATCCTTTACGAAACAGAATCTCCAGATTATCTTATTCAGTACTTTAAAGATGACGCCACGGCGTTTAACGCGCAAAAAAAAGGTACTATTCAGCAAAAGGGAGTTTTTAACAATAAGATCTCAAGCCGTATTTTTGAATACCTCAAAGCGGAAGGCATTCCCACGCATTTTGTCGAGACTTTAAGTGACCGCGAGATGCTTGTTAAGCACGTAGAGATCGTTCCGATTGAGGTGATTATCCGCAATGTGGCTGCAGGCTCGCTATGTCGATTATTAGATTTGCCTGAAGGGATGAAGCTTAAGACACCGATCCTTGATTTTTGCTACAAGAAGGATTCTCTAAACGATCCCTTGGTCAGTGAATATCATATTCAGGCTTTAGGATGGGCGACCCCAGAGGAAGTCGCGGATATTAAGACGTATACTTTTAAGATCAATGAGTTGATGAAGAAATTTTTTCTTGCGATTAATCTTGAATTGATTGACTTCAAGCTTGAATTTGGACGCCACAAAGGAAAGATTATTTTAGCTGACGAGATTTCTCCGGATACTTGCCGTTTATGGGAAGTGGGAACAGGGAAAAAGCTTGATAAGGATCGTTTTCGCAAGGATTTGGGTAATGTCGAAGAGGCTTACCTTGAAGTTTTTAATCGAGTTACAAAATAACGTTTTTTAAGTTTGTCGTGGGTTGACAAACGAAAGATCCTCATCGCATGATCTGGCGTGTTGAAATAAAAGATAAAGAGGGCATCTTTGATGCCGCGGGAGAAGCCGTGGCCAAAGATATTCAGGATCTAGGCATTCGCTCTGTTTCCCGGGTTTCCGTGGAGCAAGTTTTTTTGCTTGAAGGCCAAATCACAGCTTCGCAAGTCAAAAAAATCTCCGAAGAGCTTTTAGCTGATCCGATTGTTCAAGACTATGTCGTTTTTCCCAAGGCCATGCCGGCGGCATCTCAAGAAAAAGATACAAGAATTGTTGAAATCGCGTACAATCCCGGCGTTATGGATCCCGTGGAAGCGTCGACCTTAAAAGGAATCGCGGATTTAGGCATTCCGAATGTGAAATCTATTCGCACGGCCAAGAAATATCTTCTTTGCGGTAAGTTAAGCGATGCCCAAGTCGCGACGATCGTCAATCGCATTTTATCCAATAAACTTATTCAGCATGTTGTTGATTACGCGAAGCCTGCCAAGGCCTTTTCTCCTCTTAAGCACACCAAAGAGGTAAAGGTTATTTCTGTTGATCTTTTGAGTGCCTCGGACAAGGCTTTGCTTGCGATCAGTGCCAAGGGTCAGCTTTTTCTAAACCTAAATGAAATGAAGACCATTAAGCAGTATTTCAAGAAACTTGGTCGTAATCCCACGGATTGTGAACTCGAGACCATTGCCCAGACGTGGAGCGAGCATTGCCATCACAAGACCTTTCGTGGTGATATGGAATATACTCACGTGAAGGGGTCACAGAAGAAAACAACACATATTCATAATCTTTTGAAGTCAACGATTGTCAAGGCCACCTATGAAATCAATGCGCCATGGTGCGTTTCTGTTTTTCATGATAATTCAGGCGTGATCAAGTTTGATCAAGATTCACATGTGTGTTTTAAAGTGGAAACGCACAATCATCCTTCAGCCTTGGAACCTTTTGGCGGTGCCAATACGGGAATTGGCGGCGTTATCCGTGATTCCCTGGGAACAGGTTTGGGCGCGAAGCCTATTGCTAATACCGATATCTTTTGCTTTGCCCCACCGGATTTTTCTTTTGGTGAGCTTCCTGAAGGCGCGCTTCATCCTGTTCGCGTGATGAAGGGTGTGGTTGGTGGTGTGCGTGATTATGGTAATAAAATGGGTATCCCGACGGTGAACGGGGCCATTGTGTTTGATAAAGATTTTGTGGGCAATCCCTTGGTATATTGTGGCACGGTCGGTATTATCCCGAAAGACAAAATTGAAAAGAAGGCGAATTTGGGAGATTTGATTGTGACCGTGGGTGGAAGAACAGGCCGCGACGGGATTCATGGGGCGACTTTTTCTTCCGGTGAGTTGACCGAAGATTCAGAGGTGGTGTCCTCGGGGGCTGTTCAAATCGGGCATCCGATCCAAGAAAAGAAAGTGTTAGATGTTTTGCTGCAGGCGCGGGATGAAAATCTCTATAGCGCGATCACAGATTGCGGGGCCGGGGGATTTTCTTCAGCGGTTGGCGAAATGGGCCAGGAGCTGGGATGCCGCGTGGATCTTGACAAGGCGCCGACTAAGTATGAAGGTCTCAGCTATGAAGAGATTTGGATTTCAGAATCCCAAGAGCGTATGGTGATTGCTGTTCCGCCAAAAAAGATTGATCGTCTGATGGCGATTTTTAATGATGAAAAGGTCGAGGCGGTCGTGATCGGCACGTTTACCGGGACCAAACGTCTTGAACTTTTTTATCAAGGCGCGCGGGTTTGTGATTTGGATATGGCCTTTGTGCACGACGGGATCCCCAAGATTACAAAGAAGGCCCTTTGGGTCGAGCCCAAGGCGCAAGAACCCAAGATCCCTTGCCCGAAGGATTTGACAGAGAAATTGCACCAGGTTTTGGCGCATTATAATGTATGTTCGAAAGAAAATGTGATCCGTCGCTATGATCATGAGGTTCAGGGTGCTAGCGTGATCAAGCCCTTGGTTGGGCCAAATTGCGATGGTCCATCGGATGCGAGCGTTATTCGTCCTAAATTTAATTCGGTCAAAGGGGTCGCTATTGCTAACGGTATTAATCCTCGTTTTGGCATGATTGACCCTTATTGGATGGCGGTTTCGTGTATTGATGAAGCGATTCGACAGATTGTTTGCGTTGGTGGCAAGGTCGACAAAATTGCTATTTTGGATAATTTCTGTTGGGGCAACCCTGATAAGCCGGATCGCTTAGGGGGTCTGGTGCGCGCGGCGCAAGGCTGTTATGATGCAGCGGTTGGTTTCCGCACGCCTTTTATTTCCGGCAAGGACAGTTTTTATAATGAGTATGCGTATAAAGGAAAGACAATCGCGATCCCGGGCACGATCTTGATTTCCGCTATGGGAATTGTTGAGAATGTTGAAAAAGTGGTCACCATGGATTTTAAAAATGCGGACAACCTTGTTTATGTGGTGGGGGAT
>CALGLP010000009.1 GCA_937930175.1 uncultured bacterium
CGAGATATCCACTCGTGACTGGAGTTCAGACGTGTGCTCTTCCGATCTTAAAAGTTTTACGATGAATCGGTGAGAGGCCAAAAGTCTTGATGCTTTGTTTGTGCGCGAGGGTTGGATAACCTTTATGTTGGGCAAATCCATACTGGGGATAACGGCGATCATACTGGTCCATGATCTTGTCTCGTGTGACCTTGGCGATAATGGAGGCGCAGGCAATCGAAAGACTGACAGCGTCTCCGCCAATAATGGTTTTATAGGTAAAAGGCAATGCGGTTTTAAAAAGATTTCCGTCCACGAGTAAGCATACTTTGGGGGTGAGCCCTGGAGAGCGAATGTCACCTTGGGGGATTTTTGTGCAAAGGTCCAAAACCGCTTGGGTCATGGCATGAAAGGTGGCTTGCAAGATATTGTCTTGATCGATGCGCTTTTCATCGCTTAGACCAACGCCAACGTAAGCTTTTTGCAGGATTTCATCATAGGCCTTGGTACGCTGAAGAGCAGACATCTTTTTGGAATCACGGATCACGCAGGCAAATGAGAGGGTGTGAAGCAAAACAGCGGAGGCAACAACAGGGCCGGCCAAGGGTCCTCGGCCGGCCTCATCAATACCAATAATAATTTCGAAACCTTCGTCTTTGGCTTTATTCTCGAAGGAAAGCATCCAGCAATTAGGCTTGGGTCGCCTCTTTGTCAACGCGAGCACTCTTGCCTGTACGTCCACGAAGATAATATAATTTACTACGTTTCTTAATCCCCTTGGCCACAACATCCAAGCTGTCGATCATCGGAGAATGCAGAGGAAAAGTTCTTTCCACGCCTTCACCAAAAGAAACCTTACGAAGCGTAAATGTTCCCTTAAGCCCTCGTCCTGTTTTGCGGATCACGGTTCCTTCAAAGGGATGAAGACGGACCTTGTCCCCTTCCGCTACCTTGACGAACATCTTCACGTTGTCGCCGACTTTAAAATCCGGCAATTTCTTTTGATATTTGTTTTCAATGTCTTTGATCACGGCTCCTATATTACTAACCATAGCAAACAACCCCCTTTGTTGTACCACAACACCCTTTTATTTTAACAAATCCGGACGGATTTTCTTAGTCCTAAGAATGGATTGCTGCCAACGCCATTCTTTAATGCCTTGATGATTTCCCGATAATAGCACATTTGGAACCTTCATGCCAATAAAATTTGCCGGCCGCGTATAGTGGGGATACTCTAAAAGATTGCGCTCAAAGGATTCATCCTTTAAGGAGCTTTCGCGCCCCACGACGCCGGGCAAAAGGCGCGTAACGCTATCGACAACAACCATGGCAGGAATTTCTCCCCCGGTCAAGACATAGTCGCCAATAGAAATACTTTCATCGACGAGAAAATCGCGGACACGTTCATCAACTCCCTCGTAGTGCCCACAAATAATGATCACGTTCTTTTCTTTGGCAAGACGATAGGCTTGTTTTTGATGAAAGGGCGTTCCCGAGGGTGTCATCAAAAGGACCTTGGCCTTTTTCCTCCCCTTGATCTTTTTAACCGCATGAAAAATAGGCTCTGGCTGCATCACCATGCCCGGCCCCCCACCAAAGGGCTTGTCATCAACCTTACGGTGTTTGTCTTTGACGTAATCCCTAAGATCATGAACGCGGATGATAACCTTTTTCTTTTCTTGGGCGCGCTTGATGATGGATTCAGAAAATACACCATCAAAAGACTTGGGGAAGATCGTTATAATGTCGAACCGTAACATGAGAGGAATTCCTTTTGAAATTCTAAAAATTTATTCGCTTCGATAGCCGCACGGATCTGCGCCATCAACTTGATATAAAAATAAAGATTGTGATACGATGTCATCCTTAATCCTGTAAGTTCTTCGATCGTAAATAAGTGACGGATATAACTGCGCGAATACCGTTTGCACACAAAACAATCGCATGTTTCATCTAACGGGCGCATGTCTTTAGCAAATTCTAAATTTCTTACAATGATCCGGCCCTGACGGGTAAAGGCCGACCCATAGCGACCATAGCGCGTCGGCACGCAGGTGTCGAACATGTCAACACCTTCCCCTACAGCTCTCACGATCTGATCTGGCATACCGATCCCCATCACATACCGCGGTTTATCTGTCGGTAGAAATGGTATGACATGAGAGATCGCTTCAAACATCAGATCGATCGGCTCCCCGACACTCACTCCACCAATGGCATAACCATCAAATCCAATCCCAACGATCTCTTCGGCGGACATACGGCGTAAGCTTTCATAATGCGAGCCCTGAACTATGCCAAACAAGGACTGACGTTCATGATAAGGGCTTTTGAGGAAATGCTCTCGCGATCGCCGTGCCCAAAGCCCTGTGCGCTTTACAGCTTCCTTGGCTTGTTTTTCATCGCAAGGATAGGGTGCGCATTCATCTAAAGGCATCATGATATCCGATCGCAAAATTCCTTGCACGTCAACGATATCCTCTGGCGTAAAAAAATGCAAAGATCCGTCAATATGCGAACGGAATTCCACGCCCTTATCCGTGAGCTTACGGAACTTTGCCAGGCTAAAGATCTGATAACCGCCGCTATCGGTCAAGATCGGCTTATCCCAGCCCATAAACTGATGAAGCCCACCAGTATTCTTGATGAGCTCAAGACCGGGACGCAAATAAAGATGATAGGTATTTGATAGGACAATCTGAGCACCCATACCCTCCAGGTCTTCATTGGTTAAAGACTTAACGGTCGCGTTCGTGCCAACCGACATAAAAAATGGCGTCTGGATCTCCCCGTGATGTGTCTTGAGAACACCGCGGCGAGCCTTGGTTTCGACATCTTTTGTTTTGAGTATAAATGTTTTCATAAATTATAGTATGAGCATGCAATCGCCATAACTGTAAAACCGGTATTTTTCTTTAATAGCTTCCTGATAGGCCTTCATCACAAAATCGGTTGACGCAAATCCACACACCAGCATTAAAAGCGTGCTTTTGGGTAAATGAAAATTTGTCAACAAAGCATCCACCATTTTAAACGAAAAACCTGGATACACAAACAAATTTGTGCTCCCTGCGAGTTTACCACTCTGAGCGTAGGACTCAAGAACCCGGCAGCTGGTAGTTCCCACGGCGACGATCTTTTGGCCCTTGGCCTTAGCTTTTTTTAACCGTTGCATGATCGCGCTAGAAACAGAATAATCCTCAAAATGCATCTGATGCCGAGTGATATCATTCTCCTGGACAGGCCGAAAAGTGCCATAGCTGACATGCAAGGTCACTTTACCAAATCGATGACCAGACTTTTGAAGATCATTTAAGATCTTGTTCGTAAAATGCAGCCCTGCCGTAGGCGCGGCTACAGAGCCCGGATGCTTGGCGTAAACGGTCTGATAATCTTTTCTGTCCGACTTCTCGTCATTTCGACGAATATAAGGCGGCAGGGGCATATGACCTATTTTCTTTAAATGCGCCATGACGTTTTTCTTATTAAACTGAACGATCTTCTGGGCATGATCAATCAACGTGGCGCGAAGATCCGTTCCTTCAAAGACGATCGTATCCTCATATCTGATCTTCTTCAGAGGCCGCAACAGCGCATGATAACGGCTTCCGCCTTCCAAAGGACTCAAGAGAAATATTTCAACTTCCCTGCCCGTTCGTTCCAGGCGGCCTAGAAGCCGCGCGGGAACAACCTTGCTATCATTGGCAACCAGCAAAGACTTTGCAGGAAGATAACGGCCAATATTAAAGAAACGGTCATGGATAATTTCTTGACGCTGCCGGTCAAGGACCATTAATCGCGCGTGATCTCTTTTCTTTAAAGGGTATTGAGCGATTGCTTCTTGAGGAAGTTGGTAATCAAAATCTGAAAGCTTCATCGATCGCTTTGGTCGCAATCATAATAACGCATAATTTCAACACCAGGATAGTAATACTTAAGAATATCGCCGAACGAATAACCTTCACGTGCCATAAAATTAGCACCCCATTGACACAAGCCAACCCCATGACCCCACCCTTTTCCATAAATATCGATAAAATACCCTTTCATCTCAATATCATAATTATTACTTTTGATCAAATTAGGGCCAATAATATTACGAAAATCTTTTCCTGAGATAAAAACTTCTTTATGATCTCTTGTGGTAATTTTAAGGTCTCGAATTCTCTGGCTTTGATCACGCTCAACAATAGCAATATCTTTGATAAGGCCTAGCGTATACCCTTGCGCATTAAGCTTGTCTTGAATATCTTTAAGGCGTAGATTTCTTTTCCACGCCATATGCGGTGACTCTTTGCAAAAAACGCAGACGACCCCTTGTAGCGGCGACATACTCCCGCCCCAGAGTTCGCCAACATCTTCGGTATGCCCAGCACAGGTCGCATGATAATACGCGGGAATTGTCTTCTGATTATATATCAACACAAGGCTTTTCGTTCGCTCAACGGCAAGGCTTGTGCGATATTTTTCAGCGCTTTGCCCACCATACATCTGAGAAAAGATATCACTTGTCAGATCATACAAAGGGTATTTCTTCTGTTTCTTGATATACAACGTGTAGGTCCTTGCGACAATAGCCTGCGCTTTAATAGCCTCCAAGGGCCAACGATCAGGGATCTCTTTAGGTACAACACCCTTAAGATAATCCTCAAGCTCAAGGGTGTTAACAACCGTCAGTTTGCTTGTCCCAGTTCGAATAAAACTAATATCCCCTCGATAGCATTGACCATTAATAAAAAAGGCCGCTTCTTTTTGGGCAACAACGTTAATCGACGATACCCTAAAAAGATTATCCGCCCAGTGAATGCCCTGTTCTGAAGCAGAAATCGCCGCTGTCCGAAGACCGTTTTCCTCTACAAGTTTCTGGCCGGACATTACATCAGTAACGGTATAAGGTCCACGAACCTCAATGGTGCAGGTAACCACGTCTTTTAAAAGAGCAACACGGATCATGTTCGCCGGAGCCTGAACTTTTTCAACAAAAATGGTCGAAAGCGCGCATCCCGATAATAGAAAAAGTGAGAATAAACATTGAAGAGTTTTTTTTCTCATGATCATTTCTGGCGGAAAGCCATCCACAAAAGGCTTAAGATCGCGCTAAGAATAAGCGACGTTGTTAAAGGAAAATAAAAAGTAATATTCTCTTTTTTGATTAAGATATCACCGGGCAATCGTCCAAGACCAGGGATGCGCCCCCCAAAAACAATAATCAAGCCTAAAGCAATAAAAACAAAACCTGAAAAGATAAGAATCTTGCCAAGGCCCATCATAGGATTACTTAAATAAGTCCCCCTCACGATCTTTAGCTCTTAGTTGAGAACCAATATGCTTGTGGCCTTCCGCTGTGAGCTCACGGCCACGCTGCGTACGCCTTAGAAATCCCCTTTTCAATAAAAACGGCTCAACCACATCCACAACCGTATCCACTTCCTCGTTAAGCGTTGCGGCAATCGCTTCCACACCAACAGGCCCACCTTGATAATGATCACGCATGGCACTCATCAAACGACGATCAACCTCATCTAAGCCTTCCGCATCAATTCCTAGAGTCATCATAGCCTTTAAGGCAACTTCTAACGTGATCGCTCCGCCTTGGGTCTTCACCTGCGCGTAATCACGCACGCGACGCAAGAGCCTATTAGCAATACGCGGCGTTCCCCTGGCTCGACGTGCAATCTCCTGAGCCGCATCTGCCTTTAAGACAACCGATAACTTTTTTGCGGAATTCATAATAATCTGTTCAAGGTCTTCAACGTGATAAAAATCCAAATGATGAAAAATACCAAAGCGATCACGTAGGGGTGAGGCCAAAAGCCCGCTGCGGGTCGTCGCGCCTATCAGAGTAAAAGGTTTTAAATTAAATTTAATGGTCTTAGCATAGGGACCTTTATCAACAATAAAATCAATTTGAAAACTTTCCATAGCCGGATAAAGAAACTCTTCAACGGTTTTGGAAAGCCGATGGATCTCGTCAATAAAAAGCACATCCCCTTGCCCTAGATTAGTCAGGATCCCGATAAAATCACCCGCACGATCAATGGCCGGCCCTGAGGTCACGGTGATGCGTGTATTCATCTCATGGGCAATAATATACGCTAGCGATGTTTTTCCAAGCCCTGGCGGCCCTGAAAAAAGCATGTGCTCGATCGATTCTCCTCGCTGCTGCGCAGCCTGAAGAGAAACTTTAAGGCTTTCCACCAGATCCTTCTGTCCAATAAAATCATCAAGCTTCGAAGGCCTTAAGGAAAGACTGACAATAGCATCTTCTTCGGTTTCTTTATTGAGAATAAGTCGTTGTCGTTCGTCAGCCATATTACGAAAGGGGTTGGGATGGATCGTTTTCTACGGGCGTTGGGTCCTCTGGTTTGTCGTCTTGTTGCTGCTCAGCTGGCGCATCATTGGTCTCAAGGTCATGAAACGACGTAGAAATATTTTCCTTATTACGAATAACTTCGATCTCGCTAAAAATGCCTTTTTGCATGGCCACAACTTCGCGTAAACGAATCAACTCCAAGATCGCCATGAAGGTAACAATAATCTCATCCTTACTTCGCGCCTTCGCGAATAGATCGGTCAAAAAAACACTGGAGCGATGCAAAAATAAATGCAAAATATCATGAATCTTTTGCTCAACGGTAAATTCCTCTTTCATCACCTCATAAAAGACATCCTTAGGAACATTTTTAAGCGCGTTAGCAAAAGCTGAAATAAGATCAAAAAGATTTGCCTCAAAATAAACCTCGGTGGCCTCTTCCTTCATCTCCTTGATCTTCTCTTCATCGGGAGTTCGGCGAAAGAAATCCTGACGCACCATTTCCTTGTTACGTAAATCATCGGCCGCTTCCTTAAACTTTTTATACTCCAAAAGGCGTCGCACGAGTTCATCACGAGGATCCTCTTCTTCTTTGGCTTGCTCGCTTGGGTCCGGGGGAAGAAGCATCTTGGATTTGATCTGCATAAGCGTTGCGGCCATCACAAGAAAATCTCCCACCACATCCAAATCTAGAAGCTTGATCAAATCAAGATACTCCAAATATTGTTCCGTGATCTGAGCAATAGGAATATCGTAAATATTGACTTCGTCTTTCTTGATCAAATACAAGAGAAGATCAAGCGGCCCTTCAAAAACCTCAAGTTTGATTTTATAGCTCATAATGTCCAAAAACTTTTTGACGAACTTCACTCATGGTGGATGAGGCGATGACCCTTGCTTTTTTCGCACCATCGTTAAGGATTGCCATCACGCGCCCTTTATCTTTCAAAAGTTCTTCACGTTTCTCCTGAATAGGCTTAAGCCGCGTCATAATCTCTTGCGCAAGGATCTTTTTACATTCAGTGCATCCTTTGTGCGCTTTAACACACCAGGAACACACCTCGGCCTCCCTTGACGGAGCAAAAACCTGATAATAGCTAAAAACATTGCACACTTCAGGGTGCCCTGGATCGCTTAGCTTGATACGCTGGGGATCGGTGATCATCGAGGAAATCTTTTTCTCAACCACGTCTTGAGGATCGGAGAGATTAATCGCGTTGTCATAGCTCTTACTCATCTTGCGGCCATCAAGGCCCAAGAGGCGTGGATTGGCTGTCAAAATCGCTTTGCAATCACTAAATACTTCATCTTTGTAGAGAAGATTAAATTTTCTTGCGATTTCACGGGTCAACTCAACATGCGGAAGTTGATCTTCACCAATTGGAACAGCTTGGGCTTTATAAAGCAAGATGTCCGCGGCCTGCAAAACGGGATATCCTAAGAACCCATACGTATGCAAATCACGCGTTTTGAGCTCTCGCAGCTGCTCTTTGTAGGTGGGGTTACGCTCAAGCCATCCTAAAGGGGTAAAGCAGGAAAAAAACATATACAGTTCCAAGTGTTCCGGAACATGGGATTGAATAAAAAGAATGGATTTTTCCGGATCGATCCCGCAGGCCATCCAATCAACCGCCATCTCAAAAACATTTTCCTTAATTTTTGCACTGTCTTCATATTCCCCCATCAAGGCATGCCAATCCACAATACTAAAAACACAGTGGTATTCATCCTGAAGAGCAACCCAATTACTCAACGCCCCCACGAGATGGCCTAGATGTAGCTTTCCCGTTGGACGCATACCGCTAAAAATCTTCTTCTTTATCATTCTGGGCATCCTTTAAAGTTCACGCTGAATCGTTTCCAATTCATAAGCCTCAATGACATCACCGGGCTCAATCCCGTCGAAGCCGCGCAAGGTAATACCGCATTCAAAGCCTTCTCTTACTTCACGGACATCATCCTTAAAACGCTTTAATGAATCGATTTCTCCCGTAAAGACCTCAGCGCCGTTTCGCATAATAGCAATTTTGGATTTGCGATCAATGCGCCCCTTTAAAACAAAACATCCCGCGACAACGCCAGATTTGCTAAGCTTAAAAACCTGACGAATTTCAACGCGTCCAATAAATCTCTTGCGAATCTTAGGCTCCAAAAGCCCTGACAATGCTTTTTTAATATCATCTACCGCATCATAAATAATACGGTACATGCGCACATCCACATTTTGCTTGGCAAGCTCTTCGGAAGCTTTTGAACTAATCTGGACGTGAAAACCCACAATAATCGCCGAAGACACCTGAGCCAAGATCACATCAGCCGCGTTAATATCACCAATCCCCGTATGAATAAATTTAATCTGCACTTCCGTATTTGACAAATTACGTAATGAATCCCGCAAAGCCTCCATCGAGCCTTGGACATCCGTCTTAAGAACAATGTTCAAATCCTTGATCTTTCCCTGCTGGATTTGCGCATAAAGCCCTTCCAGGGTAATTTTTTGATTAGATTCCAATCGCTTGCTTTTGATTTGCTGCAATCGCATCTCGCAAACTTCCCGCGCATTTTTTTCATCAGGAACAATGTAAAAGATTTCGCCTGCCTCGGGAACCCCAGAAAGTCCAAGAATTTCAACGGGCGTGGCTGGCTCAGCAATCTTCACCGCTTGATTGTAATCGCCAAAAATCGCCTTCACTTTTCCAAAATACGGACCCGCAACAACAATATCTCCCTCTTTCAAGGTTCCACTTTGAACAATAACAGATGCCACAGCACCTTTGCCATGGCTTAGATGCGCCTCGACCACGATCCCGGTAGCAGGCCGATCATAATTGGCTTTAAGGTCAAGCAATTCCGCTTCCAGAAGAATCATCTCCAAAAGATGATCCACGCCCTCGCCGGTTGTCGCTGATACCCCAAGGGTAATGGTCTTTCCACCCCAATCTTCAGGATTAAGATCATTGGCAGCAAGTTGTTTTTTAACACGGTCAATATTAATATTACGTTTATCAATTTTATTAATCGCCACAACAATGGGAACACCCGCTGCACGGGCATGGCCAATCGCTTCTTCAGTCTGAGGCATAACGCCCTCATCTGCCGCAACAACAAGAACGATCAAATCCGTAATATGCGCGCCCCGAGCCCGCATAGCTGTAAATGCCGCGTGGCCTGGGGTATCCAAAAATGTAATTTTCCCTCGGGGTGTCAAAACCGAATACGCAGCCATGTGCTGAGTGATGCCACCATGCTCCTTGTCGACAATATGACTTTTACGAATACGGTCCAGAAGCGACGTCTTGCCGTGGTCAACATGCCCCATAAACGTAATAACCGGAGGACGCGCTTTTTTAAGCCCAGGATCCCCTTGATCAGCATGCAACGCAACAAGTTGCTCTTCTTCAGTCTTCGCTTTCTTATACGAAAAATTTAAATCACCCTGAAGAGCGTTAATAGTCTCTTCATTCAGACTTTGATTAATCGTGGCTAAAATACCTTTTTGCATCAAAATCTTTAAAACAGCGCTTGGCTTTTGCTGCAACTTAATCGAAAGATCTTTAACGCTAATGGGAAAAGTCAACTCGATATCTTTTAAGGGCCGATCAACGAGTGAGGCGGAGGCCAAAGAAACTTGTGGCCGATGCGGAACATGAGACCGATGATCAAATCGACGGCTATGCGACGGCGTGTATCGTTCTTTTTTATACTCAACAGGATTAACAGGAGAAACAACAGGTTTGAGAGGTTCTGCTTTTGCAACAACCACTGGTTTCTCAACAACCACTGGCTTTGTCACCGAGACCTTAGGCGCTAGCGCCTCTTTAGATTCTTTGGCTGCCATAGAAGCAACAACCTTGGCATCAGCAGGCTGTTTCGTTAATGCTTTGCCTTTCTTGGGTGGCACAACCTTTTCTTTCTCACCCTTTACTTCTTTCCCTTTTTCTTTCTTTGCCCTAATGGGAACCTTCTTGGCAATGGCTTTCTTAACAACCTTTGGCTTTTCTTTAGGCTCAGGAATCTTTTTAGCCTTAGACAATTTTATCCCTTTTTGCACAACATCAACCTCAAGCTTTTTAACTTTTTCTTTCTCTGCTTTTAAGACAACAGGCTTTTCTTCTTTTTGGACTGGAACAATTTTCCTGCCCTTTAATTCTAAAGAACGCCTCAACACAGCAATCGCTGCAGGACTAAGATCTTGCTTGGCATCTTTCGACTTAAGCTTTAAGGCTTTAAGCTCTAATAAAATATCATCGCTCTTGAGTCCATATTCTTTCGCTAAATCGGAAACTTTCATAAGCTTCTTTCTTCTCTCATTATTTTTTGTTGATCATTTTTTTTGCTTCTTTAATCATTTTCTCAGCTTTGACCTTACCAAGCCCTTTGATCACAGACAACTCCTCAACAGAGCTTGCGGCAATCTTTTCAAGAGTATCCCAACCTTTCTCGTTTAACAAAACAACAAGCTTTTCTCCCACACCAGACAAATCCGCGATGCTTCCTTCTTCATTCTCACCCACACCTTCATTAGGTTGAATAACTTCGAGGGATTGCTGGGGAAGATTTTGCGCATGCTCTTTCCATTGTGTTTCCGAGAAAACCTCGAGCTGCCATCCTACAAGTTGGCCCGCAAGACGGATATTCTGGCCATGTTTTCCAATCGCAATTGATAATTGATCGTCCGGAACAACGATATCCGCGCGCTTGTCACTGGCGTAGAGATACATCTGCGCAATCTCCGCCGGAGAAATAGCAGCCTGAATATAAGTCTTCTTGTCTTCGCTATAGCGGACAATATCAATTTTTTCGCCATGAAGCTCGGTCACGATACTCTTGACTCGCGAACCGCGCATCCCAACACATGCACCTACGCAATCCACTTTATCTTCTTTAGAAGACACTGCAATCTTGGTACGCTCGCCAGGCTCGCGGGCAATACCTTTGACCTCCACAATCCCGTCATAAATCTCCGGAACCTCGAGCTCAAAAAGCCTTTTGACCAAATGCGGATGCGCCCGTGATAAAACAATCTGCGGACCCTTGTTTTCTCGTCGGACATCTAAAATATAGGCCCGAATACGATCCCCTTGCTTAAACTCTTCTTTACTCGATTGTTCACTGCGCGGGATAAAAGCCTCCGTCTTGCTCAAGTCAACAATAATGTTGCCTTTGTCAATGCGATAAACGCTACCCGTTACAATTTGTCCGATGCGCGCATGATATTCATTAAAGATAACATCTTTTTCTGCTTCACGAATCTTTTGAATAACAACTTGTTTGGCTGTTTGCGCGGCAATGCGCCCAAAATCTTTCGACTTAATCTCCTCACCATCGGCATAGGCAATCAACTTTCCACTCTTACGGTCCAAGACAACCTGAATTTCTTGTTCCTTGCCAACCGTGAGAATTTTCTTAGCCGCCGAGGCAACCGCCATTTCTACCGCCTGGATGAGGATTTCTTTATCGACACCCTTGTCACGTTCAATTTGATCTAAAATAATAAGTAATTCACTATCCATATTTTTTCCTTCCTTCAAATCATTTGCTTAGCTTTGTTAATACTTTGAATGGGAATACCAACTTCCTTCCCCGCATGCTTAATAAAAACATGCTCATGCTGAACCCTTTCAACAATTCCTTGATACGCCCGCCTTCCCTCAATAGGCTCCTTAAGATAAAAGATGATCTCTTTGCCGCATGACCGTAGAAAATCTTTCACACTCGACAACGGCCGGTCAATCCCGGGTGAAGAAACTTCAAGCGCATAGTTGCCATCAAGAATCTTTTCTTGATCAAAAAGCTCTCGAATCTTTGAGTGAAGGCGAGCACACTCATCCATGGTGATGCCGCCCTGAGGCTTATCCACAAAGATCTGAATCAAGCTGTCCGTATGCCCATGATTAATCCTCGTATCAATCAAATCAAAGCCTTGACTGCCAAGAAAAGGCTCAAGCAATACGATGATTTTCTCCCGAACAGCATCCATCATGTGGCCATCATTTCCCTTAGCCGTGATTTCATTTGATCCTTGGCGACAACAACAATCTCAGCTGTTTGCCGTTTTTTAATCTCAACATTATTTTCAGCGAGCATGCGCTTACCAATGATCACGCGATACGGAATCCCAATCAGATCAGCATCGTTAAACTTACGTCCTGCGCTTTCGTTGCGATCGTCGACGAGCACTTCAAAGCCGCTTCCCTGGAGATCCTCGTAACACTCATTGGCGACCTTCATCAAGTCAGGGTCGTCGACTTGCAGCGGAAGAACCTCCACGTCAAACGGCGCAACTTCTTTAGGCCAAACAATCCCAGCCTTGTCATTATTTTTCTCAATAATCGTTGCAATTAAGCGGCTCACGCCAATCCCATAACATCCCATGATGACCGTCTTTTTCTGTCCTTTTTCATCCAAAAAATTTAAATCCAAGGCTTTGGTATATTTTGTGCCAAGCTGAAAAATATGCCCGATCTCGATCGCTGGTGTTTTGACAAGCTCACCCTTCTGACACTTTGGACACGGAGAAGATTGATCTCCATCTTTTAATCCTTGTGCATATCCACATCCAGGACAACGCAAAACTTGATCTTCGCCAATGTCTGCAGGAACCATAAACTCGTGCGACACGTCACCCCCCATCGCTCCTGAATCCGCGCCAACGCTCACCACGTCCAGGCCACAGCGTACAAAGATTTTCTGATACGCCTCATACATTTGCTTGTAATTCTTTTCAAGACCCGCTTGATCCATGTCAAAACTATACGCATCTTTCATGATAAATTCACACGCACGCACGATACCAAATCGCGGACGCATCTCATCACGAAATTTGGTCTGAATCTGATAAAGAACCACCGGAAGCTGTTTATACGATTGCACCGCACTTTTCACCAAATCTGTGATGACCTCTTCATGCGTCGGGCCAAGGCACATCGCGCGCCCTTTTTTATCTTTAAATTGGATCATGACCTCTTTGAGCGTTTCATCACGGCCAGTTTTCTTCCAAAGATCCATAGGCTGCAAGCATGGCAAAAAAAGTTCCCGCGCGCCAATCGCGTTCATTTCTTCGTTAATAATTCTTTCGATTTTGCGTAACACTCTCAACCCTAAAGGCAAATACGAATACACACCTGAAGTCAGCATATGCACAAGCCCAGCGCGCAACAAAAGCTGATGGCTAATCGCCTCCGTTCCAATAGGAACTTCCTTGAGAGTTGGAATATAATATTGTGTCCAGCGCATTTTCTTACCCTTAAAAAGGTTTTGAAAGCTTCACATTGCGTTTAACAAACTTCTCCATGCAAGATGGCTTAACGCCTGTAAAAAACCAGTCACCCAACACCTTGCCATCAGAAGTAATCTGTTCTTCCTTAAAATAAAAAATGTCCTTTAGCGCAACATCATCATTCTCGATCACCGAAGCAACATCGGTCACATGCGTAATACGCCTTGTGCCATCAACAAAAAGCTCTGTATGCACAATCAAATCCACCGCGCAAACAATTTGACGGCGAATTTCATCCACGCTTAAAGGAATGCCAGTTGACAAAAGCATCGTAACCAAACGATTATAGCAATCTTTGGGCGATTCCCCATGCACGATCGCTAAGGCCCCAGAGTGACCGCTGCTAATCGACAAAATCAAATCCAGCGCTTCGTTGCCGCGCACCTCGCCAATGATAATGCGATCAGGCCGCATGCGTAGAGAATTCACAAACAAGTCCCCAATGCTAATAACCCCCTTGCCCTCAACATTCGCGGCCTTAGCCTGCAAGCTCACCACATGGGCTTGCTTTAATTTAAGTTCAGCGGTGTCCTCAATAGTCACAATACGTTCCCTCTCAGGAATATGACGAGACAAAACATTAAGCGTTGTTGTTTTACCTGTTCCCGTAGCTCCGGAAAAGATAATATTAAGTTTGGCAACAATGGCGGCAATCAAAAAATCAGCCATCTCACGATTAAGCATTCCTAATCGCAAGAGATCCTCAACAGTTTCAATATCCGAGGAGAATTTGCGGATCGTGACAACCGGGCCAATGAGCGATACCGGCGGCAAAATCACATTCACGCGCGAACCATCCGACAGAGAAAAGTCAACATACGGCGATGATTCATCCACGCGTCGCCCAGATGATGATCCAGCCAAAATCTTTTGGATCGTAAAGAGCAGCTCCTTGGAGTCTTGAAAACGCACATCACTTAGCTCTATTTTCCCTTTACGCTGAATATAAATCTTATAGGGCCCGTTGATCATGATCTCGCTGATTGTCTTGTCCTCCATCAAAGGACGTAAAGGACCTAAATTAATAACCGAACTAACAAACTGACGAAGAAGAGCATTTTTCTCATCTTCCGTCAAATAGATTTCATTCTCCTGGCAAACAAAATCAATAGCCTTGCGCACATAAATGCGCACCTGATCCTCGCTGATCGAATCTTTAACTTTCAGAAAATCTGTTTTCGCAATCAAATGCTTTTGAGCTAAACTCTTAACATTTTCGAACATAAACCCCTCTTTTCATAAAGTACAAATTAACGCTTAAAATGAATAATTTTATCAAAAATCCCATAACGCACAAAATCACTATAAAAAACAAACAGGGCCAAGCAAATGATCATACTAAAACCAATCTTATAGATAATCTCATCCGCTTTGGGTGACAATGGTTTTCCGCGCAACTTTTCAATCCCAAAAAAGAAAAGATGCCCGCCATCTAAAACCGGCAAAGGTAAAAGATTAAAAATCGCGAGACTCGCCGAGATCACCGCCATGATATAAACAACGTAAGAAAACCCAAGTTCCGCTGCCTTCTTAATAATAAAAAAGATGCCAATCGGCCCCGTAACGCCATCTTTCGTAGACATCGCTCCTGTCACCATTAGATAAAGCGCTTTATAAGTCGTCGTCGTAATCACAACAAGTTTTTTCCCCGCCCTGACAATACTTTCCAAGAAACCATATTTAAGCAAGACGAGGTCTTCCTTGGGTTTAATACCCACAATCCGCGTTTGAATCTTTTGTCCAAAAACATTTTCCATATTCTCTTGCGATGAATGAAGAACAATGTTTTTCAAGATAGCATTACGCTCAACGGAAAAAATAAACTGCTCTTGCTTTGCCTGGCTGATATAGCTCTGAACGCCTTCCCAGCTATCCACATTTAGAGCATCAATAGAAACAATACGATCGCCTGCCTTAAGACCTGCCTGCTCTGCGGGATAACCCTTAACCACTTCTCCCACCGTTGTTCCTAAAGTCGGATAACCGATCATAAAAACGATACAAAAACAAAAAAACGCAAAGACATAGTTCACAACAGGGCCAGACAAAACAATTAAGGCGCGATGACCAACAGGCTTTGAAAAAAATTCTTCCTTTGCGCCTTTACATTCTGCACGCTCATCACCAGCCATCTTCACATAACCACCAAGAGGAATAAGGCATACCGCGTACTCGGTCCCATCTTTAATAAAACTAAAAAGCTTAGGGCCAAATCCAAAGGCAAATCGCTCAACCTTGACCCCCAGCGCCTTGGCCGTGGCCAAATGACCATATTCATGAACGATCACTAAAACACTTAAAACAATAATAAAAACCAAGGTTCCCATCTTATGCTCCTATGAGGCGCCGGGCCTCTTCTCTGGCCCACGCGTCTGCGTGTAATATGTTTGTCAATGTCAATTCGTGAACGGCTTGATGTTTCAAAACAACCTTTTCCACAATACCAAAAATTTTAGAAAAACAAATTGCTCCTTTTAAGAAAGCCTCAACAGCCTCTTCATTGGCTGCATTTAAAACACTCCCAAACGTTTTACCCTTGCGGGCAACGCTGTAACAAAGATCAAGAGCTGGAAACTTTTTAAAATCCGGCTTTAAAAATGTTAGCTTCCCCTGCTTAACAAAATCCATAGCCGGCAATGTTGTTGCCAATCGATTAGGATACGTTAACGCGTACTGGATCGGAATGCGCATATCCGTTACCCCAAGTTGCGCCATCAGAGCGCCATCACAAAATTCAACCATCGAATGAACAATCGACTCTGGATGGATCACAACGTCGATCTGACTCACCTTCAAATCAAAAAGCCACATCGCTTCAATAACTTCAAGACCCTTGTTCATCAGAGTTGCAGAATCAACCGTAATTTTCTTTCCCATTTTCCAACGCGGATGATTCAAAATCGCTTTAATCGAAATCTTATCAAAGCTTTTTCCTGGAACATCCCTCAAAGGACCCCCAGAAGCGGTCAAATAAACCTTTCTCAACTCTTGACGCAAATGGCCTTGCAAGCACTGAAAGATCGCGCTCTGCTCGCTATCCACAGGGATAATACGCGCCTGGTGCTGTTTGGCGTCGTGCATAATCAGCGGACCCGCCATAACCAAGGCCTCTTTGTTGGCCGGAGCAATATGTTTTCCAGCGCGTGTAGCAGCTAAAAAAGGCTTGAGAGCAGCGCTACCCTGGATACCTAAGACAACAATATCGACATCTTCAAGACTCACAAGATGCTCCATGTCTATTTCGGTGTCAAAGATCTTACACGCTTTACGTCCAATTTCTCGACGCAAGTTCTGTATCTTAGACGCAGCAACGGCAACATATTGAGGAGAAAATTGCCGGATCTGCCGCGCAAGCAACTCCACATTGCGAAACGCGCTTAAGCCAATGACTTGAAAACGGTCTGGAAAACGCCCGATCACCTTAAGCGTGTTAATACCAATAGACCCTGTGGATCCTAATACAAAAACTTTTTTTATGCTCATCTTACAGTGTATTAAGGGCTGAGCTCATGTAAAGATAAAATGCCGGCGCAGCAAACAAAAGACTGTCAATAATATCTAAAATGCCACCTAACCCGGGAAGAAATTTCCCAGAATCTTTCACGTCACAATCACGCTTAATCATCGACTCCGACAAATCTCCCAGCTGACCCATAGCAGCAAAAAAAGCACCAATGAGAAATATTTGGAACAGTGAATATTTTAGCTCCAAGGGTAAAAACGACCAACAAATAAGCCCTGTCAAGCCACCAAAAATCAAACTCGCCGCCCATCCTTCAACAGTTTTGTTGGGGCTGACCTTGGACAAAAGGGCATGTTTGCCAAGCTTTCTGCCGATTAAAAGTGCTCCAATATCTCCGGCTTTAGTGACAGCGAGAATAAAAATCAAAAGCTTAACTCCTCCATCACCTGGAATCAGAAAACGAATCTTAATAAGAAAGCTAAAAAACCATGAAACATACAAAATACCAAACAATGTTGTTGAGATCCCAACAATCGCATTATGATTATCCTCACGTAAGAATTGCAACAACAACAAAAGGAGGAACCCTATAACAACAAAAAGAAGCTCCCAGTTCTTAGTAAATTCAAATCGCGTAAAGATCGATAAAGGAATTGCCGCACCAATAAAGATCCCCACATAACTATAAATAGGGATTCCCTTCTTGCGGATCAAATAAAAAAATTCATAAAGGCCGCCCATGGTCAAAAGCAAAATAAGGACAATAAAAAACCACCTATTGAAGATTCCTAATACTGTTAAAGTAATAAGAAAGATAGAACTTGTAATACGATTAAACATTATTTATCCTCGATGATGAATATGTCCATAACGTCGTTCCCGCCTCTGGTAATCCCCAACAGCTTTTTCAAATTCCTTGACATTAAAATCTGGCCAATATGTTTGGGTAAAATAGAGCTCACTATACGAAAGCTGCCAGAGCAAAAAATTGCTGATCCTTTGCTCGCCTGACGTACGAATAAGCAAGTCGGGGTCGGGCATTCCCTGTGTATACAACGCCTGACTAAAGGTCTCCTCTGTAACCTGATCAGAGGCTAAGACCCCCTGACACACATCCGCAGAAATCTTCTTCACCGCGTCCACAATTTCCTGACGAGATCCATAATTAAAAGCAAGATTAAGCGTCATCGCTGTGTTGCGCTTTGTTGTCTCTTGGGCGTCTTTTAAAGTTTTTAAAACCTTAGCAGGAACACCCTCTTCACGCCCCAAAACCTGAAATCGAATACCGGCCTCATCCAATTCCTTAACCTTTTTGCTAAGATTGTTCGCCAAAGCACGCATCAGCATATCAATTTCTTTTTTAGGACGATTCCAATTTTCTGCTGAAAAAGCAAACAACGTTAAAAATTGAATACCTCGCTTACGCGCTGCCGCAACAATCTCATCGACCCTCTTAATACCCTCAAGATGCCCATAGGAGCGCGGCATGTGCTTGCTCTTGGCCCAACGGCCGTTACCGTCCATTATAATGGCCACATGTTCTGGAATCCTGTCATCCTTCATCAATATTGCTCCACCAAATAAAATGGGGGATATAAATCCCCCATCGCGATGTCACCGTTTCAATCAAAGCTAATAAGGCTACTCGCTCATCGCATCATCACTGTTGCTGCTGAACAAGAGCGTTTTTAAGCTGCTCTTGAAGCACCTGATTAAGGCGCTCTGTTTTCTCAAGTTCAAGCTTCAGATTAGCAATCGCCCCTTCATTGCGCTGCAAGAGGGCGTTGAGTTGATCAACTTCTTCTTTTGATTTCTGGGACGCTCCCTCTAAGACGCGTACCTTGACCTTAAGCTGCTCAAACTTCTCTTCAGCAACCATACGATTATAACGTTCTGCGTTAAGATCATTTTTCGTCCGTTGAAACTTCTGCGACGAAACAAATGAAATCAGCACACAACCAATACAGATAGTGGCAAGAATAAGAAGGTGCTTATTTTCGAGGGCTTTGATCATAGAAATTATTTTAAATTTTCTTCCATATCCTGATCGATCAATGACGGCGCGGCCTCTTTAAGCGTATTAGGGAGAATTACAATCTCTACACGACGATTCTTTTGTCGTCCCTCTTTTGTATCATTGGAATCGACAGGATGAAATTCACCATAACCTGTTGCAGATAAACGATTTGGTTCAAGGCCTTGATTATCGATCAAGTAATGCAAAACGCTCATCGATCTTGCTGCTGAAAGCTCCCAATTAGACTTCCACCCAGAACGTGTGATCGGAACATTATCAGTATGACCTTCAATACCGACTTTAAGATCTCTAACCGTCGTCTCAAGGACATCGGCTATTTTATTGATTTTTCCCTTGGCATCTTCCTTCAAAGTTGCTTTTCCAGAATCAAATAAAACCTCGGAAACAAAAGTAATAACCAGTCCTCTTTCGAGCATCTGGATCGACACTTCTTTATCATTAATTTCTTTCTTAAGCCTATTTTCAAGTTCTGCTTTGGCGCGTTCAAGCTCGCTTAATTCTCTTTTAAGGTTCGAGATCTCCTGAAAATCCTTTGTTCTCCCCTTTTGGATAACAACAGTACACCCAGAAAGACCAGCAACGAATGTTGCCATCACCATAAAAATAATAACAGATTTTACAAATTTCATTACTTCCTCCTTTTTATAATACGTTCAAATTAACATATGCAATTTCCAAAGTCAAGCAAATTGTACCAGCGTTCTTGACCTAAAACTGGTCTTCCCTACCGTACAATAATCTCATCTCGCTTAGACCCAATCGAGATGTATTTGGCCTTAACGCAAATCAATTTCTCAAGATATTCGATATATCTTTTCGCGTTTAAAGGAAGCTTGGCATACGAACGGATACCGCTAATAGGCGTCTGCCAACCTGGGAGCTCTTCATAAACCGGCTTTACATTACAAAAAATATCTAAATCAAGTGGAAAATCCCTCAAGATCTTTCCCTTATATTTATACGCGGTACACACCTTAATTGTTTTTAAATCATCAAGAACATCTAGCTTCATAATCGCAAGTTCTGCGGTACCGTTGAGCATGGCCGCATAACGCACCAGAACGCTATCAAACCATCCGCATCGCCTAGGACGCCCTGTCGTGGCCCCAAACTCCTTACCCTTAGCCCGAATCTCTCCTTCAAGTTTAGCGAAAAATTCTGTTGGAAAAGGACCCTCGCCAACGCGCGTGGTGTAGGCCTTGACCGCTGAGATCGTTTTGTGAATCTTAACAGGGGAAACACCTGTTCCCGCGCAAGCACCTGCCGCGGTCGAATTAGATGACGTCACATACGGATACGTACCAAAATCAATATCAAGAAAAGTGCCCTGAGCCCCTTCAAAAAGAACCGTCTTTTTTTGATCGATCGCTTTGTTAAGAAAGATCGCGGTATCACAAATAAAGGGCTTGAGTTTTCTTCCGTAGGCAAGATACTCTTGATAAATATTCTCAAAAGGGTATCCTTTCTGACGATAAACAAGACGAAAAATCTCATTTTTCTCTCTCAAATTATCTTCAAGCTTTGATTTTAAAGCCTTCGGATTAATCAGGTCACACATGCGAATTCCGCAACGCGTCACCTTGTCAGCGTAGCAAGGGCCGATGCCTCGCCCTGTTGTGCCAATACGATTCTTACGCTTTTTCTCGCGCAAGCTGTCAAGAATGCGATGATAGGGCATAATCACATGGGCATTCGCAGCGATCTTAAACTTCTCCGGCGTTACGCTAACCTTTTGCGCGGCCAACTCTTTGATCTCTGTCAATAGCGCTAAAGGATCAATCACCACCCCATTGCCAATAACACAAATCTTATCACTGCGCAAAATTGCAGAGGGAATCAAATGAAAAATATAACGCTTGTCGCCAACAACCACCGTATGACCTGCATTATTCCCACCCTGATAACGCACCGTGATGTCCATATCTTTGGACAAGATATCAATTAATTTTCCTTTTCCTTCGTCGCCCCATTGAGCGCCACCGACCACAATGTTCATGCATTACTCACTTTTTATATTACTTTTTGTTTAAGGAACTGCTCATTTTGATTTCATTAACGTCAACACTTCATCCGCGGTTGTCTTTTCGGTTGCGCCAAAAATTTCCGTATTCTCCATCAGAAAGATAGGAGCGTAACGAATATTCAACTCTTGGGATAAGCGAATTTTCTCTTTGAACAACTTCTGGCCCTCAGGTCCTTGCGCACAACCCTTGATTTTCTTTACATCAAACTTACGCGCCACAAGGACGTCCTCGATCCAGATATCTGAAGTCTTCATCAAGCGGTCCATCAAATAATCCCAAGATTGCTTAGGGTAATATTTCTCGACGCAGGCATAAACCTTTTCTTCATTTGCCTCGCGCTCCGTTCCAGGGCTGATGATTTCTTTTGTCTGCATATCTTCAATCCCAAGAAAATGAACGCGTACCGCGATCTTCTCGCCCTTGGCCTTCTGGATCTCCTCGGCAATCTTAACCGACTGAATCATGCCAGGGCTTGTCAAGACAAGGAAGACATCGAGCTTATTTTTCTCTGTTTTCCGACTAGAAAAATACGAAACACCTGAAAATTCTGGTTTCAAATAGTAGTTTCCCCCCACCAAGGTAACCATTTTCTCAAAATCAGCAAAACGACTCTCCCGCTCCACCTCCTTGCTCAAGATATACGCAGGAAGCATCGTAATCTTTATTTGATCAATAAGCTCTTTGGCTTTTTTATCTGTGGCTTTTAAATATGCGACATCGAGTCCTGGAAAAAACATCCGCAGCTGATTCACGACACCCGCAGTTTGACACGTACGACAACCTTCGGGCTCAATGACAATCGCAGGGACCTTGACAATCTCCTGCCAAAGACATCGCGATGTCTTTTCTCCAGGGGCTTGACAGATACCAAGCATGCCTGGCCGATGGCAATCCACATCTGCCGAGCATCGCGCTCGCAAGCCTTCCTGCTGGTCAATCGTCAAAACAGTCTTGTCTTGCGCGTGAACCACATATCCACTGCTTATCCAGATCAAACTAATAAAAATTAATAAAATAAAGAAATAAAATTTTCGCATAATCTCACCTTTTGATTACCAAATCAAAAATAACCTAGACTTTGATTAATTTAACAAAAACAATATCCGGCGTTTGCTCAAGCTCTCTGATCACGGCTTCGGGAACTTCATTATCAACATTCACAACGCTCGTCACAAGCCCACCCTTAACCTCGCGGCCAAAAGTAATGCTTGCGATATTCACCTTATTCTTTCCCAAAATTGTACCCACTGCGCCCACAATACCTGGACGATCATTATTGTTAATATAAAGCATATACCCTTGCGGAACAGCTTCAACATAAACATTGTTAACCTTGACGATACGCGGTTGCTGATTACTTGACAAAGTCCCATAAAGCGTAAAAGGACTCTTATCGGTAACGATGTCAATACGGACAAGATTAACAAATTCTTGTTTTTCGTTGGATTTAATTTCTTCAATCTTGATCACACGCTCTTTGGCTACGTCCAAGGCATTGACAAGATTAACGCTCTCGCCTAGAACTGGCTTAAGGATCCCATACACCAGGGCCATCGATACCGAGGCCGTTTTATGATCGCAGAGAATACCACTATAGGCAATCTTGATCTCCTTGATACGTCCATCGATCAACTGCCCTGCAAATTTGCCCATACGCTCCGAAAGCTCAATATAAGGTTCTAAGATTTTATATGTTTCCGCATCAATCGACGGGAAATTGGTGGCATTGACAATGCCATGGCCTAAAAGCGCATTACGCACGGTCTCGGCAATTTCAATAGCGACATTGACTTGCGCCTCTGAGGTCGATGCCCCCAAATGCGGCGAAGCAACACAATTATCAAATTTAAAAAGCGGTGAATTAAAATCAGGCGGCTCTTTTTCATAGACATCCAAGGCGCACCCTTTAATACGTCCTGTTTCAAGGGCCCTAATCAACGCAGCTTCATCCACGATGCCGCCGCGGGCACAATTGATGATGCGGACATCCTTTTTCATCATTTCAATTTCCTTGTCCGAAATAAAACTCTTGGTCTCCGTGCTCTTGGGCACATGGATCGTGATATAATCTGCGCGCTTTAAAAGCTCCTCTTTGTCAACCAATTCCGCACCCAACTGTTTAGCAAGCTCCACGGCAATAAAAGGGTCATAGCCAATAATTTTCATACCAAAGGCCTTGGCCATACGTGCCACGGTAGCACCAATGCGCCCCAAGCCAACGACACCCAAGGTTTTTCCATAAAGCTCAACACCGGTGAATTTTGAACGCTCCCATTTGCCAGCCTTGAGGGACGCACAGGCTTGAGGAATGTTGCGCGACAACGCCAAGATCAAGCTCATGGTTTGCTCCGCTGTTGAAGTGGTGTTGCCGCCGGGAGTATTCATCACCACGATGCCTTTTTTCGTCGCCGCCTTCAAGTCAACATTATCAACACCCACGCCAGCTCGCCCAATAAATTTAAGCTGCGCGGCGGCTTCAATAATTTCCGCGGTGACCTTTGTTTCACTACGAATAATCAAAGCCGCATAATCCTTGATGACACTCTTAAGCTCCTCAGGGCTCATACCGACTTTGTGATCGACCTGAAACTCTTTGACAGCTTTTAAAATTTCTAGACCTTCGGTCGATAATTTATCACTTACCAAAATCTTAATCATATCGCGTTCCTCGTTATTCTTAACTGTTAAACACTTTTTGAGCCGCAGACACACCGGCACCAAGTTCAAATTGATGTCCCATTTGATGCAAAACTTTCTCAATGGACGCAATGCCTGTTAAAATATCATACTCATCCACAGCGCCCATATGCGCAATGCGGATTACCTTTCCTTTAAGCTCACCCTGACCTCCGGCTATGGTAATCCCGTGAACATCACGAAGCGTTTTTACAAGTTTCTCCCCGTCAATACTTAGAGGAATATTGATCGCCGTGACCGCGTTTGAAGCGGAAGCTTCCTCAGCAAAAACGGATAGATTGATCGCCTTGGCTGCGGCACGAACAGCCTTAGCCATTGTGATATAATAAGGCCACATATTTTCAATGCCTTTGGCATTGACCATCTTCAAGCTCTCATTTAATCCCATCACCAGATTGATGGCTGGCGTAAAAGGTGTATCCGCCTGATCAACTGCCTTTTTCGATTTCTTAAAACTAAAATAATATTTGGGGCATTTGGATTGTTCCACAAGCTTCATCGCTTTGGGGCTGACGCTCACAAATGAAACACCAGGAGGCAGCATAAGACCTTTGTGACACGCGGAGCAAACAACATCCACGCCCCACTCATCCGTGCGAAGCTCATCAGGCCCAAGGCCGCTAATCGCATCAACGACCAAAACAGCATTGGTTTTCTTAACCACATCCGCAATCGCCTTGACATCGGGCATCGTCGCTGTCGATGTTTCGCAAAGAGTAATAAAGACAGCTTTGATATCCTTGTCCGCATCTAAAAGATCTTTGATCGCTGAAGGCTGAACAGATTTTCCCCACGTCACTTTAATGATCTTGGGATCAGCGCCATAGGCCTTGCAGAGCTCTGCCCAACGCTCGCCAAATTTACCAGCCTCGACAGTAATGGCTTTATCACCTGAAGAAAGTAAGTTACTCACCGCCGCCTCCATCGCCCCTGTCCCAGAGGACGCAAAAATAAAAACATCATTCTGTGTTTTCAAAACTTTCTTGAGGCCTTCAAAGACTTCCTTTAAAACAACTTGAAATTGCGGCGTGCGATGATGGATAATCGGCCGGCCTAGCACTTCACAAAGTTCTGCAGGGACTTTCGAGGGACCAGGAGATAAAAGCAAATTACGTTTCATGGGAGAGAACTTCCTTTCTTAATTTAAATGCAGCAATCCTTAATTAATTTTATCCGCACTATAAATAACTTCATCAATCAAGCCATATTTCTTGGCTTCTTCCGCGCTCATAAAAAAATCACGATCAGAATCAACCGTCACCTTTTCGACGGTTTGCCCCGTATGATGGCTGAGAATCTTGATCAAATCTGTTTTCAAGCGATCAATCTCGCGTGCCTGAATAGTAATATCACTGGCAGTTCCCTGCACGCCACCCCAGGGTTGATGGATCATGATCCGGGCATAAGGAAGCGCGTAACGCTTGCCCTTTGTTCCCGCGGTCAAAAGCACAGCCCCCATACTCGCGGCTTGGCCCATGCAATAAGTGCGAATATTCGGCTTCAGGAACTGCATCGTGTCATAAATCGCTAACCCCGCGGTCACAGATCCCCCCGGCGAATTAACATAAACACTGATATCCTTGGTCGCATCCTCAGACTGCAAAAATAAAAGCTGCGCGATGATCACATTGGCAACGTTATCATCGATCGCGGTCCCAATAAACACAATGCGTTCCTTCAAAAGACGTGAATAAATATCGTATGCCCGCTCACCGTGGCCTGACTTTTCCACAACAATAGGAACTAAAATTTGACTATGCTTTTCCATCATGTTTTGCCTCCTCCCATTGGGCTTCTTTCAACAAAAAGCCAATGACTTTTTGAAAAACATTTTCACCTTGTTCAAGGCTCATCTTTTCCTGTTCTGCAATCTTCTCTAAAATAAAATAGGCCTTCACGTCACGCTCGGCGTTTGGCGTCATGGTCTTCACAAACTCTCCCAAGCGCTTTTCAAGCTCTTCAGGTTTTAGCTTCTGCTCTTCGAGGCGTTTACGGGCATCGTGGGTCAAACGGTCCAAATGACGCTGAATCGTTGTCTTGGGAACAACAAGCTTGGTATGTTTGACCAAAAATTCAACAATTTGGTTTTCAACGTCAAAACGATTCTGACGATCCTTTTCCAATTCCATCTGACGCTTAAATGACGTTTTTAATTCCTCAAGGCTGGCATAACCTAAACCCTTGGCAAATTCATCATCCAAAGTTGCTTCTTTTTCCTTGCCTTGCGCTGTTTTGAAGAAATCAAGGGTTTTCTGGATTTCCTCGTCAGTAACAGTCGTAGATTTCTTACTGACCTTGATCCCTTTATAATCCTGAACCGTAAATTCAGGCTGAATATCCAAACTCGCCTTAAAGCTGAGAATGCCTTCTTTGTATTGAACATCAGAAATCTCAGGAAAATCAATCGGCGCTAAACTTTCCTGCGTGATCGCTTCTTGATAAGCCTCAGGGATCAAGCTCTCCATCATTTTTTCTTGCGCGAGCTTGCCATGTTCTTTCTCAATAATATGACGCGGCGCCTTGCCAGGTCGAAACCCACGAATCTTGACAGCCTTGGCAATATCGCTATAAACTTCATCAAGCCTCTTAATAACCCGATCCTTGGGAATTTCAAATTTTATTTCACGTTTGGTCGCATCCACTTTCTTCACTTCAACTTTCATGACATTATCCTTCCTGACTCTAGGGTGTATTACATTCTAAACTTTTCACCTAAATAAATCTGCCGCGCCTTAGGATCATTGACAAGATCCTGCGCTGTTCCTGAAATCAAAATCTGCCCATCGGCCACAAGATAGGCGCGATCTGTAATCGAAAGTGTTTCGCGGACATTATGATCCGTTAATAAAATACCAAGACCTCGATTTTTTAACTCTTTAATGATTTCCTGCGCTTCCGCCACCACAATCGGATCAATGCCTGAAAAAGGTTCATCAAGCAATAAAAATGATGGATTCGTCACAAGAGCACGCGTGATCTCAAGTCGTCGCCTCTCCCCACCTGATAGCGTATAAGCTTTACTTTTAGCCAAATGCCCAATATTCAATTCTTCTAAAAGGTTGCTCAAACGGCGCTTACGCTCACGGGGAGAAATCTGTAAGGTCTCTAAAATCAGCATAATATTTTCTTCCACGGTTAATTTGCGAAAGATCGATGGCTCTTGAGCCAAGTAACCAATCCCCAAATGGCAACGCTCATGAATAGGCTTGGCCGTAATATCTTCCTGGTCAAAATAAACTTTCCCTTCATCAGGCTTGATGATGCCAACCGCCATATAAAAGGTTGTGGTCTTACCGGCCCCATTAGGTCCCAAAAGGCCAACGATTTCAGAACGGCCAATCGAAATACTCAAATTGCTCACAACCCGACGACCACCATATGTCTTAACAAGATTTTTAGCTTCCAAAAGGTACATTGTTTTTTTTCTCACCCTTGTCATCCATATACAAAAGTAGTTTTGGACGACCGTAAAGCTTAACTTTCTGTTCTCCCGCAAAATAAACAGCCTTATCAGAAAATGACGTATTTTGGCCCTGCACGATCAACACATTGCCCGTGCAAATCATTTGCTTGATCTGTTTCTTATCCGCATCAAAAAAAATCTCCATCTTATCGGCCATGATCTTGCGGTCGCCTTGAAGAGCAACCACATTATCATTAAAGACTGCAGTTTGCCCAACATAATCTACTTCCATAGGCCCGTCAGAGCTAATCGTCACCATATCTTTCATCGCATCATCTGCCGATGGCATGTACTCGACCACAACATCTTTATTAAGCTGAGCCTTGTTTAATCCGGGCTGAGCGGTAACCCCAGTTCCGGTCGCCTTCATATTATCACGCAAGATGGTGACATCATCTTGGGTGGTAACCAAATCTTTTTCTTTCTGCCAATCCAAGGTATCCGTTAACATCTTCGTACCAGTTTCCGTCGTTACAACCACATCTTGCTCCAAGCGCATATCCCCTTGCGCTTTATCAATACGACCTTTCTTAGCTGTAACATTCATATCCTCATCGCCATAGGCATTGGCATCCACATCGCTAATATTGATCTCATTATCCTGGATCGTAGCCGTTGAGCCTTTCACATCCCACGCTTTATCCCCACCATTGCCATAGCCAACTAAATTAAAACCTTCAAGCTGCTGTCCTTCCTCTTGCGCAAAAGCCGATGGAAAAGAAAATAATACACCGAAAAGTAAAATAATAAACAAAAAAAGAGTTTTTTTCATTTTCCGCGGCCTCACACGGTTTAAAACCTAGAGATCTTGGGCAATGGCTTTAAACCATGTCCCCTGGACTTTAAGAATAAGCTCGATTATTTCACGCACCGCGCCATCACCCCCACAACGCTTCGTTACCAAATGAACATTCTTTTTGGCTTCGGCCACGGCATTTTTTACCGCAACAGCAAGCCCCACACGTCTTAAGATCTGGCAGTCGGTTAGATCATCACCGATAAAACACACATTCTCATCTTTGACATTAAATGCTTTGAGCATCTGTTCATAGGCATCGATCTTCGGATACGCTCCCAAATAAAGCTGATCAATATGCAAATAATCCGCGCGAACCTTAACCACCTGCGAATTGCCAGCGGTAATGATCGCCGTCTTAATGCCCGTACGCTTGAGCACCACGATACCATAACCATCCTGAACATTAAAACTTTTCATCTCGCGACCCTCACCATCAAAAATAAGATGCCCCTCGGTCAACACGCCATCCACATCCATGGCAAGGACCTTGATCTTGTGAATCCGTTTTTTAAGTTTCGGCGTTATCTTCATTTAAACAATCCCTGCTTTCAATAAATCCTGAACATCCAGCAAGCCAACCGATTTTCCATGCGCATCCACAACCGGAACCTCATCAATACGCTTTTCTTCCAAAAGGCGTAAGGCCTCAGCCGCCAGATGATCCTGCACGATCGTTGTTGGAGTTTTAGTCATCACCGTTTTAACTTGGTCATTTAAAAAGGCGGATCCTGATTTCAGATGACGACGCAAATCTCCATCTGTAAAGATCCCTAAAAGTTTTCCTTTCAAGTCCACAACACACGCAGATCCGCATCGAAACTTGGTAATGGCAAACAAAACATCCTTAACCTTGGCATTCGGCTTAACCTTAGGGTATTGTTGACCCTTACGCATAATATCTTCCACTTTAAGAAGAAGGTTGCGCCCCAGTGACCCACCCGGATGGAAAAAAGCAAAATCTTCACGACGAAATCCCTTCGCATCGATCAAACACGCCGCTAAGGCATCGCCTAAGACAAGAGTCACCGTGGTTGACGCCATCGGCGCAAGGCCCAAAGGACACCCCTCTTTGACAACCGCTGTATTTAACACAACATCGCAATAACGCCCCAACGCCGAAGAAGGATTTCCTGTCATCGCAATTGACTTGATCCCAATTTTTTTAAGTAGCGGCAACAAGCTTTTTGTTTCTTCCGTTTCGCCGCTATGTGAAATAAGAATAACAATGTCCGCTTTTGTCACCTGACCCAGATCGCCGTGCAGGGCTTCCGCGGCATGCAGCCAGGTGGATGGCGTTCCCGTCGATGACAAAGTGGCTGAAATTTTACGTCCAATCAAACCGGTCTTTCCCATCCCTGAAACAATGACGCGCCCCTGACACTTCGCCATCAATTTAACGGCTTTGACAAAATCTTGGCCAAGACGCTTTTTAAGTTGCGTCATCGCTTGGATTTCTGCGTCAATCACATTCTTAGCTCGTGTTAAAACCATACGCCCTCTATCGGTTCGATGTTTTGACAATTTTATCAATTTGCTTTAGTTCCTTGAGCAGTCCTTTGAGTCGTAAAAGTGGTAACGAATTGGGCCCATCCGAAAGTGCCTCTTTGGGATGCGGATGCACCTCTAAAAACAACGCCCCAACGCCGGCGGCAATAGCACAACGCGAGAGAAGTGGAACATAATCACTATTACCACCCGAACATTCCCCTTGGCCACCAGGCTGCTGGACGCTATGCGTGGCGTCATAAACGACCGGATATCCTGTTTGTTGCATGATCTCAAGGGATCGAAAATCACTCACAAGATTGTTATAACCAAACATCACGCCGCGCTCGGTTAGAAGAATTTTCTTGTTTCCCTGCGCTTCAATCTTTTTAATCACCTGCGCGATATCCCAGGGCGCTAAAAACTGACCCTTTTTGACATTGACGATCTTTTGCGTTTTGGCAACTTCAACAATGAAATCAGTTTGACGACACAAAAACGCAGGAATCTGAATAATATCTAAAACTTGCGCCGCAGGAGCGACCTCTGAAATCATATGCACATCGCTTAAGATCGGAACACCAATAGCTTGCTTGATATCCTGGAGAACCGCCAACCCCTTAACAAGCCCAGGACCGCGAAAGGCATTTAATGACGTACGATTGGCCTTATCATAACTTGCCTTAAAAATAAAAGGGACACCCACCTCATCCGCGACTTGTTTTAACGTCTTCGCAAGCCGCAGCGCAAAAGTCCGTCCTTCGATCACGCAAGGACCTGCAATCAAAACAAAGGGATTGCTCCCGCCAATCTTTATTTTTCCTATCGTAATCGTCTTGTTCATTTTTTTAGCTTTCGTAAGAATATTTTGACCTTCTCAAGATCTTCGGCAGTGTCCACGCTCATTGTTTCCTTGTCGGTTTCAATAACCCTGATCTTGTACCCTGCCTCAAGGACCCGAAGCTGTTCAAGTTTTTCTGTTTCTTCCAGGATGGACTTGGGCAATTTATTAAAACTCATCAAGAAACTTTTCTGGTAGGCATAGATCCCCAAATGCTTATAATAAACACGGCTTCCGAAAGAAACTGCATCACGATTAAACGGGATGACTGAACGCGAAAAATAAAGCGCGTAACCTTTTCGGTCAACAACAACCTTCACCACATTGGGATTAATTAAATCTTCTTCTTCCTCAATGCGCTTGATGATCGTTGCCACCGATGCTTGCTTTTCTTTCCACAAGGTCGTTATCAATCCATCGATCATGCCTGGATCGATCAGGGGTTCATCCCCTTGAATATTAATGATATACGCGGCACTCAAATCCTTGACCGCCTCAATAATGCGATCGGATCCTGACGAGCATTCAGGGCTTGTCATCAAAACCTTGGCGCCAAATCCTTCACAGGCAAGTTTTACTCGCTCATCATCGGTTGCCACAAAAAGCCCATCGAGATGCTTGGCTTTCGCCGCACGCTCCCAAACATGCTGGATCAATGGCTTACCCAAAAGATCCGCTAAAACCTTTGCCTTGAATCGAGTGGATCCGTATCGCGCAGGAATAACGCCAATAGCCTTCATGATTCCCGGCCCTCCATAGCTTGCAAAATATCCTGAGGCGTCACAGTTACAGCACCTGTCTTAGCGACCACCACACCAGCGGCAGAATTAGCCAGCATCGCGGCCTCGCGTTTTGTAGCGCCAGCCATCAAGCTTAGCGTAAAAACAGAAATCACCGTATCGCCGGCACCAGTCACATCAAATACTTCCCGCGCCTGGGTTGGGATCAAAAAGGGGTCTTGATTTTTTTCAAATAGATACATCCCGTGCTCGCCTAATGTGATCAGAAGTGATTCAAGACTAAGATAATGAAGAATAGCATCGCCCGCCACACGAACATCTTTCAAGGTCTTTAATTTATCATTTTTTATTTTGAGCTGACGACCTTTATCGTGGGTGATGATAATATTACGAATTGCGTTTTCCATTTCTTTACGATTAGGCGTAATACAGGTGGCCTTGGTATAATAATTGAAATGTTCTACCTTGGGATCAACGGTGATGATCTTTTTTTGCTGACGGGCTAGCGCACAAACACGGCGAACAAGCTCCTTGGTGATCACACCTTTGCCATAATCAGAAAGAATGATACCATCCGCCTTTTTGATATGGGTCTCAATAAAACGAAGGATTTTGGCCTGCATATCGTCGGACACAAGGCTATTTTCTTCCCGGTCCACGCGCACCACTTGTTGATGTTGGGCAATGATACGCGTCTTTAGCGATGTCACCGACTGAGGAGAGGAAAAAAGCCCTGAACTATCAACCCTGCGCTTATTTAATGCTCGTTTTAGGATTTTTTCTTCACGGTCGCGGCCGACCTTGCCAACTAAGAAGACTTTAGCGCCTAGGGCACTTAAATTATTGGCAACGTTAGCGGCTCCACCCAGAGTAAAGCGGGACTCACCTTCTTGAAGCACAACCGGCACAGGGGCTTCTGGAGAGATACGATCAACCGACCCTTGGATATATTGATCCAAGATCACGTCACCAACAACCAACACTCTTTTCCCGTGAAAACAAGAAATGATCTTTATAAAATTAGTCATAGAAAGGTTAAAAAATAATACTATTATTGATGACAGAAGGAGTTAGGAGCCAACATAGGACCCAACCAAAGAGCCGATTTTAGCATAGTTTTAAAATGCCGTCAAATGGTTTACAGGGACGCTTTGCTTCTAGGACATATTCTATTCCCCCTAAACAGATTTAATTTATAAAGAATGTCTTCTAGCAAAAAACAAGGCATTTTCTATTCGAACATGATTAACTGCATACTTTAGACAGCAGATGGACAATTCGCCAGAATATGCTATCCTTTTGTTATTGGAGAGGGGGTGTTTATCACCATCCGCGGAAGCGTTTTTGTAGACTTCTTGCTTTTTATTGAAAGGACAAAATTGATGAAAAAATTTGTTATTATGATCATGACCTGTGCGTTCCTAACATCTATTTTTCTGGCTACGGGATATTGCCAGTTTGATGCAAGGAAGAGAGCCAAAGAAGCGCCCTTGAAGAATAATAAAAACGCCGAAGTTGTCAAAGAAACGTTGGATTCTGATCTTGATCCGGCAGCAAGCTCTTTGCGCGTAAGATATTCGTATCCGGTTCCCCGAGTGAATAGAGTAGCGCTGGAAGATAAAGTTTATGATGAGATTTCGTTAAATAATGTTCAGAATTTTGCCGAACCGGGACAGCCGCTCTTGCCGCTCGACGGTCATTATATTTTGATCCCGCAAGGAAAGAAAGTTGTCGATATTTCTGTCAAAACAGATGATGCCAAATCTTTAGGTACGGGATTTATTGTCAGGCCCGAAAGCGAGCCCGTGTTTGTTTCCGATGATCGGGGAAAACCCCTTCCCATTCCTAACGAAGACATTTATTCATCCAACGAGATGTTTCCCGGAGAGATCGCCAAAAAGGTTAGTTCTTCCTGGTTTCGAGGATATCAGATCCTTGCTTTAAACATCGCTCCGGTGCAATTCATTCCCTCTTCGGGAGAAGTTCTTTATTATCGAGACATTACGATTCATGTGACCTTGGCTCAAGATCGTGATCCGGTTCATCCGCTGTTTAGAGGCAGCAAAACAGATCGCCTTGAGATCAGGCGTCGGGTTGAAAATCCCTCTGTGGCCGATACCTATCTTGATAAAGTGAGGAACGTGTCCGAAACAGCTTACGATATGGTGATCATTACCGGCGCTGATCTTGTCAATGGATTAGTACCTCTTAAAAACATGCATGATAGTACCGGGGTCAGCACCCATATCGTTACCGTTGAGGATATTTACCAAAATTACCCAGGGGTCGATAACCCTGAGAAAATCCGTAATTTTATTATTTCGGCATACAATGATTGGCAGGTTGATTACGTTCTGCTCGCGGGGGATGCCGGGATCATTCCTGCGCGGCTATTACGGCCAAGCCAGAGCGGAGATGCGACCGTAGTTTCAGATCAATATTACTCTTGTCTTGATGGTCCCTACAATGCCGATGGTGATCAATACTGGGGAGAAATTCATGATGGAGAAAATGGAGAAGATATTGATTTCTTTGCAGAGGTTTACATTGGAAGGGCGACTATAGAAAATTCTCAGGAAGTTCAGAACTTTGTCAATAAAACAATTGCATATGTGAACCTAGATCCAAATTCTGATTATTTAAAGAAAGTTTCTTTGATGGGAGAACACATAGGTGAGGATTATTGGGGTGGAGATGCTCTTGATCGTTTAATCGATGGAGCTTTTTACAACAACAAAATAACGGTAGGGTTGCCTTCTCATGAGCTGGATATAGAAACTCTTTATGATGAGAATTGGCCATATAATCAATGGCCGAAGCAAGAGGTAATTAATTTAATCAATTCTGGAGTTCACATTATTAATCATCATGGGCACTCTGGCACAGATTTGAACATGAAAATACTATCGAATCCGGATGTCTTAGGTCTTACGAATGAAAAATTGTGTTTTATTTATTCCGCGGGATGTTCTCCAGGGTATTTTGTTCGTTATAACGAAGATGTTATTGCCGAATATTTTACGATCAAAACGGAGAATGCGGCTGTTTTTGGGATTTGGTATACCTGCTCTTCTTCTTCCTATGTCAGTGAACAGCTTCAATCGTATTTCTGGGATTCGGTATTTTATGATGGATTGATAGTCCCTAGCATGGCTTTACAATCAAGCAAGGAGAAGTATGCGTACGCGTATAATGGAACTGCTGTGCGTCAGAATGTCTTTGGTCTAACTTTATTTGGAGATCCTGCCGTTCACTTTAATGGATCATTTTTCGATGAATCAGTTGTCAAAATAGCCGATATTTTGCATCACAATGTACTTGAAAATGAACTTTATACTTTTCAGGTTCAACTTGATCATAGTGATCCGCAAAAAACATATCTCTATTCGCTATCTTCTGCTCCTGAAGAAATGGAAATTGACTCCTTGACAGGCGCAATTTCCTGGATACCTCAACGTGCAGATGTCGGAGCCAATCACATTTGCGTAAAGGTCGCTGATGCTGACGATCCTGAAATTTATGATCTAGAACAGTATGCTGTTGTTGTTGATTACATCAATCATCCACCTGTGGCTAATGATGATTCGGCAACGCTCTATGAGAATTTGTATACGTATATCTATGTTCTAGATAACGATAGTGATCCGGATTTGGGTTATGGAGACTCTCTAACCATCGATAGCATTGTTAATGCTCCTGCTGGAGGAACGGCCGTGATTTCAAATGGAACAAGAATTAGGTACGCGGCTAATAATGGTTTTGTTGGCTTGGATTCCTTTGCTTATGCGGTTCGTGATGCTTCAGGGGAAATGGATACAGCCGAAGTGTCTGTTTTTGTCAAAGACAGAGACGTATTGTTGCATCAAGGATGGAATCTCTTTTCATTGAATATGAACAATTGGTATCCTTCTAAAAAGTTGTCCTATTTCTTGCAGTCTTTGATTGATCAGGGAATTGTTGAAATTGTCAAGGATGATACATCTCATGTGATTTGGCCTGAGTATGGAATCGATACGATCGGGCTTATGAAGGCAACTGAAGGTTATCAAATCAAGGTCACACAAGACGCTGCGATCCCTGTTTACGGAAGTCCTGTAAATTCTTCTTCATTAAATATCTCGCTGCAGCAAGGGTGGAATATTGTCGGGTATCCGATGTTAGAAGAGCATCCTGGGCTTGCCTTTGTAAAACCTCTTATTGAACAAGAAGTATTGATTGAGGTTATTGATGAAAACAATCAGAAGATTTATCACAATGGATCAGCATGGGTCAATCAAATTGGCAATTTTAAACCAGGAGAAGGGTATCATATAAAGCTCTCTGCGAGCGCAGAGATGAAAATTCCGGAGGATTCATTTTTTCTATCCGGAAATATTAAAGATTCTAATGGAAATGATATCGAGGCCATTGCTCCGATAACGATCGCACTGATCGGCGAAGGGCAATTTGAGGGCATCAATTTTACAGCCATCATAGAAGAAGGCGATTATGACTATTACATCCCCAATGTCATTTTCGGGTGGACAGGAACGATCAATGTGACAAGTGATGCTTATAATTTTGAAATGATGAGCCCCGGGGTGACTGTTCCTCTGACCGAGAAAAGAAACAATCTAGATTTTGAAGCGACGTTAAAAACATACATCATTTCAGGGACGGTTACCTGTAACGGCCAAGGTGTTGAGGGGGTTGAGTTTAAAGATAGCCATGGTGTTTGGCTCGGATCAACGGGGCCTACGGGAGAGTATTTCTTTAATCTTCCGTATGAATGGACAGATATCATCATTCCCACCAAGGAACATTATACGTTTTTACCTGAAAGTCAGGCCTATAGCTGGTTGAGAAGTGATCAAGCGCAAGATTTTATTGCAACGAAAATCTCAGCTTCCATTTCCGGGGAGATTCTTTATGAAGATGGCAGTCCTCTGGGAGGCGTTGAAATCAAGAAAGGAGATGAGGTTCTTGCGGTGACGGGATCAAATGGGCTATATTCTTTTAGTAAACCTGCTGGCTGGTCAGGAACGGTTCATCCTGAGAAGGCGAACTATATCTTTGATCCGGAGAGTAGAGAGTATACTGATCTTGAGCAAAATCAAGAGTCTCAAGATTATGAGGCTAGCACAGAAGAAACTTTCACCCAGATCGTAGAACTTCATGAAGGGTGGAATAATTTTGCGCCTATTGTCATCGCGCAAAGCATGCATGTCGAGGATTTATTAGCTCCATTGGTTCTCGAAGGAAAACTGGTCACTTGTTATGATCGGACAGGGTCTTTTTACAATCCAAATACCGGGCTCAATCAAATTAGCCAGCCGTTGAGTGTCGGTTATGGGGTTACGTTGCAATTAAATGCTCCTACAACGCTGTTTGTTCCGGGGGAATCTTTTACTTCACAAGTCACTGTCGACCTCTTTAGTGGAAATAATTATATTGGATTTCCAGTTAATAAAAATGCGATGGAAACACTACAGGGATTAATTGACGCTGGGGTCTTAGTCTATGTGATGGATCGTACAACTGGCGGTACTATTTCTTATTATGGAGGCACTTGGATAGATTCTATAGGTCAGTTTGTCAAAGGGCGGGCGTACTGGATTGTGGTTAATCAGAATTCACAGATTGACGTGCAATAGGTTCAAGGGCAGTATTCTCAATATCGATATATCAAAAGAGGGTTCTGTCTTTGATTTTATAAAAGATAAAGACTGACACCCCCAAAGGCTTCGCTAGGTTCCATGACGCGCTTTGATGCAATTTTCCTTTCTACCTACCCCCGACCTCTTTCCCAAAAGCCATGGCTTGCTTACGAACATCCTGCGGCATGTCTTCTCCTAAAATATCAACAGATTCAATATCTTGTTATTTCTGCTAAGCGGAATTACGCTCTTTTTAAGTATGAAGAGCCTCGCGTGCTCAAAATTATTTATAATTAAATAAATCCGCCAAGGTGTAGGTTTTTGTGGTTGCCGCATTAAGGGCATTTAAAATTTTAGCCTTCATGTGCGGGGTAATTCTGCGGCCTTTAAGAGCATGGGCAACCTGCTTGTGGGTAAGCTGCGTAGTTGAGACGGCCACAAGGTCATGGGTCTTGAGATGATGTTCGGTCATGATCTTCCCTATTGGCTGGAGACCAAAATTTTTCTCAAGGTCGGTGCGCATAAACTTTGCAAATCCCTTTACAATTTGATAATATCTTTCGAATATTGATTGCCATCATTGATCGTTCTTAAAAACGCAGGAAAAGCTCTCGCGGGAATGACCATCTCCGTGACCTTTTCATGCGTCACATCTTCAAAAATCATAGTTACGCCTTTACGGCCTTCCTCATCCATAAAATGTTTAATGTAAATACTAAAATGCGAACCTAAATAATCCCACTCGATCAATTGATTAATTTTTGCCATACAACTCCTAGCGATAGTTATCGAATCGTTGAGCCGAATTAAGATAATTCAAGAGCTTCTTAACATCAAGCTCAGGAAGATCAATAAATTTGACCCCTGCCTCGTAACGCTTATTTCTGACGATCTCATTGATCCAGCGGACCACGCCTTTAGCCACAAAGCAAAAATCAAGATGCTCAAGACTGATGGAGACATCTACAATCGTCCCGATCTCAAGCTTTTCCGTCACAATAAAACAAATGCCAGACTGGCTGATATCCTTAGCTTCCGTCTTTTTCTTTTTGCCCGAAGACGCGGCCTCGTAGACAACTTCAGAACAGTCCGGGACACGGACAAACTCACGCTGATTAAAATGTTCAGTGGTATCGGTCATCATCAATTCCTCCGTAAACAGGTTAAAAATGTTTTCGCTTGAACAGCACAATAATTTTAAAAAGCACCCTTCACGCTACCCATCCTGCTTGGCACTTAAGATTTTATCAGCTGCTTGAAGAACATGCAAAACAGAAATTGCCTTGAGGCATTTAAAGCCTAATTGGCAGCGATGCGCCAAACATCGCCGACAACCAACATCCTCATGCAAGGCAACATCAAGCGCTCCCAGCGGTTTCCATCGCGCTGGAGAAAGGCCCAGCTGATGGCGTCCAAAAATCGAAATCACCGGGGTTTTAACACCGACAGCCAAATGGACAGGGCCAGAATCATTAGAAATAAGTAACGTGCAACGCTTGAGAACGCTGATGAGCTGGCTTAAAGTTGTCTTTCCTGCCAGATCTATCGGGGGTTGTTTCATGGATTGAAAAACCTCTTGAACAATATGCTTCTGATCGCGAGAGCCAATGAGCACAATCTTGGCATGGTATTTTTGAGCTATCCTGTCTGCAACTTCACTAAAACGCTCAAATGGCCAACGCTTGGAAATACAGCTAGCTCCTGGATGAATCGCAATAAGCGTATCCCTTGGAGCAATACCTTGCTGTTGAAAAAACTCTTGAGCCCATGCCTCCGATTCAGCTTTAACATGAACATAAAGATTTCTTTCAACTCCTTCAATGCCTAAATACTTCAAGAGACCCAAGCAATATTCTGCCTCATGGCACTCACCATTGGTACGCGGGTCAGGATACTGTTCTGTTAATAAAAATCCTAGTTTGTTGTTTTGAAATCCTACGCGCCGAGGAATACCCGCATGAAAAAGCATAAGATTCATCCGGCTTTTTAAATGATAATTAATCGCTAGATCAAAATTCTTTTTCCTTAGTTTAAAAATGAAACGCCAGAAATTCAAAAATCCCGCGTTAGCTCCCTTTTTATCATAAACAATCACTTCGTCAAGCAAAGGACAGCCTTCCACAATATCCTTAGTGAGGGGTGCAACCATCATCGAGATTTTGGCTTTTGGATATGCCTTGCGCAAAGCCTCGATCACAGGCGTAGTCAGAACCACATCCCCAACGCGATCGGTACGCACGATAAGAATACGATTTAAGTTTGGCTTTCCCATTTTAAAAAATACTTTTAATCTTGGCTAAAACATCTTTAACCTCAATGCCGCTCATGAATCCTTCGCCATGCTCGCCCTTAGATTGAGTCTGAACAAAAGCACCTTTCGCTCCCCAAGGCCCATATTTTCGAGGATCGGTTGGCCCAAAAAGTGCCACTACCGGAACATCAAAATAGCTCGCCAAATGCATAACTGCACTATCATTACAAAGCACCAAATGACTATTGCGCAAAACCCATACAGCCTCCAAAAGAGAAACTCTCCCACAAAGATTCACAACCCCTGGGGGCAATCTGGTAATAACGCGCTCGCTATATTCTTTGTCTTGCGCATCCCCTATAAAAAGAATCGGAAGCTTGTATTCATCGATAAGCGCCTGACAAACAGCGACAAAACCATCAACCGTCCATCGCTTTCGCGTGTCCGCAGCTCCAGGAGATACAACAAAATAACTTTTAGACCATCCAAGGGACGGATGAAAAAGACTTTCCGCGTGTTTACGGATCAGTTCACTAATAAAAAGCGCATAGCGCTTTGTAGTAATTTGAGCATCAGGAACAACGCTCTTAAGTCTCAAGAAATGCTGATCCTTTTTATGAAGAGCTAAGGTTTTCTTCATCAATACCGACGTATGAAATGGCACGCCTAAAAAATACGCAAGCGCGGTATTGCGCAAATCAATAACAAGATCAAAGCGCTCACAATACAATCGTTTAAACAACAAAAAAAGATCAAACCAAGACTCTTTTTTCGTAAAGATATAAATATTCTTGATATACGGATTCTGATCAAAGAGCGTTCGCGCTTTAGGGCCAACGACAAGGGAGACTTCCGCAAGCGGAAACTGCGTGATCACGGCATCGATCGTAGGACATGTCAAGACAACGTCCCCGATGTTTGTCAGGCTAACGATCAAAATCTTTTTAATACGCGAATTCTCTAATTTTTTGAATAACATGGTTCACCGTAATGGCCTTCATACAGACATTATCAGGGCATTTTAAATGATAACAAGGTTTTATATTGCATCCCATCTCATGACGAATAACCATGCTCTTGCCACTGCCACGCGGACCCGTTACAGAAGGATGCGTTGGGCCAAAAAGCCCGATAACGGATGTTCCGACACTATTGGCCAAATGCAAAGGCCCTGAGTCACCGGAGATGACAACGCTAGCCCTTTGTAAGAGCGCGACAAGCTCCCCAAGGTTTGTCTTGCCAGCTAAAACAACGGGTTTGCGCGCTGCCAAAGCGCTCACCTCTTGCGCAAGCGCAAGATCATCTTCCCCGCCGCAAACAACAACCTTCGCGTTAAAATCACGCGTAAGTGCATCAAAAAGTTTCGCAAAATTCTCAACCGACCATCGCTTCAAATTCCAATTTCCGCCGATATGAACAACCACACAAAAATCTCCCTCATGAATCTGAAAGCCCGTGAGCATATCCTTAACACGCCTGACAGCCTCTTGATCAACCTCAAGACAAGTCTGACGATTTTTGACAGCAATCCCTAGGGGCTCAAGAACTTTCAGATAAAGATCGCTGCGATGCACAACTCCCTCATCCATAACAACGCGATGTGTCAACAACCATCCACGTTTCTTTCTATCATACCCGACACGAATCGGAATACCAGCAAGAAAAACAAGTAACGCCCTTGTCCAAGAGCCATGCAGCAAAAAAACAGCATCAAAGTCTTTGGAGCGAAGATGCGCGATCAGTTTAAGTTTACCCCAAAGCGATCGGTCATGGCCTTTCTCATCGTAAACAATAATCTCATCCACATAAGGGACTTGCTTTAAAATGCCCACCACCCGCGGCAACGCTAAAGCACTCACGCGAGATTGCGGATATGTGTCTTTGATAGCTTGAAAAACAGGGGCTGAAAAAACAATATCCCCCAGCCAATTCACATTAACAACAAGAATGTTTTTCATGCGCCATCACTTTTTTGTAAACATTGAGGGTTTGAACAATCATACGTTCAAACGAAAAATTCCTGCAAATAAAATTGTAAGCCGCTTCTCCAAGTTCAGAACGCTCTTGTTCATTTTCCATAAGATAAATGATCGCTTGACTTAAGCGATCAACATTTTCTTTGGGAACAAGGATCCCTGTCTTACCGTCTTGAATCAGCGTTGGTAATCCTCCGACGTTGGAAGCAATGACAGCCAAGCCTTGAGCCTGGGCCTCCATTACGGACAACCCCAATCCCTCTTGGCGCGACGGCATCACAAAAATATCAAAGAAAGGCAACATATTCTGCTCGCCCTGACTCGTGGGAACAAAAAAAACGTTAGACTCAAGTGACAACTGCTTTGCCAGCGACACGAGCGCCTCCTTCCATTTTCCCTCACCCACGATCACAAGATTCACATCAGGATATTGGCTCACAACTTTTTTCACAGCCTTAATCAAAATATCTTGGCCTTTAACTTCAGAAAGCCGTGCGACAATACCCACGATCAGCCCAGGCTTCAGCCCCAATTCTTTGCGCTTGTCGTTTTTTCTGATTTCACTCCAGCCATAACGCTGACTCTCAAGTCCATGGGGAACAAGAAAAACATTTTCTTGCGTGCAGCCAAAATCTTTTTTCAAATGCTCTTCCACCTGTGCGCTAATGGCGATCACCGCCTTGCCCCAACAAGGAAAAAGGGCACGCACAATCTTTGGCGTAAAAAATCCATGGCAAGTGGTCACATAAGGAACTTTTGTAAAAAATGATACACACGCGGCCAAAACTTGCGTCACGCGCGTTTGCGCATGGATCACCTCAATATGATTTTGTTTCACCATGTCCATCACATAAGGGACATTGCGATAAATTTTCAAGCTTAATTCTGATTTTGTTTTGATATCCAAACTGATATGTTTGGCGCCGATCGCGCTCAAATCGCCCACGCGATCTCCCCCGCTCGTGGCTATATAAACATGATGGCCTTTTTGCACCAAACCCTTCGCAATACCCAAAACATAACTGGTGATCCCGCCAGTATTAAAATGCGTTGCCAAAATCAAAATATTCATTGGTCCCCTTTCGCCGCAAGACTCTCAATCTCCGCAACAACTTGTTCGGGTGTAATATTTTTCATGCAGATATGTGTCTTGATCGAGCATTGGCCCTGATAACACGGCGCACAACTAGGCTTCAAATAAACAACCTTGCATCGGCCTGAAGGCGGAAGATGACGGAAAGGATCTGTGGGCCCAAAAAGCGCCACAAACGGTGTTTTCATGGCTGCAGCAACATGCATAGGCGCTGAGTCTGGCGTAACAAAAACAGCAGCTTTTTTTATCAGTGCAGCAAGCTGTAGCATATTGGTCTTACCGATTAAATCAATCGGCTTTGATTTAGCCAGCATGATAATCGTCCGCGCCAATTCTTTATTCTTTTCAATGCCAGTAAGAAAAACCCTGATACTTTTCTGCGCGAGCAAATCACAAAGCTTGGCAATGTGCTCTGGAGGCCAATTTTTTGTAAGCCAGCGCTCCGAAGCCGCAATATTGATACCAACAAGACGCATACCCGAGGCGACCCAAAAACTATCCAAAAGTTGCTGAACCATGCGATGATCTTCTTTGGACGGCCACATCTCGAGCTCGGGCGCGCTATCCAGCGAAACATCAAGTTCATCCAGAATGCGAAACTGATGTTCCACCGCCGGCAGAGGCCCTTGATCATCTTTGATCCCACAAGAAAGAAGAAATCCCCATTTTTTATTATGATACCCATAGCGCTCAAGACAAAAGCTTAAGAACCCCAACAAATGACTTTTGCGATTATTTTGAAAGTCAATTACCTTGTCAAAATGGTACTGACGTAACATTTTTCCTAACTTCCAAAGTTTCCACCAGCGTTTATGTTTTTGCTTTCGATCATAGATAATCAAATCATCAAGATAAGGGCAACCTTGTAAAATTTCACGCGCCTCTCTTCCCACAAGACAAAAGATCTTAGCCAGAGGATATTTAGCACGCAAGGCTTTCAAAGACGGCATGATCAACAAAACATCGCCGACGGCGCTCAACTTAATCACTAGGATGTTCACATGTTCGCAAAGCTCCTGATACACCTTCATCGTCTGGCTTGCCATATGCTCCAACGTATATTGAGAAAGGATCTTGGCTTTTGCCTTTTCGACCATTTGCCGAGCTAGCGCCTTGTCCTGTAAAATCTTAACGACTGCCTGCGCCATTTCTTCAGGTTCTTTAGGAGACACAAGCAACCCCGTCTCACCTTCATCGATCAGTTCCACAACGCCACCAACACGCGTTGCCACAACAGGAACACCTGCCGCTTGCGCTTCTAAGATCACGCGGCCAAAAGATTCTTGCGTGACTGTTGAAAGCACCAAAACGTCCACCTGAGAAAGAAGCTGAGGAATATCTTTTCGATTCCCAAGGAACTCAACATGCTCAGTCAATCCAAGATACTTTGTCAAAGCCAAAAGCCCTTCCTTGTATGATTCTTTTTCAGCCGGAGCATCTCCAATGATCCAAATCTTAACAAACGGCATTGTGCGAACAACTCGCGCCATGGCCTTTAAAAAATACTCATGTCCCTTCAAAGGCGTAATGCGACCAACAATCGCAATGGTGGGTCGCGACTTCGCCTGGGCATCTTCACGGGGAATATCAAATTTTCTTAGATCAACGCTACGGGGAATACAGCGGATGTTTTCCGGCAAGACACCAAAATCTTGGATCATGTGATGGCCGATCACTTGACTCGGCACAATGACAAGCTTGGACCAACCCATCACAGAGCTAAAAGGGTGCTTAGAATAATACCCATGGCATGTTGTGATAAACGGCGTTCGTGTTTTGCGGCAAGCAAAATAGGCAATCCAAGCGGGAACCCGAGAACGGGCATGCACAAGATCAACTTTTTCTTTGACCAAAATTTGTTCAAGCTTACGCATCGCCCAAAGCATGGTCACAAGATTTTTTTCTTTTACGTTAAGCTGATAATGCTTGCCCCCTGCACCTTCCAAATCCGCAACTAAATCGCCGCCGCTTGAGACCACAATCGCCTGATGCCCATGCTCGACAAGATAACGGGCAAAATCAACGGTGCCGGTCTCAACGCCTCCAACACGCAAGGCCGGAAGAATTTGTAATATTTTCATATGATCCCTCGTGCCGCATCTAATAGGCAGTCTTGTTGATTCACAGATTTTGTCACTAATCGTTCTTTAACAATGCGTTCAATAAGGCTTCCAAGATTTTGAGGTTTGACAAGAAAAACATGACCATCATCCTCCAGGCGATCAACAAAGCGATCATGCTTAGTAACCTGCCCGACCAGACGCGACGTAGGCTTAAACACAATGATCGTCTTTCCAGAGCTCACAGCTTCCGAAACCATCGAAATGCTATCCGAGGACACAATCACGATATCCGAAAGCCCCAAGATGCCACCAACAGCATCAGGCAAATTATGTTCTTTAGGGAAAACAGCCAGTGGGCATTGTGGAAAACTGCTTAAACTTTCTTTGATCACGGTTTCAACCTCAAGCGAAGTGCGCCTGGAGGTTGTCAGCAAAAGCTGCCCATGAAGGGCAATAATCACCCCTTTGAGTTGATCCATCATCTCTTGAGCAAAAGCTGGAGAAATCATAAAGCGCTTAGAGTCTCCTCCCCAGAAAATACCAATAGTGATAGGCGGCCGATATTGAAGCCTGGAAAATTTCTGCACAAGGCTCTTGGCCTGCTCCTGAACATAAGCGGGTGTAATCACGCTAGGAGTGATCTTGGTATACAAAACTTTTTTACTTTTAGGAACAAAGAAACCTTTATCATGTTCGGGTAAAACCACAAGGTCAAAGCGCTCCACATTCATCATTCCAGGCTTTTGAATCGCAATACTCTTAGCGCGATAATCTTGAGAAAGAAAATAATTGACTCCTGCTGTCGAAGATCCACACGAGATCACAAAATCCCCTTTCACGCTCATAACTTCTAAAAAAGACTTTCGTTTTAAAAACCACTTGAGATAACGAAGACGGCCCTGCGAAACCCTGCGATGACTAACAAAACTTATCGCAGAAAAGGCTTTCTCGCGCATACGATTTTTAAACTCAATATCAATCACCTCCAAATGGGCCTTAATACTTCGCTCCCCTAAAGCCTGCACAACGCTTTGCGCCATCGCCAAGGATTGATGAAGATGCCCCATTTTTTTATCATTTAAGATCACAATCGTGGATTCTTTTGAGTATTTCCAAATCTTATAAAACCACATATACTCTGAGGGATATTGCCGAATGTACTGCTCCATTGTACGCACAACCGCATCAAGGCTATGGTTAATATTGGCATCCAGATCACCCTCTTTGTTAAACTCAAGTAATGGGCTAATGATCAAACGATGTTGCGCCCCTAGTTCACGTGTTAAAACACAAAAACACACCGCCACATCCAATTTGATTCCCATCTTGATCGCGCCCGTCGACATCGATGCATCACGGCCAAAGAATTTTACCAAGCTTCCCATCTTCCCGCCTTGATCCACAACCATGCCAACCATCTCGTTATTGCGTAACGTTTGCACAAAAGCGCGCATCCCAGTTCCAGGATTTAAAAGCCCTGCCCCGGCTTGCTGCCGATAAGAATTAAGAAGATCATCAAGCTTAGAATAGCGATTTTGAGGATTAACAAGGACCTTATAAGGATGATTGAAAAGGCGTGGAATAAAATTACACAACTCCCAGCTACCAAAATGCATCGCAAGAAAAATAACGCCCTTGCCTCTGGCAAGCGCCTGATCAACATATTCACGGCCTTCCACCTTGATCATTTTGTGAGGATCAATCACCGGCAGACGTAAAAGCTCGATCACGTTTTGCCCATAGTTTTCAAAAGCCTTACGCAGAATCTTTTTGATTTCACCGGTTTTCTTTTCACGCGCAAAGGCAATCTTCAAATTCGCGTAAGCAAGCGAACGATGCCGATGATCAAAAGCATAGCTCAACAGTCCAATCATGCGTCCAATAAAAAGCGCAACAGATATGGGTAAAAGACAAACAACAAAAGCAAAAAACTTAACGAGATAAAGCAATATGTATTCGTTCTTCAAATTCTTTTTCTCCCTTAACAATCTTAAACGATACCGCTAATGCAAAAATATCCACGTCTTGTGGAACAAGAACTAGCAGATCCTTTAGCTTCACAGCATCCTTCTGCGTCGTGATCAATGTTTTGATATTTTGCGCTTGAGCACGCTCAATGATACCGTGCACATCTTCTTTGGTATAGACATGATGATCTAAAAAAGAAACAGCACCCTGGACGTTAACGCCCAGGGTACCAACTGTTTTTTCAAAAGCCTGAGGATTCCCAATCGCCGAAAACAAAACCACGGGCAAAACCTTTATTTCTGAAATCTCCTTGTCTTGCATCCTATTTTTTAAATTTACAAGCTTTGTTGGCTCATAAATGCTTTCAACAATAATCGCATGATAATTATTTTTCTTAACCGTCGTATAAATTTGTCTAAGGCCTTCTTGAGCCAAATCGGTCTTAGTTAAAACAATAATATCGGCGCGCTTCAAGGCAGACAACGGCTCACGCAGAATTCCGCGCGGCAGACAAAAACCATTGCCAAAAGGATTCGTAGTATCAATCACCACGATCTCAAGATCACGATCTATCGACCAGTGCTGAAATCCGTCATCAAGAATAAAGGCATCAATAGGACAATGTCCGCTCAAGGCCTTTGTGCCAGATGCAAAACGGTTTCTTCCCTGCACGATGCGAACCTCTGGCAAAATTTCGCGATAAAGCTCAACCTCGTCAGAAATACCATTTTCTGCCATATAGCCACGAATAAGAATAACAGGTTCCAAGCCCTTTTCTTTAAGATGCGCTGCCAGAAAACCTGTTAACGGGGTCTTGCCTGTTCCACCAACGGTTAAATTTCCAATGCTGATAACAGGCCTGGGAAGATGATTCTTTCTCAATAAATTATTCTGATAGAGCCAAAAAATAATCCGCGCTGTACCAACATAACACAACGACAAAACCCACAACAATCCCTTCAGGACTTTGGCCGGGAAATTCTTTTGATCTTCGTTAATAAAATGATAAAAAAAAGATTTCATAAATCGCTTAACCCATAATTTCTGAAACAAGCGCAAAAGTTTTTTCTGTGGCCCCCTTGTTCGCTTTAATAACAGCCTGGGCATTGGCCCCCAGCTTTTGCCTCAACCCTTGATCATTGAAAAGCTTAGCGATAACCTCTTGGAGATGAACTTTATCCTTAACCTGAACCAAGGCATCATGATCTAAGAAAAGCTTAGTGATATCACGAAAGTTTTGCATAAATGGCCCAACGACAATTGGCTTGCCATAATACGCAGGCTCAATAATATTATGACCTCCCTGCACTGTTAAACTTTTTCCCAGAAAAACAACATCGGCTAACGCATAAAACGAACGCAAATGACCAATGGTGTCAACGACAACAACGGCTGGCGCAACAAAGGCCTTACTCACTTGCGAAAACTTAACAGCGCTAAAACCTTTTCTCTCGCAAAGACTCATGATCTCACCCGCGCGATCAGGATGTCGCGGCGCAAGAACAAGGACAAGGGGAGAAATCTGTGCCTTAAGCGCACAAACAATATCAAGTAAGATTTCTTCTTCGCCAGGATGTGTGCTGCCAGCAACAAGCACCATGTTGCTATCCCTAAGCATGGCGTGAGACAATTCATGGCGACTCTCACCCACAACATCATCAAATTTCATGTTTCCGACAACAAAAACTTTTTCTTCCAAAGCCCCCAGCTCCTTGATACGACTAGCATCTGACTCGCTTTGCATACAAAAACAATCAACACATGCTAAAACAGGACGCAAGAGACACTTAAGAAATTTATACCCCTTCAAGGCCTTGTCAGATATGCGGCCATTAACTTGTACAATCGGAATCGAGCGCTTGTGGAGCTCTGTCAACAAATTAGGCCAGATTTCAGTTTCGGCATTAAGATAAATGCTAGGCTGCAAGAGATCCAAATATTGACGCACAGCAAAACTTAAATCCAGAGGCGCGTAAATAACTCTTTCATCCCCTTCGAGTTTTGTCTTGGCTAACTCAAAACCTGTTTGCGTCACAACCGAGATCACAATCTGATGATCAGAATAGCGCGTCCTCATCTTTTTAAGAAGGTTCGAAACAACCATCACCTCCCCGACACTTACCGCATGGATCCAAATCCTTTTTTTTCCAACGAGCCCAAGTTTTTGCGCACTTAAGAAACCAAAACGCGTCCCAAAATCTTTGTGCCATTTTCGCTTGAGCAAAAGATAAGGCACATAAAGTAATGAAAAAAGGATAAAAAGAAAATCGTACAATAAAGCCATGCTATGCCCGCGGGTGCGCCTTGTTATAAATATTCTTAAGTTTTTCCGTTGTCATGTGGGTATAAATCTGCGTTGTTGAAAGATTAACGTGGCCCAGCAATTCCTGAACAGAACGTAAATCAGCGCCCGCATTTAACAAATGCGTGGCAAAGGAATGCCGCAAGGCATGCGGCGACATCTTGCTTTGAATACTGGCCTTCAAAATATATTTGTTGAGGATGTTGCGCACACTTCGATCCGTTAAGCGCCTTCCATGATGATTCAAAAAAACAGCATCGGATTTATGTTCACGCGTGTCAACGTATTCTTTAACCGCTTTCAACGCTGTTTCGCCAATGGGCAGAAGCCGCTCTTTTTTTCCTTTGCCCAGAACCTTCACAATATTACTGATAAAATCAACACGATCAAGATTAAGCGACACGAGTTCACTCACGCGCATACCCGTACTATACAGAGTTTCCAAAATCGCATGATCCCGTAAGCCTGCCTCATCGCGATCAATCACCGCATCCACAAGACGCGTGGCATCCATTTCCGACAAAAATTTAGGGAGTTTCTTGTCCAGCTTAGGCGTCATCAAAAGCGTTGAAGGGTTTTTCTTCACCAATCCCTCGCGAAACAGAAATTTAAAAAAGCTTCGCAAGGACGATAATTTACGCGCGACGGTACGCGTCTTTAGATTTTTGCTTCGCAAGTTTCCCAGATAACGCCGCAGATGAAAATAATCCACGCGTTCAATGGGCGTCTCCTGCAGATAAAGAAAAAACTCTTCTAAGTCAATCTTGTAGTTTAAGAGGGTATGTTTAGAATAATTCTTTTCAATATCCAGATACGATATGAATTTCTCAACGTATCGGTTCATTGTTTGTGGTTGGTTGATCCTCTTGGGGCAGCTGCCGCGCTGTATAAGTGCACTCAGGGTAACGGCTACACCCATAAAAAGCGGTTCCTCCGCGTGAGCGACGCTCAACCAATTCTCCAGTGCAATTAGGTTGAGGACATTTGACGCCAGAGGAAAAGGCCTCGGAATGGCGACAGGCTGGAAATCCTGTGCAACTGATAAATTTCCCTCGACGCCCCCACTTGATGGCTAACGGCTTGCCGCAATCAGGGCATGCGCGGTCAATAAAGGCAGTTGTCTTTTCAATATTTTGCATCGCATAATCAAGCTCTTCTTTAAACGGAGGATAAAATTCATTCAAAAGATGCAAATACTCCATCTCGCCTTCTTCAATCAAGTCGAGATCATTCTCCATGGTGGCGGTAAACCCAATATCCATAATCTTGGGAAAATATTCAATAAGCATATCGCAAACCTTTTGCCCTAGCTCCGTCGATGTAAAATAACCCTTAGCGCGCGACACATAATTGCGGAAAACAAGAGTATGGATAATCGGCGCATACGTGCTGGGCCGACCAATCCCGTCTTCTTCCAGAGCGCGAACAAGCGTCGCTTCCGAATAATGAGGTGGCGGTTTTGTAAAATGCTGATCCGGATGGACATCGACAAGCTCCAAGAGATCGTTTTTTTCAAAGGCAGAAAAATCAGAACCCTTTTCCTTGACCTCATCCTCGCGAAAAAGAATAAGACACCCCTCAAATTTGAGCGTCGAAGCAGACGCGCTAAATTCAAAATCACCAGCTGTAATATTGATTTTCTTCTGCACAAAAACCGCTGGGGTCATCTGGCAGCTGACAAACCTACGCCAAATCAATTCATAAATTTTATACTGCTCCTCCGTCAGGAAAGCCTTCACGTCATCCGGCTTACGAAAAACATCCGACGGACGAATGGCCTCATGTGCCTCCTGGGCGCTCTTCTTAGATTTATACACATTAGCTGTCTCTGGTAAATACGCCTTATCAAAATTTTCTTGAATATATGTGCGGACCCGTGCCTTAGCTTCGTTGGCAATGTTCACCGAATCCGTGCGCATATAAGTAATCAAACCAACGGTTTCCCCATCGCCTAAATCAACGCCTTCATAAAGGCCCTGGGCAATCATCATGGTCTTGGCGGTATTAAATCCAAGCTTGTTAAAGGCCTCCTGCTGCAAAGTGCTGGTGATAAACGGCGGCAAGGGATTGCGACGGACATCTTTTTCAGAAATATCCGCAACCACAAAAGTTTGCGCCTTGATTTGCGCAGACACCTCTTGCGCCTGCTCTTGCGAAACCATCTCTGGCTTTACTTTCTTTATCTTTTCAAGAGAAGCAGATAAAACTTGCGGATTCCCTGGTTTCTTAACATCAATGCTGATGTCCCAATATTCCTGAGGAATAAATGCGGCAATGGCGCGATCACGATCCACGATCAACCGAAGGGCAACCGATTGCACGCGCCCAGCACTTAAACCTGAGCCAACCTTTTTCCATAAAAGCGGGCTCAGCTGATAACCAACCAAACGATCCATAACACGACGAGCTGTTTGCGCTTCGATCTTCTTGGCATCAAATTCACGCACATGGTCAAAGGCTTTCAAAACAGCTTCTTTGGTAATTTCGTGGAAGACAACGCGAAAAACTTTTTTGTCTTCCCGTATTTCTTGGGCTAAATTCCAGCCAATAGCTTCTCCTTCGCGATCAGGATCCGTCGCGATATAAATTTCTTTTTTACCTTTAGCATCAGCCTTGAGTTTTTTTAACGTCGGACGCTTGGCACGGATGACAATGAGCTTTGGCTTAAACTCATTTTCAATATCAATGCCTAAGGTTGACTTCGGGAGATCAATCACATGCCCCATGGACGAAACAACCTTGTATTGATCACCCAAGATCTTATTAATAGTCTTGACCTTGGCTGGAGACTCGACAACAACAAGACATTTTGCAGATTTAGCCATAATACTCCTCTTGAAAATTCATGCGCATCAACGAACAACACCATTGGCGAGGCCCATCACACGCTTATTTATTTATAATAATAGAAGTATTATAGAGGATTTTTATTTTAAGACAAATAGTTTTCCAGGCAATTGCTTGACCAGGCCTGAAAGCTCTAGCTTTAAGAGAGCACTAAAAACACACGGCAGGGACAATTTACTTTCATAGCAAAGGGAATCTAGATCCCTGGGGCAACGCGATAAAAGCTTTAAAACGCTTGCCTCTTCCGGTGAAAGATTCTTGTCTGTCTGGACATGTTCACCTTCTTGAGGTTTTTCTTCTGTCAAAAGACAAGGCTTAACATCAAGCGATAGCTCATCCACAATATCCTGAACACACGTCACAAGCTTGGCTCCTTGCTTGATCAACTCGTTAACGCCGTGCGAACTCGGAGAGTCCACTTTCCCAGGAATAGCAAAAACGTCCCTGCCCTGCTCCAGAGCAAGATCCGCGGTGATCAAGGCACCACTTGTTTTAGCCGCTTCCACCACCACAACGCCAAGCGACAATCCGCTAATGATCCGATTTCGATGAGGAAAATGATAAGGCCGCGGAGGGGTGTCCAAAGGAAACTCCGAAAGAACCAATCCCTGCTCCGCAATCGCTTCAAACAATCTTTTATTTTCAGGAGGATAAATTTGTGCTAACCCCGTCCCTAAGACAGCAACGGTTTTCCCACGAACTTTAAGGACGCCTCGATGCGCTGCGGTATCAATGCCCCGCGCAAGCCCGGAAACAACTGTGAGGCGATAATCGCAGAGCTGCTGAGCTAGCTTTTCCGCGGTTGTCATGCCATAAACGGAGGCCCGGCGGCAGCCGACAATGGCAATCGCTAAAGTCTGCATCAGGGCAACATCTCCCCTGCCATACAACACAACTGGCGGATCACAGATTTCTTTAAGCTGTTTTGGATATGCAGAATCAAAAATACTGACCACAAAGGCCTTGTGCTTTTTTAACAAGGCATATTCGTTCTTTAAAAAATCATCACAAGGAAACCGCGTGAGGGCGTTCACAGCTGACGGCGGAAGAAAACGACAGGAGCTAAAATCTTTTTCCTGGGCTTGAAAAATCTTTTCAGGAGAGCCAAAATGCGCAAGAAGTTTCTTGATGCGTGTAGGCCCAAGACCAAAGACGGCGTTGAGTGCAATCAGATAATCTAAGTTAACCATTCTTTACAAGTTGCGTAATCGCGTCAACAACTTCGCTGACGCTTTTTTCCGAGGTGTCAATGGTATAATCAGCGTTTGCGTAAAAAGGCTCTCGCTTTAAGAGAAGCTCTTTGATCTTAGCTTGAGGGTCACTTACATTAAGAAGCGGGCGATGGGTTTCCTTTTTTGTGCGCTCATGCAAAACATCAATGCTCGCTTTTAAATAAACAATGATCCCCTGCTTTTTCAAGTGGACCATATTCTCCTCTTGCAGCACAATGCCGCCGCCGCAATCGATCACGAGATTTATTTCTTGAGCTAGCTGCGCAACCACTTTTCGTTCAAGGCCGCGAAAATACGCTTCACCCTTAAGAGCAAAAATATCAGCGATGGAGCATTGCTCGGCTTTGACAATGATCTCATCGGTGCTCACAAGTTTTCGCTGAAGTTTCTTGGCGAGCGCGCAGGCCACGGTTGTCTTTCCGGAACCCATAAAGCCAATTAATGCAATATTTTTATCCACATGAAGCCTTTCTCTTTTTTAGGCGATGGCAAATTGTAACATGAGGACAACGGAAGTGTCAAGAAAGCAAGACTTGTTGGTCGACGTAGCCTTTTGCTAAAAGGTAGGTTTACTGTATCCCATACAAATGAAATAACCAGTAAAAAATTTCCTTGGAAAAGAATAGGGCGATGAGCGATCCCATGACAAGAAAAGGGCCGTAAGGAATAAGGCTTTCCTTGGTGCGGATTTTGACAATGATCCCAACAACAGCGCCAAAGAAAGGCGCGATAAAAAAAGCTAAAAGAGCCAGCTGCCAACCTAAAAAAGCACCAACCATGGCCATAAATTTAACATCTCCCCCGCCCATGGACTCTTTCTTAAAAAGAAAATCGCCAACAAGTCCCATCAGATAAATTGATCCGCCACCGATTAAAATACCCAAGAAACTTCTCACCCCGCCAAGCAGATGCTGATCGGTGTGATGGAGCTGTGGAATCAAAAGACTAAAAAGGAATCCAACCACCAATCCGCCCAAGGTAATCTCATCAGGAATAATCCTATGCTCAATATCCACGAAAGTAGCAACAATAAATCCAGAAAGCATCACCAAATAGGGCCACAGGATCGCCTCAAGCCCAAAATAACGATAAAATCCAAAAAAAGAAACGGCTGTCAAAAGCTCCACCAAAACATAGCGTATAGAAATCTTAGCCTGGCAAGATCGGCATTTGCCCTTCAAGAGAAAAAAACTGACCAAAGGAATATTATCATACCAGGGAATCATCTTGTTACAGTTCACGCAATGCGAGCGCGGCATAACGACGGACTCTTCCTTGGGCATGCGCACAATGCACACGTTCAAGAAACTTCCGATCATGCTTCCAAAGATAAAAATAAGAATACCGATCATGATTTCCATGCGTTAAGTCCTTTACTTTAGCCCATCATTAAGTGCTTTTTTCATTTTTGTCTTAATATTCTCAGGAAGCTCAACCCCTGCCCAATGCTGAAACGCAAGAACCCCTTGATAAAAAAGCATGCCTAGGCCATTGGAGGTCTTGGCACCTTTCTTTTTTGCCATCTTCAAAAGCACCGTTTGCGCGGGATTATACACCAGATCATACACACAAAGGTTGGCATGCAAAGGCTCTTCATCAAGCAAAGGAATGTCCGTGGCCTTCATACCAACAGGTGTTGCGTTGATGAGCAAATCTGCAAGCTCGACATTCAGATCGTCGATGCTACTCACAGCCTCAACAATATCACAATTCATGCTCTTCTTTAAGTCAACAACAAGGTGCTCAGCCTTTTCAGGCTCAATATCAAAAATCTTAATCTGGCTTGGCCGCTCAGGGATCATACAAAGGGCTGACAGTACAGCCCGCGCTGCCCCACCAGCACCCAAAAGCGCCACGCGCTTATCGTGCGTCGGAAACTTGAGCTCTGTCAAATGAGCTAGAAACCCAGGCCCATCCGTATTGTAGCCTTTAAGCTTGCGGTCTTCGCTGATCACAATCGTATTGACGGCAGATACTTTTTGCGCGTAAGGACTCATGCTATCCAGGTACTTGATAACCTTTTCTTTATAAGGGACAGTCACATTAAGGCCAAAAATAGGGCTGTCCTCCTTCTTTAAATCATGAAAAAAAGCATCGAGCTCGTCTTCTTTTAAAGGAAAAAGTTCATACGTCGCCTCAACTCCCAAAGCCTCAAAAGCGGCATTGTGCATTAAAGGAGAAAGGCTATGCCCTAAGGGATAGCCTATGAGTCCGTACGTTGTCATTTTATTGGTCATAAATGATTATCAGGTGGCGCCTTGAAAGATCATTTTGTTAATCGCGTTTAAATACGCCTTTGCGGAAGCTTCGAGGATATCCGTGCTTGATCCGTGACCGATATACTTTTTTCCTTGAATGCGAACCTTGACGGTAACCTCACCTAAAGCATCTTTGCCATGGGTTACAGATTGAATGGAATAATCTAAAAGCTCACCCTTGACCTTAACCATCTGATCAATGGCCTTATAACAAGCATCCACAGGCCCATCACCTGAAGAGGTCTTTTCTAAAGCCTTACCCTTAGACTTGATCGCCACCGTTGCCTTAGGCGCGATCTTCGTACCACTCGTAACCGCAAGACTCACAAGTTGCCACGTATTGGGAAGGAACTTTGTTTCATCTTCCGCGATCGAAACTAAATCCTCATCGAAAACTTGCTTCTTTTTGTCCGCAACCGCTTTAAAACGTGTAAAGGCGCGATCAAGATCAGCATCTTTTAAGTCAATACCTAAGACTTTTAAACGCACACGAAAGGCATGACGACCAGAATGCTTTCCTAAAACAAGACCCGTCTCCATAAAACCAACATCTTCCGGGCGCATGATTTCATAGGTTGAGCGCTCTTTCAAAACACCGTCTTGATGAATACCCGCTTCATGACGAAAAGCATTCGCGCCAACAATAGCCTTATTCGGCGCGACAACAAATCCTGAATATTTGCTCACAAGCCGTGAAACACGACAGATTTCCTGCGTTTTGATATTTGTTTTACATCCAAAATAATCCTCGCGTGTCTTCAAGGCCATAACAATTTCTTCCATCGATGCGTTACCGGCTCGTTCACCGATACCGTTCACAGTGCATTCCACCTGACGCGCACCATTCTTAATCGCGGCCAAAGAATTGGCCACGCCAAGACCTAAATCATTATGGCAATGAACTGAAATAACAGCTTTATGGATATTCGGAACATGGCTGTAAATATCATGAATAAGCTGGCCAAATTGATCCGGCATGCCGTAACCCACGGTATCAGGAATATTCACGGTCTTGGCCCCTGCCTTGATGACAGCTTCAACCACACGAAACAAGAAATCTCCCTCGGTCCTGGAAGCATCTTCAGGCGAAAACTCAATATCATCATGCTTAGTCCTCGCATACTTAACCGCATCAATAGCCATCTGCAAAATTTCTTCCTTGGTGCGTTTAAATTTATACTGAAGATGAATCTTGGATGTTGCCAAGAAAACATGAATGCGTGAACTTTTAGCACACTTCACGGCATCGGCACAAGCATCGATATCCGCTTTAATCGAGCGCGCCAAACCGCAAACTGTCGATGTCTTGATATGCTTAGCCACGCTCTTGACGGCGCTAAAATCACCTTTAGAGATCACAGGAAAACCTGCCTCGATGATATCAACGCCTAAACGCTCTAGAGCGAAAGCGACTTCGAGCTTTTCTTTCTCGTTCATGCTCGCACCCGGGGCTTGCTCCCCGTCGCGTAAGGTCGTGTCGAAAATATAAACTTTATCGTTTTTCATCATACACCTCTTCAAAAATCCGAATGCCCCAAACCCCAATGTCGAATGAATGAATCAAATCGTAATGTCCAATTGCAAATTAAATCATTGTGATTTCATTTTGCATTGGAATTTGGTCATTGATCATTTATTCCTTTATTTCATCCACGGCATCATAAATGAGGCCATAGTTTACGGACGAACACAGTGAGAAACGTAAACAATCTGGCCGAATTTACTCCGAGCGATAGCGAGGAGTCTCCTATTTCATCCACGGCATCATATCGCGAAGCTGGGAGCCCACCTTTTCAATCAAATGGCCATCCGCTTCTTTACGCCAGGCATTAAAATTAGGTCGTCCTTTTTTATTTTCGCGAATCCATTCTTTAGCAAACTTGCCAGACTGGACTTCGGAGAGCATCTTTTTCATCACCTTACGTGTCTTATCGCTAATGACACGCTTGCCTCGTGAAAAATCACCATACTCGGCGGTATCCGATACGCGCTTACGCATACCCTGAATTCCCGTCGAGTAAATAAGATCTGTGATGAGTTTGAGCTCATGCAAACATTCAAAATACGCGATCTCTGGCTGATAACCAGCTTCGACTAACGTATCAAATCCTGCCTTAACAAGTTCACTCACGCCACCGCAAAGAACAGCCTGCTCGCCAAAGAGGTCAGTTTCCGTTTCTTCCTTAAACGTTGTTTCAATCACACCCGCGCGAGCACCGCCAATCCCCTTGGCATAAGCAAGAGCAGTCTTAAGCGCGTTGCCTGTGGCGTCTTGGTGGATCGCGACGAGGCATGGAACGCCTTTACCTTCCACATATTGACTGCGCACCAAAGCCCCTGGCCCCTTAGGAGCGATCATAAACACGTCGATATCCGCCGGTGGCTTAATTTGGCCAAAATGAATATTAAACCCATGGGAAAAAAGTAATGATTTCCCAGCTTTAAGATTCTTTTTAATATCTTTCTTGTACACTGCGGCCTGCACATGGTCTTGGGTCAACACCTGAATAATATCCGCATTCTTTGTTGCGGTCTTGACATCCACAGGTTCAAAGCCATCTTCTTTAGCCTTCTTGTAGTTGTCGGTTCCTTCAAGCTCGCTGACAATTACTTTCAACCCGCTATCACGCAAATTCAACGCCTGCCCTCGGCCCTGAATACCATAACCGATGATCGCAATTGTTTTATTCTTAATGAAATCTAAATTTGCATCCTTGTCATAATAAATTTTTGCCATGAACTGCTCCTCTCGTTAAAAGTTAAACTAAGATTTTAATTAAGTTTAGATATTCATCAATGGGAAGATTGGTGGACGCACACGCTTGACCCAAATCAACGACATTGATCTTGTTTTGCAACACACCGACGGCCTTACCATAGTGACCCTGAATTAAACACTCCACGGCTGCGGCACCAAGCCGCGTGGCTAAAATACGATCTGGAGCGGTAGGGGTCCCCCCACGCTGAATATGTCCCAAGACAACATAACGACTCTCCAATCCTGTGATCTTGGTCACCTTCTCGGCAACCTTATACGCCTTGCCTGCGCCTTCGGCGACAATAATCATCCAACTAATTTTTCCTTTTTTATGGCCTTTCTTGATCTCCTCATACATCTTTTTATAATCAAATACACGCTCTGGAATGATCACATCTTCGGCACCTGACCCAACAGCCACTTGCATGGCGATATATCCCGAATGGCGCCCCATCACTTCAACAACAAAAATACGTTCCATACTATGGGCCGTATCGCGAATCTTGTCGATCGCCTCGAGGGCAACGTTAACCGCCGTATGGCATCCAATCGTTTGATCGGTTCCATAAAGATCGTTATCAATCGTGCCTGGAACACCCACCACAGGAATATTCCATGAACGAAAAAGATCCAAGGCTCCGGCGTAGCTGCCATCTCCGCCAATCACAACAAGTCCATCAATCTTATGCTTTGTTAACGTGGCCGCAGCCTTAGCAACTCCGGCTTTTGTTCTAAATTCGGGGCACCGTGAAGTTTTTAAGAATGTCCCTCCGCGACTAATAATATTGGACACCGACCGTCGATTAAGATCAACAATTTCATCATCAATCAAGCCTTGATAGCCGCGCATAATTCCTTTGACCGCAAGGCCATGATAGAGCGCGTAACGAACAACACTGCGAATCGCTGCATTCATCCCCGAGCCATCACCGCCAGAGGTTAAAACAGCAATTGTTTTCATTTTATTCTTCTTCACCATAATCAGTCTCTTAAGCTTAATAACGATAATGATCCGATTTATACGGACCGTTAACTGGACAGCCAATATATTTCGCTTGTTTTTCCGTTAGCGTTGTCAATTTCACGCCCACATGATCCAAATGAAGGCGCGCGACTTCTTCGTCCAATTCTTTGGGAAGACGATACACGCCAATCTTGTATTCTTTGCTCCAAAGCGCTAACTGCGCCAAGGTTTGATTGGTAAACGAATTGCTCATCACAAACGATGGATGTCCTGTGGCGCAACCAAGATTGACCAAGCGTCCCTCAGCCAACAAAACAATCGAATGCCCATCTTTAAAATAATATTGGTCAACCTGAGGTTTGACGTTGACTTTTTTGACTCCAGGCCACGCATTAAGACGGCCAACCTGGATCTCATTATCAAAGTGTCCAATATTACAAACAATTGCGCCATCTTTCATTTTGGACATCTGCTCAGCGGTAATGACCTCACAATTGCCTGTGGCCGTCACAAAAATATCACCTAGTGATATCACATCCTCAAGAGTTTTAACCTCATAACCTTCCATGGCAGCCTGAAGAGCGCAGATGGGATCGATCTCGGTAACAATCACACGAGATCCATATGCCTTCATTGAGCGCGCCGACCCCTTGCCCACATCACCATAGCCGCAGACAACAACGACCTTGCCAGCCACCATGATATCAGTAGCGCGCTTAATACCGTCGGCCAGGGATTCACGACAACCATACAAATTATCAAATTTAGATTTGGTCACCGAATCATTAACATTAAACGCGGGAAACAACAACTCATTCTTCTCAAGCATTTGATATAAGCGATGCACCCCTGTTGTTGTCTCTTCCGAAACGCCCTTCATCTCTTTGACAACACGATGCCAACGCTTAGCATCTTGCTTTAAAATTGCTTTTAACGCCACTAAAAGTTCTTGCTCATCTTCGGTATCGGCCTTGGCATCCAAAACTTTAGCATTATTTTCTGCTTCATAACCTTTATGAATCATCATCGTAGCGTCTCCCCCATCATCTACGATCAGGGTCGGACCTTGAGCGCCGGGAAAGGAGAGCGCTTTGTCCGTACACCACCAATATTCCTTGAGGGTCTCACCTTTCCAGGCAAAGACAGGAATGCCTAAATCAGCAATGGCCGCGGCTGCATGATCTTGCGTTGAAAAAATATTGCAGCTTGCCCAGCGTACCTGTGCGCCAAGAGCTGCCAGCGTCTTAATGAGAACAGCGGTCTGGATCGTCATATGCAACGAACCCATAATGCGTGCGCCCTTCAAGGGCTTTTGACCCTTATATTTTTTCTGCAAAGCCATCAAACCTGGCATCTCTTTTTCAGCTAATTCAATTTCCTTATGACCAAATGTTGCCAAGGATATGTCTTTAATTTTATAATCTTGTGTTACTTTTTCTTTCATTACCATACCTTTTCCTTTGAATGAGGGCAAATGACTTAGGCACCTTTACACGCCTAAGTCATTTGCCCGAAATGAACTCCAAAGCAAAAAACGCTTCGAAGAATTAAAACTATTTTCTTTTTGCTTCTTTAGCCAGAAGACTGGCCTTGTCTATTTTTTCCCAGGTAAATTCTTCACGGCCAAAATGACCATAAGCCGCAGTCTTTTGATAAATCGGGGTTAAAAGTTTAAGCGTTTTAATGATGCCTTGCGGTGTCAAATCAAAATGCTTACGCACCAGGTCAACAAGAACCTGCTCTGAAACATTCCCCGTGCCAAACGTATCGACGGTCACGCTCACAGGATCTGCACGGCCAATCGCATACCCAAACTGGATCCAACATCGTTTGGCAAGCTTGGCTGCCACAATATTCTTGGCCACATAGCGCGCCATATACGTTGCCGAACGATCCACCTTGGTTGGATCTTTGCCAGAAAAAGCGCCGCCGCCGTGGGAAACAACCCCACCATAAGTATCAACAATGATTTTTCGTCCCGTCACACCTGTATCGGACTGTGGGCCGCCAACCACAAATTTCCCAGTTTCGTTCACGTAAAACTTTGTCTTGGCGTCAACCCACTTATCAAGGATAGGACGCGCAATGACATCAATAATTTCTTTCTTGGCTTCTGCCGTAATTCTCATTCCCGTCTTATCAAGGATCTTGGTTGTGTGCTGACACGCCAGAACAACCGTATCCACACGAAACGGCACGCCATCTTCATATTCGATCGTAACCTGACTTTTGCAGTCGGGACCAAGATAATCAAGCTCGCTAGACTTGCGCACATCTTCAATACGCTTAACCAGCTTGTGCGCCAACATGATTGGAAGCGGCATGAGCTCCTTGGTTTCATCACACGCATACCCAATCATAATCCCCTGATCTCCGGCGCCTCCAGCATCCACGCCTTGAGCAATATCCGGTGATTGACTCACAATAGCGCTTAACACCGCGCAGGTATAGGCTGAAAAACCATAGCGATCATGGTTATATCCAATATCAATCAAGACTTTCTTAACTAATTTCTGAACATTAATAAAAGTCGTTGTTGTAATTTCTCCACCGACCACGACAAGACCCGTCGTGACAAAGGTTTCGCATGCCACACGCCCCTTGGGATCATCTTTTAAAACCGCATCTAACACCGCATCTGAAATCTGATCACACACCTTGTCCGGATGGCCTGCGCCTACGGATTCTGACGTAATAAAATAACGACCTTTCACGTGACATTCCTCCTGTTTTGATTAATGTTTTGTAAAATCTGCTTGAGCTTCATGATACGCCTCAAGACTTCCGATATCATACCACGAACCTGAAAATTGAAAACCGCAAAGTCGTTTTTGTTCACACAACCATTTAATATAATCTCCAGCTAAATCCACCTTCCCGCCCTGAGTCATATATTGCTGAATTAATGGAAGTGTTTTTTTGGGTAAATAATAAAAACACATGGCGATCAAGCTTGATTTAGGCTTAGAAGGTTTTTCTTCAAAGGATATCACGCTATGGCTACCATCCATAGCCGCAACGCCAAAATTCTTGGCCTTTTCGATATGTTTAATATCATAAAGACCCAAAGTGACCTTTTCCTTGTTTGCCATGGCAAATGTAAAAAACTGGTCTGTCTTAAAATCAAACAGGTTGTCGCCTCCAACAACCAAGAGATCCTCAGCTATCTTGTACCCTTTAACGGTAAAATCAATATCCCCAATCGACCCCAGTCGGTCTTCAGGAGTTTTTGTCCCGTCGTTAACAATGGTCATCGGCACAGAAAGCCCCCTAAATGTTTCCGCCCATTGCTGGAATTTCTCAAAGAACTTATCATTGGTCACAACATAGATCTCCGTTAATTCTTGCAAACCAACAACGCGCTCAACTAAATAATTAATCAACGGCTTATCAGGTTCAATAGGAAGCAGTGGCTTTGGTTTATCCTTGGTCAAAGGATAAAGCCGTGTTCCATATCCTGCAGCTAAAATCAGAACCTTCATATCTTATTTCCGAGGACTGTAAATATGCGGAGCATATTTTCTCAGCTTCATTTTCAAAAACTCTTCCACGTGCTCTGCGGAGGAAAAACTTAACGCCTCTTGAGCAATCTCTTGCGCATCCTTAAAATTAAAACTTCGAATCAGCTCCTTAATCTGTAAAATATTAAGCGACGACATGCTGAATTCATCGAGTCCTAGGCCTAAAAGCAACATGGCAAAAATAGGATCACTCGCCATTTCTCCACAAAGCCCAACAGAGATTCCTGCCTGATGCGCGGATTGAATCGTTTGCTTAATCAAGCGCAGCACCGATGGATGCGAAGGCTGATAAAGATTGGCGGTCTGCTCATTGGTGCGATCCACAGCAAGCGTGTATTGAATAAGATCGTTAGTGCCGATACTAAAAAAGTTCACTTCCTTAGCCAAGATATCTGAGGTCACCGCAGCAGAGGGGACTTCAATCATTGCTCCCAACGGCATATTCCCATTAAAAGGAATCTTTTCTTTCTTGAGACTATTTTTAGCTTCATGAAGAATCGTGTTAGCCTCGCGAAGCTCCCCTACACCTGAAATCATTGGATACATCATCTTCAGGTTCCCAAACACAGAAGCCCTTAAAATCGCTCGCAACTGCGCCTTAAAGATATCTGGTCGACCCAAACAAAAACGTATCGCCCTCCAGCCTAAAAAAGATTGCATCTCTTTAGGCACTTGAACACTCGAAGCAAACTTATCCCCACCCAAGTCAAGGGTGCGGATCACCACGGGATGCGGCGCCATTTTTTCCGCCACATAACGATAGGCCTTAAATTGCTCTTCTTCTGAAGGCAAATCCGTACGATTCATGTACAAATATTCCGTACGGTACAAACCAACGCCGCTACAATGCTGCTTCAAAACAATGGGAATCTCTTCAGGAAGCTCCAAATTTGCCATGAGCGCCACGCGCCGACCATCAATCGTCTCTGCCGGCAAGTCCTTGATATCATCAAAACGCGAACGTGAAGCCGCAATCTTATTTTTCTCAATATTATATTTTTCTTTGGTCTTATCCGAAGGATCAATAATCAGAAATCCTTTGCGGCCATCCACAATGACATAATCCTGGTTATGCACACGAAGTGTTCCATCTTTAAGGCCAACCACCGCAGGAATGCCAAGCGACTTGGCCATAATCGCGGTATGCGATGTTCGGCCACCTACATCCGTTGCAAAAGCTAAAATCTTTTTGTTGTACATGCTCGCCGTGTCCGATGGAGAAAAATCATGGGCAATAACAATGGTCTCCTCGGTTAAATCCTCGAGGTCGTGGAGCTTTGTCTCTTCCATCAGATTCTTTAAGACACGCTTGCTAACATCATTAATATCACTGGTACGATCACGCAAATACTCATCTTGAATATCAGAAAAAACTTTAATATATTTCTTCATGACCTGCGAAAAGACATACTCAACGCATGCCTTTTCTTTCTTAATCGTTTTAATGACCTCCTGAATAATCGTTCGGTCTTCAAGGACCAGAAGATGTGCGTCGAAAATCTGTGCGTGGCGCACCCCCATGTCCTTAGAGATCCGTGATTGAATATTTAAAATTTCCTCACGGGTCTTAATCAAGGCTTCTTCGAAGCGCGCAATTTCAATGGGAATTTCATTTTCAAGAATGGTGCGCGGAGAAATAAAAAAATCCTGTTTATCTAAAATAAACACAGGTCCTGAAGCAACGCCTGGAGCTGCAGGAATACCACTTAAGATAATCTCATTATTTTTTGTTTTCATGGCCACACAAACTAGCTGTTATTGGTCAAGAACTGCGTTAATTCTTGAACCGCGCGCTCAGCATCATCACCTTCCGCCGAAACCGTAAGCTTGCTTCCCTTTTCCGCGGCAAGCATCAGAATCCCCATGATCGACTTTCCATTAACCACATCCGTCCCTTTACGCACAACAATTTCGCAATCAAATTTATTGGCAAGCTGAACAAACAATGCCGCTGGGCGCGCATGAAGACCTTGCGCACTTTTAATAATCACTTCTTTCTCAATCTTTACCATACATCCTTTTTAACGCTTGATAAAGCGTTGTGTCTCAATCAGATCAATCAAGGCCTTTGTTAATTTCTTAGAATCATGGCGGACATAATCATTGACCCCTAGCAAATCTGCAACAACCGCTTTACACCCCAGGGCTCTTATTGCGTCAACGTCTGGCTGAACAGGATAAGAATTCTCATGACGATAACGCTCCAGCGCACCCTCCGGAACGACCGCATCGTTAATCAGACAGGCATCAACTGTGCGTGACGATGTATGCTTCATAAGTGCCTTAAGATGCTGACTAGCGCTATACCCATCGGTCTCACCAGGCTGAGTCATCACATTACAGATATAAATCTTATAAGCACGCGTCTTTTCGAGGGCCTGCGTCATTCCCTTAATCACTAAGTTAGAGATAACACTTGTATAGAGGCTCCCAGGGCCCAAAATAACAATATCCGCGTTTTCAATCGCGTCCAAAGCTTCTTGCGTCGGAAGCGTATGCTCAGGCGTCAAATAAAGACGCGCAATACGTTTATCACGCTTAGGAATCTTGGCCTCTCCCTCTGTCCGTGATCCGTCCTCATATTCAGCAACCAAATGAACATTGTTAATCGTCGAAGGAACAACTTTCCCCCGGATCGCTAAAACTTTGCTTGACTCTTTGACCGCTTTTTCAAAATCCCCATGGGTCAGCTGCACCATAGCTGTCAAAAAAAGATTACCAAAATTATGCCCTTTGAGTTCTGAACTTTCCGCAAAACGAAACTGAAACAGCTCTCCCATCAAGGCCGGTGCATCTGCCAAAGCCACAAGGCAATTACGAATATCCCCGGGAGCTACAATATTAAATTCTTCACGCAATCTCCCCGACGATCCTCCGCTATCAGCCACGGTCACGATGGCGGTTAAGTTGGAGGTATATTCTTTTAACCCAAAGAGCAGATTGGATAGCCCATGCCCTCCGCCAACCACAACAACCTTAGGCCCTCGCTCCAAATAACGCCGTTGATAAAGAATGTGCACTAAATCACGCTCACGCTCAGGTAGGAATAACGTGATAAGGGAAATAATCATTTTCACGATTCCCAGAACCACCAAAACAATGCCACAAAATATAATGACAAAACCAAAAATAATAACCAAGGTGTAAGAGGAAACAGCAAAAATGACACCCAGCGAAACAATAAAAATCCCTAAAATGGTGGTCATGAACCAACGCTTAACCCGCATTCCGGGATAAAACCACTTAATAATATTGTTAAGTATAGAAAAAGGATTGTCGCTAATCATGTTGCCTTGAACATTGTTCTTATGCCAACGGCTTGCGCTAAGAAAATAAGCTTAGCCGATTCGTTCGTCTTCTAATGCAATCAATTTAAGAACTGCTTTAGTGTTCTCGGCAGCTCTGAGGCTATCACGAAAGAACTTATCCTTTAAAAGGCGGGAGATTCTTGCGAGAGCCTTAAGATGAGGACCCGCGGAATCTGCAGGTGCAACAAGGAGGAAAAAAATGTATGCAGGTTCACCGTCGAGTGAATCAAAATCAACGCCATGCTTACTAATTCCCAAGCTCGCTGTGAGCTTGTCAACACCTTCAAATTTAGCGTGCGGAATGGCAACCCCTTGGCCAATCGCAGTCGACCCTAATTGTTCACGGGCCAGAATCACATCAAAAATCTTATTTTTATTTTTCTTATCAATAGCCTCACCGTCGGCAAGAAGCCCGATAAGCTCTTGGATCACTTCTTTCTTTGTTGTACCCTGCAATTCAACAGTAATCGCTTTCTTACACAAAAAATCCGCTAATTTCATACGAGTCTCCTTCGAATAAAAAACACCCCCTAAAGATGATCTTTAAGGTTGTTTTAAATGTTCAAGAAAAAGCGGCGGATGGGGCTCGAACCCATGACATCCACCTTGGCAAGGTGGCATTCTACCAACTGAACTACCGCCGCAAGAAAGATTATTCACCGCATCCAATATTAATGGGCGGAAGAGGACTTGAA
>CALGLP010000010.1 GCA_937930175.1 uncultured bacterium
ACTGCCAGTTCACCCCGCGGCTGGACATATGCTGGAGGTCGGTCCAATTGATCCCGCGAGAAGACATGTCATAAACGCTTTGCCAGTTGATGCCCCGGCTGGCCATCACATACATCGACTGCCAGTTCACACCGCGGCTGGAGAGATGCTGGAGATCCGTCCAGTTAACCCCGCGCTTGGTTAAGACGTTTATATCTAACCAGTTGATGCCACGGCTCGACATGTCATAGATGCTCGTCCAATTAATACCACGATTCGCCAGATGCTGGATATCCGTCCAATTGACCCCACGTGATGATAAATCATAAACAGAGCCCCAGTTGACCCCTGAATTAGACATAAACGCAACATCTAGCCAATCAACGCCCTGAGACGCAAGACTATAAATTCCTGTCCAATTAATGCCCTTCTTTGTTATGACATTGATATCGCTCCAGTTGACGCCACGGCTAGACATGTCATAGATACTCGTCCAATTAACCCCACGCTTGGTCAAGACGTTTATATCTGACCAGTTGACCCCTTTGAACGACAAATTTTGGAGATCAGTCCAATTGATCCCACGGCTGGAGAGGTCATAGATGGAAGTCCAGTTGATGCCCCGACTGGCCATCACATAGATCGACTGCCAATTCACGCCGCGACTGGAGAGATGCTGGAGATCCGTCCAATTAACACCACGTGATGACATATGCTGAAGATCCGTCCAGTTCACTCCACGGCTAGCCATGACATAAATCGACTGCCAGTTGACCCCACGGGATGAAAGATCATAAACAGACGTCCAATTCACTCCCCGCGATGATAAGTCATAAATACTCGTCCAATTGATCCCGCGTGACGTAAGGTGCTGAAGGTCAGTCCAATTAACACCGCTTTTTGAAATCACATTGATATCACTCCAGTTCACCCCACGGCTTGAGAGGTCATAAAGAGAACCCCAATTAACCCCGCGCGAAGAAAGATTCTGGATATCCGTCCAATTGATCCCTCGAAAAGAAAGATGCTGAAGATCAGTCCAATTGATCCCTCGTGACGAGAGGTCATAGACACTGCCCCAATTGACACCTTTTTTCGTTAAGTCATAAAGGCTTTCCCAATTGATCCCCTTACGGGTTAATGTGTTAATGTCATCCCAGTTAACACCCCGAGACGATAAATCATAAAGTGATGTCCAATTAACACCCCGCTTGGTCATGGTGGACAAGTCAGACCAGTTGAGACCCATATCCGACATGATATTTAAATCGGTCCAATTAACACTGGCAGTGGTCAACTCTGCTAAACTGTCCCAGTTGATCGTCTCCGTCCAATTAACCCCAGCACCGGTCATATAGGCTAAGTCTTTCCAGTTAACTGCGGCTTTGCTCATCTGACCTAAACTATTCCAATTTACACCCCACGATGCAAGATTCTGAATATCTGTCCAGTTCACACCACGGCTCGAGAGGTCATAAAGACTGGTCCAATTGACCCCCTTCTTTGATAAGGCATTAATATCCACCCAGTTCACACCGCGGCTGGAGAGATGCTGGAGATCCGTCCAATTGATCCCGCGAGAAGACATGTCATAAACGCTTTGCCAGTTAATGCCCCGACTGGCCATCACATACATCGACTGCCAGTTGATACCCCGACTGGCCATCACATAGATCGACTGCCAATTCACACCGCGGCTGGACATGTCATAGATACTGGTCCAATTAACACCCTTCTTTGACAAGACATTGATATCAATCCAATTCATCCCACGTGAAGTAAGATTCTGAATATCCGTCCAATTGACCCCACGCGATGTCAAGTCATAAAGGCTTTGCCAGTTCACCCCGCGGCTGGTCATATCATAAATCGACTGCCAATTGATGCCTTTTTTGGTTAAAACGCTAATATCAGTCCAATTGGCCATATCGGTATTGGTCTTGATAGTACCGACATCACTTTTCAAAACTCCCACATCCAGCCAATTAATCGTACGCGTATCAGTCACAATCTCATCAATCGCTGTCCAATTGATCGTATCAGTTTTTGTCTTGATGGCGGTAATGTCCGCCCAATTGATCGAATCAATCTTGGCCAGTCGCGCGGCTGTCAGACTTGCAGGATCAAATGCTGGAGCTACAACAATCTTTTCAAAGGTACCGCTGCCTAACTCAGTTGTTGAATAAACAACCCTTAAAAGATAAGCCATAAATGGCTCAGCAGCAAAATACGGATACGTAAAAAGACCTGCGCTTCCCTGCTGAATCATCGTCTGGTTTTCGCACGTACCACCAAAGGCTACCCCACAACTATTTGGGTCTGTTGTACATGTTGCTGTGTCATCACAGGCATAAATTGACAGCGTCACTGTTGGCGAAGTAAAAAGAGTTGCAATAAAAGTTTCAGGCCAAACACTTATCATGTATTCATCAGTTGACGCAGCACCCGGTAAAAAAGTGATATTTGCATCAAAGGTAATATCCGGAATATAAATGTTAAAAGGACGAGAATAGCCAAGGACATCGGTACTCGGTTCAAGATTTGCCTTAAGGACATAAAGACTCCCAACTTTATTAATCTTCAAGTCATCGGCTTCCCAGTGCCCTTGAGTCGTGTATGCAATCGTTTTTGTACCACTAAGTGTTGCATTGCCCGCATTGTGCCAAATCGAAACAACAACATCCTCCTCGCCCTCATCGCTGGTTGTATCCAGGGCTCCGGTGCCGTCATAGAGATTGATGCTAAATTTTGTATCTCCAGCCGTGATAAGGGTAGTGTTGGGGATATTATCCGTGATCGTTTCAATGCCGAGATTAAGATAGGCGCTAAAGTCTGGGTCAACCGCGGCATCACCCGAGCCATCTCCGCCGGCCCACTGGGCAAAGCAGGGGGAAGAAAAAAGAAGTGACATCCAGGCAAGAAACAAAAAAAGCAGGCAAAAAGACAATGTGCTTTTTTTGCTTTGCCTGGAAGAAGGCTTGATCGAATAATGAATAAAATAATTACGTTTTTGCATCAAAATATATAATAAATCCAACAGCTTTCTTAAGCCTATCTTCCTTCTATAAGTATAAAATATAGAAAGCCAATTTTCAATGCAAGTCATTGGTATAAAACGACTTTTGGAATAATCCAAAGAAAGCCCTTTCAGGGAAAAATATACTCTAACATCAAGCGCTTCAACTACTTCAAAGGTAAATCGACATCTCCCTTGTCTTTATCAATACGAGAGTCAATTTTATTTTGCATTTTTAATTGTAATTCAAGAATTTGACTCTTCACAAACGACCGATCATTGGCATCTGGATCAAGTGTTAAATATTTTTTATAATGCAAAATAGCTGTTTGATAGTCCTTTAAATATTCCGCACTAACAAACGCCAAATTATAATGCGTGGCCGCATCTTGAGGCATCAAATCCAAAACACGCTTATATCCAACTACTGCCATATCGTATTTACCTTGTTCAAAAAAAAGATTGGCTAGATTGTAGTGAAGCTTGATGGTGTCTTTGCGCAAAATCTGATTTTCTTCAACAAGCTTGCCCATCTCTTGAGCCATCTGATCAGCCCCGCGAACAACAGAAACAGATAAGGGGATCATTTGCGATGAAGCGCTCTCGTTTTCGGGAGACAAGGCCGCGCTGTCTTGCATTAGCATTTCTTGCGGAGATCTTTTTTTAACATCATCGAGCTCTTTTTTGAGCCCTTCGATTTCCTTTTCATAAGAGGCCTTAGTATTATCAATTTCTTGGGACTTTTTTAAAATACTCTCCCGCTCACTCGCTAAAGCGCGCAAACGAGTTTCTTGGACCATACGCTCCCCACGCAGATCCTCAATATCTTTTTGAAGAGCATCTTTTTGCTTAACAAGCTTTTGATTCTCTTCAATAATATTTTTCAGACTTTGATTAATACGGACAAACTGCTGCTCCTCTTGGGAAAGTTTAAAAGATTTTTCATCCTGCGCCATAGCCTCATCTAAATCATCATTTTCAATTATGCTATCAGGAGAAATTTCTGTTTCGATGATGTCACTTTGAGGGGCAGCTCCTTGCAAGGAGCTGCCCATACCTTGCTGAGCCCAAAGCGAAGCCACCATAAACACACTCAAGCCAAAAAAGAATAAACCCGTCAGCGTAATTCTCGGCCACGATGCCATGCTTCGCATGATTAACATCCTTTCGTTTTAAAAATCGCGTTACTATTCCGCAGTATAATCCTTGTACGGCTTGATCGTATTTTTTCGATCCAAATAATGCTCGCCACCTTCAACAATATGCGGTGTAATAAAAATCACGATCTCCGTTTTCTGAACCATATCACTTGTCATGCCGAACATCTTTCCAAAAAGAGGAAGATCCATTAAAAACGGAAAACCCTTCTTGCTTTGCGTTTTGACATCTGCCTTGAGCCCACCCATAATGATCGTCATCCCATCCTTGACAATGACAGTTGTTTCCACTTCGGTTTTATTGATTTGCGGAATGCCTCCCCCTAGCGAAGTAATATAATCCACAACCGTTGAAATCTCCGGTCTTAAACGCATGGTCACATACCCCTCATCGTTAATATTGGCAGTCACCGTAAGCTGCAAACCAACATCCACAAAGCGCACATCCTCGCTTGTGGTAGCCGTATCCCCAGACCCCGTCGTTGTAGAAATAATATAGGGAATCGTATCCCCGATATGGATCTTGGCTTCTTCGTTATTGGTTACAAGCAATTTAGGATTGGAAAGAATTTTCGTATCGCTCACCTGCTCCAAGGCGCGAATACGAGTGACAAAATGATCCACACCGACTTGACCAATAGCAATTCGTCCAAAATTGGAATACATGTTATCAGTTGTCTTATAGGCATCGTTATTTAAGAAAATATTTTCGAAAGAAAGTTTCTGAATTTCCGGATCCGAGCTATCAGTAAAATCTAACTTCCAATCAATACCCATATCATATTGAGGCTTGATCACAATCTGAACAATCTGGGCTTCGATCAAAACCTCTTTGGTTTTCGTATCAAGCTTCTTAATAACATCCCAAACCTCATTACGACGACCAGGCAAGGCCCGGACCACGATCTGGTTGGAGCGCTCATCGGCAGTAATTGAGCCAACCGCATTGGTGTCAATACGCGCTTTAAGTTTTTCAACCAAAACATCCGCTTTGGCATACTGCAATGTATAAACATAACTTTCCATGGGACGCTCAATATCCGCCAAAGCCACATCCATACGCGCAACGGCCTCAGGGGTATCGATCATAACCACGGTTCCAGTATCTTCATCAATGACTACTTTCCCAAGTGAACTTTTAATACTTTCCAAAGTCGAAAGAACATAGGCAGGCTTGGTATAGGTTAAACGCACCGTCTTAACAATGCTACGATCGTTAAACTTTCGCCCGTACGCGGTCTCGTATTCGGTCTCCGACATGACATGGATAATTTCATTTTGGATTTGATAGGCAAGGTTATTTGAAATCAAAATAATATCCAAGGCATCCCGGATGGATACGCTTTTAAGATACAGCGTGACACGGCCTTCAACGCTCTTGCTCGTGACCACATTAAAATCACCCTTGATCGCTAAAAATTTGATCACATCAATAATATTCATGTCGCGAACATCGAGTGTAATCTTACGGACAATACGCTCCTCGAGCGGCTGCTGGGTTGTCTCTACGGTAATGGGCTTGGGCTGGTCAAAGGGATTAGCGGCTAAGCTAACTTGTCCCGCAAGTAACAACCCAAGCAAGCCTAGCGCTATGAGGTATCGGCAACAACGAGAGATCATAATCTCACTTCCATTTCTTGATCTTGATAGGCAAAGATCACGCGATCGGCAAAGATTTTTTTAATGGAGACATCACTCACGGTATCTTGTTCCTTGAGAAAGAGGGTTGTGCCATTGGCATCCTCGACCATGATCGAGGCAGAATCCGGCGTATCAAGCCATGAGATGCCAACCAATTTAAAACTTTTAACCTTGGTTGCAATTTTCTGCAGGCCAGGCGCGACATCTTCCAAGCCTTCAACTTTCTTCTCATAAGGTCTAAAAATATTGCGTGTTAGAAGCACTTCTAAAAACGAGGTAAGCGGTTCATACTGCGGGACAATGCCGAGGGCCCCTGTCACATCCGAGCTTTTAATATCTTTTGAAAAGTCAATAGCCTGATCCATATGCTTTGCTTCACTTTGATAAAAAAATCCTAAACTTAAAGAGGCCATGATAATCAAAACAATGAGTACCATGTTGAGCTGTTTAAGACCAAAGGCTTTTCCAAGAAGTAAAGCTGTGAGACCCTGCACTTTTTCACTTAGCATCGAAAAAAGCGGAGGCATCGCAATGCCTGTCCCCTTGACCGCCGCGGCAATATCCTGCGCAGGATTTGAAGCCACAACCCCTTGGCTATCTGGGACACTTGCAGTCGCAGACCCACCACTATCTTCAATCATGCGCAACAACTTTTGCTCTGCTGTTTCTTTTTTAGCCATGGTCTTTAGGGATACTCAACAAATACTTACTGAAGCTATTTAGGAAATCGGGTGGCCTGAACGACGGAAATTTTCCGCGCGGCCCCAGCCAAATTTTTGTTCTTTTTCCAAAAGATCCTGAATAATTTTTCGGTCTACTACTTCTTTATTTTGCAAAATCAATTCTTTAAGCGCCTTGTGGCAGAGCATGGTGATATGCCGCGGATACCCTCTGGCATAATTGTAGATATCGCTCATCGCCTCATCATCAAAAAGTTGCATATGTCCTTCGTATCCAGCCTGACGAATACGGAAATGAATAAGTTCCTTAGTTTCATGAATATCTAAAGGATTGAGCGTATATTTAAAACTCACGCGATCGATAAAATTGGGAATGGAAACAATTTTGGAATAAAGCTCAAGCTGACCCAAAAGCACGAGCTGAATCAATTTGTATTCGTTGGTTTCGAAATTCAAAAGCACGCGCAACACTTCCAAAGTGACGAGATTTAATTTCTGAGCCTCGTCCACGATCAAGATAATCGTTTGACGCTCTTCACTTTTCTGAATAAGAAAACGCTCAATGGCATCACGCAAATCAAGGATCTTAACTTTATCAATTGTGGCCTCTGGGGAAAACGGGAGGTCAATATTAAAATTGCGCAAGAGCGATGTCAAAAACTGCTCCTCAGTCTCGAAATCAGGATTGAGAATCATGTGAAAAATAATATTACCGCGATCGCGAAGTTCCTGGAGGAGTTTGCGGGAAAGTGTGGTTTTGCCAGTTCCGATATCACCGAGGATAACCGCCAATCCTCGTCGCAGACGTAGCTCAATCAGGATACTCGTCAAGGCCATGTCATGCTCTTTGGTCAAATAAAAGAAGTGGGGATCCGGGCTCGTGGAGAACGGTTCTTTTTTAAAACCTAGTAGTGTATGATAAGCCATCTTTTATGTAAGACGGTTAATGGTTTATAAAAATTATATATTAGTATTGAACTATATATATCTTAACATAACCATATATGTTTGCAATGGTTTATCGCGATTTTTTATGTGGATTTTAAGGAAAAAAGGCGGGCAGCGCCGAACAAAAATCCGGCTGTCCGAGCGAAGGCTCGCAGGAGCATGACAAAGGCAAAAAACAGGGATTCCGGCAGGGATTTCATCATCACAAAAGAAAAAATGAGCTCACCCAAAGACAACCAAGCAAGAAAAAAGAGAGCCCAGGAAACACTAAATGATTTAAAGCAAAGACCCAAAGCAAACAACAAAAAGATCACCAAAACAATTGGCGGCTCAACGATATCTTTCCAGAAAGTATAATCGTCACCTTTCGCCATAGACGGATGATCACGATACATCCGCGCACGCCAAAACCCATGTGCAAACTGCTCCTTCAAATACTTCCCGACCCTAGTCGGGAAGAAATGATCAACCAGGGCCTGGCGCGCAAAATAAATACGCGCTCCAGATTCAAGAATCTTGTAACACAAATCATTGTCTTCGCCACTGGCCTTGCGATAGGACGTATTAAAACCTTGGACAGATTCAAAGACTGTTCGTCTCGTGCAAAAATTATAGCTCCCAAAAGACTTAGGAAAATCTGGCATAAGGTTCTTGTGACGAAAAAGAATTTCACGGTGGATACATCTTGCCAGAAGATGTTTAGCGTTCGCGATCCCGTAACTCCCGCAAACAACACCAATTGTTTGATCGCTAAAACCTTGTATACATTTTTCAATCCAATCCGGCTGCGGGACACAATCCGAATCAGTAAAAAAAACAAATTCACCCTGGGATGCCTGAAACCCGCGATTGCGTGCTGCAGCTGGACCTTGATTCTGCTGAAAAAGATAGCTCACGGCATGAAAAGATTTGACCCATTGAGCGGTTTGATCCGTTGACCCATCGTCGACGACAATGATTTCTTTGGGGCCCGTATAGGTTTGCTGAAGCAGCGCTTGCAGCGCTCGGCCAATCGTGCGTTGCGCATTATAAGCTGGGATCACAATGGAAACAGAGGGTTTATCCATGCGTCTTTTTTAAATCATTTTTAATGATTTGAAGTTCATCTTGAAGAAGTGCGATTTTCTGGGCCATAATATCATTGCGTTTATTTTGCTGACATAAAAAAGTGGTTAGAAATAAGCTCAAAATGATGAAAAAAACGATCAGGCCAAAGAAAATAAAATTACTTGTGAGAATAAATCCGCACCCATGCGCAAGCGCAGCAACCGACTGATCAAAAAAAGCCCCGCCAATACCCACAACACCAAACACAAGCCAACCCAAGGCATATTTAAATGTCAATTTTCCAGAACGACACAATTGAATAATCATAAACAAGAAGATGGTTAAAATGCCAACAGTTAATATTTTTGTCATAGACTTTTTCCTTATTTTTAGGATCTTTGTATCGTTCGCAGGATGATCGCGAAGGTTACTTTAATCATATAATACCCTGTTTTGAGATAACGAATAGATGACTGTCCTGCGGCCCTAGGACGCATGTGAACCGCAACTTCCCCAATGCGCGCAGAGGCTTTTTTTGCTTCCACAATCGACTCTGGCTCAGGAAAATCTTGAGGATAATCCTGAGCAAAAAGCGAAATCATCTTTTGATTACAGGCGCGAAACCCCGATGTGGGATCCGTGACTTGGACACCTGTTAAAAAACTAATCAACCACGCAAAGAAACCAATTCCTAGACGACGAATAAGCGACGAGCGATACTCTGAAAATGGCGGCAGAAAACGACTTCCAATCACAAAATCTTGCTCACCCGAAAGAATCGGAGCAATTAGTTTGGGCAAGAATTGAACATCATGCTGGCCATCTCCATCTACCTGAACCGCAATCGCATAACCATGCTTTCTTGCATACTGATACCCTGTTTGAACGGCCCCGCCAATACCTAAATTAAATGGCAATGAAAGAACATGGGCACCAGCTTTCTTCGCCAAAGCTGCTGTTTGATCGGATGAGCCATCATCAATAACAAGGGCATCGGTTAGGGCAAGCGACTGAACGTCTTTGATTACGCGCGCAATGCTGCCTTGTTCATTGAAGGCTGGAATCATAACAAGGATTTTCGACGTGTTCATTTTGACCTGAGCATGCCGCTTTCTTTTAATCGGCCAATCAAACTATAATCAATAATGATTTTTTTAAGCCTAATAACAAGGCCACCCTTAAGGCTACGGTCGGTCTTAATGACAAACCTTAACGGGCGGCCAAATTTCTTCTTACAAATGTAGTCAATTTTACTCTGAAGCGCTAATGAAATTTTCCCTGGGGCTACAAGTGTGAGTGCCTCAAGACCCAACTCTTCATCATCAAGCTTAATATATTCTAGCTTCTTGACAGCTAACTCTTCTAATTGAAGATTTAAAATCTTTTTTAAGATAAAAATAACAACGATGGCAACCAAGACCTGAAAAAACAATACTTTTATAAAAATATCACCCATGCCTAAGCTCCCTAAAAGATTCCAACGCTACTTTTTTGGTGAAATTCCTAAAAGATATCCCGCTGCAAAATAAACCAAATCCATGCCTTTGCTATCCATGTGATATTGCGGGGCCAAACCATTAAAATCAAAAACATCTCCGTTTGGAAAATGCCCACGCGCGGTCACTAACAACAGCATAGCATCATCTTTAAGATTAAACATACTTTTTAAAAATACTTGACCCGCGGTATTGGTTCCCATCAAGAATGCCCTGCCTTCTTTTTGCATGACACCAGAAAAAAGTTCTGAAGCACTTCCGCTTTCTTGGTTAACTAGAATAATCATCGGCTCATGATAGCAATACTCGTCAGGGATCCTGGGGACATCAAGATAGTTACGCTCATCGCCTTTGCGCTCAAAATACGCAAAGTTTTTCTCTGGCTCAAGAAAAAAGGAGACAATTTCACGCGCTGACAATGGAGGTCCTCCAGGGTTTCCACGTAAATCTAAAATAAGGCCAAGATTTTTCTGCTGCTTAATGACAAAAAGATATTTTGATAAATCATCCGCAGTCATGCGATTAAACCGGCGAATCTCTAGGCCATAAATGCCTTCGTAAGGGATGATGATGGGAAAAACTGTTTCCTTAAAATATTCTTTGCTCGTGACCTCCATGCTCATCTTGCCTTCGACTTGAGGCCTCAGATACTCCAACTTTACGATGGTGTTGATTTCAGGATTTAATAATTTTTGAATCTTCTCAAGGGCCAACTTTTTAACGACAAGATTGTCAATCTTGACAAGGATATCCGCGGGTCTCAAACCCTTTTCATAGGCATCGGCACGTGACTCAACAAAACTCACACAATAGCCTTGATCACAAAGCACGCCTTCAATGCCTAAATCCACCCTAACCCCTAGAGCTTCTTGCTCAAACGCTTTCGCCTCTTGGGGTGGAAACAACGCAGAAAAACGATCTTCTGGAGTTTTTAAGAAATCAACAAGAAATGCGCCAGAGCGCATCTGGACAAACTTGTTAACGGTTCTTTTGTCCTCAATCTTTCCATAGATTTCATTGTTAAATTTTTCTACGAAGCGATCAAAATTCGCACGATCAACCGTGTAATAATAATTATCCATCATGACCTTAAAAATCTCTTCAAAGGAATCCATGTACGCCTGATACGTAGCTTTTTCTTGAGTATCGACGGGGATTTGCGCGCAAAGCAAGCTCGGGGAATAACCAATGAGCCCTAAAAGTAATACAGTCGCTGAAAGAATGCGGGGAAAATTTTTCATGACACGCTTTTGATTCAAACACAATGTAGGCATAAGATTTCAAGAAAAAAGCCTACTGCCTAAACGCAGAAGGCTCATCGATTATTATTGGGGGACGCTAAAAAGCATCTTTTTTTATCTTTTCAGATTCAAGTTTTGAAATGATCCCGTCTTTATTCGCATCATACTCTTTCAAAACTTCTGAATTGGAAACATTCTTTCCTGTTCCATCCTGAATCTCTTGATACGCCCTACGAAGATACACCTTCGTTTCATTAGGCTGAAAAACACCATCGCGATTAACATCAAATTTCTGCTCATCATCGGTCTTAACAGTTGGCTCAACTTGCATCCATCGCGGAAGATTTTGGTTTATTTTTAAACTCTGAGAGGCTTCTTTGGCAGCTTCTTCTTGCTCCTTGAGATAACGATCACGCGCACCCCAATCCACAAGGCCAGCAAAACCCTGAGCACAAACTACAAGGGCGATCACAATACCAATCACAATAACCAAGCTCTTAAGGTTCATCTCTCTCCTAAAAGATTACACGCGAATATTTTTTATATCCAGTGCTATTATATATTTGATCTCTGTAGTGTCAACACAATTTGCCTTAGTTTTTATCAAAAAAGAGGAAATTTTTTCTAAATCTATTGCGCCTTGAGCAAAACGTCTAGATGTGCAAGCTCTTGAGCATCAAGGTGATGCTGGCTTTTCTTAATTTTGAAAACTTTTAAGAAGGAATTGATTATTTCCTGTGGGTTTCGATCAATATTGGCCATAAATTCTTGATGCGAGCGCCCTGCTCGATAGGATGGCGTTTTTGAAGGTAGGCGTAAATATGCTTGGGCTAAGCCAATATCAAAATGATGCAAAATCGTGCCATGATGAAGGATAAAATGCTTACCACGCCGTTGAGCATTGCCCGAAAACTTACGGCTGTTTTCAGCCAAGGCCAGATCGCAAGGTGGATAGAAACAAGCATGAACGCCAAGATCATGAAGCGCTAAAATAACCTTTTTGAGAATAAAATGATACGATGATGCGATCGTTATTATTTCTGGATTCTTTATTTTTGAAAGAATAAGAGTAAAATTGAGGCAACCTTTTCCTTGCACCACAACGCCACCAGCGCTCATTCTACGAATCACAGCGGTGGAATCTCTTTCCACGCGCTCAGCAATAATTTCCTCTTGCACTTTTGACGTTTTCCCTAAAACAATGAAAGGCGTATCACTTTCCCAGAAGCGTAAGGCTTCAGAAGACAACCCTTGCTCCGCTCGCTCAAAAAGAACCTGATCGAAAAGGATATTTTCTTGGGCAGATGGGAAGGAAACAAGACGAAGGTCCATAACGCTTATCGCTTGGCAAAGAAATTGCAGTGAATCTCTTTGGCCGCCTTTACCTCGTCGGGACGAGTGATCGGCATCGTTTTTGGATACTGCTTAAAACTTTTTGGGTCCTTCTCTGCTAACTGGGCGGCCTCAATCATGGCAGCAATAAATTGATCCATCGATTCCTTGGATTCTGTTTCCGTTGGCTCAATCATAATAGCTTCTTTAACAATCAATGGAAAATAAATCGTCGGAGGGTGCATACCCTTATCGATCAAAAATTTTGCAATATCCACGGCATGAACACCTTGGGCCTCTTGACGCATCGCTGAAAAAACACATTCATGCATACATCTACGATCATAGGCAATTTGATAATAATCCTTAAGCTTTGCCATCATATAGCTAGCATTTAAAACAGCATGATCACTAACATTTCTTAGCCCTTCTTTACCTAACATTAAGATATACGCATAAGCTTTCAAAATAACACCGAAATTACCATAAAACGACGCCACATAACCAATCGAATCCGGATAATTATAATTGAGCGCATAGGTATTATCTGCATTTTTCACAACACGCGATATGGGTAAAAGATGGGACAGCTTTCGTTTAACGCCAACAGGGCCAGCGCCAGGCCCTCCTCCGCCATGCGGAGTGGCAAACGTTTTATGCAAATTCACATGAATGACATCAAAACCCAAATCCCCTGGCCTAGCGCGGCCAAGCAAAGCATTGAGATTAGCGCCATCATAGTACACCAAGCCATCCACCGCATGAATAAGTTCCGTAATCTTATCAATATCAGGATTAAACAATCCCAAGGTATCTGGGCATGTCAACATCAAGCCCGCGGTTTGGGTATTGACAAGGCCTTTAAGTTTCTGAAAATCTAAAGCACCCTTATCGTCGGTAGGAATCGTTACAATCTCATAACCGGCAATAGCCGCACTTGCCGGGTTTGTGCCATGAGCAGAATCAGGAATGATGATATGGGTCTTTTTGTTGCCTTTCAAGCGATGATAGGCTGCGATGATCATGACCCCAGTCAGTTCCCCATGGGCCCCAGCCAACGGCTGCATGGTAAAATCATCCATCCCTGTTATTTCAGACAATAAACGATCCATATGATAAAGAACTTCTAAGGCGCCTTGAACTAAGGAGTTGTCAAGCTGCGGTAAAAGAGGATGCAAATCGGCAAAACCTTTGATAGCGGCAGCTTGCTCTGTAAATTTTGGATTATATTTCATGGTACAGCTGCCTAAAGGATAAAAGTTGCCATCAACAGAGAAATTAAGTTTAGAAAGCTGGGTAAAATGACGCACCACATCCAGCTCAGAAACTTCTGGCAATAAGCATTCTGTCTTCCTTATATAAGCAGCTGGAATATCTGCCTGGATATCCACATCAGATTTGGGGAGTTGAAAACCTTTACGGCCAGATGCGCTTTTTTCAAAGATTAATTCCATAGCGCCCTTTCTAAAGCCATGGCAAAGTTAACGATTTCTTCCTTTGTGCGCTTTTCAGTCACTGCAATTAAAAGATAATGCTCCATATCAGGATAATAACGCGATAAAGGAAACCCAGGCGCAAAGCCTTGGCTAATCATTTTAGGTATAATCGCACTCGCCTTTTGAGGAAGGCAAATAGTAAACTCGTTAAATGTTGGAGAACTTCGCTTAACTTCAACACCTTTAATCTTACTAATTTCCTGGCGTGCAAACTCAGCCTTTTGAAAAATAAGCCCTGCCAGATCCTTAAGTCCCGATCGGCCTAGCAAGGACATAAAAATCGTGGCTTGGATCGCACAAAGTGCGACATTGGTACAAATATTCGAATTGGCTCTTTCTCGACGGATATGTTGCTCACGGACTTGCAAGGTGTTAACAAAACAACGCCTGCCCTTGGTGTCAATCGTTTCTCCCACAATGCGGCCAGGCATTTTACGCACATACTCCTTACGTGTTGCCATAAACCCAAGATACGGACCGCCAAAACTTAAGGCAAGCCCCAGGCTTTGCCCTTCCCCCGTCACGATATCCACAGCCATTTCGCCAGGAGTCTTAAGAAGGCCAAGCGAAACCGGATAAACACTTTCAAGCACAAGAACACCTCGGCTATGCGCCGTTTCTACGATATCGCTATGGTCATCAATGGCGCCAAAAAAATTTGGGTTCTGCAAAATAATAGCGGCCGTGTCCTGATCAAGCATTTTTTTGATCTCTGCGCGATTGCTACGACCATGGACAACCGGTGTTTCGGCAAACGCAATATCAAGATTTTTTGTATAACTACGGATAATCGTGCGATAAATAGGGCTCACACCGCCATCCATAATGATTTTCTTTCGGCCCGTGATGCGCAAGGCCATCATCATGGCTTCATAAAGCGCGGTTCCCCCATCATAAAGAGATGCATTAGCGATATCCATATCCGTTAAAGTGCAAATCATGCTCTGATACTCAAAAAGGGCTTGAAGGGTCCCTTGAGAGCATTCTGGTTGATAAGGTGTATAAGCGGTATAAAATTCTGAACGCGAGGCCAACGCACTCACAGCGGAAGGAACATAATGGTCGTAATAACCAGCACCTAAAAAAGATACAAGATTAGTAGCGTTACGGGCAGCAAGTCCGTAAAGACGCTCCAGAACCTCAAATTCAGATTTTCCCTCTGGAACATCAAACGAGTGCGGGGCATGCCGAGGCTTGATGTCTACAAAAAGATCATCGATGGAATTCACGCCGATGGCCTGGAGCATGTCCTTGATGTCGCTATCGGTATTGGCAATGAATCCGCTCAAGTGTCTAGCCCTTCTAAAAACTGCTGGTATTCTTCAGCGTTCATAAGATTCCCTTTTTCATCTAAATCCGAAGGCTCAATCTTGGCAATCCAGCCCTTGTCATAGCACGATTTATTAATAAGCTCTGGGGCTGCATCTAGTTTTTTATTGATTTCTAAGACCTTGCCTGAAATCGGCGCAAAAATATCGCTCGCGGCCTTCACAGACTCGACAGAGGCAAGGCGCTCAAACTGCTCCACATCTTCACCAACGTCGGGCAGTTCAACAAAGGTAATGTCCCCTAGGGCTGATTGCGCATATTCAGCGATACCCACAATCGCAACATTGTCCTCAAAGCAAACCCATTCATGCTCCTTGGTGTACATATATTCTTCTTCATTTCCCATACCCTCACTCCTTTTTAATTTTTTAATGTTCCTTGTTTATAAAAGGGTTTCTGGCACAACAGCCCTGCGACACGATTTTTCTGATCCAAACCAAAGAAAATACTTTCCTTGGAAAGATTAGCGCCTGAAGAAACAAGCCCTATCCCGATTCCTTTTTGTAGCGCTGGCGAAAAGGTTCCGCTGGTGACTTCCCCAACCTCTTGACCATCCAACGAAAAAAGCTTATGCCCTAGACGAGGCGATCGACGATCCACGGATGTAAAATAAACAATGCGCCGCATCAAACCTTCTTTTTTTTGCTTTAAAAGAGCATTTCGGCCAACAAATTCTTTATCCAAGTTGACAAACGATTCAAGACCCGCCTCGAGGGGCGAAATGCTTTCGCTGAGCTCATGGCCATAGAGACTATAAGCCATCTCAATACGTAGAATATCCCGAGCGCCCAATCCTGCAGGCTTCACTTTATCATTTTCCAAAATCTTCTGCCACACTATTTTTGTTTTTGACCATGGATAAAAGATTTCATAGCCTAATTCTCCCGTATACCCTGTGCGACTAATCAGGCATTCTTCCCCCAAAAGAGAAAAGGTATCCGACTGAAAATATTTCAGCTTGCCAATATCAGGACACAACTGCACCAAAGCCTCCCGCGCATAAGGCCCTTGAAGATCTAGCTTTCCCGTTTCTGAGGAAATATTGACACAATGGACCTTGGATCCTATCGCCTTTTGAAGATAACAGAAATCCTTATCAATATTCGCCGCATTAACAACAAGAAAGAATTTCTTGTCCGATAAACGAAAAACGATCAAATCATCAATCACTCCGCCTTGCTCATTAAGCATCAAACAATAGCGTGAACGATGAATTGCAAGCGTATCCAGATTAGCGGTTACGATACCCTGAAGAGAAGATAATGCTCGATCACCCTCAACCACAAACTCCCCCATGTGACAAATGTCAAAGAGCGCTGCGGCCTTGCGGCACTGCGCATACTCGTCGAGAATGCCCCCATATTGAACAGGCATAGACCATCCGCCAAAAGGAACCATTTTTGCCTTAAGATGGACGTGATCAGGATAGAGCGGTGTTTGTTTTAATTGGCCTGGGGGATTCATGAAGTTTCTCACAAAATCAATTGCAAAGCTTACTCATCATATTAAATTTCATTTTTATTGTAAAGGATGAATTGTATTTCTTTTTAAGAGGCCTACGGAGGAATAAAAAACGCGCCTGGAGGGATTCGAACCCCCGACTCCTAGTTCCGAAGACTAGAGCTCTATCCAGCTGAGCTACAGGCGCATTTTCCTAAATATCACTTCCAGAAGAAATGTGCCTGCCCCAGTTTCCTCAAAGTAATCTAAGGTTAACTGTGGCCAAGGCGCATCTACGCAAAAAACATCAGTAAAGCCAAAATTGACTATTATTTATACCAAAATTATACTATCCTGTAAAGCAAAGAACATAACCTTTTACCGAGATGCTATGAATATTAATAGAAAATTATTTGGATTTCTGAAAAGTATTCACTAAAATAAGCCTATGCACACTTCCCTGTCTAAATATCTTCAAATCTTTATTATCATTTTTGGTTTAATTATTATCTCCATTAACCTTGTATTTGGATTTTTTGGAGTGATGGCTCAGCAAGAACGCCAAAAAACCGATTCCCTTGAGCCTGGCTTTCAATATGCAGACTTAAAAGAAGGACTTCAAGGCGTCCCGATTGCAGGATTCTTGACCGGTGGCAACGAAACAGCCGAAGGCAACGATGGCCAGTTTATGCTTGCGCAATATGTCCTCGCGCCAACTGTTTTAGACCTGAATAACACCACACATCGCTATACGATCCTTGACTGTACAACGCCGCAAGAAGCCTTGGGGATGCTCAAAATCATTAATGCTAAGCCTGTACACGTGAATGCCTTTGGCAAAATTCTTGCCGAAAAAAACCTATGATAAATCTATTTGCTTACATGCTTTCCTTCGCTATCGGCTTTCTTTGCATCCGCTTAATCTTGGGAAAAGAAACAACCATCTCCCTGCTTCTTCACATAAGTCTTTCCATCGGACTTGGCCTTGCTATCTCTGGCATCATAACGTTCTTTTTTCTTTTACTCTACGGACAATTTTCTCAGATCGGCCTTATAATGATCCACCTGCTTGTGCTTCTTCTGTTGTTTACTCTCAATTTCTTTTATCTTCCCCAAAATACTTACCCCAGGCCCGAACAAAATTTAAAATATGAAAAAGCCTTTAAAATAACCACCCTCATTGCTTGGATCATCGTTATAACTCTCATCGGCATTCTTTCTCAGCAATTTCCTTCTGGGGGATGGGATGCGTGGGGCCTCTACAACATGAAGGCAAAATTTCTTATCTATGGCGGAAGAGGCTGGACCAACGTAACACGCCTTCATTGGCATACCCAACCCAGCTATCCATTACTTTTACCCTTAATCAATGCATGGATTTTTTCTGTTTTCCAAAAAAGCCTTACGGGGGTCGCAGCGACGACAGGAGCTCTTTTTAGCATTTCGTGTGGATTTCTGTTTTACGCTGGGCTCTCAATGTTCATCAAGCGCCCCTTGGCGTTGATGGCTGCCCTTGTATTGGCAACGACTCCCTCCTACATCTTTTGGAGTACAACCCAGTATGCCGACGTCCTCTTGGCGTACTATCTTTTGGCAAGCGCCATTCTCCTTATCCTAAGTATGCGAACTCAAAAACCTCGCATGGCATTACTGGCAGGCCTCTTCTGGGGCATCATGCCTCTAGCAAAAAATGAAGGCATTGTTCTGCTTATTCTCTTGATCATATCAACCTGCGCCCTTCTTCTGACTGATAAAACGTACAACCAGATTCAATCAAAAAAACTGATCAAAAATCTTATCCTTGGCGCAAGCCTCACTGTCTTCATGAACCTTATTTTCAAAATCTTTTTAGCTCCAGCAACCCGCGAAGTTCTCTATAACCCCTTTGCCTATAAGCTCAAGTATTGCAACCTTCAAGGCTTTCTGATAACTGTCCATTTCTATTTTACAACAATGATCTCGCTAGGATGGGCCCTAACCTGGGGAATAATTGCGCTGATCGGAATGATCAATTACAAAAAATGGTTTCTTCTAAAGGAATCACGAATCTTGACGCTCGTGCTGGCGGGATTTACTTTAAGTGTTCTCTATGTTTACTTGATGACGGCCCACTTTGATTTAACGTGGCGATTAGAATGCACCGCAAGTCGTATCCTCTTCTATCTTCTTCCTACCCTTTTGTTTCTCAGCTTTTATACTCTGTGGACAAGAAATCCTAACAATCAATCATAAATCTTTTTATTGACTTTCAACGCTCCAGAATCTTTCAAATACTTCATAAAGGCTTGTCCTTGATGGTACACCGCATTGATAGAATATCCACCAAAGAAAAGACTTGCGGATTTATTACCGGAATATAATTTCTCCGCAACAAAATCACTTGGCCCTATGGGTAGATACGGCGCGCGCATAAATGGCGTATTGACCCCTACCCAAATAACGCGACTAAGATCAAGCGTCTCAATCCCATCAAAATTCTTAACATGCTCATAAAGACATGGAAAAAGGTAAATCATGACATCCAGCTTCTTCTGAACAAATCCTATCTCCGGAAAGGCTAACATGTGCGCAAAAGTAAACGGTGCGGCAATCGTCAACTGACTGTATTTATCCTCAAGAAGTTTCGCGATTTTCATATGAAGAAGCAGATCGTTGCGATATTCAAGACTACGCTCAACAACTGCATGATCTTGAATTTCCACGGGTCGATAAACAAACCCGAAAGAAGAAAGAAAAGAAAAAACGATCAGGACGATCAAAATGATTTCTTTTTTCTGCGCCTGCGGCATTAATCGATCCACCACATAAAAGATTGAAATCATCAACGATGGGATCAAGATCAGCGTATAACGAGGAGGAATCCAGGCCGAGGTCGAAAAAAGAGCAAACCATCCCGCTGTTACCAAAAACATAAAAGCCGCATCAAAATGCTGCTGAAGAAACATATTAACCTTATTCCAGAAACCTTTAACAACAGGTATTTTCTCCCGAAAGAAAATACCAACGAAAAGAACAAGGCTGGTCAAAAAGAAATAACTAATAGGAAACTTCTTCATAAGCTCAACTCCCTGAAAGAAGCCCACCTTATCCACGGTTCCCCCAGGGTTTAAGACATACAAAAGCCCATAGGCCCCCAAGCCAACAAAGACAAGTGATACAAAACTTGAAAAAAGCACCTTCTTGCTAGCGCGATGATCCTTATCCGCAAAGTAAAGATAAATGCCAACCAAAAAGACAGCAAAACCAGCATAAAGTGCGTACACTTTCACAAGCGCTGCCAAAATCGAAAAAACAGCAGCTTGCACCATATCTTTTTTAACAACAGCATAAAGCACGAACATTAAAAAAAACAAAATAGGTATCTCCATATTGAGTTGCTCAATCTGGCTCTGCACAAGCGGCAAGGATAAAAAGAAAAAGGTCAAAAGAATAGCCATCTTCGCATCATAAAGTCGACGGACAACTTCGCGGAAGATCGCAAAGACGATCGCGCTCATCGCAAAAATAAAGAGATGATTGATAGCTAAGAATACCTTTGTGTTTGGAATAAGCTTCATGAAAACGGCGATAAACGTAGGATAGATCGAGATTAAATAGACCTTGGGACCGCCACGGATAAAAAGCGTTTCCTGCGAAAGCCTTAGGTAGTCAAAATGATTACGGGCAAGCCACATGGCTTCAACAAAAGGCCCGCTCACAGAATCGCCGTACGGAGGGAAAAAAAGGATTTCCCATTTTGCAAAAAGAAGATAAATAAAAACACACAACGCAAAACGCTTCCAGCTTGATTCTTTTAAATACTGCAGAGCAAAAAGTAAAAAGGCTAACCCTGACGTCAAAACACCCAAGGGCCCAAAAATTGTTTCCTGAATTCTTCCCAAATAGAAATCAGGCGGATGCTGACCTCTAGCTCCTGAAAGAAAATTCAAAATACTGAAAGTGTAATTGTTACACAACCCATAAACAAAATGGCTGCCTAAAAAGCGAAACGCTAAAGAACAAAAAGCAAGGATAACCATCCACGCGACCCAATTACGTTGTGTTTGTTTTTCTATCATAAAAAACACCTCATCAAAATATATTTTTGCTACTTGAGACTTTGTCTTTCAAACTCTTCAATAAAGGGTTGCGCGCGCTTTAAAATGAGAAAAACCCGCGATCCCCCAACAAAAATCCTTGCCTTCTGGTTTCCATACGAAACCTCTTTAAGAACACGATCAAACAACGGATCAATGAGCGATGGCTTGCCTTTCTGGACTAATTCGATCCAAACCATACGATCACGCAAAAGAATATCTGACTCTTTGAGCTCTCCAATGCCGCCGTATTTTGATGGCCAAAAATAAATTTTTACATCCATAGGTTTTTGTACATAACCAAGCTCTCGAATCCCTAAAGCCTGCGCCGTAAGGATCGGCGCAACGAGCGTCAATCCTGAAAAACGCTGCTCGACTTCAGCAACAAGCTTTTGTTGAAATCGAACCCCACTGCGATATTCAAGGCTACGCACAGACCCTTGATCATAGGCACGTTCTTTAAAATTCATCCCATAGGAACACGCATTAGCTAAAAAGATCAGCACAATCGTAAACAATGCGATTCGTCGCCGCGATTTTAAAAATATCATCGCCACCCAGGCCATACAAACGATGAAAAAGGGAAGCATCTGGAGATAATATCGAACACCGAAGAAATACGATTGACCAAAAATAACAAACCAGCAGAACGTTGCCAAGAAACAAGCAATGACACAATCATATTTTTGCAAAATAATGAGAAAATTCCTACGCGCCTTCGTGAATATCTTTTTTATCAAAAAAACAACAAACACCACAAAGCTAAAACTAAACAAATACAACGCCACCGACTTCACAAGCCATTGCCTTCCAAGAAAAAGACCAACCGCATAATTGTTGCGATCAGCCTTTAAAAAGAAAAATAACAGCAACGCCTGTATTAAACTAACGGCAAGCGGGATGCATCCACAAAGTAGGATACCAAATCTTCGTCGATCATCTCTCTGTGCAAGAAAAAATAATAAACATACTGCAAAAACAGTAAGCCCAATAAAAATCGAATACATCTTAATCGTAACCGCCACAATAGCTAAAAACGCGGATCTTAAAAACTTCTGTTGGCTCAGCGCGTAGATTGCACTCATGGAGAAGAAAAGGGCTGGCATATCCATGTTGATGGCTTCTGCCTGCGCCTGAAAAACAGGAAACGACAATAAAAGGATCGCAAGGAGCAAAGAAATTCGCTGATTAAAAAATTTCAGAAGAAAGAATCGAAACAGCGTCACGACGCCTGCGGCCAACCCCAGGGCCACTAGATGACTCACCAAAAGAAAAAGTTTAATATTTGGAATAAGTTTCATTCCCAAGGCTAGAAAAGAAGGATAAATCGAGAAAAGATAAACCTTGGCCCCACCATGAACAAAGGTTGGCTGCCCTGCCAAGCCAACATAATCAAAATTATTTTGAAATAGCCAAACCGCTTCAGCAAATGGTCCTGTGATATCATCACCAAAAGGAGGAAAAAATAAAATCTCCCATTTTGTTATTAAGAAATACAAAAAAACAGCCAAACCAAACTTTTTGATACTGGCACTTCGCAAATATTTTAAAGAGAAGAATAAAAACAGCGCTGCGGAAAGCGCCATGCTTAGGGGCCCCAACGCCACCTCCTCAACCCTGCCTAAATAGAAATCAATCGACCCAAGAGGCGTTGACAAAGAAATGCCGGATAAAAAATTAAGTGCAACGCTATAATTTTGATGGTAAAGAAAGGAAACAAGTAATGGGCTAAAATCTTTTGCTAAGACCAAAATAAAGGTAAGGCCAATAAAAAAAAGGGTGAGACTCAAATCTTTTTTACAGGTCAAGCCATGGGCCATATTATGCATGAAGTCCAATTCTATATTCGATCACAAAACGAGGTCGCTTACGGGATTCATCAAAGGTGCGCCAAAGATATTCACCCAAAACGCCAAGCATCATCATCTGAATACCACCAACAACGAAAATGGCCACAATGAGTGACGCCCATCCTTGGACAGCGACGCCAAAGAAGAAATATTTAATCACAATCCATGCCGCGTATGCAAAGCCTAGTAAAGCTGTAATCAAGCCAAAAACACTCATGTAACGAATAAAGATATCACTAAACGCCAGAAGCGAATCTATCATCAGTTTAATCTTCTTTTTAAGGCTCCAATTGGATTTTCCTTGATACCGAGCCTCTTTAACATAACGAATCGTTGTCTGCGGAAATCCAAGCCAAGCAATCGCCATATAAACCGATGTATGTTTTTCCGGCATTTGCTTAAAAGCCTCGATCACAACGCGATCAACTAAAAAGACATCAGCTCCCAGGCTTGGCATCTTGACATCAGTCAATGCATTAATAAGGGCATAATACACTTTTGAGAAGAAACGAACCGAGAGACTTTCTCCTTTTCGTTCTTTGCGTGCAGCCCAGACAATCTTTGCACCCTCCTGCCAGGCTAAAAGAAGATCCGCAATTATTTCAGGTGGATCCTGCAAATCTGAAGCCAAGGCGATAGCACAATCTCCCTGGGCATGATGCAACCCAGCGGCAATGGCCGCGTGACCGCCGCAATTGCGCGCAAAACGTATGACCTTGACGCGCGGATCCTTGGCATGAAGATTTTTAAGGATAACCGGTGTTTGATCAGACGAACAATCATCAACAAAGATAAACTCAAATTTCTGCTGATGGATGTGCGCAACACTTGCAACGAGTCGACTGAAAAGGGCTTCCAGATTATCCTCTTCATTATAGGCAGGAAAAATAATTGAAATCATCGCATGCTCCTTTTGTTATCCCAGAAAACCTTTATATCTTTTGAAGAGCACCAGTAACGATATCCAACTCCTCGTCTGTTATTTGATAAAACGCTGGAAGAAGAATGGTTAAGTCACGGGCCTTTTCTGTTTCAGGAAGATGCCAAAAATTTGAAGCGTAAGGTTTCTGACGATGCGCATTCATGACCCCAGGACGCGTTGAAATCCCTTGATCGAGTAGTCGCTGCATGAGCTTTTCTTGATTAAGTGGCGCATCTGGTGTTAAGCGAATAGGATACGTGCTCCAATTTGTTCTTGCATCAGCACGCTCCTGTGGCGGCTTAATCCAAGAAATCTTTTTAAGCTTTGCGTGATAAAATGTCGCAACCTCTTTGAGTCGCGCAAGCAACAAGGGCATTTTCTTAAGCTGAGCCATGCCAATCGAGGCTTGAACATCATTCATGCGATAATTAAATCCTGTCATAAGATAGTCTTCAAAAATCACCTTATTAGATTGATGGCGCGCCAAATCCGAAACACCCATTCCTTGATGGCGGTACAAGCGAAAGAATTCATCGTATCGACTATGATTCGTGGTGAGCATCCCCCCTTCGCCGGTCACAAGCATTTTCCGAGGGTGAAAAGAAAAACACGCGATTTCTCCATGAGGCTTACCTATTTTCTCAAACGCCTTTGCATTTGAAATAATTTCGCTACCGATGGCATAAGCCGCATCTTCCACCACAACAAGACCAAATCGCTTAGCAATCTCCAAAATACGCTTCATCTGGCATGGAAATCCAAGCTGATGAACGACCAAAATCGCAGCGACCCGACCCAACGCCTCCCGAGGACGATCAGAAAGTTCATGCAACGGTGAATTCACCGATATTAATTGCGCAATCTTTTTATAATAAAGCCCTTCCTGTCTTTGCTCACAATCTTCTTTCAGGATTCGCTCTAAATCTTCAGGTGAGATATTAACGCCATCTTGTTCAACATCAACAAAAACCGGCTCAGCCCAGCAATAACGCGCACTATTCGCTGTGGCAATAAACGAATGGCTTACCGTCATCACAACGTCCCCTGGCTTGACGCCAACAGCCAAGAGGGCTAAATGTAAACCGGTTGTACAACTTGAAACAGCACAGGCATACGGTGCCCCAACATAGCTGGCAAATTGGTTTTCGAATTCTTTAACCCGCGGGCCTTGCGTAACCCATCCAGAACGAATCGCCTGGCTGGCCAGCTCAACTTCTTCATCACCTAAAAATGGCTTTGTAATGGGAATCATAGGGTCTTCGCTTGCTCCAGCCAATCCACTAATAGCTTTAGTCCTTGCTTTAAAGGAACGCTGGCTTGAAAGCCAATCATTTTTTTTGCCTTAGAGACATCCGCCTGACGCCGATAAACTTCAATCTTGCTGCGTTCCCCGGGCAAAGGAATATATTTAGGCTTCAGTGACGATTTCATAACGTCAAGCAGAGCATGGCATAGATCTTCCAAAGATGTTTCAACGCCGCTCGCACAATTAAAAACCTCATTGCACACATCACTCTTAAGCGCCAAAACGGTAGCGCGCGCAACATCCTCAACAAAAATAAAATCCATAGTCTGCTTACCATCGCCATAAATCAAGGGTTGCTCTCCCTTGCGGATCAGATTATGCCATCGGATCAGAACCTCGGTATACTTCCCCGAGGCATCCATACGCGGCCCATAAACATTAAAATACCGCAACGTATTCGATGGAAGATGGTGTGTTTGGAAAAAAGAACGAAACATGAGCTCATCAGCAACCTTGAGCGCGCCATAAAGGGTATGATTGTTGTATGGATGGTGATCTTCTTTCGTTGGAAAATGATCGGCCTGGCCATAAACCGAAGCGGTTGAGGCGAGCACTGCTTTTTGGACATTGTGATGGACGCATGCCTCAAGGACATTGAATGTTCCTGTGGCATTCACCTCAAGGGCATGCCGTGGCTCCGCCATGCACTGGATAATTTTAAGCGACGCCAAGTGAAAACAATAATCAATGCCTTTAAAAACGTTATCAAGAAGGGCGATATCCCGGATATCTCCATCGACAATGGTCAATCGTCCACTGCGTACAGCGTGGTCAAGATTTTCCTTTTTCCCATGATCAAGATTGTCAATCGAAACAACCTCAGAGGCGCCCTCTGCGATCAATTGATCTACAACGCACGACCCAATACAGCCTGCCCCTCCGGTTACCACAATACGTTTATTCTTGACATCATGCATGATTAAAAATACTCCTGATAAAGTTCTTTTAAACGATTGGTTGCCTTATGCAAAAAGGAGCCCTGGTGATGAGGGGAAAAAAGAACAGCAAGCGATTCTTGCGAAACGCGGCTGGCCAAGCCAATGGATGCGGCATACACCGCAGGATTATTTAAATGCTTTGACTCCAAAAGAACTTTTGCCAATTTTGTCGGCATCGATAATTTCTTTTCAATATGTTCAATAAGTCCCGAAAGCAAGGCTCCGCCACCACCCACCACAATCCCAGATGCCAAATGATGCTCTAAATCGGATTGGTGGACCAGATGATAAATCTTATCGATGAGACTCTTAGCCCAAGGAGTTGCAATTGTGCAAATCGCTGACCGGTCAATGGTGACATAACCCGTATCACGCTTGACAAGAATTTCACCCTTAAGCTCTGACGTGCCTTCCTCAGGCAAAACCATGGCATACGTACGCTTAATGTCTTCCGATAAATCAAACGGCAAGCTAAGCCCACGGCTCATTTCCTCCGCCAACTGATCACCCCCAACGCTTAGGATCGTAAAATTCTTAAGCAGTCCATCCTTAAAAATCAGGATGTCCGTGGACTGAGCTCCCATATCAATAAAGACACACCCTTTTTTTTGCTCTTCATCAGACAAGCACGCTTCAGCAGCGCATAGGGAAGAAAAAGCTGTGGTCTTGACATCAAAACCTGCTTGCTGGATCGCTTTATAAACATTGTTCACAAGATTGCTCTGGGCGACGGCCATCAGGATGCTCGCTTCGAGCTTTCGCCCATAAAGTCCCAAAGGATTCGCTGACATATTAAAACCATCAACAACATATTGAACCGGAAATTCGTGAATCATGCGCTCATCAAGATTAATACCCAAAAGAGATGCCTGATGATGAATCTTCTTGATATCAAAACTTGTAATCACTTTATTGCCACGATCCGCAAGTGGAATAACCGCGTGGGTTTTGCGACCATAAATAAAATGCCCGCCCAGTCCTAAGTTAACTTCTTTTATTTTCACCTTCGCCTTATCCGCCAGCCCTGAGAGAACGCGGCTAATGGCATCAGAAAGCTCGCGCAAATCACTCACCGAGGACTTTCGTAGCCCTTGCGTGGATACTTGCGAAACGCCAATAATTTCTGTCGCTCGGTCCTTGCCCCAGCGAAGAAAAGACGCTTTAATCTTTTGGGCTCCAACGTCTAACCCGCAATAAACGTTGTCTTTATTCATCGTATTTAATCACCGGTTCTTGGAATCGCAAATCGATATAGCGAATGCGCTCCCAATCAAGTTTTGCTTTTTCGAGAATAACGCCAAGGGTGTTGATCTTCTCTTGCGCGCCCTCGTTATCAATAACAACCTCGAGTTGCTCACCTAAAAAAAACGATATACGTGATAAATTTCCAACATCCATTTTAACAATCACAAATCGAGCAAGCGCTTTATTACGATTAAAAAGATCAATGATATTTAAAGCTACCTCAAGATTGCTGCTGACAATGCGCTGGCCAAGTGAAACAGTTTTCGGTGGCGAAGGTAGTCCGCGAACCAAGGGAAAAGCTCCCTGAGAAGATATATCTTTTGAGACTATAAATCCTTGTCGATCAATCAAAAAAGAATTCGCCCCTAACGCCAACGCGGCGAAAGGTTTTCGCTCTTTCAAAACAATACAAATTTCATCGGGAAAGCGCTTCAGAACACGGATCTCCCCGACCTCTGGATAAGACCATTCGAGTTGCTTTTGCACATGGGCAAGATCAACATTAAAAATGCTTTGATTTTTTAAATATAGGAATCGTTCTAACGATTTAGCTCGCGACGGAGTTGAACACGTCACGCGCGCCACTCTAAAATAGGAAGAATTTTTAACCCAAAAAAAAGCTTTCTTGGCTCCAATAAAAAAGAAAAATCCAACCACAAGCAAAACCAAAAGGGGCTGAAGGAGAGAAACCTTCGTTGAGGATTTCTTGGGTTTCTTAATCTTATTACTCATGGGCTAATTGGGCCAAAGTTAAACATAAGGTCTTAAAATCAATGCCAACCGCGTTGGCCGCCTTAGGCAAAAGACTCGTCGCTGTCATGCCAGGAATGGTATTAATCTCAAGCACCCAAGGCATATTGCCTTCATCCAAAATAAAATCAACACGCGATAAATCTCGACAGCCAATACTTTGATGAACCTTCCAAGCAATCTGCTGAACTTGCTGAGCCGTTGAACTATTAAGCTCGGCAGGAACAATATATTCTGTTGTTCCGGCTTGATATTTGGCCTTATAATCAAAAAAGAAATTCTTCGGTCGTATTTCGACAACTGGTAAAAGTTTATTGCCTAAAATGCCTACTGTCAATTCTTTTCCCTTAATATACGATTCAACAATAATTTGATCACCGAACGAAAATGCCTCAGCGATGGCTTTGGATAAATCACGATAATCATGCACGATCGTAATGCCAAAGCTTGATCCCTCACAAGGAGGCTTCACGACAATCGGTTTTCGTTTAAAGATAGATTTAATATCTTCTTCGATGCTCCCAGGCGATGATCTTTGAAAACGCATAAAGCGCGGAACACGAATATGATTAGCCACAAGAACATCATAACTTGAAAGCTTATTCATAGCTGTACGGCTTGCCGCTGATCCCGAACCAGTATAAGGCAAACCCATCGCCTCAAGGATTTCCTGGATCTTTCCATCTTCACCAAAGCGTCCATGCAACGCAATAAACGCAACATCGATCTTGGCATTCTTTAAAAGAGCCAGGACCTCTTCTCTGTCTTCGCTTTGAAGCTCAATACCCGAAACCTTACAGCCACCCTCCATCAAGGCTTTCACAACCGCTGTCCCAGACTTGATTGAAATCTCTTTTTCTGATGAGCACCCACCCATCAAGACGCCGATGTGTTTTTGAAAAATATCCCTTTTTTCCAATTGATCAGTTGTCATCATCTTAACCAAATCGCTCCTTCGATTGCTCAATAAGATCACCTAAAACTTGATTGATATTTCCTGCCCCAAGAGTGATAACAAGATCTCCAGGCTCAAGGATGGCGCCAAGATGGTGAACAATCTCAGAGGGCTTGAGATAAAAAATAGGCTTGGAACTACTCGCCTTAAGATCCTTCAAGATGCTTAGCGCATCTATACCTTCAATGGGCTCTTCACTCGCTGCATAAATATCGGTCAGAATCAAATAATCACAATTTTGGAGACTTTCGATAAATTCTTTCTGCAAAAACTTCATGCGTGAAAAACGATGTGGCTGAAAAAGAGCGATCACGCGCCTTGCATTTAAAAGGCGAGCCGCGCTAAGCGTTGCCTTGATTTCTGTCGGATGATGCGCGTAGTCATCGAAAAACATAATGCCGTTGACCTCTCCACGCTTTGTGAAACGCCGCTGCACCCCTGTAAAATCCTTGAGACTTTTCTGAGCAATCGAAAAATCAATCCCCATCAATCGCGAAAGCGCAACAACCGCCAAGGCATTTACCACATTATGCTGCCCAGGAATATGAAGCTCGATTTCACCTAAAGCCCTACCCTTCTCATAACAGCAAAAACAAGATTCCAATCCGTTAAACCTGATATCTGAAGCAATAAAATCATTGCCATCAGATAATCCATAAGTCAGAATTGGCCGCCCTTGTTTCAACGCCAGTAACTTGAGATTGATATCATCGCCACAAATAATCTGCATACCTAAAGGATGAGTCTGGTTCAAAAATTGAGCATAAGCGCTAAGCATGTTCTCCCAGGTTTGATAATGCTCCATATGTTCAAAATCCATGTTCGTGACGATAGAATAAAACGGGTTAAAGAACAAGAAAGAACCATCACTTTCATCCACCTCAGCAACAAAATACTCCCCCTGTCCAAAATCTGCACTCGCACCTGTATTATTCATGATGCCGCCAACCGCAAGCGTAGGATGAAACCCCGCGGCTTTTAGTAAAGAACTGACCATCGAAGAGGTCGTAGTTTTTCCATGCGCACCTGCAACCGTAATGGCTTTTTTTGAGGACATCACCTCGGCTAAAAGTTTTGCCCGATGAAGAATCGGTATATTTCTTTTCTTAGCTTCCTCGATCTCAGGATTATCCTCCTTGATCGCCGAAGAATAAACAATATAATCCGCCTTCTGAATATGCTCCCTGTTGTGACCCAGATAGATCGTGGCTCCTTTTTTCTTGAGCTGAGTGGTAAGGATGTTCTCTTTTAAATCAGACCCGCTGATCGTATGGCCATCCTCAAGCAAAAGCAAAGCAAGGGTTCCCATGCCAATACCGCCAATACCAATAAAGTGATAATGTGCTTTCATTATTTGAGATACCCTAACCATGCTTTATTTAAATCTTCAATACTCTTAAAGCGATAATAACTTTTTTCAAGGGCTTGGTTAAAGGGCAAGCCTTTCTTCAAATTCTGACAAAAACGGGAAAATTTAAATTCTCCAAATTCAGCTATCAGGTAATGAATCACGCTTGCCGCTTCAGCATAAAAAAGCATGATGGTTGCCCTGTCCGTTAAAGCTGTAAAACGCATCGTCGATAGATCAGTTAATGAAATAAAGCGACCACTGTCAATCGCTTCTTTTACATCCGCATCCGCTCCCCAACGCTTCGCCTTTTCCTGATACATGGCAACTCCTTCGTCAACCCACAACGGGATATCAGAAGCCAGACCAACATACTCGCGAAAAACAATATGCCCTAGTTCATGAGGCAGGGTCGAATCAAAAAATCCATGGGCGGCCGGATAAGCGCGGATAATCTTTGATCCTATTACGGTCGAGGCGCTAGACCAAGGCATCTGTCTGGCCGAAGCAAGATAATCCTTGTCATCATCATAAATATAAATTTGAACGCGATTTTCCCATGTCCAAGAACTGTCACGACCAAAACCTAAATTCTGCACGACCGTATCGTAATCATCTTCCGCAGAATCTTCAACCGTTTTAACAAATTCTTCCGGAGCATTTTTATAGAAAATAATAAAATGCCGACTGCGGCGCTCTTTCCACTCCGAGGCCGAAAACGCAAGAGTCAAGGAATAAACAGCATAAATCATAAGAAATAAAATGATTTTCTTCATAGGGCTAAACGAACAATCTCTTGAGCAATCTTTTCCTGTGGCGCATCTCGAGCACCTTCCTGCACAGTCAAATTTAAGCGATCGCAGCGCGTGCCCAATGAAAGCATATGTAAGATTTCACTTTTTAAACGCGGCGCATAGCATTCGCTATCGTCGATCATACACGCCCATCCCTTGTCAACGACAACCTGGGCATTTTCTCTTTGATGCACACGAACAAGCGGATAAGGAACAAGGATCGCACGCTTTTGAAAACTTAAAATTTCTGAAACCGTTACCGCACCCGAGCGAGCGATCACAAGGTCCGCAATAACATAGGCGCTCTGCACATCATCAAGAAAATCAAAAAGCCGATAACGTATTTTTAGCGCCCCATATTCCTTTTGAAGCCAAGCATAATCCGACTTACCACACAAATGAATAAACTGAAAATCAAGGCTTCCCTCCAACATTGCAACAGCCTTTGAAAACTCCTCATTGATCCTGCGGCTTCCCTGACTTCCACCTAAAATAAAAATCGTTTTCTTGTAAGGCAAAAACCCAAATGATTTATAAATATCCTCTTTTGACAAGAATGAACAATGATTGCGGCAAGGACATCCCGTCACAACAGATTTCTTCAATGGAAAATATTTATGGCTCTGATCAAAACTAAGAGCTATCCGATGAACAAACCGCGATAGCAAACGATTTGACCTCGATGGAACAACATTTTGTTCGTGAATCAAGGTTGGCATTCTCTTGATGATCGCGGCAACAACAACCGGAAACGCACCATAACCTCCAAAACCAACAACAACACGAGGAGAAATGCTCTTAAGCAATTGCAAAGTATCGTCGATTGCGCTTATCATTCCCCACCCTTCTTTGAAAGCGCTCGCAGGAGAAGAAAGCTTAAGTCGTGGCGGATCAATAATCAGCGCCTCAAAACCATGTCTTCGAATAAGATCAAACGCCAACCCCTTGGTCGTTAAGAAAATAACGGTGTGTGCCTGCGCTTTAAGTTTTTTTGCAGTTTCAAGCGCAGGAAAAACATGCCCCCCGCTTCCTCCTGCCCCAATGACAATATTCATGTTACCTTAATTTAAATCCTGCACACGTGAAATATTGAGTAAAAGTCCAACACCGATCATCTGAACAATCAATGCAGTTCCACCATAGCTCACAAACGGCAACGGCAAACCCTTGGTCGGAAAAGCTCCGATACTCACCCCGATATTAATAATCGCCTGAAGCGCGATCATGACAACAATGCCTAAGGCTAAAAAATATCCAAAGGGGTCTTCACAGCGCTTGGCAATACGTGCGCCTTGCCAAATAAAAAGCACAAATAAAATAATCACCGACAATGTCCCCACAAGCCCCAACTCTTCACCAATAATGGATAAAATGAAATCCGTATGCGCCGCTGGAAGATAATAAAGCTTCTGCACGCTTTTACCAAGACCAACGCCTAAAATCCCTCCAGAACCCAAGGCAATTTGTGATTGAACAAGTTGAAAACCTGCACCCTGCTGATCTTTCCATGGGTCTAAGAAGGCTTGAATACGTCGCATACGATACGCAACACGTGAAATAAGAAAATACATCGCTGGCAATGCCATCAAAATAACAGATCCTAAGTGCCAAAGTCTGGCTCCAGCAACAAAAAGCATAATAAAAACAACCGCGCCAATCAAAACAGTTGTTCCTAAGTCTGGCTGCTTTAAAATGAGAAGGCATGTCGCCCCCAGCACCATCATCACAGGTAAAAAACCTTTTTTTAGATCGCGCACCTTGTTTCGTTTGCGGGCTAGAAAATCCGCAACATAAATAATCATGATAAGCTTCGTAAATTCTGAAGGCTGGAAACTAAAACCAAAAAGCTGGAACCATCGCCGAGCTCCATATACTTCTTTGCCAAGACCAGAGACAAGAACCAGAACCAAAGAACACACCGAAACTAAAAGCATCGGTTTAGCATATTTAGCCAAAAGACGATAATCAAACATCATCGACCAAAGCATCGCAAAAGAACCCAAAACAAGATAAAAAAGATGACGCCTTAAAAAGTAGGTGCTTGACCCAAGCTCTCGCAAAGCATAGATACTGCTAGAGCTAAAAATCATAACAACACCCAATGCCAAAAGAATTGTAAAAATAACAGTGATCGAAATGCGGATATCACGCATAAGTTATAGCTGCTGAACTAATCGTTTAAATTCTTTTCCTCGATGCTCAAAATTATCAAACATATCAAAACTTGCACACATAGGACTCAAAACAACACAGTCGCCAGCCTTGGCACTCGCGCGCGCTTTGGCAACGGCATCCTCGAGCGATACACCCTCTTCCAAGGGAACAACATTAGCAAAAACACCTTTGAGCTCTTCTCGAGCCTCCCCAATAACGATCATTTTCTTAATCTTTGCTTTAGCAATTTTCTTTAGCGGCGAGAAATCAAGATGCTTATTTCGTCCACCACAAATGAAAATCAAAGGCTTAGTTAAAAGCGTCATCGCAAGACGCCCTGCCTCTACCGTTGTTGATTTTGAATCATTAACATAATCAACACCCTCAAGCGTGCGAACAAATTCCTGGCGATGTTCAACCCCTTTAAATGTTGCAAAAACTTTCTTCGCGAGATCCGCCGATATACCAACCGCAGCACAGGCAGTCATTGCAGCTAAAAAATTTGGGTTACTGATGCTCGCATCACAAGAACCAGGTTGATTGTAATATAAAACCTTTGCAGGAATCCTCTTGGCCAAATCACAATGCCTCGGCTCATCAAAATTGAGAACAGCAAAATCATCTTTTGTTTGATTCATAAATATTCGCGCCTTAGCATCAAAATACTCCCCGAGATCTCTGTGACGATCAAGGTGATTCTGGCTAAAATTCAAAAAAACAGCGATATGGGGTTTAAAGGTCGCGATGGTTTCCATCTGAAAAGAGCTCACCTCCAAGGCCACAATATCCGTTTTCTTCAAATCCAAGACATATTTTGAAAAAGGCGACCCAATATTTCCACAAAGACAGACGTTACGACCCCCAGCCTTCAAAATCTCAGCAATCAGGGTTGTCGTCGTAGTCTTACCATTGCTACCGGTCACGGCGATAACATCGCAAGGACAATGTCGCCAAGCAAATTCAATTTCGCCTAAGACGGGAATTTTTTTCTCTTGTGCCCACAAGACAGGCTGGGCATCAACACAAACACCTGGACTTAAAACAAGAAGGTCGCTCTCTTGAATAAACTCCTTGGTATGCTGATTACTTTCAACAAGACATTGACCTTCAAGATTCGCATCCAACAAGATTTGCTCAATCTTGGTAAAAGGTGCAGAATCAGAAATCTTAACTTTCGCACCAAGCTTAAGCGCAAGCTCTGCTGATGACACGCCACTACGCCCTAATCCAACGATGGTAACGGTTTTATTCTTAACGGAAAAATGCATTAGCGTATTTTAATGGTTGTTAACGTCAATAACGCTAAGATGATCGCGATAATCCAGAAGCGAATAATAATTTTTGATTCATTCCATCCTAAAAGCTGCAAATGATGATGAAATGGTGACATTTTAAAAATACGCTTGCCGCGAATCTTCATCGAGGCAACCTGCAAAATCACCGATAAAGCCTCCCAGACAAAAATACCTCCTAAAAAAATCAACAGGAGCTCTTTTTTGATAAAAATCGCAATAACGCCCAAGGTCCCACCAAGAGCCAAGGACCCAACGTCTCCCATGAAGATCGAAGCGGGGTAACAATTAAACCAAAGAAATCCTAAACTTGCACCCACGATTGCAGCACACGCAACAGTCAACTCCCCTGACCCGGCAATATAAGGCAGCAACAAGTATTCTGCAAATTTAAAATTACCCGAAATATAACTCAATGTCCCCAATCCAAGGCCGACAAACAAAACACACCCAATCGCAAGTCCATCTAAACCATCAGTTAGATTAACAGCATTTGAACAACTCATAATGATCAAAGCGGCCCACGGAATATAAAAAACACCAAGATACAAAATAATAGATTTTAAAAAGGGAATATCAAGCCGTGTTGTAATGGTCGAATCGAAAAGAATATAGTAACCAATAATCGATCCAAGGATAAACTGCCAAAAAAGTTTTGTGCTGCTACTAAGACCACGATGCCCCTTTTGACGGATTTTAAGATAATCGTCAATAAACCCTAAAATGGCAAGCCATAAACATGTCAGCATGGTCAGTAAAATATATGGGTTCTTTAAATCCGCCCACAAAACCATCGAAATAAGAATACTCGCAACAACAAAGATCCCGCCCATGCTTGGCGTATTCTTTTTATAGCCCTGAACCTTGGAAAGTTCTTCGCAATAATCCCGATCAACACCCTCCTTCATATCTTCTTTCTGAAACCTGCGAATAAAAATAGGAGCTAAAATAAGACAAAGAAAGAAAGAGGTAAACGCCGCGGCTCCTGCTCGGAAAGTAATATAGCGAAAGATGTTCAAAAATGAAAAGAATTCACGAAAATTCGATAAAAAATAAAGCATGACAACTCCTTAATATGAATAAATCTATTATATAGATGTAGGGATAAAAGGAAAGGATTTTACATTAAAAATGAAGAGCTTTGATTTTATAAACAACCTTTTCCATGTGCATCCCGCGCGATCCTTTGACAAGAACAACATCACCAGGATGAAGATTCTTTTTTAGCTCTCGAATGATTTCATTGTGCGTTCTACAGTGAAAACACACAATCCTCTTTTTTTTGGCCTCAGCGCAAGTATGCTTTGACCATGGACCATACGCCAAAAGAAAATCAACGCTGTGTTTTGCGGCTAATTGGCCTACCTTCTTGTGCGCCCTTGCAGAAACAACCCCAAGTTCACGCATATCCCCAAAAATAAAAAATTTTCTTCCTTTTGTTGAAAAACGCTGCAACGTCATTAACGCTGAAGCAACAGAGGTCGGATTGGCATTATACGTATCATCGATCAGGCAAACTCCTGAAACATTACAAATATTCTGGCGGCCCTTTGGGAATGATGCCCTGCTGAGGGATCTAGCGATCAATGCCCAGGGAAGACCAAATACGCGACCTAAGGCAATCGCAGCCAAACCATTGTAAATATTTTCGCGTGACAACGTTTTAAGCGAGAACTTGTGACGCCTGACATAAAACGAAAGGCCTTTTGAATTAAAAACAATATCCTTAGCTTGATATAATGCCTTGCGCTCAATGGCAAAGGTCACTTTCTTGCACGGTGTCACTCGCCGATCAATGGTTCTTAAAAAATCATCATCCCGGTTATAAACAATACAATCTTGACTAATGAATTTCTTAAAAATATCAGATTTTTCCTTAAAGACACCCTGTCGGTTCTTTAAAAATTCTAGATGCGATTCACCGATATTCGTTAAAACAGCAACGGTCGGCTTGCCAATCGACGCTAGACGCTTGATTTCACCAAAATGGTTCGTGCCAAATTCAAGGACCGCAAGTTTATGTTTCACCTCAAGGTTAAATAAAGTCTTGGCAACACCAATTTCGTTATTTTCCGTTTGGTAATTCTTAAGAAGTCGAAAACGCGCTGACAAAACCTTTGCGGCCAATTCTTTCGTTGTTGTTTTTCCAACGCTTCCCGTGATCGCAACGATAGGTATCGAGAAACGCTCCCGATAACCCCGCGCCAAATCACCGTAAGCCATCAAAGTATCTTTGACGGAAATTACAGGGATAGAAACCCTTGCGCTACTCAATTTCTCAGAAATCAGCAATGCGCCTGCACCTTTTCGTATAGCTTCATGGATAAATGCATGCCCGTTAAAATTCTTGCCTTTCAGGGCAAGAAAAAGATCCCCCTTCTTTAGGCTACGCGTGTCTGTTGAGATACCTGAAATAGTTGCCGTGGCGTTTCCGCTTACCAAATGGCCCTTGGCATAGACAAGAATGTCCTTGATGGCTAACATGTCAAAACCTCCCGAACGACCTGGCGATCATCAAACGGAATCTTTCGATCCTTTAGGATCTGATAATCTTCGTGACCTTTACCTGCAATCAAAACAACGTCGCCTTCCTTAGCCAAGCTAAGTGCGTGCGTAATCGCTTCTTTGCGGTCAAGAATAATCGCATACTGATCATGCGCGAAACCGCGCGCAATGCTCTGCACAATGTCCTCTGGATTCTCACTACGCGGATTATCGTTGGCAATAATTGAAAAATCCGCCATTTCACTTGCCACTTTTCCCATCTTGGCCCTTTTGGTTTGATCGCGATCGCCCCCACAACCAAAAACCAAAATAATCTTTGACTTTTTAATAGCGCGAATACTCGACAAAACATTTCTTAAGGCATCGTCAGTATGCGCATAATCAACGAAAACAGAAAACGATTGTCCGCAATCAATCGATTCAAGCCGCCCAGGGACACACCCCATATCTTCCACGCCTCGACAAACATACTCCATATCAACATTAAGTGCTCGGCAAGCTGCAACCGCCGCAAGAATATTGTAGATGTTGTGCATCCCGATGAGGCTTGTTTCAATGGCATATTCACCATGTTGCAACGCTAGAACAAAACGTGTTTTCTTAAGCCCAAGAATAATCTTTGTTGCCATGATATCCGCTTTCTCCTTGATACCATAGGTCAGAACCTTGGCAGACGTCCTGTGCATTAATCGCTTACCAAACACATCATCATTGTTTAAAACAGCGGTCGAGGATTCTGAAAGCATGGCAAAAAGCTTTGCCTTGGCTAGAAAGTAATCGTCCATATCCTTATGATAATCTAAATGGTCCTGCGTGAGATTGGTAAAAACACCAACCTTAAAATCAATACCATCAACTCTTCCCTGATCAAGGGCATGAGAGGAGACTTCCATCGCGCAATACCCAAAGCCTTCGAAGCGCATCTGCGACAAATAATGGCACACATCAACAAGATGCGGTGTTGTATTTTGTATACGGATAACATGTGCCCCGAAACGACAATTAATCGTGCCAATAATCCCGCAAGGCTTCCCTGCTGCGCATAGAATGCTTTCGATCAGATACGTGGTTGTTGTTTTTCCATTGGTCCCTGTGATGCCGAGACATTGAACAGACTGGGAAGGATCCTGATAAAAACGTAGCGCTAACAATTTTAAGAAATTTTTTGGATCACTAACTTCCAAAAAACATGCAGTGCCCTCAGAAAGATTGCCGCCTTGGCTATGGCCCACAACGACGCACACAGCACCTTGCTCAAGAGCTTGCTGAACATACTCAATGCCATCCAATTTTGTTCCTTTAAGGGCAACAAAAAGGCTTCCAGGCCTGACCTTACGTGAATCGCAATCAACGGAGGAAATCTGAAGGAATTGATATTGTTCTGGAATAGACTTTGTGTAGATCGTCTCTAATAAATCTTTAAGGAGCATTTTGTTCTTCTGGTTTCTCGCCGATCGTTGATTCAGCATTGAGATATTTTAACACGTTTTCAGCAATTTCCTTAAAAATCGGAGCGCAGACCGTTCCTCCGAAATGACTTCCGCGAGGATCATCAAAAACAATAGCCATGGCAATCTTGGGATCTTCAACGGGTGCCAAACCAATAAAAGTGGCATAAAATTGATTATGCGAATACTGGCCACCAACAATCTTCTGCGCTGTCCCTGTTTTTCCTGCGGCAAGAACATCTTTCATTTTTCCAAGCTTTCCTGTCCCGCGCTCAATCGCACCTGTCAAAATATCCTTAACGCGTCTAGCGGTTGTCACATCCATTGCCTGACGAACAATCTTAGGAAAAAACGTTTCAATCACTTCACCTTTTTGATCGCGAATTTCTTTGATCACAAATGGCTGCATCAAAACACCGTCATTGGCAATCGCGGAAATCGCGCACACCAACTGAATCGTTGTCACGCCAACCTCGTGGCCAATAGGAACAGCCCCTATCGATGTTTTAGACCAAAACCGCGTCGGTTTTAACGCCCCACTGACTTCCCCAGGGATATCAATACCTGTCTTCTTGGCAAACCCAAGTCGCAAGGCATAATCATACACAGGCCCTCCGCCTAGCTTTTGCGCAACCTTCGTCACGCCAATATTGCTCGACTGCTCCATGACTTCACGAAAGGTCAAGGTTCCATGACGCTGATGATCGTGAAGAATATGATTGGCAATACGATACTCTCCGTTCTCACAAAATATCTTATCCGTTTCCTGAACAACACCACGCTCAAGCGCTGCTGACGCTAGAACGATCTTAAAAACCGACCCTGGCTCATACATATCAGCCACCGCATGATTTTTCCTCTGTTCTTCACGACTTTGGCTAAATTCATTAAGATCATAAGTAGGACGATTAACCAAGGCCAAAATTTCTCCGGTCTTAGGATTCATCACAATAAGGCTTGCGCTTTGCGGACGATGTTTGGCAAAACCTTTTTGAAGAGCTTCCTCAGCAAAATATTGAATATTTTCATCAATGGTTAAGACCAGATCAAATCCATCTTGAGGATGCACAAGTATTTGCTCGATCAAAAGATCCTGTTGGCGCGCATCGCGAAGCATTTGCGCGACACCTGAGTGTCCGGCAAGAACACGATTATATTTTAACTCAATCCCTTCCAACCCATTGTCATCCATCCCTGCAAAACCCAACAGATGCGCGGCCAAATATTGACCCGGATACCTTCGTCGACTCTCCTTAACAAAATGGAGTCCTTTAATTTTAAGTTTTCTAATTTCATCCGCCTTATCCACAGGAAGCTTACGTGCAAGCCAAACAAAATTCTTATCACGCCCAAGACGGTCATCAAAAAAACTTTTACTGATTCCTAAAATCCCCGGCAAGACAGCTGCAGCCTTAGCCGCTCCACTCTTTCCCATCCTGCGAGGATCTGCATACAATGAATACGCCGCAACATCAACCGCCAGCGGCCGCATCTTTCGGTCATAAATCGTCCCCCGCTTGGGATCGAGATTAAACACATGCGTTTGCTGCTTATCCGCGATTTTTGTGAGATACGACGAGTTAAAAACTTGGATGAGGATGAGCTTGATGGCAAAGAAAATAAACAGCAGGAGACAAAAGAGAAAAAGGGAAATGAATCTCAGGGATTTTTTTGGAAAATACACAGCATTTAATGAATGTTAAATTAACGTACAGGTTGTGCTTCGGCGATCGATCGCAACGTGAAAAAACGCGCAAGAAGATTCATCGTACTTTTTGTCGCTTTTGGAATTGCGGCTAAGCGATTGCTCTCCCCATTAACCGAAGGCGCCTTTACCTCTATGATATTCTTCTGATTCACAAAGTCAACTTCTGCGTTCTTCTTTGAAAACCAGTCTCCTAAGGATCGCGCGGATTTGAGTCGCGCAATGGTGAGGGTCGTTTGCATATTACTATCAAGAAGCCGTAACACCTGATCTTCCTTGGCTTTGCCTTGATACGCCAAATCATAAATCGTCACTTGCATTTGAACATAAATAAGAGAAACGATAGTAATCCCGATCATCAATAGAAAAAATTTCTTTAAACTCATCAGTCCCCTTTTTAGCCTTTTTTCTCAACGACACGTAATCGCGCGCTTCGTGCTCGCGGATTTCGATCCATCTCTTCCGTGCTTGGAGACAAAGGCTTTTTTGTAAGAAGTTCGATTTTACCTTGTTTTAAATAGCAACAAAACTTATTTTTAACAATTTTATCTTCAAGTGAATGAAAAGAAATAACGCAAAGGCGTCCTCCGACGCATAAGTAGCTGATCGCTTTGTCAAGCGCAACCTCTAAGGCCTCCAGTTCACGATTCACAGCAATACGAAAGGCTTGAAACGAACGTGTCGCGGGATGTATTTTTTGATGTTGATGCTGTCGTGGAATAGCGCTAAGAATAATTTTCCGTAATTCATCTGTGGACTCAATGGGATGCTTTACGCGCTCCTTCACAAGAGAATCCGCAATACGCTGATGCCATCGTTCTTGACCAAAATTCTTTAAAATAAGTGAAAGTTCATTATTTGACAACGAATTAACAAGGTCATAAGCAGAAATAAAACTCCCGCGGTCCATACGCATATCTAAAGGGCCATTGCTACGAATACTAAATCCGCGCTCAGGCATATCCAACTGATAACTTGAAACCCCTAAATCCAGTAAAATCGCGTTCACGTCTTTAATCTTCAGATCATCAAGGACAGCATCAAGAGCGCGAAAATCTTTCTGCACAAACGTGCATTGACCGGCATACTCTTTTAAATTGTTCTCTGCAATCGCCAGGGAATCCGGATCGCGATCAATAGCAATCAACCTTCCCCCCGGACTTATCGCTTTAAGCATTTCCTTGCTGTGACCTCCAAGTCCTAATGTGCAATCCAAGACGCGGTCGCCTGGACGCAGATGAAGCTGCGCAATTACGTCGTGACACATTACAGGGATATGATCAACATGTTCCATCATGGCTACCATTTCTTAAATCTCCAGAATGTTTTCTGCAGTCTGTTCCCACGAATCCTGCGACATAGTATAAAATTGACTCCATGTCTTCTGATCCCAAATTTCGATACGTGAAGAGATGCCAACAACCATCACATCTTTGACTATTCCAGCAAAATCTTTTAAATATTGAGGAATAATAAATCGCCCTTGTCGATCTGGACTAACATCCACAGCACCCGAAAAAAACATACGATTAAAGCTACGACTCTCTTTTTTGGTAAACGGCATCGCCTTAAATTTCTGCTCTTGGGTCGTCCACTCATACTCGGTAAACATAAAAATACATTTATCTAATCCCCGTGTTAAAAAGAATCGCTCAATATTATTTTCCTTAGCAATATCCCTAAAACGCGCAGGAAGGATCAAGCGCCCTTTACGATCAATACTGTGATTATGTTCTCCATAAAACATAGTTTACTCCACCTTCCTCCACTTTGTTCCACATTTACGAGTATATTGAATATCTATGGGATTGTCAATAATAAAATAGGCTTATTTTTAATGCTAAAGCAATTCGAAGCTAAACCAAAATATACGTTGTTTTGGCTAAAAAGAAAGGCTTGGGTTTAAAAAATAAGGGAACTACCTCTTAGGATGAGGACCTTTGCTCTTCGCAAAGTATTGATAGGCTTGCTTTTGATCGTGCTCTATTTGCGCACAAAGATGATCCTTTGTGAGAAATTTCTTTTCATCGCGAATTCTTTTTAAAAATCGGACTTCGATCCATGCCCCGTAAATATTCTTTTTAAAATCTAAAATATGGACCTCAATATTTCTTTTCTTTTCTTTCTTAAAAGAAGGACGATACCCAATATTCGCCACCCCATGCAAAGCTTGACCAGACCAGAGAACCTCAACAATATAAACACCAACGGGTGGTAAAATCTCCTCTGCGGAATTGATATTAGCCGTTGGAACGCCCAAGCGACGGCCTCGTCGATCACCATGCGCAACACAACCGAATATTGAGACCACGCGACCTAAATATTTTCTTGCTAGCGACAGCTTTCCACTTTTCACAAGAATCCTCAATAACGAACTGCTAATAATATTTTGCTTTGAACAGACAGGTGAAAGCACATGAACCTTAATCTGATCTTTTTTTGCAACGGACTTTAAGACGATGCTATTGCCATTGCGATTTTTTCCAAAATGAAAATTTTGTCCAACGAAAACTTCTTTTGCCCCAATCATCGTAAACAAATATTTTCGCACAAAATCCTCAGCACGCGTCTTGGCAAATGCGCGCGTAAAACGCACAACCAAACACACATCAACCCCCATTGCCTCGATTAATCGCAAGCGATGATTAAGAGAAACGAGCAGAGATAAATCAAACTGTTTGTTTAAAACCTGAACCGGGTGAGGAAAAAACGTTAAAACAACAGAAGTGCCGTTGATGGCCTTCGCCCTTGCAATAGCTTTTTTGATAAGCTTTTGATGCCCGCGATGAAGACCATCAAAAATCCCGATCGCGACAACAGGATTCTTGAATTTCTTAAGACGCTTAGGTGATGAAATGTAAATCGTCTTCATAATAAAATTTATTGAACGCCTTTTTCCAGAAGAGAGCTCATAGGCTGAATATCTTGCTCAGAAAAACACTCAAGCTTAATCGCTTGAGCAATATGAAAAGGCCCCACCTTGGTTCGATGAATTTGCGAAATACAGCCACCACAACCTAAAAGATTGCCCGCATCTTCAGCGATTTTCCGGACATAAGTTCCCTTTGAACATTCAAGAGAAAACTTAACTTCCGGCAAGGCAAAATGAAGAAGATCTAACGAATAGATCTTTATTCGTCTGGCTTCACGCTTAACCTCAATCCCCTTTCGAGCCAGCTGATACAGGCGTTTGCCTTTATGCTTAAGCGCAGAAACCATCGGCGGAATCTGATCAATATCACCTAAAAAAGTATTAAAGACAGCTCGTACATCCTTTTCCGTAATTAAATTGTACGGCTTTTGATCAAGGATCGTTCCCCGAATATCCGCCGTATCAGTTATCAGGCCAAGCTTAATGGTAGCCACATAAGCTTTATCATAAGCTGAAAATGTGTTAAATAATTTTGTTGCGCGTCCAAGCAAAATAACCAAAACCCCGGTGGCCAAAGGATCAAGGGTTCCCGCATGACCAACCTGCTTCATCTTAAACTTTCGACGAACAACATCAACAACATCATGCGATGTCATGTCCGAAGGCTTATCGATCACAAGAATGCCATTGAGTCGAGCTGCGCGATTTGGATCCATAAATTAAACCATCTTTCTTAGAATTTCTTTTAACACCATGTGCTGAGCCTGTTTACTATTTTGCGCAAGAATACATCCACTTGCGGCCTTGTGCCCGCCTCCGCCAAAAAGCTGTGCCAGCGCTGCAACATTTACCTTTCCGGTTGATCGAAAATTCACACGTGTTTGCTCAGGTGCAACTTGCGAGAAAAGAACGACTACCTCAACATCTTGCATCATGCGCAAGACATAAAATATCTTATCTTTAAGATCAAAAGCTCCTTTCGCCTGCTTAAGCGCGTGGCGTGATAAACTTAAGCTCACAACCCTTCCGTGATCAAAATAGCGCACCTGATTCATTGCTGTCAATAACAGCTTAAAACCTTGGGCATTCAAATCTTCATACGCCCGACGATAAAAGGAGGCTGGAGACAATCCGAATTTCAAAAGCCTTGCAGCGATCTGATGCGTTCGCGATGTTGTATTTTGATAACGAAACGAACCTGTATCTGTCATAATGCCAAGATACAAATGCTCCGCCATTTTTTTGGAAAGCTTAACATTCCATGACGACAGCATTTCAAAAATAACCTCCGCTGTTGACGAAGCCTTAGGATCAACAATATTAAGATGGCCAAATCGATCATTGGTCAAATGATGATCAATGTTGATGATCGGCTTATTCTTTATAAGGATCTTTTGAGTGCCACCAATGCGTTCCAATTCTCCACAATCAACAACAATCATCACATCATAATCGAATGGAGAGGCCGGTAATGCCTGTATCTGTCGATATCCAGGGAGAACATGGTACATAGGAGCCAACGGCTTTTCGTGAAGAATCAACACTTTCTTCTTTTGTGATCTCAAATATTCCGCCAAAGTCAACTCCGAACAAATAGCATCCAAATCCGGATTCATATGCGTCGTAATAAGAATGTTCTGGCTTTTCTTAATGAACTTACAAACTTGTCGGTGATTCATCTTTCAACCTTTCAATTTGAGCGCTAAGATCAATGCCCGATGAAAAAGACTTATCATAGATAAAGGTTAGATCAGGCATAAATTTTAATTCAATCCTCTGCGAAAGGATTCTTTTAATAAATCCCTTGGCCGCATCAAACCCTTCTTGCGCATATTCTGCCTTTGTCTCATCCCCTAAAACACTAAAAAAAATTTTTGCATGACGCAAATCACGGCTCACATCCACCCGACTAATACTAACAAATGCAAGGCGAGGATCACTCAACTCACGCTGAACAATGATACTCATTTCTCTCTTAACAGACTCATTCACACGTTCAATACGACTCATAGGCCTCCTTCTTTAATCTAAATCGATTTGATCTAACAATTGAAGTTCTTTTTCTTTAGTCATGGCTTTTGCATCAATCTTTTTCTCTAAAAGCCACTCAAGGATTACACCCATTTTTTTGCCATCGGTAATGCCACGCTTCATTAAATCACCACCTTTAACAAAAAGGCGAAGATGTCGATAATCGGTTAAAAATTGCTTAATACATTCCTCGGGTGGAGCACCCTGCGTTTTAATCAAAAAGAAAACAAGTTCCTCAAGGCTTACGGACTTAAGAACTTTATAAATCTGACTTGGCTTAAGCATCTGAATATCTAAACGCTTAACAACCTCGTATTCAAGTCTTGAAGAAATCATCTTGTTGCAATCATGCCGAGAAAATGAAAAACGAATTAAAACATCCTTCATATCATCCATAGAATAATCACCAAGCAAAATCATAAAATAAATAAGCCACTTAGCATACCCTTGGGCCTCAGGACAAAAAGCCTTAAGCCACGCGAGAACCCCTTCGAGATCTGACACTTGGCGTTGCTTCTCACGAGTAAACTTAAATTGGTCTCCAAGAAAGTCTAGCGCCTTGAGCTCATCTAACCGCTTGAGATAACGCTGCGGACGGTCTTCTTTAAGAATTTTTCGAAACTCCTCAAAATATCTGCCCGGGGACACCTGGCGATCAAATCGATGAAGGATCGCCTCCTCCAAACATTTTTGCGTTTCCTCTTCAAATGTAAAATGATACCGCTGCTCAAATCGTATCGCTCTCAAAATACGCGTTGGATCATCACGAAAACTCTGCTGATGAAAAATACGGATTTTCCTTGTTTCAAGATCCCTCGCCCCCTCGCAGGTGTCAACTAAGGTCCCATAAGTCTTCTGATTAAGGCAAATCGCCATGGCGTTGATCGTGAAATCGCGGCGCGCTAAATCATCCTGAATCGATCCCAGGTTCACAACTGGCAAAGCTCCAGGCGCAGGATAACTCTCTTTTCGCGCCGAAGCAAAATCAACAGAAATAGAACTCGGCCAAACAAGCGTAGCTGTTCGAAATCGTGGATAGATAGTCGTCGATGTCTGATATTTTTGCGACAACGCCTTGGTAAACTCGATCGCGTCGGCCTCCACAACAATATCGAAATCAAGCGTAGGCTTACCCAACAAAAGATCACGAACCACGCCCCCCACTAAATAGCACGCAACTCCCTGCTGATCGGCATACGCCCCAACAAGACGCAGCAAGCTCGCCGTTTCTTTGGGCAATTTTTCTAATAAAGAATTCATCATCTAAGGCCTTGGGTGAAATTGTTTATGGATTGAACGCAAACGCTCTCGGTCCACATGCGTATAAATTTGAGTCGTTGAAATATCTGAATGTCCTAACATTTCTTGAACCGAACGCAAATCAGCACCATTTTCAAGCAAATGCGTTGCAAACGAATGCCGTAACGTATGCGTCTTAATCACTTTCTTTATCTTAGCTTTCTTTGCATACAATTTGATAATTTTCCAAATACTCTGGCGGCTGATGCGCTTACCTAAACGACTGATAAATAATGATGATACCGCAGCTGTCTTAACCACCTTGCCGCGAACTTTTTCAAGATACCTCTTAACAGCAGCACAAGACTGTTTGCCAATTGGAATAATGCGCTCTTTTTGTCCCTTGCCGATACAACGCACATAACCCACTTCGGTATTCACATTTTCACTCTTCAAATCTGCTAACTCGGAAACCCGCATCCCGCTTGCGTACAAAAGCTCTAAAATCGCACGGTCCCTGATCTCTTGACCGCTGCGACCTTGCGCAGCATCAATCATCGATGTGATCTCATTAATGGTCAAAACATCTGGAATACGCTTCCACATCTTGGGTGTTTCTAAAAGATGTGTTGGATCCTCCTTGGCGATACGCTCCCTAGCCATAAAACGATGGAACATACGGATCGCAGCTAAACTGCGACAAATCGAGCCTGCAGCAAGCCCTTGTGTTTTTTGTTTCTGCATATAGCCTGTGATCGTCTCACGCGTAATAGCATCCGGATCAGAAACCCCTATTTTCAAAAGATACTCAATATACTGGGTCAAGTCTCGCTGATACGCCATAAGCGTATTTTTTGCAAGGCCACGCTCCACAAACAAATGATTGAGAAATTCCTGCAAGAAATCTTTCATAAGATTTTCTGAGGCTTGATGCTCTCTTTCATAACCGACGGTTTAAAACCTAAAAGGATTGGCTTCGCAAGTCGTTCAGCCTCGATCCTCAAATCACGAAGATTATAAAACTGCGACGGCTGCTTTAAGGTTTCAATCATCCTCTGATAACCCTGCATAGCTTTTTGAAGCCCTGACCTCTTTTCCTCAACGACAAGCTTATCCATCTCTTGGAGCTGTATAAGAATATTTTGAAGAAAACTCTGCAATCGCTTGGCACTTGCTTGATCATTCATCCCTGCAAGGAGCTCAGTCTCCCAAACTTGAAAAAGGGAGAAACGGTATCGATAATCCGCCTGCGGATCATACACTTTGTCTGGATAATCTATAGGATCTAAAATGGGCTCATACTCTTTCTGGACCTCCTCACCTTTTTTATGACGTGTAAACTTCTTACGAAGAGGTTCGCATCCCTGCAAGGTTGCGGCTAAAAAAACAAAGCACAGCACAGGACAAGCCACCGACCATAATGATTGGATTGATTTTTCTTTACGCATGCATCATCTCCTTAAATTGTTGTTCGGTTAAGATCTTGACATTTAAACTTAAAGCTTTCTGATATTTGGATCCTGGATTATCCCCAACCACAAGATAATCGGTCTTTCGACTGATCGCAGAAACAGTTTCGCCACCCAACTCCTTGACGATCTGAGAGGCTTCGCTGCGCGTCATTGTTTGAAGCTCTCCGGTGAATATAAATTTTAAGCCTTGCAGTCTACCTTGCACGATCTTAGGCTTTGGTTCCTTCATATTTAACCCTAAGCGCTTAAACTTTTCAATCAAATTAAGCGTTGTTTTCTGATGGAAAAAATCTTCCAGCGACTGCGCCATCACCTCACCGATCTCTGCAATGGATAAGAAATCATCTCGTCGCGCTTTAAACAAATGATCGATCGTCAGAAACTTTTGCGCCAAGACCGACGCGGCTTTTTCGCCGATATGGGCAATGCCCAATCCAAAAAGAAGTCGTGAAAGGGGCTGCTTTTTACTACGCTCAATGCTTTCAAGAAGATTCTGCGCTTTCTTCTCCTTAAACAATGGCAGCTTCAACAACTGCTCTTTAGTGAGAAAATAGATATCCGCAAAATCCTGCACAAGGCCTTGAGACAAAAGCTCCTGGATCGCAACATCCCCTAAGCCCTCAATATCCATGGCATTGCGTGACGCAAAATGGATAAGGCCTTTTTCAATTTGCTTAGGGCACAAGGGATTGGCACAGCGATAGGCAACATCTCCTTCGTCATCCTTGATGACTTTCGCGCCACAGGCAGGGCAAGACGAAGGCACCTGGAAACATTTCTTTTTTTCACCCTTCAAAGGTTCAACAACGTGAATAATCTTTGGGATCACATCGCCTGCCCGCTCAAGTAAGACACGATCACCTTTGCCAACGCCAAGGCGCTCAATTTCATCAAAATTATGAAGTGTGGCGCGGGAAATCACAACACCGGCGCATTCCACGGGTTCAAGCTCAGCCACCGGCGTCAATACCCCTGTGCGTCCCACTTGGACAACAATATCTCTAACCGCTGTTGTTGCTTGATGCGCAGGAAATTTATATGCGATCGCCCATCGCGGACTTTTCAATGTTGTTCCAAGCCTTTGTTGTTGCCCAAACGCATTAACCTTGATCACAACACCATCAACTTCATAGGGAATCTCGCCACGGCGACGCTCAAACTCTTGACAAAAAGCAATGACATCTTCAAAATTCTCACAAAGCCGCACATGCTGATCAACCACAAATCCATAGTCTTTGGCTAAATTTAAAAATTCCCATTGTGTTGCCATTTTAGGCCCACCATCAACCACACCAAACGAATGAACAAGACAACTTAATTTCCGTTTGGCTGTGATCGTTGAATCCAAAAGCTTGATGGATCCGCTCGTAGCATTACGCGGATTCGCAAAAAGAATTTCGTTGCGAGCTTTTCGCTCCTTGTTGAGCTCTGCAAAATCAAGCTTATTCATATAAATCTCAGCGCGAACATCAAGAATTTTTGGAAGAGAATATTGCTCCTTTTTCTTAAGCTTAAGCGGAACCGCACGAACAGTTCTCAGATTGGAAGTAACATTTTCACCTGTGAACCCATCACCACGGGTGGCCCCTAGAACAAATTCCCCATTCTGATAGGTCAAAGCTGCCGAAACACCGTCGACCTTAAGCTCAGCCACAAAACTCGCGCTTTCCCCTTCGAGCCCTTTACTGACCCTCTTCTGCCATTCTCTAAGCTCTTCGATGGAATAACAATTATCCAGCGAATACATTTTGACGCGATGCGAAACGGTCTCGGCTGAGGATTCAAGCTTGACCCCGACCCTCTGCGTCGGTGAATTGATATCAAAAAACTCAGGATAAGTTTTCTCTAGATCAATAAGCTTCTTGAGCAAGTCATCATATTCTTTATCCGCGATCGACGGCTGGCTTAAAACATAATATCGATAATTATGCGCTTCAAGTGCCTGGCGCAAATCGTCGATCATACTCTTGATTTCTTTTTGGTCTTTAGGCATAAATTATTTTCCTAATGCTAACCGCGTTGCAAGCCTTGGCGGCAAACCTGCTTTTAGAATTTTTTCCTGTGCACGATTGACATCATAGGCAACACGCTTAAGCTCAATCATTCTTTTCGTGGAATCAACAATACAATAGGATGCTTCAGGGTGACCATCCCGCGGCTGCCCAACGCTACCAACGTTAACAATATAGCGATTCTTAAGTTCTACATTAACAACACCGCCATCATGCTCCCTCACTTCGCCATTTTCCGTTTCAATAAAAATTCTTGGGATGTGAGAGTGCCCAACAAAACATATGGCTCGGTCCATCAGCGCAAAGGTTTGTACCACCTGCGAGAAATTAACTAGATAATTAAATGCCTCTGGATCGTGCAAAGTCCCGTGGACCAGGATAAAATCTTCTAGGCGATCAACAAGCTTGAGACTCTTTAAAAATTCTTTGTCAGTATCTACAATCTGCGCCAATGTCCACGCAATCGCTTCTTTCGCATGGTCATTAAATTTTTCTGTCACAATCTTCTCTGCCGCAGCCCAATCATGGTTTCCAGCAACGCAACGCGCCTTCATCTTTCTTATATACGCAACGCACTCACAAGGATTTGCGCCATAGCCTACAATATCGCCACAACAAAAATACGCGTCAATCTTCTCATCTTGATAAGCCTCGATCACCGCCTCAAAAGCTTCTAAATTGCTATGAATATCTGCAAAAATACCGTAGCGCATAGTTTTCTCATCCCATTCGAATCGCAAAATCCCGAAACTCTTGCCCTGCAGTACCAAAATGAACATCTTTTTTTGTGATATATTCCGCAAAATGATGGTCAAGATTTAGAATAAAATTCTGAATTGTATCTTTTTGGCCTTCAACGAGGATTTCCACGCGGCCATCGGAGAGATTGCGAACCCACCCCGCAAGATGAAGCTCCTTGGCCTTACGCTGGGTGGTCAAGCGAAAGCCAACACCTTGAACAACTCCTGAATAAATAATATGGGCTTGAACCATGTCTAAAGTCAAATCGGGAAGGTGGGATTCGAACCCACGACCTCAACGTCCCGAACGTTGCGCGCTAGCCAAGCTGCGCTACTTCCCGTGTTTTTCTATTATAAGAATTAACAAAAACAACTTTGCTACTGTAACATTCTTAAAAATCTCAAGCAGTACAAGCTTCTAAACAACATCGAAAGTTGGCCTATATCTCCTTTGCAGAAAGGGCGATTTCAGCCTCGGCCACAGTCTTCCCTGCTACCGTTGCTTTAGCCTTTAAAAAACCTGTCTTGCCAACAAATTTAACGGTCTCAACCTCAATCTGCAGCTGATCGCCAGGCACAACGGGTGCAGAAAAGCGCGCGGTTGTTTTTCCCAGATAAAAGTGATAATTCTTGCCTTGAAGTTTCTGGCTATGATAAAAATAAACGCATCCGGCCTGCGCCATGGCTTCCAGGATCAAAACGCCTGGCATAATCTTTTGCGATGGAAAATGGCCTTCAAAATAATGTTCATTCGCGGAAACATTTTTGATCGCAACAAGCTTTTCGTTGGGGATGAGCTCAGTCACCCGGTCAATCAATAAAAAGGGAAATCGATGCGGAATAATTTCTTTGATTTCTTTAACCGTTAACTGCATAGATGATCTCCTATCTGCTAGCGAATCGCTAAACCACCATCAATTTGAATAACTTGTCCCGTCAGATACTGCGCTTCCTTACTTAAAAGAAATATCACACAATCCGCAATCTCCTCTGGCTTTCCAATGCGCCCTAAGGGAATCATATCCTCAATTTTCTTTCGGTCTTCCGCTGAAAATCCATTTAGGATCTCTGTTTCAATAAATCCTGGCGCTATGCTATTGACGCGCACGCCATAGGCCGCGACTTCCTTAGCAAGCGCCTTGGAGAAGGCATCCACTCCGCCCTTGCTCGCGGAATAATTGACCTGGCGCGGCAACCCAATGAGGCCACTCACCGACGATATATTAATAATATCCCCTTTTTTCTGCTTTAAAAAAGTCACAATACATGAGCGACTTGCGTTAAAAACACCGTGCAAGTTGATATCAATCACCCCATGCCACTCCTCAGGGCTCATGAGCATAAAAGCCTTATCGGCAATAATACCGGCATTGTTCACAAGGATATCAAGTCCGCCCAAACTCGCCTTGACTTCTTCAATCCATTTTTTTACAGCTGCAAAATCTTTAATATCAACACACGCGGCTTCACAACGCACACCACACGCCTTAATTTCCTTTTGTAAGGCAATGGCTTGGTCTTTACTTTTTAAATAATTAAACGCGATATGGCAACCATGTCTTGCGAGACTTAAGGCAATCGCACGGCCAATGCCACGGGAAGCACCTGTTACAACGGCAACTTTTCCTTTAATATCAATCATTATTTATATTTCCTTAGCACCATACAAGTATTACCACCACTTGGAGCTGTGGTGATCAAAAGAATATTCTTAACGTCAGCCTTTCGAGCTTTGTTGGGAACATAGTCCAGATCACAATCGGGATCTTTCGCTTGATAATTGATCGTTGGAAAAATAAAACCTTGGTTTAAGACCGCAAGGGACGCAGCCGCAGCAAAAGCACCCGAAACGCTAAAGCTCTCACCCACCATCGACTTAACAGCGCTCACAGGAATGCTATGCGCTCGCTTACCAAACACCTCTTTGATCGCAAAGGTCTCAACACGATCAGCCGACGGAGTCGAATTGGCATTGGCACAGATATAATCAATGTCATTGGCTATCATTTGAGCATCCTCAAGGGCCAAGCGCATCGCTTCGATCAAACCTGTTGCCCGCGGGTTATATTTATTAATCCTAAACGGATCAAATCGCGTTCCAAAACCTATCACCTCACCTAAAATCTTGGCATCACGTTTTTGCGCATGGTCAAGTTCTTCCATGGCTAAAAGACACGCGCCTTCGCTCAAGAGAATGCCGTTTCGCCTTTTGTCAAATGGACAATTGATCACTTTTTGTCCCGGTGTTGAACCTGATAAAAACTTAAGCACATGAAAACCCAAAAATGTCTGCTCGCAAAGCTCTTCTACGCCTCCGGCAAAAACAAGTTTGACGCGATCAAGCTGAATAAAGTCATAGGCATATTTCATCGCATCAGTGCTTGCGGTAAATCCTGTAGAAATCGTTGTATTAAATCCTTTAATGTTGTGCCAGATCGAGACTTGACTTGCCGGTGAATTGATCACCGTATTAGGAAAAAGGGCTGGATTGGTATACCGTGGGCCTTCGCGCAAGGTCACTTCATGAAAGTCGCCGATACTTTTGACACTCCCCAAAGTTGTCCCTACGGAAACGCCAAGATCGTCGGTATTTTCTTCAGTAATGGTAAAACGACTATCATCAATCGCGAGCTTGGCTGCGGAAACTAAAAGCTTGGTGCTTCGATCCAGAGAGCGTAGGCCTTTTACGCCCATATAGGTCTTGGCATCAAAATCAGTAATTTCTCCAGCCACCTGAACATCAAACCTGGAGGCATCAAAAAGCGTCACCGGACGTGATCCAGATCGGCCTTCACGAAGGCCTTGCCAAAAGTCTTCACGACCCTTGCCGATGCTTGAAAGAATGCCTAAACCTGTGATCACGACACGTTTTTTCATCATACGTTTCGCCCGCGGGCCGACAAAAGATATTTCGCTAATAAATCTGTCTCAATGTTGACTTCATCCCCATCTCGCTTTCGTCCTAGCGTCGTCACGTCAAGAGTATGAGGAATAATATAAATCGTAAAGACATTTTTCTTTACTTCGCCAATGGTCAGGCTGATACCATCCACGCACACCGACCCTTTGGGTGCCAAATAGCATGAAAGGTGTTTGGGAATCGCGATCTGGAACTCTTCATAATTAGGCTTTGAAACCCTTTTTTGGATAACCCCTACGCCATCAATATGTCCAGATACAAAATGTCCGCCAAGCCTATCATTAACGCGCAAAGCACCTTCAAGATTAACATCGCTTCCGACTTTCAAGAATTTGAGCGTTGTCTTGTCAATGGTTTCCTTCATGATATCAAAACTAACGATATTCTTCTTCATCTTGGTGATGGTCAAGCACGCCCCATCAACGGAAATGCTATCGCCAATCTTAACGCCTTTTAAAACCTTCTTGGCTTTGATCGATAAAATGAGCAAATTTTCTTTTTTCTCGATCTTCGCAACAACACCCTTTTCTTCCACAATGCCTGAAAACATTTTCACCCTTCCTAAGCTATTTTAAATATCCTTCAATAAACATGTCCTCACCCAAAAGCTGAACATTAACTCTTTTTAACTGCAAAGCCTTGTTGATATCTTTAATGTTGAGCCCGTCATATGCGCTTAGGGCTTCTTGGTCGCCAATAATTTTTGGCGCCATAAAAATCCAGATCTTATCCGCAAAACCTTGGCTCAAAATCGCTTGAGCTGTACGGCTTCCCCCTTCGACCAAGACACTAGTAATCTCTTTGAGAGCTATTTGCTTAAAAAACCATTTTAGATCTATGCCCTTCTTGGTCGTCGGACAAAGAATAACATCGATTCCCTTTGCCTTAAGCTGCGCTATCTTTGAACGACTCGCCTTTGCTATTGTTGCCACGATCACATGGCTTGGCAACGCATGCTTAAATACATTGGCGTTTAAAGAAATCCTCAAGCTCGGATCAAGAATAATTTTCTTTAATTTCTTTTGCTTGCTTGACCCATCAAGATACGGATTATCTTTTACGACAGTGTTGATGCCAACTAAAATCGCATCAAACTGATCCCGCAACCGATGGCTCAAAGCCCTTGTTTTTTGAGAGGTAATCCATTTTGAACTTCCAGTTGCTGTGGCGACCTTTCCATCAAGGGTCTGAGCACATTTTATCACAATAAACGGCATTTGATGACGGATAAACTTAAAAAATGATTCGTTCATCTTTCGCAAATCGGATTCAAGAACGCCGACCCTTGTTTTGATCCCTGCCCGATTGAGGGCGCGAATGGATTTTCCATTATTCACCGGATTAGGATCCTTGGTTCCAACAACAACCTCCTTAATACCACTTTCAATAATAGCTTGGATGCACGGAGGCGTCCTGCCAAAATGCCCACAAGGTTCAAGCGTCACATAAAGCGTGGCGCCCTGGGCCCTCGCCTTAGCCTTTTTTAAGGCATCAACCTCAGCGTGATCGAGCCCACAGCGACGATGAAACCCCTGAGCAATAACCTGATTATTTTTAACAATCACCGCCCCGACCAAAGGATTGGGTGATGTCTGGCCTTGCGCTTTAAGCGCAAGCTGCATGGCCATGGCCATATATTTAGAATCATCTCGCGGATTCATTTATTTCTTTAAAGCCCTTAACTGTTCAACCAATTCATAAGGAATTTTCATTTTGCCAATATACGTATTCGTCTTGCCCTCCCCGTGGGCATCCGAGCCACCGGTCAACGCCAAACCATGTTTCTTGGCGATATTGGCATAATATTCAATGACCGATGCTGGAGAATTGGGATAATACACTTCCATCCCCTGCAAACCTGCCTGGACTAAGCTTGGGATCAGTTCATCTCGTTGCGTAGCCATGGGATGCGCCAAGACAGCCACGCCGCCAGCCTGACGAATAAAGGCAATCGCTTCATAAGGTGTTTGCTGGTATTTCCCAACATACGCGCAAGCGCCTTCGCCTAAATATTTGTCAAAGGCCTGCCGCGTATCAGAAACCCATCCCTTTTGCTTCAAAATAATCGCCACATGAAGACGGCCGACGGATTTGGACCGGCTTAACGCATAAATCTCCTCAGGGGCAATGTTATCAATACCCACACTTTTAAGTTTTTCAATGATCAGCTTGATGCGCTCCATGCGGACCTCTTGCATCTCAACAAGCTTGTGAAGAAAAAAATCATTCTGGCAGTCCATAAAATAGCCCAGGATGTGAATCTCCTGATTGCTGTACTCCGACGACAATTCAATGCCTTCAACGATCTCCAGATCCTTCCCAAGCGCAGCCTCTTTCACAGCCGGGACGCCTTCGACGGTATCATGATCCGTGATCGCCACGCAGGACAGCCCATTACGAATCGCTTCTTCAACTACATCGTTTGGCGATAGGCTACCGTCAGAATAATGCGTATGAATATGGAGATCAGCAAGCTTCGTCACAGGCATCTACTCTTTTTGAACCAAAATATCTGTTTTATGAATTTTGTCGAGAATGCCATTAACAAACTTGCCGGATTCAACATCTCCGTATTTCTTCGCAAGTTCAATCGCCTCATTAATGGTCACCTTGGAAGGAACATCCGGCATATAACAAAGCTCATAAATGCCGATGCGTAAAACATTGCGATCAATCACCGCCATGCGGTCTAAGCGCCAATTGGCGGCATAACGAAAGATCAAATCGTTGATCTCTTTATATTTAATCTCAATACCAGCAATAATCTTACGGGCAAAATCAATCACTTCCGCATCCTCGGTCTCAGCTTGGTCCGAGGCAAAAAATTCACCCGCGATGGCGCAGAGCGATTCATTGCGGATATCGGCTTGATAAAGAACTTTCAAAACAAGTTCACGGGCTAATGTTCGTCGACGCATAGGGAAAAAGACTCAAAGATCTTAAAATTAGATTTTCTTAAACTTTGCGAGCACATGAACCATTTCAATAGCTACGCGTGCAGCTTCACGCCCTTTATTGTTTTCACCTTTTTCTTCAGAGCGTTTGTAGGCCTGTTCCACATTTTTCGTGGTTAAAACGCCTAGGATCGCAGGCTTGCCAGTTGTCAGGGCGACCCGCTGGATACCGTCGCAGGTGCCTTGGGCCACAAAATCAAAATGCGCTGTTTCCCCTTTGATCACCGCTCCTAAGCAAATCACCGCATCAATATTTTTCTTTTTCGCAAGCTTCATGGCCGCAACCGGAATCTCCCATGCCCCAGGAACCCAGATCACAACCATTTCAGATTTACGCACACCACATTTAGCAAGCTCATCAAGGCAACCACGCAAAAGCCTCAGGGTCACAAAATCATTAAATCGCGCAACAATAACGCCAATCTTAAGTCCCTTGCCTCGAGCAATACCTTCGATAATCTTTGCCATATTTAAAACCTCAACGATTCAAGAAAATGACCAAGCTTTTCTTTTTTCGTTTTCAAATAATTCTTATTACTCTCATTATGAGAAATGACGATCGGAACGCGTTCAACGACTTTAAGCCCGTAACCTTCAAGGCCGACGATCTTTTTGGGATTATTGGTCAAAAGGCGAATTTGTTCAACCCCCAAATCAACAAGGATCTGCGCGCCAATCCCATAGTCGCGCAAATCAGCGCCAAATCCTAAGGCCTCATTGGCTTCCACGGTGTCCATGCCCTGGTCCTGAAGATTGTACGCCTTGATTTTATTAAGAAGGCCTATGCCTCGCCCTTCTTGACGCATATACAAAAGAATGCCGCCATTATTTTTTTGGATTGCAGCCATCGATGCCTCAAGCTGATCACGACAATCACACCGCTTGGAACCAAAGACATCACCTGTCAGACACTCCGACTGAACACGCACCAAAACAGGTTTTTGGCTATCAATCTCACCCATCACAAGGGCAACATGAACAAGCGAATCAACTCTCGAACTATACCCGAGCATGCGAAAATCACCATACGCCGTTGGAAGCTTGGCCTCGCTTAGCATCTCAACAAGCTTTTCCTTTTTGCGTCGGTACTCAATCAAGCTGTCAATGGTGCAAATCTTAAGATTATGCTTTTTTGCAAAAGCCTTAAGATCATCCGTGCGGGCCATGGTCCCATCCTCTTTCATGATCTCGCAAATCACGCCTGCGGGATAAAGCCCGGCAAGCTTCATCAGATCAACCGTGGCCTCCGTATGCCCTGCTCTGACGAGAACTCCACCCTTACGCGCTCGTAATGGAAAAAGATGTCCTGGGCGGATCAAATCCTGCGGTTTTGTTGCAGGATCAATCAAAGCTTTAGCTGTAAACGCGCGATCGGCTGCGGAAATACCCGTTGTCGCATTCTTTTTTACATCAACAGAGATCGCCCATCCGGTATTTGCCTCATGATGCCACTCACTCCCCGAATAGATCATGGGCTGAAGCTTAAGCTCATCGAGCCGCTCCCCTTCCATGGGCATACAAATAAGGCCCCTGGCCTCTCTAGCCATAAAATTAATATGCTCTGGTTTAACAAACTGGGCGGCCACAAGAAGATCGCCTTCGTTCTCACGACTCTCGTCATCGATCACGATAATGATCTTACCCTGCCTTAATTCCTCAAGAGATTCTTCAATCGAACGCATCATAAAGCTCCTTTGATATATACTTTTATTTAATGAAGCCCCACGGACTAAAACCCACGGTACCTTTTATTTCTTCGGCGGAATCCGCCGAAGCTTTTACCCTGCTTCGCCAACATGCTTTCCTCTGAAACCATACAAAGCTTAAGTTCAGAGTTCGCCTTTGGCTTCGCAGGGTTATCCTCGCCATCTAACCTGGGACTAAGGTCCGAGGTTTTCTGGCGAAGGCGGATAAGATTATCCCGAATTATAAATCTTTTCGCTTAAGAATTCAAGATGTTTAATGTTACCAAGGGCTTACGCTGCAGGCACCTTTAGCGACGTAATTTATCGAGATTATCTAGCAATGGGCAAATATTCTTGCTGGCGATCTTGAAAACCCTAATAAACATAAGCAAAGACTGAAGGGACAAGAATCCTCCAATCCTGCCCTTACATCCTATTCTCAATGGTAGATCCAACCAGTAAAGTTAAGATTTCCTTTTCTTCCCCTAGCCCTTTTACAATCTTTTTCTGCCACCTTGAGGGTAAAGAATCAAAAACCTTTTTAACGGCAAGAACTTCACCTTTTTGAATCAAGGCCTTCAAAATGTCAATAGCTGTGCTTTTATCTTTGGCCGCCTTGTCTTCTTTAAGCCTGCGTTCAGAAATGATAAGTTTGTGCAAGGCAAAATGAACAGGATGCGGTAAAACGATAGAAAAATGACCAACTTCAGCGCGAATGGTTGATTCAGCTAGAAACGTTAAGAAACGGAGAGAAACAGCATTAACCCCAAGTTGTGGCAAGGGATAAGGCTTATCTAACCCCTTCCCTTTCTCAGGAACGAGAAATTCGACAACGAGCTGTGGATGCTCCAGGCGAATGTATCCCTTCTGGCCTTTAAACCCAATAACAAAACCAAGGTCTTTTAACAATTCAGGAATGTCGACTTTTATTTTTATGTTCTTAGGCGAAGGAATGAGAAAATCAATATCACGTGTTTTTATGCCCTTTTTATATTCAATTCCCGAGAAATAATTTTCATAAAATGGAACACACCAGCTCCCGATCAGCACAAGATCGTTTAAAGTGCCTACGGCATGAAGCCGACTTAAAACCTCAACGCATAATTTATACTGATTCTTTTCCACGTAATGTGCCCTTTAAGAAACGGATCTGCTTTTTGACCTGCGAAAACAGCTTTCGATATTTAGCCCTGAGCTCCTTTGCTTCTTTGTATCGTGCAATTTCGCCTTGCGGCACATCACTCGGTTTGCCCCTATAGACAAATTTTACTTTGCCTGATTCCCGAAACAAAAGATAGTAATATTCATACCCTTTAATCTTCTTCTTGATAAGACTACCTTTGGGCAATTTTGCCAATTCTCGTTCATACGCCTTTTTCATTTCGAGAGAATTAACTAGTTCTTCTTTTAAGACACCTTTGATCACTCCCATTGCATTCCTCCTAATCATTACCATACACTCTTGATAGAAGTATACAATGTATGGTAACACTGTCAAGAAAAAATACTATACCTTGATCATAATGGGACTGTTGCATTCTGCAACAGTCCCATAGATTAATACACAAAATCAGATCTTACTTAACGCGGGAATCGATTCCGGTTCACCATCTTGGGTCAGACCCAGATCTCCTTGAAATTTAACCTGAGGAATCTGGGACGCCTCAATTTCAATTGAATTTCCACCTTCGGAAAATTGAGGCAGACCCAGAAGCGCATTAAAGTTGATGATAGGCGTTATACCAATAATCACCGGCACAAAGCCAGGGATCTTCTCCAAATCCACCCCCTGCCATTCCGCTGGCAAATTGAACTGGATCGGCGATGAGCCCGTGCGCTTAAGCTCAAGATTATCGGAGTTGAGGTCGATCCCGCCGAGGTCTTTATTTACATTTGAAGAACTGGCCACCACCTTGGCATCCGTTGAGGGATAAAAGATTTCAGGCAGTTCTCTTTTAATTTTTTCTATTTTGTCCTCAAATCTTCTAAGGTCAAAAGCCCAGGGATAACTTTTTTCTTTTTGATAATATTTCTGAGCGGAGAGACGATTGCTAAAAAGATCCTCAAGCGGCACCGAAGGCTCAACGGTGGCCGCGACCAATAAAAACAAAAGGGAAAAGTCTTTGTTACCGTTAAAGGCCATGATCATTGCGTCCACTAACCGATATCTGTAATCCGGATCATCCTTTGAGCTTACAGCTTCCTTCCATAATTCTTTTAAGGTAGCTACTGTTTTCTGGCCTGTCGCCTCTGAGTTCTTGGACAGCCCCTTAAGAAGATTCATGAATCCTTTCGCATCCCCTTTTAGGATATATCCTTTTATTGAAATATCAGCGTTGCTGTCTTGATCGTTATGCTCGTCTTTGCTCAAAAGTGATTTCTTCCACTCTTCACCCTCTTCATCCTCTTCTCCCTTAATCCCAAGAAGGTTCCTAACCCCTTCTCTGATATCCCAGCCAAAATAATTCATTTCTTGTTTGCTGATAGTTTTTATCTCATCGAATGGATCCTCACTTAGCCCTAGCTTTTCAGGCCAAGAGAATTCCTCGAGGTAAGGCATGCCTCCTTGAACGGAAAAAATAAATTCCTCGACATCCAAAGGACTTGGCCCAGGAAGCTTCTTTAGGCCTTCCAAGTTCATAACATAACCGGGATCAGCCGTGTTCTGGGCAAGCTCTTCTGCCCGCACCCTTAAACGCGCAAACAACCGCCCGACAATAGGATCAAATACGTTTTCCCGAAAAGCACGCACAATACTTTCCGCCTCGCCCTCCTTCCCTTCCGTTGGCATTTGTTCATATAATCTCTCCGTCAAGATCCCCGCGGCTTCTGCGGGCTTTCTTAATTCAATTAAGCTGATAATCTCCTGCGATAGGCTTTCTTTTAGATCTTGATCAGTCAGGCGGATCCCTTGGGATTCTGCATCAATGCATTTATTGCGAAGCCAATTAATTCGTTTGCGATCAATATCATCGATGGCAAATTTTTCTGCCCTCTTAAGAAAACTTAATGCGCTAGCGTAATCACCCTCGAGTATCAATTGTTTTGCTACCTGGATCTGAATTTCAAGCGGGGATCCGCTTTGAGACTTTTTCTTAAAAAAATCTCCACCTCTTGCAGGGTCAAGATTCTCGGAGTCAAGATCGATGCCGCCGAGCTTGTCATCAGCCCTCCGCAGATTTGTTGCACCAGTTACATCCTTAACAAGAGCCTTGGAAGTTATGTCGCTTGAGACTTTTGAAAAAACCCCTGAAGAAGCTATCCGCTGATTGATTGTATATTTTCCTTCCCAATTCTTAAGAAAAGCATCAAACCTTTTACTCTCTTCTTGATTTTTCAGAAAAACATAAATTTTATTTGCATCGACGCGTTCGTACTCAAATTTTTTATGACCAATTTCAGATATTAGCGAACGCGGTAAGGATATCTCAACTACGGCAAAACTATTTCGATAGCTCAAGGCGCTTTCCAAAGTGTAACGAAATAATTCCAGGGCAACATCCTGACCAGCTAGTTGACTCTCTACATAAACTTTAGCCATATGCACAAGCCTTTTATAGCTGGCTTCATTCATATTGCCAAGACAATTCCCTCCTTTTTCATCAATGACAATAAAATTCTGGCTCGCCTGGCTTAAGGGCCTAATGCGATTCGTTGCTTTATCATAACCCGCATCATAAATTTTCTTTAAGGCTTGATCCAGTGATCCTGGCTTTGCAATAACGCGCCCGTTTTCAGTTGTTTCGCCAGATTGAATTATAAGTTGTTCGACGCCAACACCCTTTAATCCGCCGTGATACCATTTATAAGACCTAATCACCTGCTGCATCAAATACTTCATCACGCGAATATCCGAAAGAATACCTTCCGCAGTTTGTTCACCAAATTTTTCTTTCACTTGAGTCATCTGATCATTAAAAATATCCGCATAAAAACTTTTCTTAGTCCCAACAGAAATTTCCACTTCTGCAAGCACTTCGTTTAAATCTGCATCCATTACCTTAAAACTGATCAAATCTGTTTCTTCAGTATGGCTAGGTTGATACCGAATATTTCTAAATCTTTGATTTAACTCAAGCACAGAAAGAATGCTTCTTGCTGTTTCAGTCGTTTTTCCATTTGGTGCAAATACCATAACATCGATATCATACTTTCCAGGAAGATCTGTTCCTCTGCCAACCGAACCCTGATTAACAATTGATGCTCCAAGATTTAAACCTGATAAACTAGAAATTACATCAGAAACCGTAGCTCTTCTCCGCTCGGCTTCCGACAAGGACACTTTTAGCTTTTTAGCCAAAAACGTTAACCCTTTTGAAGAAAATTGAACATCAACTTGAGATTGATCCCTGGGAGACTTTAGCATCAGATCTTCTAAATAAACATCAGCATAATCTCCTTCTTCCGGCGTATCCTTGCGCATTTCCTGAATATTTTCAAAATAATCTAAAAGAGTTTTTTTCTTCTCCACCCAAGGGTGATCAACGAAAACAGGCACCGACGTGATGCTCCCTGTCCACAAAGTATCTCCCTGATAACCCTGATAATATGTCCGGTCTATAGGTAACTTTTCGGTCTCGACAATTCTTCCGGTGACTGTTTTTGCGTGACGATGATACCGACGCACAAGACTGATTCCCTGAACTTGCTTTGATAGAATTTCCTGGAAAACGTCACGATTATCTTTACCTTCACGATATTTTTCTAATAGTTCTTTTAAAAAATCTTCAAATCCGCTATCCTTTATTCGCCCAAGCAAAAGTTTCAAGTACTCATCTCTAAGGCCGGTTTTCTGCTTATCTTTTAAAATCTCTATCTGCTGATCAAGCAATAATTGGACATCAAAAAATCGATCTTTAGAAATCTGCCCGTTAACTAAAGCTTGAAAAATGTAAAAAATATTATCCTTAGCAATACGCTCATTCTTCTGCATCGTTAAAAGCTTGAAGAAATAAGGATTCCCTGTTTGATTCTCAACGCTATCTCCTCTCTGAATAATGTCTCCAGCGGTAATGCTCCGTTTACGTGCATATTCTTCAACTGGATGCCTTCCGTAGTCTACTGCATGAACAGCTCCTGCAACATTTGGATCAACAACCTGTTGAGCCTCAAGAAAATATACATCAAATTCGTGCAGAGCCTTCGGCCCAATGCCCCCCTTGAGAAGGTCCTGAGCTTCTCCCCCTTTACGTAAATAATTAAAAATAACCGTTGTTAATGCATATGACAAATAATTCGCTTCAATATGGTCTTGTTCTGCAAATGCTCTATAAACACTTGTCAAAAGATTATAATATTTAGGCATAATGGTATTGTCATATTCGCGCAGATCATTAAACTTTAGAAATTCTTCTAAAGAATCTGGCACATCAGTGTCTTTAAAAATATCCACAATAAATTCTTTTAAATGACTGGGATTATCAAAAGAATGTTTTTGCAGCTTAGACTCAATGGTTACCATGCCGGATGGAATTTTACGTGTCCCCTCATATTTTTTAACAACAGAAGTTGTCAAAGTCATAAGACTATTGAGATAAATATGGTAGACAGCCTCTAAAACCGAAGCAGGCTTAATGCTTCCAGACATGACTAGCCTCCTTAAATCAGCTCTTTTTGTGTCATCTTGGCAGGCTTCATAAATGCGTGAAATAACATCGGCATAATCACGAAGATCGTTAAGCTTGACGGAAATATCAGAATCAGAAGACATGGTCAACCCATTTCGTGCAACCCAAGAGAGAAAATATATTGATGCAAGATTACCCATCCCCCGAGGAATCTTGACATTAAATATTTCGATCCCATTTGATAAAAAATAAAATTGCTCAAGATCTTTTATCCACCCATCGTGCATAAATAATTCGTTCAGCAAAAGAGGTAAGCCTTGATCTGTATTGCTGAGCATTTTATCAACAGATTCTTTAATTTTATCCCAATCTTGAAACGATCCTTGGTCAATAGTGTTCAATAAAAATTTCAAGATCCCAACAAAGTTAAGAGCGGTTTCTCCGTAAGCACCATGATCGCGATTAGACATAAGCGTTTGAATAAGTTTAGTATATGTCGCTGGGTTTGAAAAAACAGCATCAGCTAAATCCGGGAACCGCTCCTTAACAGATTTTATTAATTCAGCTCTAATTTCAGAAAATTTTGCATCAGATAAGGCTACAAGAATATCCAGACATAGCCTTCCTCCATTTCTTTGATCATCAAAAGCTTGCGCAATAATGTGAGATAGCGCATCCCGTGTCATGTCAGAAGTTGTTTGTGATAATTCTTTAAAAATATCAGATAATAAATCTGGACTGTTAGCAAGAGCTTGAGAAACCAGACTCGACAAATCGCCTCGAGCTTCTTTAAGGGTTGTTTTCGCATATAAAGAATTTGTCAACGTCTTGAACTGTTCCCTATTAAGCTGTAAATTGGGGTTATTTTTAAGGGCTTGCGCGCTGAAAAGAGATAGGTCGTCTCGGGTCTTCTCTGAGGTTTTCGGATCAGATACATAATTCAAAAGAATTTCAAGCTGGTCTTGCGTGGGTTTAACGCTTTCGTTTCTCCTAAAGACTACGACAATAGTCTCCGCTAAAGCGCCGCGCACAAAATCCGAGGTTGCCTCCTCAAGCTTCAAGAAGACATCGGAAATTAATTCTGGGTTGTTCGCAGTCGCTTCTCCGATGGCCTTTGATAAAGCGTCTCGAGTCTTCTCTGAAGTTTCCGCATCAGATACATAATTCAAAAGAATTTCAAGCTGGTCTTGCGTGGGTTTCAAACTTCTGTTATTCACAAGAGCTATGGCGATAGTCCCCGCTAAGGCGCCTCGAGCGGCATCATCCAAAGTTTTCCCTATTTTTTCTGTTGCGAAATCAAAAAGTGCCTGCCAATGGTAAGATCCTATAGCTAGACTCTTATATTTATAAATACCAACATAGTTTTGTTTAACGCCTTGTTCAAAATAATGATTAAAATCAACGGACCTTAAACAATCATATACAAAATCCTCAATTTGAGATAGTTGCGGGTTTTCAGGATTAAGCAAAAAAGGCAAAAGATATGTTAACGCTAAAAAATACCTGCCTCCATCATCTTTACGAATACTCAGATGGAAGAAGTTTTTAAGCTTGATAGAATCGGAAGTGACGACCACGCGTATTTTTCCGATTTTGACCGTTAAAGAACCGTTGAGCAAGGTGATTTCTGGCTTTCGGCTTCCTTCAGACAAAACCTTGTAAAGCTTATTCATCATTCTTTTTTTAAGGAATTTAGAGCCTTCATATCCACCCACACCCGCTAACATAACTGAAGCAAGTCCAATAAGACCGCCAAAAGCTTTCAACCAATAAAGATAATTATAGTCATACATGCTTTCAGCTTTTACCTTCAATAACGCTTCGAACTCTTCACCATTTTCATTCGGATCGACAAACAAAACTTCTTCCTGCATCGGAAGAGAACTCATTGTTTCGATTTCTAAGCCACTACGGTAGAATGCTCTCATGCTTTTCATGCTCTCAACGTCTTCCAGGGTAAAGACGGCTTGTCCTGTATTCTTTTTTAACCCTTCGATCGGAATTAAATACACTGTAATTCCTATTTGATCGCTCCTATAAACACGGTAAGGATAACCTTTAATTATATTACCTTCCCAGGCCCCACCAAGATTTACAGGATTGACCCAAGATTTTTCTTTTAGTTTTTCTTCCAGCTGCAAAACAATATCCTTTAGCTCTTCCGGAAGATGATCGCGAACATACGCTGATACTTTTTCGGCTGAGGCTGAACCTTCCCCGTCATAACCACCTTCTTCTTCCCCGTCTTTTTGCTTATTATCAAGAGACGGGCCGTCGATGGAGGGCTCCTGTACAAACGGCGCAACATCTAATTTATGTCCTGCTGTATCCTGAACCAAACCAATTCGTTCTTGTTTCCCAATATCATTCCCATGATCGATTGTGCGTGCTGATACAAAATCAGGACTTGCAAGCATCAGCGACACTACGAAAGCTGTCCCTGCCAAAAACTTTGAGAATCCTGAAAAAGCTGACATTACCCTCGTTATAATTGCTGATGAAAGCTTTTTACCGCCACCCATGAACCCCCCAGAAAAATATTTTCTGGGAATATGCTTCTTGGCATAGGGGTCAAACTCAACCTTCATGATATTGCACACACCCTTTTTGTAGGCGGCGAGGTATTGGGAGTAGATTTGATCAACTTCAGAAGTTAGAGGAGAGACGTTAGAAGTTAGATTAGAAGAAGTGAGGGGATAGACGTTAGAAGTTAGAAGAGACGAAGAAGAATCTTTTATGTTGCTCGGATTTACCTTTTCTAACGTCTCCCTTCTCCCTTCTCCCTTCAATCCTTTTATTTTCCTCTTATCCCCATACACTTTATTTAAGATTGACTCCTTGAGCGCTGTCTTATACCACGTCGCCAGGACCATGGCATGGAACATCTGACGAAGTTTGGCAAAATTCTTGCCAACATTCACTTCTTTCTCTAAAAGAGGAATAAGGATTTCACGGACGATGTCAGAAGAGATACCAGAAGATGGAGAATTAGAAGAAGTGTTTAGCGTAGAGCGTTGAGCGTTTAGGCCTTTGTCGTTACTATCCGCTATCCGCTGCACGCTATTCGCTTGTGCAAGATAATCCGTTTCCAGCATCACTTTCAAATGACTCTCGGTCACCAAGGCTTTATCCGTGTCCTCATACACAACTGCCTTTTCAGGAACGATCCAGACTTTGTTAAAGGTATCCACAGGGATGTTGGTGGTGCCAAACTTTGCATAAGCCTGCTTGTAGACTTTAGCCCAGAATTCCTTGCCTGTTTCACTATCAGGAAGCATCAAGGACGCTGTGACTTGCTTGAGGATATAATCCTGGGCCAAGAGTTCCTGGCCCATTTCTGTTTGTCCTAAGGCTTCTGGGATAATACGGTCTGATTCATACGGTGAAAGGTTGACCCAAAGGTCTTCTTCAGGGGTAGTGAGTGTTGCTAGAAAGTAACGGGCAAGCTTTTCACTTTCAGCTTTTAGCTCATCACCGGCAAGGCCAGAATTGCCACTATCGACAATAAAATCAAATTTAAAAGGATTGTCTGGATAAACCTTAAGACCTCTTAACATCACCGGCACAAAGCCAGGGCTTAAGTTGACAACAGTACCGGGAACGGGGAGATTGAAGATATTTTGACCTAAGGCAGGGGCAGGAACGATACTCATCAGGGTAAAGGACATCAAAAGGCTGATAAGCACAGCCTTGAATTTGAAGGATTTTGTCTCCGTGGCGGTTAACAACATTCCCCTTCTCCTTTATGTTCTAACAATAAAAGTATAGACTATAAATATTATTTTTAAGCAGGGGCTGAAACGTGCCAGGAAAGCGGTTTCTTGAAGCAAGGGAAAAAGACCAGAAAACAATATTCCTCGTCGATAAATGCACCTTGAAAGGAAAGAAGCTAAAGAAAGAGATAAAAAATAAGGCAAAAAAAGACTAAAAAATATAAAAATGAGGCTTCTTAGAGACTCGCGCCTACCTGCCCGCTGACTCATTAATAAATGTTACCGAACAAATCCTTGTTTATGTGAGGCGTGCTGACATTATCCTTCGCTCAGACATCCTAGCCCCTAGATTTCATTAAAAAGAAATGAAAGAAATCTGAGGGCTAGGGAACTCGCGAGAGGACAATGCCAGTACGCCTTTCAACCCTTGGTGATCTTTCAAGACTGTTGCCAAAGATGATCGGTCGAAGAGATTGTCTTGCTTTGAGCAGGACGTTGTCCGTTTCACTTTTCCCTAGTGTCAATTTAGATGAAACTGAAATGGCTCGATTCCACCTATTTTCAAGCCAAGGAAAATCGAGCCAGGCTTCGCGGGCATGGTCTTTGCCACGTCGTTGGGCAAAGGAGCGAAGCCGAACATCGAGCGAATCCCGCTTCCACTGAAAATTTTCTAAGGAAAGCGGGAGACGCGCTCCTGCGAAAAGAAGACAATCTTGGTGGACTCGGCAACATGAACAATGAGTCAACGAATGGTGTTTTGCTTTGCTTCGGGAACATTTAATATGAGGCAATGCGCCGACAGAATACATATTGCCAAAGACTTTTGGTTTACCTATAATAAATCCATGACGCTTGCCAAAAAGATCACCCAGATCCTTACTGAGAAAAATCAAACATTAAGCCTTGCGGAATCTTGCACTGGAGGCTTGCTGGCGCATTGGCTAACCAATATTCCTGGAAGTTCAAAATTCCTCAAGGCTGGCATTGTGGCTTATGCCAATGAGACTAAAGAAAAATTTCTTAGGGTTCCCCGCGCAACACTTGAAAAGCATGGCGCTGTGAGTTTGCCAACCATAAAGCATATGGCCCAAGGCGCTCGCTCCCTTTTTAAAACTGATTTTAGCATTGCCATTAGCGGTATCGCTGGTCCAAGCGGATCCTCAAAAGAAAAACCTCTTGGCCTGACCTTTATCGCTGTCGCCACAAAAAAGAAAATCCACGCCGCAAGGTTTATCTTTAAAGGCTCTCGCCTTTCTGTCAAAAAACAAGCGGCCACAAAAGCCTTAGAACTGCTCAAAAATCTCCTCGATGAAACCCGCTAATGTCCGCACCTTTATCGCGCTTGAACTAGACGACAAAATCCAACAACAACTCAAAACAATTCAAGATAGTCTCAAGAAAACAAATGCGGATGTCGCATGGGTCCACCCTAAAAACATTCATCTCACCCTGTTATTTATTGGCAATGTCGATAGTGAGTCCCTGCAAAACCTTCGCCAAACGATCAAACAGGCCATCCAGGGAATCCCCTCATTTAAATTCCAACCCAATCAATACGGATGGTTCCCCAACAAAGCAAATCCTCGCGTATTATGGATTGGTGTTGATTTAGGAAAAAAATGTCTCGAAAGAATAACCCAGGCGCTTTCCAAACATGTTGCAAGCTTCTGCGACAAAACTCAAAAGGAACACTTTTCGGCGCACATCACCATTGGCCGCGTGAGATCAAATAAGAACATAGCCCAATTATTCTCAAAACTCAATGAGATGGATTTCGATTTTACTGAGAAACAAAAGATTAGCCACATTACCCTATTTAAAAGTCAGCTCACATCTTCTGGCCCAGAGTACACTATTATAGAAAGATTCCCGTTAGCATAGTTGTAATATATGCAATATAAGAGAATTATATACATATTAATGTCATCAAAGAATATTATAAGTAAGTCTAAGTAATAATATATATTTTAAAGATATAAGAAGATGCGTTTATTAATGTCATGATTTATTATTAAAAGTAAGTTTATAGTATTAAATATAATACTCATATATTATGATACCGTCGATAAAATAATATATCAAATTTTATATATCAATTATATAATATAGGTAAGTCTAGGTAAGTATTGCTCATTTGAAAGGCAAGAAATCTGGGATGCGGATAACGATCTGCATGAGAAGATTGGCATAGATACCAGCCATGATATCATCAGACATGATGCCAAGCCCCCCTTTTAGATTCTCAAGACGGTTGGCAGGAAAAATTTTAAACATATCAAAGGCCCGAAACAAGAAAAATGCTGTAATAAAAACCGGCGCCGTTAGCGGAAGCCAGAAGAATGTGATCATTGCGCCGGCAACCTCATCAATCACGACGCATGATGGATCATGTTCCTTGGCAATCTCCTCCATCCTGCCGGACGTAAGAAACCCTGCAAAGAAAACACAAGCCAGAACCACAAGATAAATGACGGGTTTATCAATCAAAGCAATGCTTAAGAGAGCCCCTGCTGCGCTTGCCACGGTTCCTGGCGCAACTGGAATATTGCCGATATAAAAAAACGTTGCGATAATGCGAATCAACGTGCTCATCGGTGAGGCTATCGACTCTGGATAAGATCTCGATTTGACCATAAATAGGAAATTCCTGAAATAAGGGTTAAGGTCACGGTAATGACCAAGGTTAAGTTAATGCCTACCATCCACCAGAGCTCAATACCGCTGCTCCAGCCTGACAGGGCGACCACCGAGCGCTTAAAAATAATAAAGCCGAGAATAATAAAAATAGCGACGATCTGTGAAAAAGTTTTGTGCTTGCCTGCTTTTTCTGCGACAATGACGCGTTTTTTGGTTAACGCAAAAATACGCAACCCTGTAATCAACATTTCGCGCGCAAGAATCAACATCATCATCCAGTCTTCCACCAAGTGCATCTGGACAAAAACAATAAAGGCCGAAAGAATAAGAAATTTATCCGCAATCGGGTCCATAAGCTTGCCCAAGTCGTTTTCAAGTCCATACTTGCGCGCCACATACCCGTCATAATAATCCGTGAGCGAAGCCACCGTAAAGATCACTGTTGCGATGATGGCCGCCGCCACAGTTGGCTGATGAATAAAAAAAATAAAGAAAATGGCTAAAACAATACGTGAAAATGTCAATTGATTAGCTAAATTCATGCGTTCCCTGCCCCATCTTGGGCGATCAAATCATATTCCAAGCTATCGATAACCCTCGCCTTAATCAAGCTCCCGAGTTTGTGTGAATTCTTAGATTGCACATACACAACCCCATCAACCTCTGGCGCATCATACCGGCTGCGACCAATAAAAAGATTACGTTCCTTTTTTTCCTCGATCAAGACTTCAAGTGTCTCCCCAACAAAGCGCTTTAACTTTTGCGCAGAGATAGGTTGTTGAATTTTCATTAACGTATTATAGCGTGCCTGCTTAATTCTTCCAGGAATTTGATTATTCATTTGAGCCGCTCGTGTCCCTTCTTCTTGAGAGTATGCGAAAACGCCAACGTGGTCAAAACGGACATCGCGCACAAACTGGCACAGCTCTTGAAATTCTTCTTCTGTTTCTCCTGGATAGCCCACAATAAAGGCTGTGCGCAGTGAACATTGCGGCATTTTCTTGCGAATCTTTTCAATAAGCGTTCTTGTTTGTTTCTGAGAAAACTTGCGATTCATCGATGCCAAGATCCGATCACTAATATGCTGCAGAGGCAAATCCATGTAGGGACAAATGCGGCTCTCTTTGGCCATGAGATCCAGAAGATCGTCGGTGATGTGGCCAGGAAAGGCATACAAAAGTCTAATCCAGCGGATATTCTTCACTTGGGCAAGAATATTTTTAAGAAGGACCGCCAACGTATTCTGGCCGCCAAGATCAAATCCATAAGCGGTAATATCCTGGCCAATAATATTGATTTCTTTGACACCCCTTACATCAAGGGCTTTGACCTCGTGAAGGATCGTTTTCATCTCGCGCGACGAAAACTTTCCTTTGATGCCGGGGATCGCGCAAAAACTACAATGGTTATAACAGCTCTCGCAAATCTTGAGATACGTATACCATAACGGCGTGAGAGAAACACGTGGGACATTTGTATCCTTAAGAAGAGGCAAGGTTCCAAAGACATAATCAATCTCAGGAAATTCTTTCTTGAAAATGTCTGCGTAGCGCTTGGCAAAACACCCTAGGGCAATAATCTTTTTTATTTTATGATGCTTTTTAAGATCAATCACCTCATGGAGGGTATCAATGGTTTCCTTTTTGGCATCAATGACAAAAGCACACGTATTAATAATGACCGTATCCGCGCTTTCCACAGGAACAATCCTGGCGCCCGCCGCCTTGAGGCGGCCTAAGATCATCTCAGAATCAACCAGATTACGCGCACAGCCTAAATTGATCAAGGCAACACGCTCTCGCGACAAAATAAAAGAAAAAGATTTGGAGAGGACTAACGAAGAAGAGCTAGAATCAGTCCTGGATTTTGAAACCATCTTGATTGATGACAATCTTTTTAACGCCACGACGAGTTTTGCCGAAAGGATTCGTTGGCTGGCCATTGAGCTCAAACTCGAGATCATTAAGATTTTTCCCTGACAATTCGATCGAATCTTGAGCGGTCCACGACTCTACAGCGCCCTTGGTCAAGGAGGTGCGCGACATATCAATGCCATCCACGCGAATATTAATCCAGGTATTTTTTTTGGTGCGTACAACAAGATTGATTTTCTTATTGCTGCGCTTAACAACAGCTGGCGCCGGCGTCACTGCTGGCGGGGTCGTGGTTGCAGCAGGCTTAAAAAAAGAAAACTTCTTTTCTTCTGCCGGCTTTACCTTATCTGTCTTTTTCACTTCACCTTTCTTTAACTTGACCTCCACCTTTTTCGGCTGTGAAGACCTTGACTTAAACCAAGAAACACCTAAACGAAAACACGTAAAAAGAACAGCCAAGGCAAACAATACCATGACGATTTTCTTAATGCCATCCTTAGGAAAAAAAGATATCCCTTGGCTTTGCCCGAGATCTTTGCCCTTGCGAGGCTGCGCCACAATCGGCTTTGGTAATGCTTCTTCTGGCTTATAATCACCCAAGATAGAGCTAATATCTAGTTTAAGATATCTCGCGTACAATTTTATAAAAGCACGATAATAAAAATCTGTCAGTGTTCGAACACGATACCCTTCTTCAATGGCTTTAAGAGAATCCAAAGGAATTTTTGTCGCCTCCTGAACAGCCTCAAGTGATATGCCCTTGGCTTCTCGGGCCTGCTTAAGAACAAGACCTTTTTGAGCACGATTATCCATGAGCTTGCTCCTTTTCCTTTTTCATTTTATCCATCAGCCATTCGTCGCGATTCACAAGAAGTTCTCTGGCCTTGCTCCCGGAATAAGGCCCAACAATGCCTTCCTGCTCCATCATATCAATCAACCGCGCGGCCCGGCCATAACCAAGCCTTAAACGCCTCTGCAAAACAGAAACCGACGCCTGACTTGTCTCCACAACAACGCGCACCGCCTCATCATAAAGCTCATCTTTATCATCTAAAACACCTGACGCCGATTTGGCTTGTTTATTCACAATGCCTTCATTATAAGTTGGCTGCTGTTGAACTTTAATAAAATCAATCACCTTACCAATCTCCTCATCCGAAACATAACAACACTGACCCCGAATCGGCTTGGCTTCGCCTGGCTTTAAAAATAACATATCCCCCTTGCCAATCAAATTCTCGGCCCCATTCATGTCCAAAACAGTTCTGGAATCGACCTTGGACGCGACCTTAAACGAAATGCGTGCAGGAAAATTAGCCTTAATAACTCCTGTGATAACATCGACGGATGGCCTCTGCGTTGCCAAAACAAGATGAATACCTACCGCGCGTGACAATTGCGCTAGGCGTGTGATCGCGCTTTCCACGTCTTTAGGACAAATTTGCATCAAATCTGCAAGCTCATCGATCACCACAACAATATAATACATCTCGTTGCCTTTTGAAATATAATCCGCAATATTACGCGACCCCACCGCGGCAAGTTTTTGATAACGCGATTCCATCTCAGAGACGACCCAGCCCAAAGCCGCTGTCACTTTTTTAGCATCCGTCACAGCTGGACAAAGTGAATGTGGAATCGGATTGTATTGGCTTAGCTCCACCATCTTAGGATCGATCATCAAAAATTTTAATTGTTGCGGTGAATATTTAAAGAGCATCGATAAAATAATGCTGTTAAGACAAACTGTTTTTCCAGACCCAGTTGTTCCAGCCACAAGTAAATGCGGCATATCAGCCAAATCCGCGATCAGGGCCTGCCCCGCGGTATCTTTGCCAAGGGCCAAGGTCAACAATGATTTAGGATTTCGAAAATTACTTTTCATTAGAACATCTTTAAGGAAAACCGCGCTCGACGACAAATTAGGAACTTCGATGCCAACGCGATTTTTCCCTGGAATCGGAGCCAAAATGCGAACGCTTTGCGCCTTCATGGCCAGAGCAATATCATCAGAAAGTGTTGTAATTTGCTGGACCCTTACTCCAGGAGCTGGTTCAAGCTCATAACGTGTGATCACAGGCCCGCGCTCGATATCCACAACACGCACGACAATATTAAATTGCGCAAGCGTTGATTCAAGGGTTTTTGCCCCCACAACAAGATCATCTTGAAGTCTTTGAGCCGAAACAGCCGGCGCATCTTTAAGCAAATCAACAGAAGGTAAATGATATTCTCCGATCACCTGTGGAACTTCTTTAACAAAGACCTTTTCTTCTTTGGGAGCATCGGACTGGGCCAAGCGGATCTTTGGCTTGAGCGGGGTATTTACGGGTGCCAAGGGAACGATCTTCTCATTAACTTTTTCAACAGGCTTTGGCTTCGAAAATAACGCCTTAAAAGGCTTTTTTTCTTCTTTCTTGCGTAAACGATCTTCGAGGCCTCCACTCTTCTCCTCAGCCTGTTTCGCCAAACGATCCTGGATAAAAACGATCAAGGCCTTCAAGACTTCGATCCCTTTTAAAACAAAAGGAAAAACAAGAAACTCACCAATAATGATCGACGTCAATGTCGCTAAAGCGCCCAAAATGATGTACGACCCTGTCTGACCAAAATATTGAACCAAGAAATCCGCAATGACAACTCCAACCAAACCAGCCCGCGCAAATCGATCCGCATGGCCCTGAGATCCAAGCATGCTATACAGAGCGCCAACAACAACCAAAAGCACGCAGAAACAAAGAAATTTTGAAAAAGAAAAGCGAATTTCACGATTGAGAAAATGATTCCAGCTCCAAAAAAACAAAAAAAACGCTATAAAATAAGCGCTATTGCCAACAACAAAAAGAAGGCCTCCGGCCAAATAGGCTCCAAAAATACGGATGAGATTCTTTGCTGGACTATTAGGCTGAGAGGTATACCAAGGCAGGTCCGAAGAGACAAAAGAGATCAAGCTGGCAAAAAGAATTAGTGCCAGCGCTAGAATTATAACGCCTTTGATCTCATTAATAATGTGCTGAGATTTCATCCAGCTTGTTTTTTGCTTAAATTAACGCGACCTTGATCGTCGATTTTAAGAACTTTAATCTTAAACTTGTCACCAACCTTGACAACCGAGTCAACATCTTTAACAAACTTATCAGAAAGCTCTGAGACGTGAACAAGACCTTCACGACCAGGTAAGAATTCACAAAAAGCGCCAAAATTCATGACCTTTTTAACAACCGCGTCATAAATGCCACCAATCTCAGGATCTTCCACGATCCCGCGGATCATAGCAATCGCCTTATCGCACGCCACTTGATTCGGAGAAGAGACAAAAACAGTTCCATCTTCTTCAATGTCAATCACAGCTTCAGTTTCTGCGATGATCTTCTTGATCATGCGTCCCTGAGGTCCAATAACTTCACCAATCTTGGATTGGTCAATATGCAATTCAACAATCTTGGGCGCGTACTCTGAAACCTTATCCCGATAAGACGGCAATGCCGCATGCATCTTGTCAAGAATTTCAAATCGCGCGCGTTTGGACTGCGCCACCGCTTGGGTTAAGATCTGAAGACTGATCCCTTTGATCTTAAGATCCAGCTGGATCGCAGTAACGCCTTTGCGTGTTCCAGCCACTTTAAAATCCATATCCCCAAAATGATCTTCCAGGCCCATGATATCGGTGATCAAAACGGCCTTATTGTCACCTGTAATCAAGCCAATCGAAATGCCAGCCACAGGTTCTTTAATCGGCACACCCGCATCCATCAAGCACAATGTCGCTGCGCATACCGTGGCCATGCTTGAAGAGCCGTTAGACTCAAGAATTTCCGAAACAACACGGATCGTGTATGGAAAAACATCCTTGGCAGGTAGAACCGGTCGAAGGGCTTTTTCCGCTAAAGCTCCATGGCCTATTTCACGACGTCCAGGCCCGCGCATCGGACGAGTTTCCCCTACGCTAAATGATGGAAAGTTGTAATGCAACATAAACGTTTTACTTGTCTTGCCTTCCAAGGCATCAATAATCTGCTCATCATGGCGGGTTCCCAGCGTTGTAATCGCCAAACTCTGCGTTTGCCCTCGGGAAAACAACCCTGACCCATGGGTACGTGGCATAATATTGACTTCGCAGGAAATCGGACGAACATCTTCAAGCGATCGTCCATCGGCTCGACGACTTTCATTTAAAATAAGCTTACGGATCTCCCCTGCCTCAACTTCTTCCAAGGCTAATTTTACATCCAAAGGAGAGATCGCATCCTGTCCTTCACGCTTAAACTCATCAAAAATAGACAGATCGCTCATCAAACCCTTCACAAGCGCATCCAGAGTATTTTCACGCTCTTCTTTATCCGCAATCTTATAGGCTTCCGAGAATTTCTGCGAGAACATCCCGCGCATTTTCTCGATCAAGCGATCATCGACATTAAACAACATCACATTAGCTTTTGGCTTGCCGATATTCTTCACAAGGTCTTTTTGAACAGCGATCAAAGGCTGAAGTTTTTCAAATCCAAAATTAATCGCTTTTAGAACCTCTTCTTCCGCAACTTCTTTGGCTTCGCCCTCGATCATGACAACCCCATGCTCAGAAGCAACCACCGCGATATCCAAAGGACTATTAGCACGCTGCGCATACGTTGGATTCACAATAAACTGTCCATCCTCTAAAGCAACACGAACAGATCCAATGGGTCCGTCAAAAGGAATATCAGAGATGCCTAATGCCGCAGAAGCTCCAAGAAGTGCCAGCATATCCGCATCATTTTCACCATCGCTACTTAGCACAAGAGCGACAACCTGAACGCTGTTAAGAAATCCTTTTGGAAAAAGTGGACGAATCGGACGATCGATCACGCGTGCGGCAAGGATCTCGCTTTCGGATGGACGTCCTTCACGTTTAAAGAAACCACCAGGGATGCGCCCCGCGGCGTATGTTTTCTCTTGATATTCAACTGTTAATGGAAAAAAACCTAAATTCTGCTGAGGCTCCTTGGACATACAGGCCGCTACCAAAACAACGGTCCCCCCACAGGTAACTGTCACCGCTCCGTTAGCTTGCTTTGCGAGCTTTCCTGTTTCAATAATAATATTTTGGCTCCCAAACGGAACCTCGATACGCTCAATATTCATGATAACCTCATTTTCTTATGTTTAACTTCTTGATTGTTTCGTCGTATTTTTGAGGATCTTTTTTCTTAAGATACGCCAAATGACTCCGGCGATCACCAATCATGATCAAAAGACCTCGACGAGAATGAAAATCTTTTTTATGGGTCAATAAATGGGCGGAAAGTTCATTAATGCGTTCCGTAAGCAGGGCGATCTGAACCACCGATGACCCTGTATCCTTGGCGTGCGTTTTAAAATTATCAACAACTTCACTCTTTCTTGCTTTTTGTAAAACCAATTTCTTCTTCCTCCTTTAATACGATTATGGTAAGTACTTTGACCTCTTGTAAATGTTGCGCATTATACTATTTATAAGTATATACGTCAAGCTCTCTATTTTGTTGATTACTTTTACTTCAAAGGAAAACCTTAGGCCGCTAAAGATAATGCGTACAGTTTCGGCCATCAGCCTTGGCCTGATAAAGGGCTTTGTCAGCCAGTTGAAGAAACTCTCTGGCTGTCTTAACCTCATTGGTGGGATAAGACGTAATGCCAATGCTTAACGTATTGCGAATCGTTGTTTTCTCACTCAACTTAAAATGTTTATTGGCAATTGTTTCACGAATACGCTCGGCAACGATCAGCGCGCCTGTTTTTTCTGTTCCCGTTAAAATAATCAAGAATTCATCCCCACCGTAGCGACCTAGAAGATCTGTAGTCCGAAGCAGTTTGCGCAAAAAAAGAGCCACCTGCTTAAGCATTTTATCCCCAATATGATGACCAAAATTATCATTAATGGGTTTAAAATAATCCAAATCAACCATGGCGCAGGCCATCGGTGTATTGTACCTCTTGGCGCGATTAAACTCTTCTTCCAAGCGTTTTGAAATAGCTCGATGATTCAACAATCCTGTCAGGCTATCTTCCTGCGCCATACGCTTTAAATGCGTTTCTCGTTTTTTCTGACTGGTGATATCCTGGAGCGTCACAATCACTTTGGCTAAACTCTCTTCAAAATCATTAGGAACAGCGACGCGCAACCACAAATAATAACGCCGACCATCCACTCCCCTTGTCTTAAATTGTGCTTCAAAAATCTTTTCCCCTGAGGTTAAATCTACAAACTCATCAATCAAAACTTTGATATCGTCCTTGGTAAACGTGGTTGCAAATCGCTTCAAAAGCTCTGCCTGAGAACTCACCCCATAAAGATCAAGCCCTGCCTTATTGACATCGGTGACCTTAATCTTACGAAAAGCACGCAGAGCCACCCGCATATGCTGCAAAAGATGCTTTCGCATATTCTTAACACCCTCGGCTTTAAGCTGTTGATAAAGCTCCTGGAAACACGAGAGGTCTTCTTCCCAAATCGCCACAGGTGAATTCTCGAAGATAACTCTAAATTTTTCCTGCTCGTAATGATATTGTTCTGAATCAATCATCATAATAAATTCATTTCATCAAATCTTGTCAAATCGCTCTACCTTTAGTATATATTTTCCGCCTATCTCTTGAAAGAAAATAATTTTAAATCTACCATCAAAGGTCACGGCAATCTTTTAACCGACAACCAAAATACGATCAATCATTTATCGATGAGTTAAAAAAAGCCGGGCCAAAAGAGACAAAAGATATCGCCGCAACGATAACGATAAAACCCACCAATTATAAAATCATTCCAAGAGTCATTACTTTAATTTAAATGTAATCAATGATGGATCATACGACTCAGGCTTTTCAAAGCCAAGAAGATTTAAAAGCGTTGCTGCGACATTAGAAAGCCTCTGATGCTCTAGGGTGGCCAGCTGATATTCATGCTGATATCCGGAGTCCACAATAATAAATGGCACAGGATTTAAAGTGTGCGCCGTTTTAACAACGCGTTTACCATTTTTTTCTGTAAACATTTCATCGGCATTGCCATGGTCAGAGGTGATGACGGTGATCCCATGCAAGGCGCTCACCACGTCAACAAGCTTGCCGACACATTCATCCAAGGCTTCAACAGATATTTTAATCGCATCCACAATACCAGTGTGCCCCACCATATCGCCATTAGGGAAATTAATGCGCCCAAACTGGTACTCCCCGCTTTTAAGCAAGGCAATCGCGTGCTCGGTAATTTCATAACACTTCATTTTCGGCGCTTGGTCAAATTGAATACGATCCGAAGGAATTTCAATATATTTCTCAAGTCTTTCATCGATATAGCCGGACTTATTGCCATTCCAAAAATACGTCACGTGGCCATATTTCTGCGTTTCGGACAAGGCAAACGATTTCACCTGGGCACTGCAAAGATATTCCCCGATAGTGCGATCGATTTGTGGCGGATCAACAAGAAAGTATTTTGGGATTTTAAGGTCGCCATCATACTGCATCATACCGGCATACACGACATCAGGGATACGCTGTCGGTCAAACTCCTTAAACTCTTTTTCCTCAAAGGCGCGCGAGATTTCAATAGCACGGTCTCCGCGAAAATTAAAGCACACAACCGAATCGCCATCGTCAATGGTACCAACGGGTTTTCCGTTCTCAATAATAACAAAGGAATCAAGGTATTGATCCGTCATCTTCGGGTCTTCGCTATAATATGTTGAAACGGCTTCCTTAGCACACGAAAACCCTCTCGCCTTTCCAAGCACATGCGCCTCCCAGCCCCGTTTCACAACGCTCCAATCGGCGTTATAGCGATCCATGGTCGTGATCATGCGGCCTCCGCCAGAGGCAACGCGAAAATCACAAGCGTATTGCTCATGCAGCTCACGCAATAAATCTTCAACTTGCTCAAGATAACCTAAAGCAGTTTTCTCTCCGACATCACGGCCATCCAGCAACGCATGAAGACGCAGTTTTTGAACGCCATCTTTAGCACACTGACGAATCAGCGCAAACAGCTGGTTAATATGCGAGTGCACATTGCCGTCGGAAAGAAGGCCAATCAAATGAAAACTGTTTTTTCCGTTTCTTGGACGGTCAATAAGCTTTTGCCATAACGGAGTCTTGAAGATTTGACCTCTGGCAATGGAATCATCGACCAATTTCGCGCCTTGCGCAAAAACACGTCCGGCTCCCAAGGCATTATGCCCCACTTCGCTGTTACCCATGTCCTCATCGCTAGGAAGGCCCACAGCCTTCCCATGGGCCTGCAAAGAAGTAAAGAGTTCACTTGCAAAAAGTTTATCAAGAACAGGAGTTTTCGACGAGAAAACACCGTTAGAGGCATCCTTTTTCCCTAAGCCAATCCCATCCATAATAATGAGCAAGAGTGGCCCAGGTCGCGGAGAAAATTCTTTAAGTCGCTTAAGCGTTAAAGGTGTATCCATATTTTTATTCTCGTAAGTGAAACCATTCTACACAAAAAAATGAAAAGATTAAACTTTTTTCATGAAATCTTAAAGCGAGATACCGAGTCGGGGTTTTGATTAGGCTGGAAATTCAGGATGATGGTATTTCAACCATTCATTGGCGTAACGATTGTACCAATCATCCGCAGCAACTTTAAATCCAATATCCTTGCCCTTCTTCTCACCCTCAAACCAGCGATGGCGTTCGATTTCTTCAACGATGCGTTTATCTTTTAGAAGTTGTTCAAGGGGATATTTGCACATAACGTTTCCTTTGCTAAACCATTTTATCGCAACAAGATGAAAATTGTCAAGCAATTTCAACGCAAGCTGCGAGGTCAAAAGGATTGGTACGTAACGCTAATGAATAAAGATAAGGATAGTTTTCTTTGAGATGCCAAAGATAATGAACCCACTCTGCCAATAAATGTTGATACGCGCGGCGCATATCCACGGCCAGATGCTGCTGATCCGCGAGCGGCAAACCATCAAGATGGTCGCGATAGGAAAGCTCCTCAGCCAAATGAAATGTGGCCCAAAGAAGATTGGCAAAGCGCTGATGTTCGAGCAAATTGGGATTGGCAAGAAGGCTTACCAGAAAATCACGCTTGGATGAAAGTAGCGCTTTGAGCTCTCGCAAGTGACCCTCCTGAATATTCATCTGATGCTGATGCTTCTTGAGCCAAAGGATCGCACGTGCGAAATCGTGCCGCGTTGATTGGTTGGTAAAAACAAGTATCTCAGACAAGCTTTGTCTGTCCGCGTCAGCATCACGTAAGCAGAATAAAAGCTTATTGCCAATCTCGATAAAGAACACCCCAATAAGCATATTCATCTTGCCAAGCATAATGCTTTTCTCTCGATGAGAAAAAATCCGCTCAAGAACCAAGGCGACAATGAGGACATCAAGAAACAAAAATGCTATATCTCCGATCAAATAAAGGAAAATATGATGAAGGTCGCGAAAGATAGAATAATGGAGAGCATAAAACAAGAATGATAAGCTCGTGAGAACAAGCCCAAAGACAATACGCCAGGTAAAGAATTTCTTTATGTTCATAAATTGAAACGATTGATCAGCGCTCAAACATCCATGCTGCCTTAGATTCCCGTCCGGACCCGATAAGTAACAATAGCTTCCCCATCTTTGGGAACGCTGACATTAAACCTAACGGTAAACGCATCCATTTTTTCATACGCCTGGTTATTCGAAACTATGGTCCAATTTCCAGGCACAGGTTCAATCAAGCTAACGGTCACATTTTCTTTTTTATGATTACGGATCTTAATTTCCCATTGAGATTCATACATGCGTGTTGAAACCTGCTTAAAATCAGTTTGCTTGCGCTCCACCACAACATCAAAGGCCTCACCAACCTTTAATTTCACTTCTTCATCCTTGGGGGTATGGCTGATACGATCCTCACCAATAAACTGTAATGCGCCCTTATCATCTTGTTTGTAGAGCCGCATGATCCCCGCCGGTAGCGGCATGCCAAGCTTGTTTTCCTTGGCATTCTTAAACTTGACATACACGTAAACTTTCTGCTTTGGGCTCTGTTCCCGGTATTGCATGGTAAAATAACCCTGCTCCCCATAGACAAGAAATTCTTTTGTCACATCAAAGCCATTGGCCTCGAGCAAGCTAATCTGCTTGGTTTGATTGTCCTTGATCGTTGTAGGCCTCTGCAGATCATAAATATGGTACTCAAAAAAAGCCTGTTCTTGAAATTGTGGCGCTTCCGCAAGCATCATTTCCATTTTGGCCACCTGATTTCTCCCTGTTGCCTTGAACGCCTCCTGGACGCGATTAACATCTCCGGCTACAAGCTTTAACTTAGCGTCTTTATAAATAGCCCCGCTTTTATTATCAATCGTAACCCATCCGAAAAGATCGGCCTTGGCATCAGTCTTATCCAAAACCAAAACATAATCAGCCTTCCAACCGATGTTATTTGTTAAATAAGAAACCTGCAGCTCCTGCGCGCCGGCCGTATTGTTTCCGTAAAGCCACGTCAGCGTTGGCTTGGCAATTAAGTTCTCAGGGATTTTTGGTAAAACCTGATATCCCGGATAGCCCAAATAAATCTCGTCCCCGATCTGATAAATCTGCCCATTATTATTACTCAAAAGAGTTGCGTCCACAATTATCTTGCGATCCTGATACTGATTATTTTCCATGAGCTTGATCTTCTTGCCAACATACTTATCCAAAAGCTTTTCTTGATTCATCAAATCATATTCATAATTTTGTTCAAGAACCTTAAACTGGTCTGGCGCAGTCAACGATTTGGCATGCACAGTGACGGGCATAATAAAAGAAGCTACATCCATAAACTGAAGTTCGTTTTCTTTGCCCTTAGGGAGCTTAATCTTGCGGGTATCTTTGACCAGCCCAAGATTCGCATTGTAGACCGTCACTTCAACGGCGACTTGATCATCGAGGGTTGACTTGGTCACAGTTTGGGCCTGAACAAGGCTCACGGTAGCAAAAAGCATACTGCCGATGAACAAAAGAATTCTTCTCATGACTCCTCCGCTTTAAAAAATTTCTCTAAACACTAAACCGAAAATACACCACATCGCCATCTTGGATCTCGTAGTCCTTACCTTCGAGCGCAACAAGATTCTTTTCTTTAAGCGCCTGATAGCTTCCGTGCTTTTCAAGATCCGCATATTTATAAATTTCCGCACGGATAAAACCCCGCTCAATATCCGTATGAATCTTTCCTGCAGCCTTGGCGGCCTTAGTCCCCTGGGGAATCAGCCATGCCCGTGTTTCCGTCGGTCCTGCAGTAAAAAAACAAACAAGATTCAAAAGCTCCTGCCCTGCCTTGGCAAGGGCGGCAAGCCCTGGCGTTGTAATGCCCGCGGACTCATAATACGTAGCCCGCTCTTCTTGAGAAAGCTCTAAAATTTCAGACTCAAGTTTAGCACAAAGCACAACTACCTTAGCGTTTTCTTTTTGGGCCAAGGCTTTCAGGGGAATAAGAAAATCATCGCAAATCTCGCTCTCGCCAGTATTGGCAACATAAAGAATGGGCTTGGCGGTTAAGAATTCAAACTCACGAACAAGATTAATATCCAATCCTTGACTACGAATAGATTTTCCCTGATTAAATCCTTTGATAATAACATCTAAAAGCTCCACCTTTTCCTTGGCCTCTTTTTCACCTGACTTGGCAACTTTAAAAAAACGATCATACGCTTTCTGGGCCTGCTGCAAGTCGGCCAAGATCAACTCTGTTTCAATAATCTCCGCCGCGTACACAGGGTTCAACCCTCCAGCGACATTAACAATATTTTCATCATGAAAACAACGCACCACGTGACAGATCGCATCGACCGAGCGAATATTAGCCAAGAATTTATTCCCCAAACCCTCCCCTTGGCTTGCGCCTTGAACCAAGCCCGCGATATCCACAAAACGAATGCCCGAAGGCGTCATTTTAGCGCTATTCCACTCTTTGGATAAACGAAGAAGTCGATCGTCGGTAAATGGAACAATTCCCACGTTAGGTTCAATGGTCGTAAAAGGGAAATTCTCAACAGCCGCACCCGCGCCTGTTAAAGCATTAAAAAGGGTTGATTTTCCGACATTCGGAAGCCCTACAATTCCAATCTCCATGTAAGTTCTCTTTTCCTTGAATATTAAACAGCGGTAATGAGGGCCTCGACAACGCTCTGATCAATTTTACTTTCCATTGATCGCAACAAAAGCGCGGCCTCCTCCTTGGTTAAGCCTTTACGATAAGGACGTGTCGTTCGAATGGCATCATAAATATCGGCAACCCCTAAAATACGAGCTAAAATATTGATCTGATCTCCCTTTAAGCCATCCGGATAGCCGCTACCATCAAGCTTCTCATGATGGTGACGGACAAGATCGCGTAAATGCGTCAGGGATCGGATCGGCTTAAGGATCTCTTCACCGACAGCCGGATGCGTGCGCATAATCGCCCAATCCTCTGAAGTCAAAGGGCCATTTTTCAGCAAAACTTCATCACTCACGCCGATCTTTCCTAAGTCATGAAGTCTCGCTGCATCCCGCAAAGTATTTTTATCTTCTTCACTTAATCCCAGCTTTTCAGCGATCTTAACAGAATACTCAGAAACACGATCCAAGTGGCCACGCGAATAAGGGTCCTTGGCTTCCACAGCAAGAGCCAAGGCCGAAATAATATCAAAATAACTTTTCTCCGCGTCAATATTAAGCCGGTCATTTTCAATCGCGACAGCCGTCTGCAAAGCAATATTATGCAAAAGAGAAGTCTCTTCGTCGCTAAAGTCAACATCGATCTTGCGCCCACAAATCACCAAAAGGCCCAGAACATTTTTATGAACAAGAAGAGGCGCGGCCACCAAAGGAAAATCAAAAAGATCACCGCGTACAATCGCCTTGCGCGCCGACTCATTCATTTTAGGAATAATGAGATTTTCTTTAGACTGAATCATCTGGGCAAAAATACTTTCACATAGGATAAGCTTCGTCTCTGTCGTAAGCCCCTTAACCTCGCCATAAAACGTCTTGGCCTGCAATACAGTTTTGTCCTCATTTAAAAGAAATAAAATACCCGTCCTTCCTCCAACAGCCTCGGTGATCGTCTCGATGATGAGATTTAAAAAATTATCAATATTCTGAACAGAAGAAATTCCCTGACCAACTTTCGCCAAGACGTTTTGCAATGTTCCCTTGGTCAACTCAAGCCGCTTAATATTATCTTCAAGCTTTGTAATAATCTCCTGGAATGTCCGCGTAAGAATCGTGACTTCATTAGAATCCGATTTAAGGTCAGCAACTTTCTCAACGCCAAGAATGCCTTGCAGAACCTCCTGGTTTGCCTTCGCCAGATTAAGAACTCTCGTTACAGCCAAACGCATTAAGAAATAACCAACCCCAATGCCAAACACAAGATAAATCAATGTAAACGATAAGTTTTCTGTTGTTATTTGCAACCCTTCATTATTCTGTAGCTGAAAATATAAGTAGTACAGGATGGATAATGGAACAATCGAAATCAGAATAAACAAGATATTGAATTGAACAAAAAGGGATGATTTTTCAAATGATACCATTTTTGGCTTAGGAGTCATCGAGTTATTCACCTTCCGTTTCTTTAAAATCATTGCGCCACAGCGCAATTAATGGTCGTCTTATTCAAAATATTTCTTGAGATATTCTGCCAAAAGTTTTTCCGCTTCCCCGCGGCATTGGCCACAAACCGTCCCAAGTTTTGTGCGCTCCTGAAGCTCATAATAACTGCGCGCACCTTCCAAAACCGCATGCGCAATTTCTTCGTCCGTAATATTCATACACTGACAAATGATCTTGGCTTCTTCTTTTTTAATTTTATCCACCATGCCATTACGTTCATAATAATCATTGACTGCGGCGCGAAGCGCTTTATCTCCCAAAACCGAACAGTGAATCTTGTGTTCGGGGAGGCTCCCTAGCTTTTTCATAATATCTTGAGGTGAAAGAACAAGCGCCTGACGAAGGCTCATTCCTTTAATCATTTCAGACAAAACTGAGGTGCTCGCGATGGCTGAAGCGCACCCATATGTACGCCAACGACAATCCGTAATGACCTGCTTCTTGGAGTCCACCTTGATATACATATTCATCTGGTCACCGCATTTGACATTGCCAACCGATCCTTCACCATCTGCCTGAAAATCTTCCCCCTCTTTCAAAACATTCTTGGGGTGCATAAAATGTTCTTTGACTTTTTCTGTGTAGACCCAGTTTTGTTCCATCATACTCCTTAAAAATTAATACGCCGTTGACATTTTTCTTACCTTATCAATAACCCTTGGCAAGACATCTAAAACATAGGTGATCTCAACCAAAGTCGTTGAGCGGCCTAAACTCATGCGAATCGACCCATGCGCTAGCTCCGCAGAAATCCCTGTCGATAAAAGCACATGGGAAGGATCAAGGGAGCCTGACGCACAAGCTGATCCCGTTGACACCGCAAGGCCTTCCATATCAAGATACAACAAGATCGCCTCACCTTCAGCGCCTTTAAAAGAAACATTAAGTGTCCCAGCCAAGCAATCCTCCGGATGGCCATTGAAACGAATATCGGGAATCTTTTGTGCAATGCCCTCTTGAAGAATTTTTTTCAATTGCTTTAAACGCTTGGCTTCCGACACCATTTCTTTTTTACGCATTTCAATGGCCTTACCTAAGCCAATAATCCCTAACGTATTCTCCGTACCAGCACGTCGTCCAAGCTCCTGATGACCACCACGAATAAAAGGACAAAACGGAATTCCTTTCCTCGAATACAACGCCGCGATCCCCTTAGGACCGTAAATTTTATGACCCGAAAGAGTAAGGAAATCAACATCGAGCTCTTTAACATCAACGGGGATCTTGCCAACAGCCTGCACAGCATCAGTATGGAAAAAGGCTCCTGCCTTATGGGCAAGCTGACTCATCATCTTAATATCTTGGATTGTGCCGATTTCATTATTGGCCATCATCACCGAAACAATGGAAACCCCAGGGACAACAACCTTTTCAAATTGAACCATGTCGACCTTGCCATAGCCATCCACATCAAGAAAGATCACTTCAACACCTCGATCACGAAGACAGCGTGCAGATTCAAGAACACAAGGATGCTCAATTTTAGTTGTAACGATCTTTGTTTGTCCATCTTTTTTAAATGAACAGCAATGCTGAGAAGAACATGCGACCATATTGAGGACCGTATTATTAGCCTCGGATCCACTACCAGCAAAAATGATCTCATCGGCCTTGGCTCCGAGGAGCGATGCAACTTCTTGACGCGCCTGCAAGACAAGCTGCGCCACCTCCCGGCCAAAACCATGCAAGCTCGAAGGATTGCCAAACGCATCCATGGCCTGATGCATCGCTTTCTTAACTTCTGGATGCAAAGGCGTTGTTGCGTTATGATCAAGATAAATTTTTTGTTTCTTCATATTATTTCTTTGTGAGCTGTGCATCGCGTCGAAAATGGATCATCTTGTCGATAGGCTTCTTCGCACGGGCAATAAGATCATCCGATAATTTAACTTCATGCACCATTGCTTCAAGGGAATGCAAAACCTTGTCCAGAGTTATCTTTTTCATGTTAGGACATAAGGCCATGGCTGTCGCGGGAAAAAAAAGCTTGCCCGGATTTTCGATTTTTAAAGGATATTCCATACCCACTTCTGTTGCGACAATAAATTCTTGCATGCTTGATTCTTTGGCATAACGCAACATTCCCGAGGTTGATAACACGGCATCCGCGATTTTTAGAACCGCAGCGCTGCACTCCGGATGTGCCATCACCAAGGCCCGCGGATGTTCTTTCTTAAGACTTAAAATATGTTCTGGCAAGATCCGCGCATGCGATGGACAATACCCTTCCCAGATGATCACATGACGATGAGCTTTAAATGCCGCGTACGAACCCAAATGCTTATCCGGAACAAAAATAATTTCATCGTGCTCATCAAAAGCATTTTGAAGCATCTCAACAGCATTAGCCGATGTGCAACAATAATCACTCTCGGCCTTAACCTCGGCTGAAGTATTAACATAACAAACAACTTTAGCGCGGGGATGCTTAGTCTTCAGGTCACGCAACTGCGCGGCTGTGATCATATCCGCCATGGGACACCCAGCGCTCGGATCAGGAATCAAAACCGTCTTCTGCGGAGAAAGGATTTTTGCGGTTTCAGCCATGAAAAAGACTCCACAGAAGACAACGACATCCGCTGTGGTCTTCGCTGCTTCAATGCTTAAGCCTAAGGAATCGCCTGTAAAATCTGCAATATCTTGAACTTCAGGAAGCTGATAATTATGTACAAGAATAACGGCATTTCTCTGCGCCTTGAGGGCTTTAATCTTTGCAATAATCTCATTCATGCCTGCACCTTAATCTTATCTAGTCAATAAAAAGCTCAACACTTAGCTTATCCAGAAATCCTTAACATATTCCAAAATACATTTTAAAGAGATCAAAACAGAAAAAAATCCTATGCCCTAGATCAATTTCTTAATTTTTACCGCCAAATCATCAAACTCAAAAGGCTTCATAACATAATCATTGGCACCATAAAACTGATGCGCCTTGTCAATCAAATTTCTTTCAAGGACTTGGGCTGTAAAAACAACGATCGGAATATGCTTGATCTCATCATCACAGCGCACTTCGTCGCAAACCTGATACCCGTCCTTATAGGGCATAGAAATATCCAGTAAAATCAAATCAGGTTTTTCTCGCTTAATATCCTCAATCGCATTCTTTGAAGAAGTAAAGCCAACTACACGATAGCCTTTTTTTTCAAGTTTTTTCTGCGTCACCTTAAGAATATCTTGTTCATCATCAAAAATAACAATCTTTTTTCCTGCCATAATCCCCCCCTACTACAAGTTAAAAATAACGCTCTAATCCAAGCAACAGATACCCAACAATACCTTAAAATAACACAACCCTTAGGACGTGGCAACCATTCTTTATCTTGAAAGCAGCACAACCGTATTTTCAACCATCTGCCTTAAGTATAAAAACTAAGAAAATCTCATCATAAAAACACTACGCGCTTTTAGGAAACTCGAAAATAAACTTTGTTCCAACACCTAACTCGCTTTCAACCCAGATGGTTCCCTTGTGCAGCTCTACAAGCCCTTTAGAAATGGAAAGTCCTAGCCCTGTGCCCTTGACTGCGCCCTCCTGTTGACCAAACTGCTTAAATTTACCAAAAACCTTCGGTAAATCTTCCGCCGCGATGCCTCTCCCGCTATCCTCAATCGCACAGACAACGGTCTCTAGTTTCTCCTCAATCACAATCTGGATAAATCCTTTTTCAACAAATTTCATCGAATTGCCAATAAGATTCATCAAGACCTGAATCATTTTATCCTTGTCCACATAGACCATGATCGTTTCACTCGAAAACCGTTCACGAATCTCAATATTTTTTTCAGCTGCCTGAGCAACAAAACCATGAGATACCTCTTTGGCCAAAGTCACAAAATCAACCCAATCCTTGTGCAGCTCGATTTTTCCTGCTTCGATCTTGGAGAGATCAAGCAAATTATTGACCAAATGCGTCAAGCGATTCACATTCTTAAGCGATAGGGTCAAAAGCTTTTCAGCCACTTCCCTCGAAGTATGGGTCCCAACGTCTAAAAGCTGCGATAAGCTCCCCTTAATAATCGACATCGGAGTGCGCAACTCATGCGAAACAATAGAAACAAACTCACTTTTAAGCTGGTCAAATTTCTTAAGTTCTTCTTTTTGCTCTTCGAGTATTTTATTCTTTTCCTTTAACTGCGTGGTGGTCACCGACAAGACCTTGGTCATCTGATTAAATGCCCGAGAGAGATCCCCTAGCTCGTCGCTACCGGAAATTGGCGCGTCCACATCATAATGACCGCTTGCGACTTTGAGTGAGGCATCGCGCAGGCGAAGGATAGGAAAAACAAAGGCCTTCTGCATCAGCCGAACCAAAAACACGATCAAAACGATCAACACAAAAAGCACCATCAGCGTGCGATTACGAAACGCGATCACTGGCTGCAGCGCTTCAGAAACGCCTGTTTCCGTCACAACGCACCACTGCTGATCCGGAAGAAATTTCTGAACACCCAAGACTCGCCCCTTCGTATAACTGCGATACACATACGGGCTCTTCTTACCTTCAAAACATGCTTCTACCCCGTCGGTAGAGACCTGTTGCTTGAGAACCGCGTCTTTAAGAAAACGTGACTCAGTGATCATCTGCCGATCCTTATTGACAATATACGTTTCAGTCGTTTCCCCCAAACCCTCGCGTACCGTTGTAATATCATTTAAGACTCTTGCACTGGATTTCAAAAATACAACACCGCTATATTCCCAGCTCGTCCAATTGCGCACCCCTTCGAGCACTGTCAGATAATTGCTACCAGTCAAGGCATCCAATTCAAAACCTTTAAAATAAGCTCCTTTTTCATAAAGAACCTGCAAAAACTTGAAAGGCATTTTTCTACCAACAAAGGAACGATTCGTATCGGCCACAATATTGCCATGAATATCCCAAACACTAATATTGGCAACGTTGGACTCTCGATCAATATACTGATAATCACTGCGCGGAGCCTTATTGATCTCGTAAAAAACACTTTCAAGCTCAAGCTGGATCAAATTAATCTGAGGCAATTCTGTCGATCCCTGGGGATTTAACTGGCGAATGATATAGGATCCTGCAAGCTGCTTGGCCTGCTCTTGCTTAATACGGATCAGGCTATTGATATGGGAAGCACGAGAATCATTAATGGCCTGCAGATGGCCGATGGTTTTACGCTCAAGCTCGGACTTGGTATGAAAATAATTGACAAGGCTAATAAAGGCAAGCGGAACAACCGAAATAACGATCAAGGATAAAAAGAATTTTGTTCCTAGGTCTTTTCGCTGAAAAGCATTTTGAAGGGATTTAACCCAAGCAAACCGTATCATGAACAATCAGCTCTTAATCCTCAGCGCATTCTTAACGCGCTGGCATAAATCTTCAAGATCGTAGGGCTTTTTAATAAAATCCGTGATCCCGGCATGAAGCACCTTATGTTTAAGCTCTTCGTCCTCAGTTCCGGAGAGGACAATCACAGGAATAATTTTTGTTTTAACAGAAATCTTGATATTCTTAAGAACGCTTAATCCCCCGCCAGCTGGCAAATTGATGTCCAAGATGATCAGATCTGGCTTCTCATTATACACGGAGGCTGTTCCCTGGAGCGCGTCATGGGCCAAGGCAACGGCATAGCCTTTGGCCTCCAAATTCATCTGCAACACCATAGCTAAATCAACATCATCTTCAATAATCAAAATCTTTGGCATAATCATCCCCTTTAATCATCAATGATATATCGGAATTTCTCAGGCACGAACCCATTTTTGACAAGACACTCCAACACTTTTACCTCACCCTTAAAATAACACGCGCCTCTATGCGTAGCAAACAAATTCCTATCTTTGTCGCTAGCTTAGCGAGGGCTCTTGACTTGGGCACAGGGACAAATTTGATTATAGGCGCAATACGAACATGCCAAATAATTAGGCTTGGCCTCAAAATCACAGCCGCGAATACCCACAGATGCCTTTTCAACAGCTTCCAAAACTCTTTCCACATCTTTTTCAGTAACCTCGACGCGTCCTACGAGCCCCGTTTCCAAAAAACGCAACTCTTTAAAATCCGGCAGCTTCCCTGTTGCGTGCTTGTATGCCAGGCTGTAAAGGCTTAGCTGCAAGTTGTCCTTGGCCTTCTTATCCGCCTCTTGCTGCTTATGCATTTCAGACGACTTAAAATCCACGACCGTGACCATACCATCGACGACATCCACACGATCCCATCGGCCAACCAAACGATTGTTGTTGAGCAAGAAAGAAAACTCCTGCTCAACTAAGGAGGGAATAATGTTCAAAATCTCCTGCTCGCGGTAAAAATTCTTGAGCGCAACCTCCGCTGATTTTAGGCGCAAGGTAATATGTTCCTGCGAAATAAAACCCTCCTTACGAAACGAGTTCTCAAAAACGTTAAGGACATCCTCTTCACTCACAGGCCGATGCTGCATCTTACATTGATGATAGTGCTGGACCGCATCGTGAAGCGCCTTGCCGTAGGCCACGGTATGATGGGTCATGATCGGCACATGCAAAAGATGGACATATTTATATTTTAAGGGACAGGTCAAATAATCATCGATCTGGTAATAGCTTAAAGATAAAATCTTTTCATCCGAGAGCTTGCCAACAACGCTGATAGGCGGCGTGATCGCTGGCGCATTGCGCTCAATAGCCTGTATGGCTGATGCCTTGATCAAAGGCTTGTCTCGCTGCTCAGCCACAGCCTCTTTAATAAAACGGCTAATCTTACGCGGCTGTTTGGTTCCATAATCCACGCCCGATGTCAAATACAATGCGTCCTTGGCCCTGGTCATAGCCACATAAAAAAGCCGCCGCTCTTCTTGAAGATGAAAATCGCCCATAGGTAAAATATCTTTGATCAAAGCCTCCGGAAGTTCAATGGGCTCGCTGCGCTTAGGCCATGGAAATTTTGTTTCGACCAAGCTCACCATAAATACGACCGCAAACTCCAAACCCTTGGCCTTATGAATCGTCATCACATTAACCGCTGGGGTATCAAGCTCAGCTTCGACAACGGCCGGGTCATCACCTGCCTCGATTAGCATATCCAAATACTGGACAAAATAAAGAACACGGTCTTCGTTGGTGGCATACTCAAAATTACGCACCATATCAAAAAACTTCGCCAGATTACAAAGCGCAGATTCATTTTCCGCTGTTTGCTCCTTGGCCAAGCTTGCCAAAAGTCCACTTTGCGATAAAAAGGTATAAAGCAGTTTTCCTGTGGCATCATCTTTCGACGAAAGAATATAGCTTTCAACATCCTTCACCAAGGCATTCTTGGCTTTTAAAAAGTCATCAAAAAAATGTTCCTCTTCCAGCGTTTCGGCCTTATTGAGAGTAAAAAATAAATCCCACTGCTTGCGCTTGGCAATATGCATAAGCCGTGAGAGTTCCGTGGGTGACAATTGGTACACCGAAGATGTCGCCAGATAAAAAAGACTTAACGAATCCATCGGGTTGGCAATCGTGCGCAGAAAGGAAATACAAAGCCGAACCTCAGGCCGTGTATAAAGACCTTGGTTACCACTAAATTGCCACGGGATCCCCCGCATATTAAGAGCGCGAATGAAAGGATCTGCCGTCGAATTGGACCGAACAAGGATCGCGAAATCTTTATATCCATATTGACCTTCGTTCACAGCCTTCTGGATAAAATCCGCGACCCAATCACTTTCAGAAGAAAGTGTATCAAAATGCATATGCACAGGCGCTGACCCTTCCTTCTTGAGGCCAACAAGCTTCTTGTTGATACTCGCCCTGATCTCAAAGCGATCAGGATTATTATTTTGAATCAACTGATACGCGGCATCAAGAATCGGTTGCGTCGAACGATAATTTCGCGTGAGCGCGATCTTTTCGCTATCCGGAAAACATTCCATAAACCCAAGAATATTGCTGATCGCAGCGCCCCGCCATTTATAAATCGACTGATCGTCGTCGGCCACAACCGTGAGATTGCGATGCTTGGCGGCCAAAAGCTTCACCAACTCAAACTGCGCATAATTGGTATCTTGAAATTCATCCACTAGGATATATCGAAATTGATTTTGATAACGCTTCAAGGTCGACGGATGCTCACGCAAAAGTTTCAGCGCAAGAAAAAATTGATTGGCAAAATCGAGTTTGCCGGTTTTAAGAAGAAGCTCCTGGTACTGGGCATAGCAGCGCGCAAGCTCTAAATGCTTCTCCGCCTCTTCTTGAAGGGATTCATCCGCGCTACATGCGGTACTTTTCTGTTTCAAGCCCTGGGCGTAGGCCAAATAGTCTTGAGGCGAAACATCTTCATCGCGTGCCCGTGAAAACAGCGAGATCATGGCATCAACAAATTTGGTCGGGTTCCCCAGTGGACGGTAAAACTGGAGATTAAATTTAAAAAGATTTTCGCGGAAGAAAACAGACGCCTGGGGCCGTGTCAATACTTTAAAATCAGGATCCATGCCAAGCTCAAGGGCATTGTCCCTTAAAAGCCTGTCCCCAAAAGAGTGAAAGGTTGAGATCCACGTATCGGTAAAACCGTAAGGCACAAGGATGTCGACTTTTTCCTGCATTTGATAGGCGGCCTTGTCAGTAAAAGTTAACGCTAAGATTTCACTAGGCTTAACTTTACGCTCAACAATCAAATGCGCGATTTTATGCGTGATGACCGTGGTCTTGCCTGTGCCGGCCCCGGCAATGATCAGCAGCGGGCCTTGCTCATGCATGACAGACTTTTCTTGTTCAGGATTTAATGTGGATTTGGCAATATCAGACAAGATGGTTACCTTTTGTTAGGGCATCTTGGCACTGTCCTTCGCTCAAACACCCTAACCCCCCGATTTCAAAAAATCTTTGGATTGAGGAACTCGCGAAAGGACAATGCGAACACGCCATCTAACCCTATTCATTTTAAAGACCGTTGCCGGACCAAAAACCGTAGAGAGGTTGTCTTTTTTGGAGCAGGACGTTGTCTTTTTCAGTTCTCCCTAGTGCCAATTTAAATGAACCTGAAATGTCTCGATTCCATCTATTATCAAGTCAAGGAAAATCGAGACAGGTTTCGCCGCTGGTAACAACGCGAAACCGAAACGCCGAGCGATCTTTTCCACGCCGGGGAAAAGGAGCGTTCCTGCGAAAAAAAAGACAATCTCAATGGATAATGCCGGCACACCTACTAGAGTAATATCGCTCAAAGAAATCCCGCTTAATCCAAACAATCATTCATGCCCTTCTTTTTCAGACTAAGGTGTTTTTGTCGGCTTCTTGAACTTATTAAAGAAAGAACACTCGTATTTACAGGCAATTTCTGGATAGGCACCCTTAAACTCGGCCACGCAACTGGTCATGCATCTTTGATAAAGAAAACCAATTGTGCCAACCGTGCCCAATAATACTGCCAAAATTAACAACCACAACACTTTTCTTTGCATAAAGACTCCCGTTGTTTTGATTTTATTTTTCATGGCTTCATTATAACAAAATCTTTTGGGTTTCAAACTTGTTTTTCGTCTTTAAAAAAGCAAGAGGAGCAAATTTTTAAAGCCCCCTTGACAAAGCAGCTATTTTTAGTATACTTTGATTTCAAAAGAAAGAGGAATATTATGGCAAGAATATGCGAAACCTGCGGAAAATCCGCAACATCAGGTCGTAAATACAAAAGACGCGGTATGGCTGTCCGCAAAGGCGGCGCCGGTCAGAAAATCGTTGGAAAAACACTCCGTCGTTTTCTTCCCAACTTGCAGAGAATCAATATTATCGTTAAAGGGACCAAAAGAAAAGCCGATGTCTGCGTTGAGTGCATCAAATCTGGAAAAGTTACAAAAGCCTAAAGAAAACCTAATACCCAATGTCCAAGCCCGAATGTCGAAGGAACGATTCAATCTTTAGTATCTCAACTGGACGTTTAATCATTAGGACACCCTTTGGCATTGTGACTTGGTCATTGATTCATTTCTAGCTTGATGTCTTTTAATTCCAACTGCACGCGCGGTTCTTTATTCCAATCATCGATCGAAATCTTGTAGACAATATCAATACTCTTGCCCTGCTGCAGCAAGGGCTGATACTGTCCCATCCCAAAGCCCACAGCCGAGAAAACATTGCCCTGACTGTCCGCCACCCAAAATTTCAACGTATCACGGCTCAAAACAACCGCTGGGCTTTTAACGATGAGCGCCTTGGAGCAAAACAAAGGCTCAGGATTTCCCTCACCAAAAGGTTCAAGACGATTCACAATCTTGACTAAGCTCATATTCACTTGGCTGACGGGAATTTCACAATCCACTGAAAGGCTAGGAACAAGATCCTCATCCTTAATAGTTTCCTGCGCGATCACGTTGATCTCTTTCTTAAAGGCCTCAAGATTTTCTTCTTTGACCGTCAACCCCGCGGCATGATCATGGCCGCCAAAATTTTCTAATAAATGTCCGCAGCGCACCAAAGCGTCAAAAAGATGAAACCCATCAATAGAGCGCGCCGAACCCACAGCAATGCCCTCTTCAAGTGATAAGACAATGGCTGGCCGATAAAAGGTATCCATAATGCGCGACGCCACAATACCCACAACCCCGCGGTGCCAACCTTGAGCGCTTAAAACAATCACACGATCTGTTTTAAAATTAATCTCCTGCTCAACTTTACGCAAGGCCTCCTCGATCATGGCGCTTTGTGTGGTTTGCCGCTTACGATTATGCGACTCAAGAAGCTCAGCGATCTCGCTTGCCTCTTTTTCATCTTGACTTAAAAGAAGCCGCAGGGATTTTTCCGCTGAATCTATCCGCCCCATGGCATTAATGCGCGGGCCCAAAATAAATCCAACATGACGCGGCGTTATTTTCTTACCGTTAATGCGCGATGCCTTGATCAAAGCCGCAAGCCCAAAATTCTTTGTTTTCTCAATGCACGCAAGCCCTTCGCGAACAAAAATCCTATTCTCCCCATAAAGCGGAACAACATCCGCAATCGTCCCCAAAGCAACAAGATCTAAATGTTCTCGATGCGATGGACCTAAAAGTGCTTGAGACAATTTAAACGCAAGCGCTACAGCCGCCAGGCTTCCAAAAGGATAAAGACAATCTTTACGCTTGGGGTCGATCACAGCCACCGCGTTAGGCAATTTGTCGGCTAAGGGTTCATGATGATCAACAACGATGACATCAATGCCTTCTTCCCGAAGAGTTTCGACTTCTTCGATGGCGCTAATGCCGCAATCAACGCTCACAAGTAAAGTCACACCCTCTTCCCTGGCCACTTTTGCAATGGTATGATTAAGCCCATAGCCATCATGCAGGCGGTGTGGAATGTGATTGATGACCTCAAGCCCAAACTTCTTTAACGCACACGTCAAGATTGCCGACGACGTAACGCCGTCCACATCGTAATCGCCAAAGATCATTACTTTCTCACCTGCCTGACGCGCCGTCTCAAGCCGCGCAATGGCCTTGTCCATATCTTTAAGCAGAAAGGGGTCATGAAGTGATTTGAAGTCCCCATGCAAAAAATCACGCGCCTCGTCAACCGTGCGGACATTGCGATTGACGAGCAATTGGGCAACAGCCGGGTGAATACCCAGGCTGTCAGAAAAAAGAACCTGGAGCTGTGGATGAGGGGTCTTGATGATCCACTTCTTGGCAATCATCATCTGCCTCCACAGAAAAACACTCCACCAACATCGAAGCGGGTCAAATAATAGGTAATCCACCAATCTTTACGGCAGATATGCTTCAAAGGATTGCGCCTTAGGATATGAAAATTTATAAACATGGATGCACGTGGCTTCACATTTTCTCAGGTACGCTAACGCCTAGAAGAGCCAATCCGTTAGCAAAAACAATTTTGGCGGCCATGACAAGGGCAAGGCGCTGGGATGAAAGATGAGGGTCGTCTCCGATGACTTTATGTTTATCATAAAATCGGTGAAAGGCTCCTGCAAAATCAATTAAATACGTTAACACCGCAAAAGGATCAATCTGATGTAGACACATGGATAGCGCATCTTCAAACGAGGCCATCTTTTTAATCAAATCGATCTCCTCGTCTTCTTTGAGAAGAGAAAAATCACCTGAGGCAACCTTGATATGCGCTTCCTTGGCCTTAATAAAGATACTATGAATACGCGCATGAGCATACTGAATATAGTATACAGGATTTTCTGGCGTCTGTTCCTTGGCCAGCTCTAAATCAAATTCAAGATGGGCATTCATGTGCCGCAAAAGAAAGAAAAAACGTGCGGCATCGATCCCCACTTCATCCATCACCTCACGCAAACTGATAAACTCTCCCTTACGTGTTGACATGGACACAGGCTGGCCTTTGCGGAAAAGCGTAGCAAGCTGAACGATCAAGACGTCAATTTGCTTGGGATCATGGCCCAAGGCTTGTACCGCAGCTTTTAATCTTGGAATGTATCCATGATGATCCGGACCCAAAATATCAATGACCCAATCAAAACCACGATCAAATTTATTCTTATGGTACGCAATATCCGGTGAAAGATAAGTATACAGGCCATCAGATTTCTTAACGACTCTATCCTTATCATCACCTAACTCTGTTGATTTAAACCACGTTGCCCCATCCGCCTGATAAATATATCCTTTTTCCTCGATCGCCTTGAGCGCGTTTTCAATCGTCTCGGGCGTCGCCACCTTGGCCTGCGATGTCCAGACATCAAAATGTACGCCAAAATCATTTAAGTCCTTGCGGATCAAGTCCATCAAATACCGAACACCAAAGGCCTGGAAGGCTTGATCCGACAACGCTTGCAGAGCCTCAAGGGTTTTAATGTTTTGCTCGGCCATAAAATCTCTGGCCATGGCAACGACGTAGGATCCCTGATAATGATCCTCCGGGAAAGGATCCTGGCATCCCAAGATCTCTTTGGCGCGCGCCTTGACCGACTGACCCAAAATCTTGATCTGGTTACCTTCGTCATTAATATAATATTCCTTGGTCACGTCAAAACCTAAAAACTTCAAGATATTGCCCAAGGCATCCCCCACCGCAGCTTGGCGCGCATGCGCAACGGTCAACGGGCCGGTCGGATTCGCCGAAACAAACTCGATCTGGACTTTCTTCCCTTTTCCTTTTTCTGAAGACCCGTAAGAAGCGCCCTGGCTAAAGATTTCACTCAAGACAGGAAAGAACGCTTTGGGGCTAAGATAAAAGTTGATAAAGCCGGGTTTCTTGACTTCAACCTTTTCAACAACAGAGGATAACGGCGAGGCTTTGATCTTTTGGTCAACCAAGGCACAGAGATTGTTGGCAATCAAAAGGGGATTTTTCTTTAATGGCTTTGCCAGGCGCAAAGCCATATGACAAGAAAAATCCCCATGAATCTTTTCTTTCGTCTGTTCAAGCTCAAAATCGCTCAGCGATTCAACACCATCGGGAAAGGCTTCACCAACAGCAGCCTTACAAAGCTCTTCGATCTGAAGTCTGAGAGTTGACAACATGGATAAAAACTATTCTTCCCAACGAACTTCTTTGCCACCCTGCCAAAGATACTCTAGCCCGTAAAACTCCCGATTAGCCTTTTCAAAAACATGAATAACAATATCGCTTGAGTCGAGAATCACCCATTTTCCTTCGCGGTATCCTTGGATCTGGCCAATCGACAAGCCTGCCTCTTTAAGCCCATCTTGAATCCCATCAGCAATCGCCTTGACATGACGGTCTGAGGTTCCCGAGCAAATAACAAAATAATCGCAGAAGTTCGCCAGCTTGCGGATATCCAAAACAACAATATCCTCAGCTTTCTTATCTAAAGCGAGCTGCGCAATAACCTTCATAGCCTTTTTTGCGACTTGTTGGGATGGTCTCTTAGGAGAAGCGGGTATCTTTGCCAATTTAAATCAGTATCTTTCGCTGAGAATTTTCGTGGAAAATAATGATCAATAAATCCGGATTACTTCTTCATCTTAGCTGCTTGGTCCTTGGAAAGAACTCTCCAGCATTCGTGGGTTCCTTTAGGGGATTTGGCAACGGCAAAAAAACGGCCGCTCTTCTCTTTGACCTGATAATCTGAGCTATTAAACTTGCCCTTGGTCTTCACATCGTAGAATGACAATTCTTCCATGTAAAACTCCTTTCGTTAATAATAATGACGTTTAATGGATTAAGTCTATCGAATATTTTCTTCTTTGTCAAATCAAAATCACGAAAATGCGCGTCCATTTCCGTGTCCAAAATCAAAAAAGCTTCTGCAAAGCATCCTCTTGGTCGTTGGTCAAAGGCCCCACAACCGCTAAATTCATACGGCTTGACTTAAAAAGCGCTTGTGCAACACGCTTGACATCCGCCACTGAAACATGCTCAACTTTTTTAATTACGTCCTTAAAAGTTTCAACCCTATTGGTCGCAACCACGGCCTCACCCACCCAAAACATGTGCTCAGCCGTGTCCTCAAGGCTTAAGAGGGTTTGGCCAATAAGATAATCTTTGGCACGGCGCAATTCGTCGCTTGATACAGGGCGTTGCGTAATCTTCAGAAGCTCTTTGACGATCACATCCACAGCCTCCACAACCTTCTCATTATGCACGCCGCCGCGGACAATAAAGGCACCCGTGTCTTTGAAAAGTTTCATGCCAGAGGAAATCGAATACGCCAATCCCCTTTTTTCCCGCACTTCATTAAAGAGCCGGCTCGACATATTGCCGCCCAAAATGACATTGAGCACGCCCAGCGCATAACGATCTGGATGTTCACGATGAAAACCTAACGCGCCCAAAGCCAAATGCATCTGCTCAATCGGTTTTCTGTGAAACTTGACCTTCGGCTTTTGCTGTTCATTACTTGCAGGAAGACAAACAATCTCTTGCTTCGCGGTCAAACGCGCAAACTTCTTCTGCGTTAAGCTAACAAGTGTTTTGTGCGACAAATCTCCACAAGCCGAGACAACAATATTCGAAGGAACATAAAAAAACCGGTGGAATTGACGCAGGTCTTCATAACTCATCTTTCCAACGGAATCTAGGGTGCCTGCAATATTTTGCCCCAAGGGATGAGAAGCCCAAAGGAGTTCGTCAAGGAAATCAGCCACCAAATGCTGTGGAAGGTCATTGTACATCTTGATTTCTTCTAAGATAACGCCGCGTTCCTTATCCACGTCTTTTTTTGTGATCAACGGCTGCAAAATCATATCCGACAAAATATCAAAGGTCGTTTCCGCGTGTTTCGAAGGCACCTTGGCAAAATAGCAGGTACATTCCTCCGACGTAAAAGCATTCAAGGCTCCCCCCACGCCTTCGATCTGCTGCTTAATCTCTTCGCAGGCGTAATTTTTCGTTCCCTTAAAAACAATATGCTCTAAGAAATGCGCAGCGCCTTTGACGCGCAGCGCTTCATAGCGGCCACCCACACCGGCCCAAACCCCCACCGCCACACTATTACGGTCTTTCATGAGATGGCTGATGATGCGCAAATTATTTTTTAACTGAGATCGTTCATACATGATTAGCTAAGCTCCTAACGAAACGCGCGACCCTTGCGACAAGATCTGGGCGTCTTTGGTTTTTAAGGATTTCTTTGACGATCGCGCTGCCGACGATCACGCCGTCACAGACACGCGCTAGTTGACGGACCTGCTTTTTATTAGAAATTCCAAATCCCACGCAAAGAGGCTTGGAAACTCTTCTTTTGATCTCTTTTAAGTTCTGGACAAGTTTTGCCGGAAGCCCTGTTCTGGCTCCGGTCACGCCAGCGATCGAAACATAATAAATAAATCCCCTGGAGGCGTGATCGACCATCGCGATACGGCCGTGGGCTGTCGTTGGCGATAAAAAGAATATTGTAGCTAGATCTTCCTTGCGCGCGGCCTTGATCAGCGAACCTGCTTCTTGCGGTGGCAAGTCAGGGATAATCAACCCATCCACCCCAGCGCGGGCTGCTTGCGCGACAAACGCCTCATCGCCAAAATGAAATACCGGATTGTAATAGGTCATCAGACAAATCGGCATCTGGGTCTTCTGGCGCAAACGTTTAACAAGCGCAAGAATCTTAACAAGCGTTGTGCCCCTGGCAAGGGATCTCTGGGAAGCTGCTTGAATGGTTGGCCCATCAGCCAAGGGATCCGAAAATGGGACACCCAGCTCGACCATATCCACGCCCGACTTTTCAAAGGCAAGAACAAGCTTTTCTGTTGTAGCCAAATCAGGATCGCCGGCGGTGATAAAGGCAATGAAGGCGGCTTTGCCTTCTGCCTTTAGCTGCGCAAATTTTTTATCGATACGACTCATAATTTCACCCTAAATGATTCAATGTCCAAATCCCAATGACGAATGAATGACTAAAAGCATAATGAGACAATGAACAATTAATCAGTGGCGAATAAATAGACAATCTCCAATAACCAAATTAAAAATTGTATCATTGAATTTCATTTTACATTGGACCTTGATCATTCTATCTTGCACCTTATTATTTGGTGATTGATTCATTGAGATTTCATTTGGCATTGAATAATTGTTTCATTGGTCCTTCGTTATTCTCATTGGTCATTCGTCATTTTCGTTTCTCATTCGTCATTGCTTCATTGGTCATTTTTTATATGATTTCCTTCATCGCGATCATATCCTTATCCCCTCGCCCGGAAAGACACACGATCACCGTCGATGGCTTTGTGACACGCTTGGCAAGCTTGGGTAAATAGGCAATCGCATGTGAGGACTCCATGGCAGGGATAATGCCTTCGGTTCTGCACAAAAGCCTCATGCCCTCAACTGCCTCCTTGTCATCGACCGCCACATACTGCGCGCGCTTAATCTTTTTATAATACGCATGCTCTGGGCCAACGCCAGGATAGTCAAGTCCCGCGGCAATAGAGTGCGCAATCCGCACCTGGCCATCTTGATCTTGCAACAAATCACTTTTACTGCCGTGCAAAACACCCGGAGTGCCCTTATTTAAAGGCGCGGAATGCTGCAGGGTCAAAAGCCCAAGCCCGGCAGCTTCGACGCCAATCATTTTCACTTTTCGATCATCAAAGAACGCATGAAAAAGCCCCATGGCATTGCTCCCCCCGCCCACACAGGCCAAAAGATAATCCGGAAGCCTCTTTTCTTTTTGCAGAAATTGTTTTTTGGCTTCGCGGCCGATCACGGATTGGAATTCCCGCACCATCAACGGATACGGATGCGGACCGGCCACCGAACCAATGATATAAAAGGTATTGGCGACATTGGTGACCCAATCGCGAATGGCTTCGTTCATGGCATCTTTTAACGTCTTAGAACCACTGGTTACCGAGATCACATTGGCGCCTAAAAGTTTCATGCGATAAACATTGAGCGATTGGCGCTCGATATCCTCGGCTCCCATATAAATATCACATTTTAAACCAAAGAGCGCGGCCACCGTCGCTGTGGCAACACCATGTTGGCCTGCCCCGGTTTCCGCGATAACACGCTTTTTGCCCATACGCTTGGCCACCAAAATTTGACCCAAGGTATTATTGATCTTATGTGATCCGGTATGCAAAAGATCTTCGCGCTTCAAATAAACCTTAAGGCTCTTGAGTTCCTGGCTTAAACGCGAGGCAAAATAGAGATTGGTCGGCCGCCCGGCATATTCGCGAAGATAAAACTCAAGCTCTTCCTTAAACTTTTTATCTTTGCGCAAATGAGAAAAAGTTTTTTCAAGCTCGATCAAAAGCGCCATCAGCGTTTCGGGAACATAGCGCCCGCCAAACTCATCAAAATGTCCAAACTTATCTGGTTTTTTCATATTTTGTCATGATCATGCTTGTTCCGCCGACCATCGCAGATTTATCAATACGCAAAAGAACACGTTCTTGGCTTGTATCAAACCAAAGCCTATATTGGGCCGGCGTTGTCTCCAAAAGAAAAGCATTATACATCCTGTCTGCGATCTTGATCTTTGTATTCTTAACGATCTTAACGGAAACATCCTTGGTGGGCAAGTTAAGCTCAAGAGATGACCCAAGCCGAAAACTCCCCATCAACCGATAGCGATAAATAAAGCAATAAAGATTATCAATTCTTGCCTTCTTCTTCAAGATAATCATTTCTGGCTGCGGCTTGGCCTTGGTCGTCTTTGTCACCGTCACAACAAACTTGTCCTGATCATAGACTTCCGTGATCTTCTCAATCGACCCCAGATAGTTGACATCTCGCTCAATGCGCAGAGGATAGAGATCTTTGATATCAGCATAAATCTTTTCACGATCATAAAAATTAGCTCCCTTGGCTTCAAAGGTGATGAGATAGGCCTTGCGCCCGTCCAGATCAACCTTTCCTTTAAGTTCGATATGCGCATCCGCCATCTTCATCGCCAAACTACGTACGTCATAGCGGACCATCTCACCGATATACTGGTCATAGCTTGCGTCTTGGGCAAAGGCAGGGCTCAAACTCGAAAGAATGACCAAGGACCAAATCCCAATGCCGAATAAAAAACAACATTGACGAAAAGAAGAAAAATAACTAATAACATGAAAAGTTAGATTTTTGATCATTTGAGCTTGATTCTAATTATTTTTTTCATTCGACATTGCTTCATTGGGAATTGTTTCATTCTATCTCCACTCTTTCAAAAATCGCTCCAAGACCTTTACGCCCTTCACCAATTTCTCGACGTGGGCGTATTCATCGGTCGTGTGCGCGGTGGTGCGGCTGCCATAGCCGGTCGCGATCGCGGGAATCTTTTTCTTTTGAAAAAAGGTGATCACCGTTGCGCCCTCACTGCCCTTGAGAACCGATGGACAGCGCAACTTCTTTGACGCCTCAAGATAGGTCTTGACCAAGGGATGCTCGGCATCGATTTCATAAGGATACTGCAAATCATCAATGATGATCTTAAATCGCTTTGCGTGTCTTTGCGCCAAACCTTTGATCGTTGCCAAAATCTTTTTGGGGTCCATGCCTGGCACATAGCGAAGATCAAAAGAAAATTCACAGAAATCCGCCACCATGTTGACCTTATCTCCACCTTTGATCGTGCCGATATTAACCGTAGGCCCTCTTAACAGGCCATGTTTTTTGTAAGAAAAGGAGTGCGCCTTGATATCCGCAATAATTCTTGTCGCAAGCTCAATAGCATTCACACCATACCAGTTGTACGCGCCGTGAGCCTTCTTGCCAAAAACTTGGATCCGCGCGTGGATAAGCCCCTTTTGCGCAATGATTGTTGAAAATTCATCCGAGTCCAAGATCAATGCTGCCCGAGGCTTTAAATATCCTTTTTCCAGTAATGGGATGATCCCCTGCTTGCTTCCGGTTTCCTCGTCAACCGTCGCGGCTAAGATAACATCATGCGCCAACCTCACCTTGTCCTCAACCAAACTGCGCATCGCTTCCATGGCACAGGCCAGATTTCCTTTATCATCCGTAGCGCCCCGGCCATAAATGCGGCCGTTCTTGATCACTCCGCCAAAAGGATCCATCGACCATCCCGTGCCCACAGGAACGGTATCAAAATGAGGCGTGATCAAAATGGCATTCTTGGCAGCGGTCTTTGATGTGCCTTTAAGCGTAGCGATGATGTTAGGACGATTCTTCGCGAAGGCAACAACCTTGACCTCAAGGTCAAGCGAACGCATGTCGCGCGCAATAAAACGCGATAAAGCCAGTTCATTGCCCGGAGGATTTTCGGAATTAAACCGAATGACCTTCTGCGTGAGTTTGATAAGACGAGATTTGTTAATCATAGTAGTTAAAATGGAGCCCCGCGACTAAAGTCGTGGTACCTTTCCGTATGTGATCCTTCTTCGCTCCAAAACTTTCATTTGGGAGCTTCGCAGGATTCATCCGCCTTTCTAAGAAAAGGGCGAACATCCGCCGAAGCGGCAATGCTGATACCATTTTCGCATTCCTCACGGGTAAACCCGTGGCATCCTGCGTAGGCGGATGAAACAATGAGCAATGACTCAATGCCGAATGAATAACCAAGGTCAATGTCCCAATGAGGATTAATTATTATTTCTTCCGCCTATTAATAATGGCTGAGAAAATGAGATTCAATTCCTGAGCCTCAATTGAAAGTAAATGTGTATCATTTTTTAAAGATGGAACAGCCGTCACAATCATTAATAATCAATGTTTTGCCTCTTGCGCTTCTCTTCTGCAAATTCCGATCTTATAGAAAAAATCCTTCTTTGTTGAAGCATCGTCCGCTTCGCAATAATTGGCTCCGACGCTCGTTCCGGCTCTGACCAACTGACTTATCAACGGCCGAGTAATACTATTTTCAGGCACTATTTTTGCAAAATTTATTATATCTTTCCCAAATTTTGCTGTTCGATCTCGCAAATCGTATTTTTTTATTGGTCCTTGGGTCATTGAAATTTCATTTTGCATTGAATCATTGGTCATTGGTTTTTTAATCTTTAAACAAGTCCTCCGCCTTGAGCGCCCCGGTCGCATGCTTAAAATCATCATGATCGATCACGCACATCGTCGGGCATTGCTCAATGATCCTTAACACCTTGGGCATATTGCCTTTGAGGCTGCGAAACGTCACATACTTAAAGGGTGTTTTGCATTCCGGGCAGGCCGTGGCGTCAAGCTTAAGGCCCATAGCATTACACTTGGAGCAATTCGCGGTCAAGTCCCCGCAGACCAAGGCATGGTGCTTGACCTCATCAATATAAAACTTTTTATAGATACGTAATAATTTATCGCTCATAAAATCTTTTCCTTAAAATCGTTTCTATAGAAAAAAACCTTACATCAGCTACCTTCATTTTAGAAACTCATAAAGCCGATGCAATACACTTCCCTTTTATCTTCACGCTTAAAAGTCAATAATTGAGAAATTATAACATAAAAACTTTCAAGTTGTAAGTTGTAAGTTAAAAGTTATAAGTACAAAGGGCTTTGCCGGATCATCCGGCAAAGCCCTTTTCATCTCCCTGACATCTACATCCTTCTACGCTCTACTCTCTATCCTCTACCTTCTATCTTCTTAATTCAAAAAACTCACCTGCGCATACGCTTCTGCGGGTTCTGCCGGGTCAGTCGGACGGCCGATCAGCTCAGGGGAATCAGCACCTTTGACTTTGTTGGTAGGCACCTTCTTGTCCAAGCCTGAGAGCTGTAACAGGCTCGGAACCATAAAGACTCCATTGATCTCAAAGGTAAAGCCCTTAATATTCATCAATTCTAGCGGCTGCTCAAACATCGGCAGCGGGATCCCGTTGCCGTCGCGACGGATCTGCATATCCAAGCCCTCTGAGCTCATGATGATACCGCCGGGGTTGCTATAATTCTCATCCACCGGCTCGCCATTTTCAAAATCCCAAGACGGATTCTCAAGGGCAACCCGATGACCTTGCGGAAGCTCTGGTGTTTCTGGGTGCAAGATCTGATTCTTCGCCCTATCATCATTAAGATCCGGTCTATAGCCAACTACATGCTTTTCTTTTTGATTGATCCCCGAGCTTGTGCGAATAGCCTCCAAAGGATGGTCTTTGATATAAGCCTCAACAAATGACCAGACCTCGTTCTTATTGGCTCCCTCGAAATGCCCCACCTCAACTTCCAAGTACGGAGCCTCAGGATTAAAAAGAAGCTGGATCTCTCCTCTTGATTTGGCGCCTCGCAGGTCCAAATAAACAGCCTTGACTTTGCCGATCATATTTTCCGCGCCAAAGGTGCGGATCTGCCCGATCGCATATGTCACGAGATTGTCATTCTCATCAGACACAAAGACCGAGGGATGGTCCGGATCAAATAATTGATATCCGCGCTCTTCCTCAAGATACCTGATCAACCCATCAACATAATTCTGCAGATCATAGCCCGCAATCACAAGCCCGGACAAGCTCTCGTTGGCACCGCTAAGAGTAAGGTCTCCCTGGCTCTTTTTCAAGTAAGCTGCTCTAAGCTGTTCTCCGAATTCCGTTACATGCTCTTCTGCGGCATCAATAGTAGCTTCCCCTGAAACAATCTTCTCAAACAATTTTGCAACCTGCCCCGGAGCCTGAACATCAGAGAGATAGACAAACTCATAAGGGCTCATAAATTCTGCATTAATATCAATGAACCCTTCATTTCGTATCAAAACGATCTTTTGATGGCCAAGATCAGTAGTAAACCCTACTTCCAAAACATCACCGATGTCAAAAGGCGCACTTCGATCTTTTAAAATACGGTTGTCATTCAGACTTACCGAAAGATCATCGTGTTTTATTTTCATTTGCTGAGCGATCCAATCTGCCAACTTATACGCATCAATAGCAATTGTCTCTGGAAACTTAACGCTAATGGTTGACGACACGCTACCTTCGATCAAGGATACAATAAAATCGATCGGTTCTTCATAGTACTTCCATTTATAGTCTTCATAGGTCCCAGCCATGATGCGATGCCAAAAATATCCATGGTTTGTGAATAGGATAGCGACTTCATTCTCATACCCTTGAGCTTTGACACCCTTAAACTTTATCCAGATGCTCTTATTTAATTCCTTAGGTTTCGTAAATTCAACTTCCTCAGCCTGAAGATAGGCCTTAAGCTGGCTTACAAATTGATCCCAATCCATACTGTCCTTGATGTTAACAACCAATTCATCTTGCGACCTGCGCAAAACAATATCCATCCCCAAACCCTCATCAGCTTTGTCAAAAACATCCTGCTCTTCCTCCTCTGTCTGCCCCAGGGAATCTTTTCCGGCTGCCGGTAATTTCAATAAGCCTCTCACCCCAGCGGGCGCGGACAAAAGCTCAAACCCCGAATCTCTAAGACCAATCTGAAGAGTTGCATAAGTGCTGTTCTCTTTAAAATAAGAGGCAAACCGCACAAGAACCAAATCTTCCTGGCCCAAGACGCCCCCCTGCTGGAAAAACTCTTCGAGACTGACAGCCTCACCCCCTTGGCCTTTCTTGACCCTCCAGAATTCAAACGGGTCGATCAAATATTCTGAAAATTCTTTTTCACTGATACCCAAATGACTATAAATAAACTCGTAGATTTTCCTTAGTAGCTGTCTCTGCTCTTTTCCCGGAGCGATTCTTTCAGGACTTGCATCGATCGCGGTCAATTTCCAGAACAAATGGCCAGAATCAATCCCATCGAAGTATGACTGAGAAGCCTCATCACCCTCTTGATCAACTGTTTCAAAAATAAAGGTCAGGCCTTGATCCGTGGAAAGCTCAAAATATCCATCCTCAAGAACATCCTCCTCTAAATCCGGAAACGGAAAAGCTTCTAAACGTTCGATAATTCGTTTTCGCGCATCAACAGCGGTGGTTGTTGCAGGGATCAAACCAAGGCGATCATTGATTTCCTTGACCAGAGGCTTTTCTTGATACGCCCACTCCTCCCCCAATGCAGTTGCTTTATATTTAAATGAAACAATATCACCATTCTTTTTAACGGCATAAATAAGAACAGGATTCTGCTCATTTAACATTTCATTCTTCCAATCTGGAAAAGGAATAATACGGCCATACGGCGTCGCGAATTCTCCAAATATCCGCTGCGGCGGCACCCCGTATTGCTTCAATAAATATGTAACAACCTTTTGGGGATCCGTAAAAAGGGCAGAGGAAACCACTTCTTGAGGATTCTTCCCCTCAAACACCTTGACCACCAAGGCTAAGGTTTCAGGGTCTGAAAAATAATCATAGCGGTTCTCAGTTTTATTCCAGATCCTTTTGCTTGCGCGGAATATCAGCGCTTGGCTACCTTGATTCGCAGGAGCCTGCTGTTCGATCGTGACTTTTCTCAACTCCGGATGAAGCCTTCCTTTTTCATAACTTAAAGCTAAAACTTGCCAGCCCCCCAGACCCTTCTTTTGTATTTCTTTAAACTTAAGACTACCCCTAAAGATAACTTGCCCATCAATATCAAACGAACTAAGCTTATTACCGCTTAGCAATCCAAACCATGAAGCAAATTTCAAAGCATTAAAAGCTCCTACCGGAAGACTAATCGTCCTTGAAAGCTTCTTGTCTGCGCGCAGGCAAATAGCCCCTGGCTGATCGCCTACATGGTTGTTGGACTCTGCAAAATCCCATATCACCTGCCCGCTTTGATCTTTTAAGACATGCATTGTTTGACCATTGTTAAAATCACTGTATAACGTTCCTTTACCTGGAATATATTCGACCCTATTAGCAATCCCTGAGCTTACGCTAACCCTGATCAGAATAACAATCTTGCCAACGTCTGCATACTTTCCCTTGCCTCCGGTGGATTCATACGCTGTCTTGTCATTATTTAGCTTAAGAAAAATGGCATCTGCGGCATTCCAGGCATAAATTTCCTCAGGCCATTTATTTTCCGGCCAAAGATTTTTTCCGTTAACGTCCTTGAAGGGGCGAGAAACATCTTCTCCCTTAAACAGCCCTGACAGGTTATGATCCGCAAACATCCCATATTGGCTGACCAAATGCTCGACGACATCTTGGGGGGTTTGTAATGCAGGGCTGCTTTTCTGCCACACGTCACCGTTACGCATATATTCGGTGATCTGGATCTTTCCTGCTTCAAAAATAACTCCAAATGTAGCGATCTCGGGGTCGATAGGATCATCTGATTCGAGGTTTAAGGGTGCGGATCGTTGGTTTTCCTCCTTTTCAAAAGTTTCTATACCGATAACGGTAACGGGCCTGACAGCCTTGTTTAAAAGAGCCACTATCTCTTTGACAGAACTATCTGCGGGAATTTGATCCGGAAGTTTTCGACGGAGCTCTTGAGACTCAGCGGTTTCAAACGGTTTTACCCTCTGGGCGATCATCGCGCCGATCGCCTTCTTGATCTTTTGGGCCATGGCCGAATCTTCGCGGCCGCTCAAATCATGCGCCCAAACCTCGAGGGTTGACTCGTTTTGAACGATTTCAATGCTTGCTTTTTGCCCTTCTTCGGAACTAAATTCTTCCCCTGGCATCAGCAGCAGTCTTTGTCCTTTCTGGAGCATCGAATTGCTAAATTGATCTTTGTCGGAAAATGAATACGATGGCGATTTTGCCAGCCTAAAGAACCCAAATTTCTCATCTCCTCCTGCAGCAGCAACAATGACTGAAATAAGCTGATCGACATTGAGCGTCCCAGCGGTAACAGGCATTATGATGCCTGCTGAGGAGGCTATGGCGAGAAAATTTGTCGGTGATAGGATATGAGTTCCCTGTGTCGTGATATTCATATCGGAAAGAAAATCTTCCATCAGTTGCGGGAAGCCTGCCTTTTCCGAGATAATCTGGTAAGCCTGAATACTCTTAAATTGTCCTTTAGAGAACTCCAGGATAACCCTTTTTCTCTTGCCCTGATCAATGAAATCGATATAAACCCGTGAAATACTTTTCATGAACGATTCGGGACTCTTTGAGTCAAACTGAAGCCTGAAACCCGTAGGATCGTTAAAATGAAGCTTCGGCTGTGTCAGGTCGTCTGTAAAAATATCAATACCCCTAATCTGACTTTTGCCTTGAGCGTAAAACATCGGCGCGCCTAAAAATGAGATCAAGTCATCCTTAAATTTCTGGGCGGTAAGAATCCCCGAGCTAACAACCATTTTCTTTTCCAGAATATCAAGGACGCCATTGCCTGTGGTTGCTGGCGTTATCAACGTCGCTTCCTTTTTGGTAAAGGCAACAGCGTTCAAGTCCGACTCCAAGGCCGCAAGGATCGCAGAGATTCCTGAGGCGTCGATTCCCTGCTCTGAAAATGTTTTAGCCAAATCAATATCCTTTTGATCTCGGGAAGTACGCTGGGCGATTTCTTTTCTTAAGATCTTTGCGCCCTCTGTGCGCACATAATCCCTTCGAATCTCCACGAACTCTCTTCGTGCTGCATGACGATCCCAAGCGGCTTTAAGTCCTGGGCCAACAGTTAATTTTGCAAATGCCTCATAACGAGAGCTAAGCGCATTGTTCTCGTCTTGAAGCTTCAGGGCTGTAAACAACATCAGGCGCGCAGTATTTAACTGAATAAATATATCGCTCATGCTTCGCTCATACCGCCTCTTGTGAGGATCCTTCCTCAAGCTGACCAATTCTTGAACAAAGGCAATCTCCGCATCTTGAATCTTCGTATACATTTCTTTTAATACTGGATTCGCGCCCTCCTTTTCCAAGCTATCGCTAATATAGGCATCCATGGCCTTGGTATACGCATCGATATCCGCAAGCCTCGGGTTTCCTTTGGCAAAAATCTTGCCAAGCGTGCCAAAGATCGTGAGCTGCTGAATCTCTGAGGTCCCTTCATATAATTCCGTAATCCGGTTATTGAGCCAGAGCTCCCCGGCCGGAAACGCCTTGGTGTATCCATAACCGCCGAGGATCTGAATAAATTTGGTCGCGGCCATGCTGGTCGATTCGCTGGCAAATAATTTTGCCTGGCTTGCAACTAAATTGAGGGTTGAAATCATGCTCTCCATCAGCGCAGAATCTTTCTGCACTTCAAGCGTCAGCTTGCTGTTATCTTTAATATAGGCTGCCTGATAAATCAAGAGCTCCATCGACGCAATCGCTAATTCCATCTCTTCGATATACGTTTGAAGAGGTTGCAATTCATTGATGAGCGCATTAGAATTGGCGGGCCCGCCAGATTGTTTTCGCTCGGCCATATATTGCTTGGCCTCTTCATAGGCTCTCTTGGCGATCCCCAGGCTCAACGCCGCAATCGCAATGCGTCCGCCAGCCAACATGCCGCGGCCGATTTTCATCCCATCGCCGCGTTGCCCCAAAAGATTTTCCTTGTTCACGCGAACATTATTAAAAAGGACCTCGCCCGTGGGGGATTCAATTTGCCCCCATTTTTCATTTAAGCTGCCGATCTCTAATCCCGGCGTATCTACGTCAACTAAAAAAGCGCTAAACTGTTTGCTACCGTCTGGATTTTCTCCGGTTACGGCAAAAACAATATACAAGCCCGCAAGACCAACCGAAGTAATAAAACACTTAGCGGTATTATTCTTCAAGAGATAATAATCAGGCTCCTCGCCCTCCCTGGCCTCTCGATCACCATTCATCTTATCCTCAATCATTCCTTGAGCCAAAAGCGTCATGGCCGAAAGATCAGACCCTGCCCCTGGCTCGGTAAAGACCATAGCCGTGATCAATCCTTTTTCAGCGATCGCTCGTAAATATTCTTCTTGCTGCGCAGGCGTCCCGTATCCGGCAAGAGCGCCAATGCCCGAGAGAACAACAGCATAGGTTACGGCAAAACCCGGAGCATATTTGGATAATTCTGAAACAACGCGGATAGCGTTCAAAAAGCCCTTCCCCTCAAAATCCATACCGCCAAGATCCATGGCGACAGACAATCCCGAGAATCCCAAAGTCTCTGGATCGCTAAATTTTCTCCACGCTTCACGAAAAGACTTAGGGATAATCACGTTATTATCTTTCACAAAAGCAGCCTTAATGATGTCGACAAAAGCGTTCACAGTCGTGATGTCTTTGACATCGCTATCGCTCATATCAATATCAAAATACGTATTGATGTCCTTGAGCGCCAACGCAAGATTAAGGCCTTCGAGAGAATCATCTGAAACTTCGTCTGAAATCTTACCAACTGCCTTCACAACAGCATCGCGGATCTCTTGATCGCTAAAGGCCTTTCTTTTTCGATGACCTTCCTTGATCCATTGTCCAATGTTGTCCTCGGCTAAAATATTCTGCTTCACAAAATCCCGCGCTGATCCAACAATGTTTTTCGTGTCCTCATCCCCAAGGGCCAACGCCATGATGCTTTTAAATAATTGATCCGTGATCTCTTTTTGCGCAGGGGTCAAGGTGGATCTGATTTCCTTTGGGACGGAAACGTTCTGTGGCATCGCTTCAAGCACTTGAGCTGCATCAGACGCCATTTTTGGATTCATTTCCGCATACCCAAGACCAGGAACATGATAACCAGTAACTTCGATATCATCACCAGCGCGCTCAAGAGTCACGCTATAACGATTCTCATCAATAAAGAAATTAACTGTCAGCGATTCACCATTCCCTAGGCTCTTTGAAGACCCAGCGTAATAAGACTTATCATTGACCTTTAAATAGGCCTTGCCCCTATCTTCAATCACTAAGATCCCGCCGACTTTCTCCATCAGCGCATTAGCAAAATCCCAAACATTGAGATCCCCAGAGAATGGAACTTTAATCGCCGAAGAACCAACAAAATTAAATTTCTTGCCGGTAAGCATAGACCTGAACTCAATCCAGTGGTATGCGCCTTGTGCTGCTTCTCCCTCGTAAAGGAAAACCTCCTTAATATCGCCATCTTTTCTTTCGAAATATTTAAATGGACCTCGAGCCATTCCGTAGTTATCCACCGGTGACACAGAAAACCAATTATTTTCACGCGTTTTATCATTAAATTCACTTGGCGGGAAAGAAAGAATCCATCTCTTGATCTCATCTTCTTCAAGCTTATCCATATAAGGAGATTTTTCAAGATAATCGTAGTCAAATTTTATCTCTGATGCCTCTTTTATTTCACTCATCGCATCTTGTCCAGCTTTATACGCGGACTCCCACGAAATTCCGTTCTCTTGTCGTTCAGCCTTGATATATTTATCATTATCATAAAAAAGATAGACTGTTTGCGCCTTATCTCCATGAAGCTTCAAAAGACCTTTTCTTAAGCTTTGGCTCGCGCGCACCCCATAGTAGTATTTAGAAAGTACCTTTCCATCACCACCCACCAAACTATATCGCGAAGGAGTGCCATACCCATCAATCAGATGATGAATCAAATCGCTCGGAGTGGCGAAATCCTTCTTCTCAGTCTGGATTACCGCCAAGGCGCCCATGGCTTTTAGAACCTCACCCGCTGCCTGCTGGATCTTTTGATCAGGGATGCTCAGCATGTCCCCTTTCGGCGAGCTTTGAAAGGCTGTCACCTCGATCGCGTTATCTTTATATGTGAGTTTAACATGAACATTCATCCTTTCCTTGGAAATAAAATATAAGTCAAAGAAATCTCCATCTTGTGCAATATAAGGACCTCCGTCATATGAAGCGTCATTGTGATACTTCATTCTAATTTCAACGCCGATCTTCTCTTGAAACGCCCTTAAGAACTCCTGCATTTGAAGATCGCCCGCAAATTCAACCTTAATCCCCGAGGCGGAGACAGATGGGGCTTGAGTCGTTGGCAATGCACCCACACCATCAGCCACCCTTAAGGCTAAAATATTAAGTTTTTCGCGGGCCTGCTTCAGGCCATCGACAAGCTGAGCCTCATCACTAGCTCTATCATACTTTTCATAATGTATTAGTGATTCGTGGGCTAAATATGGGACATGACTTAAAACTTCTTCTATTTGATCAAGGCTCTCTTGGGTCGCCAGGCGTGCCCCCTCATAAGTTGTAATCCCCTCAAGAAGACTGTCGATGTTCTTCGCTTCTTGATCCCATGGCTGTACAACAATTTGAAAGAGATCCAATCGATTAGCATCCACAAATTGCTTTTTTAATCGATAAATATTGGCTAAAATTGAATTTAGGCTTTCAAGGAAATCTGCTCTAGAAAATACCCCTCTTTTATTAGCGTCTACATCGCCTAAAATTGCTACAAACTTTGTCGCTTGACCAATCTCTTCCCCTTTACCAGAAGAAAAAGCTTCCTCTTGAGTCAATTCATCAACAGCACCTGGAAACTCTTCTCCATCAACGGTTTCTGCCTGAGTATATCCCCCTGAAAAATACTTTCTGGGGATGTTCTTGTTGGTGTACTGGTCATGCTCGACCTTGATAAAATTGTAGATGCCTTGTTTGAAGGTGGCGAGGTATTGGTTGTAGATAGTTTCGACATCAGAAGTGAGAGGTTCGAAGTTAGAAGTTAGAAGAGGCGAAGAAGAATCAGATTGTGTCATGTTTAAAGTGTTAGGTGTTAGGTTGTTCTTGACACTTGACACCTGAAACTTCTCACTTTTTTCTATCCCCTCTTCTCCCTTCTCCCCTCTACCTTCTGTTTTCTTTCTTTCATTTTCTAGCTTAATTCCTTCGATCTTCCTCTGATCCACATAAATCTGCCCTAAGATGCTTTCTTTAAGGTTGTTCTTATACCAGGCGGCAAGGATCATGGCGTGATAGATCTGTCTGAGATTGGCAAAGTTCTTGCCAAAATTAACTTCCTTGGTGATCTCAGGGAGGATGATGTCGCGGATAATAGATTTAGAGATATCAGAAGTTAGAGGTTGGACGTTAGAAGTTAGAAGAGGCGAAGAAGGATCAGATTGTGTCATGTTTAAGGCGTTAGGTGTTAGGTTATTCTTGACACTTGACACCTGAAACTTCTCGCTTTTTTCTATCCCTACTTCTCCCTTCTCCTTTCTATCTTCTATCTTCTTTTTACTATTTTCCTGCATAGCAAGACTCCTCGATGAATCTCGGAGCATCGCCTCGCTATTGGCGAGAGCGATGTAATCTTCTTCCATCATCACCGCAAGTTCACTGTCAATGACAAAGACACGGTTGTCATGCTCA
>CALGLP010000011.1 GCA_937930175.1 uncultured bacterium
TGGTAGCCCCAACCGGATTTGAACCGGTGTTTATAGGCTGAGAACCTAGCGTCCTGGACCAGGCTAGACGATGGGGCCAGATATTTCACTCTTAAAACTGTAAATCCTCACCTTTTTCTTCTAAGGCGCTAAAACAATCTTCCGAAAATCAGGATAAGCATAGGCAAAACAACTCAATTTTGTTAAAATAATATCATATCTAATTCAACGGTCAACAGAAATTATTGACACCTAGCATTAAATGACTAAAATAAAAACGTAATGCGCATGAATACTACGAATAAAAATAGTATATGCCTCTCCTAATTGGCATTGGTTTCAGCAAAAATGAAAGTCCTTACCGCGCCGCTCAAAATGCGGCGCTCCAGGCTAAGCTCCAGATCAATCAACAACCCGCAGACCTTGTTCTTGTCTATGCCACTCCTTTTTATAGCCGTCTGGAAGCCCTCGCTGTTATCAAAGAAATCTTTCCTGATGCCAAAATCATAGGCTGCTCAACCAGTGGCCTCATCTTACCTAGCGCTATCGAAACGACTGGGATCTCCATCCTCGCCTTAAGCTCATCCACTCAAATGCAATTTGGCACAGCCTATATTAAAAACCTCATCGACCAAAGCGCAGATTCTGCAGCCCGAGAACTTTCCAAAAAAGTCTTAAAAGATTTCGGTCTCAATTCCAGACAACTTTCCATTGTCTTTTTTGATGGCTTCTCTGACAAAGGGCCCCTGCTTCTCAAAGGACTCAAAGAATCTTTTGGCCAGTTCTTTTCTATCCTTGGTGGTGGAAGCTTTGACAGCTTTCAATTCACAAAAACATATCAATTCTTTAATACTGAAGTCATGACGGACGCGGCCTGTGCGCTCATGCTTGGTGGACAAATCGCCATTGGCCTGTCAAGCCAACATGGATGGAAACCCTTGGGCAAGCCTCGCGCCATTGAGAAATCTGAAAAAAATATTATTCACCGCATCAATGGCAAAAAAGCCATTTCCATTTATGAAGAATTCCTAGGAGAGCAATCCATTGCCCTGTTCCGCAACCATCAAAACCGCATACGCCTTTTTTATCCTCTAGGCATTTTAATCGAGAATCAGAAAAAATATCTTCTACGTCATGTCATCAATGTCTTGGAAGATGGTAGCTTAGTCTGTCAGGGGGAAGTCCCTCAGGGCGCTGAAGTTCATATCATGATTGGCAACAAAGATTCATGCAAACTAGCGGCCATCCAAGCCGCCAAAGAAGCTAAAGACGCGCTTAAAGGGAAGACGCCTGAGATTGTCTTACTCTTTGAATCTGCCGTGCGACAAAAATTATTAGGACGAAGTATTTTCCAAGAAATTCAAGCCATCAAAGAGGTCTTTGGAGAAAGCGTTCCTCTTTTTGGAATGTATGCGTATGGGGAGATTGCCCCGCTTCATAGCATTGAACAAGGAAGCCCCTGCTTCTTACAAAGTGAAACGATCAACATTTTAGCTCTGGGACAGCATAAGACGTATTAATGGTCTTTATACGATAAGAAAACAGCAAGGAAGCCGCGTAAGATCTTTTTTCTTAAAAAACAAAAAGAAAGACCAAAAGCTTTTCATCTTGCAAAGGAAAAGCCAAGATGATAGTCTTGGTAACAGACACAACCATTTAATGCCTTATGCTAAACATCACAAGCTCAACGATTGACACAACGATCTTTGCCCTTATTGGGATTATCGTCCTTGGAGCGCTAGGGACGCTGATCTTCTTTCTTATTAATAAAATCGATCAAGTCAAAGAACTTCAAGATGCCCTCAAGAAGTTAAAATTATCATTTAACAGTCTCGACGAACAAGCCAAGCTTATTTTAAAGACAGACCTTGAGCTCAACCGCGCTCAAGAAGAACTCGATCGTCGTCTCGCCAGTCTTGACGCACTGCAGAGAACCTCACGGCTAATCAGTACAACCCTAGATGAAGAAGAAATCTTTAAAAGACTCGATAAATCCCTCATGCTTCAGCTTGGGTTTGAACGCATCTTAGTTTTAATTCTTAATCAAGAGAAAAACCTGCAAGTAAAAGTCAGCCATGGCTTTGCGCGAGAGAAAGCGCAAAGCATTTGCGAAGAACTTTCTAAAGATCTTATACTTCGCTCTTTTCTCCAAGAAGGCACCACCCTATCATCAGCAACAGCGCCCAAACAGAAAAAAGATAAGCTGATTGCCCTTTTTGGGATCAATCATTTTATTCTCGCCCCTATTCTCGCCCAAGATGGCGCCATTGGTGTTGTCCTGGTCGGCAATCAAACTGAAACAGCGATGATCTCTGAAGCGGATGAAGAAATGATCTCCATTCTCACCAATCAAATTGGCCAATCCCTTGAAAATGCTAAACTTTTTGAAGAAGTTTATACCTCACGCCAAGAATTGGAATTAAAAATTCAAGACCGCACCCGCGAACTCGCCTTGGCCCTTGAAAAAGTGCAACGCATCAGCCGTACCAAATCAGAATTCGTTTCTGCTGTTTCTCATGAATTGCGCACTCCCCTTACGTCCATTAAAGGCTACGCCGCGATTCTCATGTCTGGACGCCTTGGCGAAATTCCAGAAAAAGTAAGGGAACGCTTAGAAAAGATCAACAAGCACTCTGACAGCTTGGTTGAACTTATCAACGACCTTTTAGATATTTCAAGAATCGAATCAGGCCGTGTCGAAATGAAATTTGAGAAAACAAACATCAAGGCCCTCATTGAAAATGTGCGCGACCTTCTTATGCCGCAGATGAAAGAAAAAAACCTTAACTTCAACATTATCGTTGATAAAGATTTGCCTGAAATCATGGCTGATGAAAAACAAATGGAACGCGTCCTCATCAATCTCTTAAGCAATGCCGTTAAATACACCCCCCAAGGCACCATTACCCTACGCGCATCTTCAGACGACAAAGAAATATTGGTTGAAATTCAAGATACCGGCACTGGAATTCGCGCAGAGGACATGACAAAACTCTTTACAGAGTTTTATCGTGTGGACAATGAAATGAATCAAAGCGTCAAAGGAACTGGCTTGGGACTTGCCCTTGTGAGGAATATTCTTAATGTCCACCAAGGAAAGATCTGGGTCACAAGCGAACTCAACGTTGGGACCACATTCCATTTCACCGTTCCGCTCGAAGCGCAAAAACACATACTAACAAGCGATGACAAAACCCAAAGCCCATCCAAGGAGGCTTAATTAAGCATGACACGTTTAAAGATTCTTACCATTGATGACGACCCAGACATCCTTGATGTCCTTGAGCTAACGCTCTCTGAGCAATACACTGTTTTTCAAGGATCAAACGGCGAAGAGGGATTAAAACTCGCACGAGCTCACGGACCGGATCTTATTATCACAGACTATAAAATGCCAATCATGGATGGACGAGAATTCTGCAAGGCACTCAAAAAAGATGTCTTCTTGCAACACACCCCCGTCATTATGTTAACCGGCAAAGGAGAAGTCAAAGATAAAGTCGGCGGGCTTGAAGCTGGGGCTGATGACTATGTTGTCAAACCCTTTGAACCCAACGAACTTTTAGCGCGTATTAGTATGATCTTGCGCAGAACCAAGCGCAGCCTCGACGCCAACCCTCTCACACGTCTACCTGGAAACAATTCCATCATGGATGAATTGCAGTACCGCATCCAAAGCAATAAACCTTTTGCTGTCGGTTATACAGATTTGGATAAATTTAAAGCCTACAACGATACCTGCGGATTTGAACGAGGCGATGAAGTTATCAAGAAAACAGCCCATATTCTTATTAATGCCATTCAAAAAAGAGGAACCGCGGATACCTTTGTCGGCCACATTGGTGGCGATGACTTTGTGTATGTCTGCGATGATCATCTGGCCGATGATATTGCTAAAGAAATTATTAAAGAATTTGACGCCCTGGTCCCTTCCCTTTACAACGAAGAAGATGGCAAGCGGGGTTATCTGATGGCGAAGAACCGCCAAGGGGAAGAGGTTAAGACAGGCCTTCTCTCAATCTCCATCGGCATTGTCAGTAATGTCAACCAGCCCATCAAACACATCGCGCAAATCGCGGAAATTGGCGCTGACCTCAAGCGCTACGCCAAGAGTATCGAAGGAAGTTCCTTTATGCGGGATAAAAGAAAAAAAGATTAATTCTCGCAAACAGTACAAGAGTACGCACAGCATAACTGGTAGCCACATTGTCCACACGCAAAATTTGATCCCAAATCACTCGCAAAACCAAGATCTTCACAGGTGCATAGCCGGGGGTAACACCCCGAATCGCTACATCCACCATCACAAAATCCCTGGTTCATTCCACACCCTACAACCCATTGACAAGCTGCACTTTGGGTGCACTCATCAATACCGTAAGAATCACAGATACTGTAATCAACGCAATCAATACAATTAGTACTATCTTCTCCTGGCGGCTCACAAACTCCATCCTGATCACAAATAGTAGGAGTAACAATTGTAAGTTCCGGCGCAGGACCCATAACACTTTCACTTACCTTGTTAAAATAAAGATCCAAGCCGTTCCGAACCCTACCTTCAGGTTCGAAGAAAACTCGAAAAGACGCAAAGACAAGCAAGGCGCAAATCGTCAGAAGTAGCATATATTCAATCGCTGTTTGGGCTTTTCTAGAAATCCTTTTTTCTTTTCTTTCTATGCTCATCATCCACCCCCCAGTGATTTGAGATATCGAATGGTTTCTTTGGGTTTTTCCGAACCAAAGAAATAGCTTGCCGTAGCCAGGATATTCGCTCCAGCCTTCACGGCCTCAGGGGCTGTCAGATGATTCACCCCACCATCAACAGCAATATCGCCATTAAAGATGCGTCTCAACTGCTGAATCTTTGACAAAGCCACAGGCATAAACTTTTGCTTAGCAAAACCAGGATTGACTGACATCACAAGCACCCCGTCAAGCTTCTCTAACAAGGGCTCCAGGCAAGAGGGAGTTGTTCCTGGGTTTAAAACCATAAAAACTTTCTTGCCATGATCCTTGATGCGCTTGACATCTTTTAAGGCTTCCTTAATATTGATTGCATCTGTTTTTACTGTATAGCCATCGGCTTCCTTCATCAAGCATCCTGGATTTGCATAACATTCCGCGTGAATCGAAATAATATCCGCTCCGGCCTTTAAAAACGGATCAATATACATCCCCGGATTTTCGATCATCAAATGCGCGTCCACCGGAAGCTTGGTCGATGACTTAAGCGCTTCCACTATCAATGGTCCAATGGTAATGTTGGGAACAAAATGCCCATCCATCACATCCACATGCAAAAGATCAACCCCCGCCTCTTCACAGCTCTCAACATCTTGGGCCAAATGCATAAAATCTGCGCAAAGGATACTCACACTCACCTCAATAGGTCTAGACAAAGTTAACAACCCCTTTCTTTTAAATCTTTATAAAGAAAATATCCAAAGGTCATCGGAAAAACACCTAGAAAGCTATTAACTAAATTCTCTAAAATACGGGCAAAAACCAGATCCCATCCCGCGTTCAATGGAAAGAAATAATGAAGAATAAAACTAAAGATTCCAGAAACAACAAGAAAAATGAGGCCTGCCACAAATGACTTTCCCACAAATTCCCAAAAATACGGCTGGATCATGCTGCGACTTGCTTCCAGCGCAGAAACCCCCTGTTTTCCATCAAGAATAAAAACGATTTGCGCGAAAGAATAAAAAAGAGCAAAAACAACACCTGGGACGATCAAAAGAAAAGACCAAAGGCTTACCTTAACAAACACCCATAAGATAACAACGCAAAAAGGCCCTAGACCTGCAAAAGAAAGCTGATAAAGATCTCGCAGAGAAACATCTTTTTTCTCATCACATGCCTTGATGGCTTTGATCATCGCAACAGAAAAAATCATCACGGCTAAAAACGTCACAACAATAAGCGCAATAAACAAAACAATCCCAAGAAAAATCACTAAAGCGCTCTTATTAACTACGAGAGCGTCAATCTCATCCTTAAAGGCAAAGGTTGATCCAAGAAATAAAAAAAACAGGGCACAGAGAGGAACATAAACAACAGCCACAACGCTCATCAAAAACAAAAAGTTTTCTTTAATCAAGAAAAATGTATCCGCAAGAAGCGATCCCAAGTTTTTCTTTTCTACCCCCATCATCCTATCCTTCGCATTAAAAGATTTATCTTAAATTATTGTTTGCAATAATAGTATAACTTATTTTCTTTACTATCGCTAGAGTTGCAAGACTCCAGATTATTTCTTCACAATCTTATCCACAACCCTATTCATATCAATAATCAATGTAGGTTCCGCAAAATCAGCCTGGGTCTTGGGCTCAAACCCAAAGCTCAAAATAACACGATACGAATATTCTGGTGTATCTTCCCCTTGGCGCTTAAAAAAATAAATCGTTTTCCCGGAAACAGGATCATAGTCAATATGATAAATCTGATAGCTATTTTTCATCAAGCCAATGATCCCGCAGGAAAAGAATCCAATAATGTCATTACCAAAACTTGTTGTTAAGTTGCCGTATTCATCATCTGAGGTATAAAGCCTTGCTTGATTTGGCTGGATCAAATAAACCCTTGAAAACTGGTTGAGATTAACGCTTTGAAGCGTTTCCTGTAAGAAATCCAGCTCTTCAGCGCTTGGTTGCGCCCGAAAACGCCATGTCGTCTGATAAGCCTGAAATAAGCCAAAGCCGACAAGCAAACAAAGAATCACCGCTCGCGCAACCCGCCCTAGAGATAAAAAGAAATTCTTATATTGCAGCAATACCCAGAAAGAAAGAAAGACACAAAAAGCCGACAACGCCATATAACACCGATAAAAAGAAATATTTTCAGGAAAAAGAAGATTCGGCAAAGATGTTAAGAAAAAAAGCCCACTTAAAATAAGCGCCTTGATTATTCCCTTCTTAAGCGCCTCCAGCAGAATATCTTTCCTTTTTGCATGAAGCAAAGCAAGAAAAATCCCTCCAGCAACAAAAAAAACAAAACATAAAGCATATCCTTTTGTTGGAATAATGTTCCAGAAGTTAAGAACCTTAACAACAGGATCTGTCAAAAACCATTTGATCTTTGCAAGCACCTGATTGGTCAAAAGATATGGAGAATAATCTTGGCGAGAGGTGTACGACAGATAAAGCTTCTTGTTGAGCTCCAGGATAAGACGATAAATTGCCATGCTCAACAGGCCAACAAAAAAGATTCGACCTATTTTGTTTTGCAAATCAAGAAAGGTCTCTTTCTGAGAAAATAAAATAACAGCCGCTGTTAAGGCCCAAAAAAACATGGCTCCTGATTGATAGATGCATAGCGAAACAATCATCAAGAAAACCGAGCCCAAAACAGGAAGGGAACAATACGTCCAAATACTTTTCTTGTCTGGAGCATCAAAAGCAAGAATAAACGACAGGAGGATCATCAAAATCGACATCGGGTAGAAAGCCATACCACCCTGGCAAACTGTAATTTGAAAAGCTGGAAGCGTCAGCAAAATGAAAACAACAAAAAAAGATTCAAGAGGCTTTAAAAAATTCTTGCGTAAAAAATTGGTCAGTAAAAGCCCACAAACGCTCAATTGAACAATGCTTAAGAAACGAAGGATTTCAAGGTCGCTGACCTGGGAAACAAGCCGGCCGATAACAGCCAAAAACACTGCCCCTAGGTACCGGCCAGTAATAAAAGAAAAAATGGTTCCCGGCGGGAGGAAGCGCACATCAGTATCAAGAAAAAAAACGAGGCTATCATGATAAACATAGCGCATGCTGATCGCCGGCCAATAGGCAAGCGAAAGCAGCACAAGAAAACCGCTTAAAATGCCAGCATTATAAAAAATGTGTTTTTTAAACATAGAAAGGACCGGTAACGCACCTTCACTATAAAACACTTTAGCGTCTACAGTCAACACAATCTAACAAAAAACTCCCAAGGTTCATTTCTCTGGGAGTTCTTAAATACACAGAGTGGGACTTTTTCTCTACCGGATTGACATCCGTCAATCCTCCTTCGAAACCGGCCGCCCTCGCTTTCCCCAATGGCGCTCGGGTCGGCTTCAAGTCCCCTTCTAAAAATCAAATGCGCAGAGTGGGACTTGAACCCACACGGGTTACCCCACACGCCCCTCAAACGTGCGCGTATACCAATTCCGCCACCTGCGCATAGATTGTTATTATATCTATTTCCAAATTTTTTTCAAATAAAAGATACGGATTAAAAATCATGTAAAACCCGCATATCAATAACCAGGGTCCCCTCCGGAATACGCTCCAAGACTGGACCCGACTCAAGCCCTATAGCATAAGGAATATAAACACCTTTATTCTTAAGATCTTCAAACACAAACAAAGCCTTCTTTTCTGCATCATCATATGCAATATGATAAATTCTCATTTTTCCCTTTGCCATGGTACGCAGGGCACAAGAAAGCAACCCTAACATATTATGTGAATACCGTGTTGTTAAATTACGATATTCATCCCCACGGTTCCGCAGATGCTCTTCTTGAGGCTCGATCACATAAATGCGATTATATTGATTAAGATTAGCTTGAAGAAGGGTTCCTAAAAAAAGCTTCCACTCTCGCTGACTTGGAACAATACGGTGTTGATAAATGGTCTGGTGCGCGGACACAATGCCACAGAGAGCAACACACCCAAGAACAATTGAAAAGAGTAAGAATTTGTTAGCTTTCTTAAATACATCCAGATATTCTCGGGCCGAAGCCATGGCAAAAAATAACATAAGGGCCATCAAGGCAGGAGCGCAACGATAAAAGAAAATATTACTTTCTGTTGCAAGATTAGGGAGAAACGCTGCAAAAACAAGCCCACTGAGAATAATAAAAACAAACATTAGCCTTTTCCAATCAAGAGCTTTGCCTTGACGCAAACGAACAACCTTTAAAACAACTGCTCCTAAAACGAAACCAAGGAAAAGATTCGCATAAAGTGCTTGAGGAAAAACATTCCACAAATTTAAAACACTTATCATGGGCTCATCAAAAAACCACTTTATCTTCCCTGCATAATCCCCTGTTAAAGAATAAGGATTATAGCCCCACAAATTAAATTTAATAAAATATTTCTTAGTCTGATCAAGCATCACTCCATAAAAAACAAAGGCAATTAAACCCGACCAAACAAAATGAAGAACATGGGCCGCAAGCTCCTTTAAAGGCTTGCTTGAAAACAAAAGCACAAAGCCTAAGATCGCCCAAAAAAACATTGCTGCAGGCTGATAAACAGAAAGCGCGGCCAACAACAATAAAACGGAGAAAAGAATATTTTTATTAAACAGATTCTTTGGGTTCCAACCTAGGGTAGGAACCCAATAGGCAGAAAAGGCTGCAAGCAGAGCGAAAAAGATCCCAACAGGCTGAAAGCCCATACCAGCCTGAGACACCATAATTTGAAAAGGCGGCAAGGTAAAAGTGGCGATCGCAATCAAAAGCGAACTCGGTAACGAAAGAAAATGCTTTCGCAGCCACCGTGCAAAAAGAAATCCACAAATCGAAAGTTGCAAAAGGCCTAAAAACCTTATGATGTTTAAATCACTGATGCTGTGGACTAACAAGCCTAAGCCAATCAAGAGATTGGCCCCTAAAAAACGGCCGATCGCGACATTATAAAGCGAACCCGGAGGCTCAAGCCGTGTCGGTGACGTCATAAAATAAACAACATCATCATGATAAAGATACTGCGCAGTGATGGCAGGCCAATAAGCAACCACAAGGGCTACAAAAACAGCAAGAAAGATAAAGAAGGCTTTGAGAAAGCGATTAGCCATATTAACATTTATGCTTGGCTATGAGAGCCGCAGCAATAAAATCCTGAAACAAAGGGTGCGCCTTATCGGGCTTAGATTTAAATTCAGGATGAAACTGACAGGCCACAAACCAGGGATGATTTTCTAGCTCAATCATTTCAACGAGATTTTTATCAGTATGGATACCAGCAAAGATCATGCCCTGCTTTTCAAACACTTGACGAAACTCATTATTAAATTCATAGCGATGGCGATGACGTTCAGAAATGTTTTCTTTCTTGTACGCCTTATGACTCTTGGTTGCTTTCATCACATGACAAGGATACGCGCCTAAGCGCATCGTGGCTCCCTTGTCCTCGATACCTTTTTGTTCATCCAAAAGACTAATGACAGGATACATTGTCTGCGGGTCAAACTCTGTTGAATTAGCATCTTTCATTTTACACACATGACGGGCAAATTCGACGGTGGCAACCTGCATCCCCAAACATATGCCAAAAAAGGGAATCCCCTGCTCTCTGGCATATTGAACCGCCGCTATCTTTCCCTCAATACCGCGAGAACCAAATCCCCCCGGGATCAAAATACCATCGGAATCTTCAAGGTATTTTTTAGCACTATCTTTTTCAATATCCTCAGAATCAACTTTGTTGATAATAACGCGCGCATTATTGGCAATGCCGCCATGAACCAAAGATTCATAAATCGATTTATAGGCATCAGGAAGAGTAATATATTTTCCGACCACGGCAATCTTGACTTCCTCCTGCGGATTCTTAAGACACTTCATCACATAATCTTCCCATTTATGCAAATCCCCTTCAGGCTTCGAAATATTTAGCTTCCTGAGAATCAAATCATCTAGCCCCTGTTTTTGATAGAGCAGCGGCACCTCGTAAATATACTTAACATCAATCGCCTCAATAACGGCCTCACGATCGACGCTGCAAAAAAGAGCGATCTTTTCTCTTTGCTCCTTGGTAATGGATTTCTCTGTGCGGCACAAAAGAATATCCGGCGTAATCCCAATCTCGCGCAGACGTCCGACGCTATGTTGCGTTGGTTTTGTTTTATGCTCCCCGGCAGATTTAATAAAAGGCAGGAGGGTTAAATGGATAAAAATGCAATACCCTGTCCCCAGCTCCCAGCGCATTTGACGGATAGCTTCTAAGAATGGAAGGCTTTCAATGTCACCCACGGTCCCGCCGATTTCCACAATGGTCACATCCACATCTTGCTGCTTAGCGACCTTGCGGATGCCATTCTTAATTTCATCGGTAATATGAGGAATGATTTGAACCGTTTTTCCAAGATATTCACCCTTGCGCTCCTTGGTAATCACCGAATAATACACTTTTCCCGTTGTGATATTACTATCTTTGCCGACCTTAGCATTGGTAAAGCGCTCATAATGGCCGAGGTCCAAATCGGTTTCGGCCCCATCGTCGGTAACGTAGACTTCCCCGTGCTGAAAAGGATTCATCGTGCCGGGATCAACATTAAGGTAGGGATCACATTTCATGGTGGTCGTGGTGAGGCCCCGGGCTTCCAACATTTTACCAATCGATGCCGAGGCAAGACCTTTCCCAAGGCTCGAAACAACTCCACCTGTCACAAAAATAAACTTGCTCATAAAACATCTCCAGACTGTCCAAGGACATTATATTTATTTAAAACAAAGATCATTTTCTATGACGACGCAGATTCGAGTAAATATTTATTAGCATTGTGTGGGATCACCTCAGGATAAACCCCGTCAAAGCATGCATGGCAAAAATGGCCTCCCTCGCGCATCACGCCCAGCATCCCATCTAGGCTTAAATATTCCAGGGAATCCACCTTGATAAAATCAGCAACTTCTTTGATCGTCTTGGCCGAAGCAATCAGCTCGCCTTTGCTAGGAAAATCAATTCCATAAAAGCATGGAAAGCGAATCGGCGGGCAACTCACGCGAAAATGAATTTCTTTAGCGCCTGCCCTGCGCAACTCTTCCACGCGGCTTCGGCTCGTCGTACCGCGTACAATCGAATCCTCCACGACAACAACTTTCTTCCCTTTTAAAACACCGCCGATGGGGTTAAGCTTGACCCGCACACGAAAATCACGCAAAAACTGATTAGGCTGAATAAAGGTACGGCCAATGTAATGATTACGGATCATGGCAATTTCTAAAGGCAAGCCAGATTCTTGAGCATAACCTAACGCGGCATAATTGCCAGAGTCAGGAATCGCCATGACAAAATCAGCCTTGGTTGGATGCTCTTTGGCCATCTGCGCCCCTAATCTTTTTCGCACACGATAAATATTATCATTAAAAATGTGGCTGTCGGGCCTTGCAAAATAAATATTTTCAAAGATGCATTGACTTTTTTTCTCTTTGCGTTGCTCCGTGAAAAAGATAGACTCTGTCTTACCATTTTTTATCACAATGATTTCACCAGGCTCTATCTCGCGAATAAACTCTGCACCAATCAAATCAAACGCACAGGTCTCGCTCGCCAAAACATACGCCTCATCTTTTTTGCCTAAACAAAGCGGACGAAATCCATGAGCATCACGTGCCGCAATCAAAACATCTTCAATCAGGAAAATCAATGAAAACGCTCCACTGAGCTGCCGCAAGGCATGCGCCATCCAACTTTTGAGATCCCCATTCTTGGTCTTGGCTAAAAGATGCACAATCACCTCAGAATCCATGCTTGTTTGGAAAATGGATCCTTCTTCTTCAAGCTCTTTATGCAAGGCTTCCGTGTTCGTCAAATTTCCATTATGCGCAATGGCGATCGGTCGCCCCTTATGCGTCGCCAAAAAAGGCTGGGTGTTCTTAACACTGCTTGAGCCTGTTGTGGAATAACGCGTATGCGCAACAGCAAAAGATCCGTGAAGCTGAGCCAAGGTCTTTTCATGAAAAAAATCAGCCACGAGCCCTGTCGCCTTTTCCGCATAAATTTTCTTGCCGTCATAAGAAACGATGCCGCAGGCCTCCTCGCCGCGATGCTGAAGGGCATAAAGGCCAAGAAAAGCAAGTTTAGATGCCTCAGGATGATTTGAAATACCTACGATGCCGCACATGAAAGTTCTCCTCTTTTTTGCTTATAATAATCTTGCAACGATTGCACAACAAATTCCTGCTCACGGCTAGCCTCAATTCCATTCACCGCAGCCCACGCGCCCTGGATCGTCGTAATGCAAGGAATACCTTGCACGTTCGCCATTGACCGCAAAACGCGCATATCCGCCTGACTCTTTTGTCCCGAAGGCGTATTAATGATCAAATGAATCTCCTTACGCTTAATCATATCAATCAATTTATCTCGCCCTTCTCCAACCTTATCAACAATCTCTGTCTTGACACCATTCGCTTTGAGTGTTCGCGCTGTTCCGTTGGTACAGATCAGAGTAAAGCCCATATCAAAAAGTTTCTTGGCTAAAAAGGCAATATTACGCTTGTCGTTATCGTTCACACTTAAGAAAACTTTTCCTTTTTGCGGCAAGGCTTGGTTAGCGGATATTTGAGACTTCGCAAAAGCAGCTCCAAAGGTAAAGTCAATGCCCATAACTTCACCTGTCGATTTCATCTCCGGCCCCAAGACAATATCAACACCTGAAAAACGAGAAAACGGCAATACCGATTCTTTCACGGAAATGTGCTCAAGAGTCTGCGGATCAATAAAATGAAAATCGGTAATCTTTTTACCCACCATGATCTGCGCCGCAATCTTGGCCAAAGCAACACCGGTGGCCTTGCTCACAAAAGGAACCGTACGTGAAGCACGCGGATTAACCTCAAGGACGTAAAGACATTCCCCTTTGATCGCAAACTGAATATTCAGAAGCCCAACGACATTAAGCCCTTTGGCAATGGAACAAGTTTGCTCCTTAATCTGGTTGATCATGCGCTGGCTAAGCGTATGCGGCGGCAAAACACAAGCCGAATCACCAGAATGAATACCCGCATTCTCAATATGCTCCATGATCCCCGCCACAACCGCGTCTTTTCCGTCGGAAAGCGCGTCCACGTCCACTTCGATAGCATCTTCAAGGAATTCATCAATGAGAATAGGATGGCCTTGCGAAACTTCTTTGGCCTCTTCAATAAAAGAAAGAAGGGATTTCTCATCGTAAACAATCTTCATGGCGCGGCCACCCAAAACATAAGAAGGCCGCGCCAAAACAGGATAGCCAACACCCTTGGCAACGTCTAAAGCCTGCGCCACAGAAAGCGCCGAACCATTCGCCGGCTGATTTAAATGTAAATTGGCAATGAAAGCCGAAAACTTCTCTCGATTCTCCGCTAAATCAATGGACTCAACCGTTGTGCCGATAATCGGAACCCCAGCGTCATTAAGCCTGCGAGCTAGATTAAGCGGTGTCTGGCCGCCAAATTGGACGATCACCCCATCCGGCTTCTCGATCTCCACAATGTTCATAACATCTTCGAAAGTTAGCGGCTCAAAGTAAAGGCGATCCGAAGTATCATAATCTGTCGAAACCGTTTCCGGATTTGAATTCACCATAATGGTTTCACAACCCATTTCTTTTAACGCAAACGAAGCATGGCAACAACAATAATCAAACTCAATGCCTTGCCCAATCCGATTTGGACCGCCGCCTAAAATCATAATCTTCTTTTTGCCCAAAGATGATTGCTGACAAGACGCCCCTCCCTCATTTTCATCTTCATACGCTGAATAATAATAGGGCGTATAAGCTTCAAATTCCGCAGCACAGGTATCCACAAGCTTAAAAACAGGCGTGACACCTTGCGCAATCCTCATGCGACGAACACTTGCTTCATCGCTACCGATAATGCGCGCGATCTGGACATCACTAAACCCTAACTGCTTTGCTTGTTTTAAAATATCTTTGCTGAAACTTTTGCTTCTTAAGAAATCCTCTTTAAGCACAGCCTCAAAATCCACAATTTCTTTAATATTGGCAATAAACCATGAATCAACACGGCTTAAAGCATAAATCCTATCGACACTGAAACCTTTCTGAAGAGCATATTTGATATAAAAAATACGCGAAGCATTGGGCTCTGTTAAACGCTGTTCAATCTTTTCATCAGAAATGTCGCGATAATCCAGCTTGTTGTCCAAACCCACATGGCCTATTTCAAGACCACGCAAACCCTTTTGCAAGGATTCTTTAAATGTTCGGCCAATGGCCATGGTTTCTCCCACAGACTTCATGGACACGCCAAGGACATCGCCAGCCTCAGGAAATTTCTCAAAAGTAAAACGTGGAATCTTGGTCACACAATAATCGATCGTAGGCTCAAAGGAGGCAGGGGTTTCCCTGGTAATATCATTTTGAATTTCATCTAAAGAATACCCCACAGCAAGCTTGGCCGCAAACTTCGCGATTGGAAATCCCGTAGCCTTCGAAGCTAAAGCCGAACTACGGGAAACACGAGGATTGACCTCAATAACCACCATGCGTCCATCATGAGGACAAACAGCAAACTGCACATTGCATCCACCCGTCTCAACGCCAATCTCGCGAATCAAAGTCAATGTCTGGTCGCGCATTTTTTGATATTCCTGATCCGAAAGCGTTTGCGCCGGAGCCACGGTAATGCTGTCACCGGTGTGCACACCCATGGGATCAAGATTTTCAATCGAGCAAATAATCACAACATTATCTTTCTTGTCGCGCATCACCTCAAGCTCATACTCTTTCCAGCCTGCGATAGACTCTTCAATAAGAATTTCCTTAATCATGCTACTCTCGAGGCCTAGGATCGCCGCGCGCTCAAAATCCTCTGGCGCCCTAATAATCCCCCCGCCTGTTCCGCCCAAGGTATAGCTTGAACGGATGATTAAAGGAAATCCAATTTTCTTAGCAGCTTTTTTCGCCTCCTCGATATTACGCGCAAAAGCGCTTTGAGGGATATCAAGACCCACTTTCAAAACAGCTTTTTTAAAACACTCTCGATCTTCGGCTTTTTTAATCACCTCATATCCAGCGCCAATAAGTTGAACATGATATTTTTCTAAAATACCTTGCTCATAAAGCTTCATCGCAAGGTTTAATCCTGTTTGTCCTCCCAAGGTCGGCAGGATCGCATCAGGCTTTTCTTTGGCAATCACGCGCTCTAAGAATTCTGGCGTTAAGGGCTCAATATAGGTTCCATCACAAATACCTGGATCCGTCATAATTGTGGCAGGATTAGAATTGACCAACACAACCTTGTAGCCCTCTTCTTTGAGCGCCTTACAGGCTTGAGTTCCCGAATAGTCAAACTCACAAGCCTGACCAATCACAATCGGGCCAGAACCAATAATAAGAATCTTATGGATATCAGTTCTTTTAGGCATGAGCTTCTTTCATCATCACAATAAATTTCTTAAACAAATACTCAGCATCATGAGGACCCGGAGAGGCCTCCGGATGGTGCTGAACAGAAAATAAAGGATATTTTTTATGCCGCAAACCTTCCACGGTCTTATCGTTAAGATTGATATGCGTGATCTCGATTTCATCTTGCTTTAAACTCTCCACATCAACACAAAATCCATGATTCTGAGACGTAATCGCAATGGTATCTTCAAACACATCCTTGACCGGATGATTCGCGCCACGATGCCCAAATTTCAACTTATAAGTTTTTCCACCCAAGGCCAATCCTAAGATTTGATGGCCCAAGCAAATGCCAAAAATCGGCAATCTACCTAACAATTGCTTCACGGTTTGCGTTACATAAGGAATAGCGGCAGGATCTCCAGGGCCATTCGACAAAAAAAGCCCATCGGGTTCAATCGCCTGAATCTCTTGCGCTGTTGCGGTCGCTGGAAAAACATGAACCTGGCAACCAAGCTTAGCAAGAATACGCAGAATATTATATTTGATCCCACAATCTATAGCGGCAACTTTAAAAGAAAACTGATCTTTAGGATTCCAAATATATTTTTTCTTTACGCTAACGTCTTTGACCAGATCCGCCCCTTCCATGGACGGAACGCTCTTCATCTTTTGAGATAAACTGCGCAGATCAAAATCTTCTGCGGAAATAATGCCCCGCATAGCACCACGCACCCTCAAGTGACGCGTCAAGGCGCGCGTATCAATATTCTCAACCGCCAAAATGTGATTTTCTTCCAGATAGGCTAAAAGACTTTTAGTTGCACGGAAATTCGAATACGTCTTGGCAAATTCTTTAACAATGAAGCCTGCAACATGCACCTTCGAGGACTCAACGTCATCACTGTTGACGCCATAGTTACCAATCAAAGGATACGTCATGGTAATAATTTGGCCAGCATAGGAGGGATCTGTCAAAATTTCTTGATAGCCTGTCATGGAGGTATTAAACACCATTTCACCTGAAGTTTCTTTGACGCTAGTGACAGAACGCCCTTCAAAGAAAACACCGTCTTCAAGGAAAATAATTGCTTTGGTCATGTTATTACTTTCACTAACTTAACCGCCAGCGTGTCCCAGGATCAAAACATCCAACAAAGTCAACGCTTTAAACAAGTCATCTTTATTTTGTTTTGCCTAAGGCTGCGTCTTTAAAATAACAAATCACTTTTTGCTTCAAAACATCCGCACTTAAACAAAGTGTTGCATTCTTTCCGCTATGCCGAGAATCAACCACCTTAACCACCGATTGCCACTTCGTAGCCTCAGCAACAAGCTTGGTCAAATCGTTTGGCACTACACTAAAATACTCACGGTTCAGGATGTTATCGTATTTCTGCGGATAAACAACAAAATACAACATATCCATCTCGACAAGATCATTAAAAAAGTGTGTCCCCAAAGAAACATCCGGAATCAATCCTTCGTGCATTTCGGCAATTTCGCAAAGCACGGAAACATTATTGATTTCCGCAAATGATACCGGCACACCTAAAGCAGGCGTTGTGGTTGCCCAGCGTCCTGGCCCAACCAGCATGATTGCAGGTTTTTGTCCTTTGGAATCGCTGTGATTTAAACGCCCAATCAAACGCGCCACGGAATAACGATCCGTAGTATTCATCTGACTGTAAACTTCAGGAACAACATAGATAAGCCGATCAATAGTTGTCGCCCTGCTGCTACCAATCACAGGGCCTCGTGCTTCTAAAATAATTTGATCGCGCGCCATCGCCTGTGGCGTTTCAATGCTAAGAATATTGCCTTTCACTTGAAAAGGCCGACATTGCAGAAGATTAATTTTATATTCTTCATCACCAAAAAAATTGGCAGTAAATTCAATATCAACAGGATGCTCATAAGACTCCTGGAGCGTGTTCATCAACTCACGCATATCATCGACAAACGAGGTCTTGGAAAGAAGATTATCAAACGTTAAGACACGAGAAAAAATATCCTCTTTCCCCATCTCCGAAGCTCGACGTTCGAGATCTTCATCCCGCGAGGTCAAAACATCCAAAGGCAGATCAAAATTCTTTGTTGCAATGTCTTCAAAAGAACGCGAACAAAGCTTATTGGCACTCAAATCCAAAACATCCACCTTGCGCTGGGTATATTTACGTATTTCACTCGAACTTACATCCGGCCAAAGCATCGGCGCGTTCAATGCCACAAGCCGCGTATAATCATCGTCGGTCCGATCCACAGCACGCGTTCCTAAACCAAAAACGAGCCGCAACATACCAGCCTTAGGATCGATCTGGGTATTCCAAACATAGGGATTAAAAGAAAAACCCACCCCAGCCAATTGCGGAAAATATTGATCCTCATAAACCGAACCGGAAACCCTCTGGATAAGAAGAGCCATTTGCTCATCCCGATCTAAAAGCCCCCAATGACCTCGATAGGCGAGCGCATCTTCATTCATCGTGCTAGCATAGACCTTCCTCACCGCCTCCATAAACTCTTGAAGCCTATCCTCGGGTGTTCCCTGATTAGCGCAAAAAACACTTTCATATTTCCCAGAAAAAGAATTCCCATAAGCATCTTCTAAAAGACTGGAAGAACGCACGATGATAGGCGATTGTCCAAAATAGCCAAGCATTTCTGCAAACTGATCTTGAATATCTTTCGAAAACTTTCCTTTTAAGATCAAGCTCTTCACCTTACCTGCGGATTCGAATCCCGCCACTGAACTATTGAGTTTTCGCCGAAGCCACCAACATTTATTTTCGATAAGATACGTGTAAAAAACATCTGACCCCAAATAAAAAGAATCATGTGGCTCAAGTTTTTCAACAAGCCCTGGATTGTTCTTTTTTAAAATCGCACGCGCCAAAAGCATCCCAACAGATTTTCCACCGATCAAGCCCGTTCCGATCATCCGTTTTCCGATATTAACCACATCCTCAAAATCAAGATATTCTCCCGCAAGCTTCAGCAAGCGCTCATCACGCGTCACCGCCATACGCAAAAGACGCTCGAAAAGTTTACTGCTTTTCCATGTTTCTCGTCGATCAGGTCGTGTAGTGCTCACCACTTCTTGCGCCTGTAAGAAACTACGCGTCCACATATCACGTCTTTGCATCGTAAAATCAAGCCAGCTTTGAGGCACCGACCCTAAAATCTCTGCCGTTGTAGCACTCTTCACGACGGGCGTAAAACATTCCCCTTCCCACTTATGCAACATATACATCGTCGGAGAATGACGCTCATCAACTTTAAGCGGATGCACATAAATCGCCTCTTTATGATAATAAATATCAATGATGACTTGGGCCGTCTTATGAATCGCCTCAATAGCAAAATTTGTATGATGGTCTTTGAGAAGTGCAAAATAAGCAACCGTATCCAAATCGAAAAGATATGGACACGTCAGCATAAAGAAATTCCCAAGCATGCGATCACTATACCAATCAACAGCAAGCTCAGAAAGAGAATCAAAAACATAAAAAGCTTCCTTCCCTGCTTTTTCAATAATATCAAAGATTTCAGAAAGGAAGTCTTCAAAACCAATCTCAGGATGAAGCTGATAAATGTCCGCCTTGATACCTGCAGGCAAAAGACTCGGATGATCCGCAAAACGAAAATAAATAAGTTTACGCTTCTGCTCATAAGCCTTCCGACAAAAAGGGTGAACAAAGCGAATATAATCATCGATGGTATTCACCTGAAAAACAACATTATCTCCTAGGCGAACACCTTTTAACGCCTGGTCTAAACCAGGAAGCCCTGTCAAGCACACGGCAGGATTCTTTATCATACAACTTTTTTTATTCATAAAATTTTCCTTATCAAAACTTTATTCTGTCTAAGTTGATAACCACTGATGCACACCTTGCGCTGTGCGACGACCCTCATGAATAGCCCAAACAATAAGCGATTGGCCTCGATGCGCGTCCCCGGTTGCAAAAACCCCTTTAATATTAGTCATATCATTCTGATTGGTTTTAATATTACCACGCGCGTCAAGTTCAATACCCAAACTATCAACAAAACCTTTCTTGACAGGACCTAAAAAACCCATCGCCAAAATTAAAAGATCACAATCAACCTCAAACGCTGAGCCAGGAATCTCTTTCATAGACGCCCTTAGGGTAACCGGATCCTTGGGGCCATACTCAAGCTTGACGCCATGAAGCTTCTTTAGTTGACCTTTATCACCGCTCAAATATTTTGTTAAAATGCAATAATCTTGCTCAACCCCTTCTTCTTGAGAGCTGGATTTTCGATAAACAAAAGCCCACTGTGGCCACGGATTGTCTTTGGCTCGCTCCAAAGGAGAGCGCGGCAAAATTTCAAATTGTTTGACGCTCTTAGCCCCTTGACGATTAGCCGTACCAACACAATCCGACCCCGTGTCCCCGCCTCCTAAGATAATGACATGTTTGTTCTTTGCGGTGATACGCTCTTGCTTGTCAACGCTATCGCCTTTGTTCACGCGGTTCTGCTGACGCAGATAATCCATGGCTTGATAAACCCCTTGAAGATCGCGCCCTGGGATGTCCATATCGCGCGGCTCTTCTGCCCCTGCCGCTAAAATAACAGCATCAAACTCTTTTTGAATATACCGAATCGACATATCAACACCAACATGACATCGTGTCTTAAAAACAATCCCTTCTTTGCGCATCAAATCAATGCGCCGCTCAACAATATGTTTTTCAAGTTTAAAATTTGGAATGCCTAGGGTCAGAATGCCGCCTAAATCTTCATTCTTCTCAAAAACGGTAACGCTATGCCCACATTTATTAAGTTGATCCGCGCAAGCCAAACCTGCAGGCCCTGACCCAATGACTGCAATCGTTTTTCCTGTTCGCTTTAGAGGTGGCCTGGCAACAACCCATCCCTCTTCAAACGCTTTTTCAATGATCGTGAGTTCAATATTACGAATCGTTACAGGATCCCGGTTAATGCCCAAAACACAAGAATGCTCACAAGGTGCTGGACAAATACGCCCTGTAAATTCAGGAAAATTATTTGTCTCTATAAGACGCTGATAAGCTTCTCTCCAGTGATGACGAGAAACCAAATCATTCCAATCAGGAATAACATTCGCTACAGGGCAACCCCAATGGCAAAACGGTGTGCCGCAATCCATACATCGCGAGGCTTGAATCTGAAGCTCTGGGACTGGAAGACGCTCTATAAATTCTTTCCAGTGCTTCTTTCTGGTCTCAGCAGGCTCTTTATTAAAATCTTGCTTTGTATATTTAAGAAAACCTAAAATATCACCCATATTATTTAAACACCTGTTCTTCACGTTGCGTAGCTTCATCCTCTTTCATCATTTGCCCTAAAACTCGTCGATATTCCATAGGGAATACCTTAACAAATGAAGGAAGACACGCCTCCCAATGATCTAAAATCTCTTTCGCTTTCTTGCTTTGAGTCCATGTCCAATGCTGTTCAATCATCCTTTGAAGCTCAGCCACATCTTGAGCGTCTTTAACAAGCTCGAGATCAACCGTATCAAGATTACATCGGCCATCAAGCTTACTTTCAGGATCATAAACATAGGCGATCCCGCCGCTCATGCCTGCGCCAAAATTAACCCCTGTTTCCCCAAGAATAACGATCCGTCCTCCCGTCATATATTCACAGCCATGATCGCCAATCCCCTCAACAACCGCGCGAACACCGCTATTACGAATAGCAAATCTCTCGCCAACTCGACCATAAATATAAACCTCGCCTAACGTTGCGCCATAAAGGAGAACGTTACCGCAAATCACATTGTTCGAAGGATCATAGGCAGCTTCTTGGTAGGGCTTGACAATGATCTTGCCCCCGCAAAGGCCTTTTCCAAGATAATCATTAGACTCTCCTTCTAGAATCAATGTCATCCCTTTGGATGCAAACGCACCAAAACTTTGCCCCGCGGCCCCCTTGAATCGACAGGTGATCGTATCATCAGGCAGTCCACCATGACCATAACGTTTAGCAATTTCACCGGAAAGCATGGCTCCGGTGGTCAGGTTTGTATTGACAATTGGCATATCCATGACAACAACCTTTTTTGTTTCAAGAGCTTCTTGGGCGCGCGCAATAAGCTCGCGATCCATCACATGGTCAATATCTTTCTCCTGCGATTCTATGCATCGCACAACCGCTTTGGGGTCATGACGATCTTTAAAAAAGATCTTTGAAAAATCTAATCCACGAGCCTTCCAGAAATCAATAGCGCTATTGACCTCAAGAAGATCACTTCGACCAATCATTTCATCCATTGTTTTAAAACCAAGCTGCGCCATATATGCACGGACTTCTTGCGCAAGCATAGAAAAGAAGTGAACAAGGTATTCAGGCTTGCCACTAAAATTCTTACGTAGCTTAGGATCTTGTGTGGCCACACCAACAGAACAAGTATTCAAATGACACTTGCGCATCATCACACATCCACAAACCACCAAAGGTGCGGTCGCAAAACCAAACTCCTCAGCACCCAACAATGCCGCGATCACAACATCGCGACCTGTTTTCATTTGGCCATCAGCTTGAACACGGATACGACTGCGTAGATTATTTAAAACAAGGGTTTGCTGGGTCTCGGCAAGGCCCAACTCCCAAGGCACGCCAGCATGCTTAATCGACGATAACGGCGACGCCCCAGTGCCTCCATCATAACCGCTGATCAGGACCATATCCGCATGCGCCTTCGCGACCCCCGCGGCAATGGTTCCAACACCCATCTCAGAAACAAGTTTGACAGAAATACGTGCCTGCGGATTTACATTTTTCAAATCAAAAATGAGCTGCTTAATATCTTCAATCGAATAAATATCATGATGCGGCGGCGGCGATATGAGCGTAACCCCTGGAGTTGAATGCCGAACACGCGCGATCTCTTCATTAACCTTATGTCCAGGAAGTTGCCCCCCCTCACCGGGTTTCGCCCCCTGGGCGATTTTAATTTGAAGCTCTTTAGCACTGACAAGGTATTCTGCCGTAACACCAAAGCGACCGCTAGCAACTTGTTTGATCGCGCTGCAACGATTGTCCCCATTGTCTACGACCTTATAACGCGCGGGATCCTCACCGCCTTCGCCACTATTACTCATTGCACCAATGCGATTCATCGCGATAGCAAGTGTTTCATGGGCTTCACGACTAATCGAACCAAACGACATCGCAGAAGTCACAAAGCGTTTCATAATATCTGAAGCTGCTTCAACCTCATCAATGGGAATAGATTTTGTTTGCTTAAACTGAAACAAACCTCTAAGCGTATATTGTTGTTTTGTTTGATCATTAATCAGTTGCGTATATTCTTTGTACATCTTAGAATCATTATTACGCGTAGCTGTCTGTAATTTATAAATTGCCTCCGGTGTCCACAGATGCCTCTCCCCATCACGACGAAAAGCATACTGACCACCACTTGGCATCTCGGGAGCTATTGATTGGGGCGACTGCGTAGCCTGACGACAACGCATGGAAACCTCTTGCGCGATCTCCTCAAGTCCGATCCCTTCAATACGCGAAGCTGTTCCGGTAAAATATTTTTCAATGATATCACAATTAAGGCCAATCGCTTCAAAAACTTGGGCTCCACGATAACTTCGCAGCGTTGATATGCCCATCTTAGACATGATTTTCATCAAACCCTTTTGAAGAGCATGAATATAATTCTCAATCGCGGTGGTAACGCTCAAGTCCACATCGAGCACTTTTTGCTGTACCATGTCCGCAACGCTCTCAAACGCCAAATACGGATTGATAGCGGTAGCACCAAAACCTAAAAGAAGCGCCATGTGATGAACTTCTCTGGCTTCCGCAGTTTCAACAATCAACCCAACATGTGTTCGTAGTCCCATACTAACAAGGTGCTGATGAACAGCCGAAACCGCTAACAACGCTGGAATCGGTATAAGCGTCTCGGGAAGATTGCGATCACTTAAAATAATAAGCGAGCAACCATTACGTACAGATATTTCCGCGGCATGACGCAAACGATCTAAGGCCTCCCCCAAATCATCCCCACGCCCTTGACACGGAAACGCCATTTCCAAAGTCGTAGCCCAGAAATCTTTGAGCTTTAATGAATTAAGGCGTTCCAAATCTTCATTAGAGAGGATGGGATGTGTCAATTTAATCAAACGACTATTTTGCGGGTTCTCCGTTAAGATATTCCCCGGTGTTCCCATAAAAGTCATCAACGACATGACAAGTTCTTCGCGAATAGGATCAATCGGTGGATTGGTGATCTGCGCAAAAAGCTGTTTAAAATAATAATACAAAATCTGTGGCTTCTCGGACAAAACAGCAAGCGGGGTATCGCACCCCATAGACCCAACGGGCTCTTCGCCTTTTGTGGCCATGGGCGCAAGAATAGCTTTCAGATCCTCCCTGGTATAACCAAACATCCTTTGGCGAAAAAGAAGCGTAGCTTTATCCACCAAGAGTGGTGAAACATCACTAAAAAGCCCATGTAGTGCAATTTTATTTTCCTGAACCCATCGTCGATAAGGCTGTTTGCGCGCGTAAAACGTTTTAATTTCATTATTTTTTAAAACGCGCTGCTTTTCTAAATCAACAAGGATCACCTCTCCTGGACGTAGAGACCCTTTTTCAAGAACATCTTCAGGCGCAATATCCAAAACCCCTGTCTCCGAAGCCAAAATCATGAAATTATCTGTGGTGATCGTATAGCGACAAGGACGAAGGCCATTGCGATCAAGCAAGGCTCCAACTGTCTTCCCGTCGCTAAAAGTCACAGCCGCTGGGCCATCCCAAGGCTCCATCAAGCCTGCATGGTATTCAAAAAATCCTCGCAGATCAGGGCCAATAGGATACTTTACGCCCCACGCCTGCGGAATAAGCATCATCATCGCGTGAGGTAAACTACGGCCGCCGTTCACTAAAAGCTCAAAAGCATTATCAAGACACGCTGAATCGCTACCCCCAGGATCAATCACTGGAAGAATTTTCTTAATATTCTCACCAAAAAGATCAGAGGCCAGAAGTTTTTCCCTCGCCTGCATTTGATTAAGATTTCCGCGCAAGGTATTGATCTCTCCATTATGCGCCAAATAACGAAACGGCTGAGCCAATTTCCACGACGGAAACGTATTGGTGCTGTAGCGCTGATGCACAACTGCCAAGGCACTTGTCAATTTATTATTTCTTAAATCAACATAAAAGTTAGACACCTGGGTGGCCATCATCAAGCCCTTGTACACAATCGTCTGTGAAGAAAAACTTGGAACATAAAACTGATCCCCTAGCAATAGCTTCTTCTCAATACGATGCTCAATATCCTTACGAAGAACATAAAGCTTGCGCTCAAGAACCTCACCTGCCAACTGCCCGCAAGCCACAAAACATTGCATAATAAACGGCTGTTCTTTTCGCGCTTTGCCACCAAGAGCAGAGCTCTCGCAAGGCACATCCCTCCATCCTAACAATTGAAAACCTTCCTTACTTACCACATCTTCCGCAATCTTCTGGCAAGCCTTGCGTAACTCTATATTTTGAGGCATAAACATCATGGCAACGCCATAATGGCCCTGCGCGGGCAGCGACATCTTTAAAGAACTGCATTCTTGACGAAAAAACGCATCAGGAATTTGAATGAGAATTCCTGCTCCATCGCCGGTTTTATCATCTCCGGCTGTGGCGCCACGATGAAGAAGTTTTTCCAAAACTTGAATAGCACGAACAACAATATCATGCGATTTACGGCCGTCGATATTCACAAGAAATCCTACGCCGCAGGCATCATGCTCGTAGGAAGACTGATAAAGTCCCTGCCGTTGTGGTGTTTTTGTTTGGCTCATATCTTAAACCTTAAAAGAGGAATATTCAGATGGCGAATCTTGCTTCGCAATGTATTACGATTAATACCCAAGATCTTTGCGGCTAAAATTTGATTCCCTTGAGATTGCTCAAGCGTACTTTCAATAATCTCTTTTTCCGCTCGCTCAATAACCACGCGATAAAGCGTTTCTCTTTTTTTCTTTAAAGAATCATTTTCTTTTTTATCAATCATAGCAAACCCTTACCCATAACTCCACAGAAAGAATATCAACCTTTTCTTCTTTGAAAATGACAAAACTCCTTGTAAGCATTCGTCAAGGGAAGCCTTCTGTCTTTACCAAAGGCTTTGGGTGTAATCTTTACGCCGATGGGTGCCTGACGGCGTTTATACTCCATCCTATCAACAAGCTGCACAATCCGCGCCACCAAAGGAATTCCCCCTTTTTGCTTTCTTAATTTCTGAAGACCCAGATCTTTCTCAACATAGGCCTCAAGGATCGAATCTAAAAGATCATAAGACGGCAAAGAATCTTGATCTTTCTGATTCTTCCTAAGCTCTGCCGTCGGAGCGCGATGAATAATGCTCTGGGGAATAAGCGACCCACGCGCCTTCTTGTTACGATACTGCACAAGCCTATAAACAATGGTCTTTGGCACATCTTTAATAACCGCAAAGCCTCCGGCCATATCCCCATAAAGCGTGCAATATCCCACCGCCAACTCACTCTTGTTTCCTGTCGTCAAGACGAGGTGGCCAAATTTATTAGAAAGAGCCATCAAAAGATTACCGCGAATTCTTGCCTGAAGATTCTCTTCAGTATTATTCGCCTTAAACCCCTTAAAAAGAGGCTTTAATATCTTGAGGTACACCGCAAAAAGCTTCGTAATCGGAATTTCCTGAAACTCAATTCCTAAATTCTTCGCAAGAAGCCTTGCGTCAGCTCTTGTTTCCAAGGAAGTATACGGCGATGGCATCGAAACACCTAAAACATTTTCTTTACCAATAGCATCAGACGCGATCGCAGCCACAAGCGCTGAATCAATCCCACCGCTAATGCCGATGACAGCTTTAGTAAATCCGTTCTTAATCATATAATCGCGCGTGCCCAAAACTAAGGCTTGATAAACTTCTTCCGACGCCAAAAGCCTTTGCTCTTGTTTTCTATGGATCAGAAGTCTTCCCTCCAACAACGGCCTTGCCTTAAGGGTAACGACTTGCTGTTTTCCTTTAGATATTTTATTCCTCGATGCGATCTTCACATCAACAACGATCAAATCTTCTTCAAAAGCCTTACCTCGAGCAAGGCTATGTCCTTGCGGATCAATGATCATGCTCGCGCCATCAAAAACAAGTTCATCTTGCCCACCAACGAGATTACAATAGCACACAAAGACGCGATTCTTCCTGGCACACGCTCCAAGAATCTTCTCCCGCTCTTGTGTCTTTCCACAATGATACGGGGATGCCGATAAATTGAACAAAATCTGCGCACCAGCTTTGACCTGGGAGGGACATGGTCCTTGTGAATCCCAAATATCTTCACAAATGCTCACACCAAAATGAATACCGCCATGATCAAAGATCTGAAAACCTCGACCTTTGGCAAAATATCTTTTTTCATCAAAAACACCATAATTAGGCAAACTATTTTTTCGATAAATGCCATTGATCTTACCCTCAGCAATCACCGCAGCCGCATTATAAATCAAACCATCGCTATTTCTATCGATGCATCCGACAATAGCAATAATCTTTTTTATTTGTGATGCAAGGTCTCTTAAAGTTTTAAGATTATCCGCAACAAAATGCTTTCTTAAAAGCAGATCTTCTGGGGGATAGCCTGTGATCACAAGCTCGGGAAATACAATTATATCAACGCTCACCTGTTTAGCTTTAGCCACGTAATCAAGAATCTTTTTCTTGTTACCGGCTAGGTCTCCAACCGTTGTATTAATCTGGGCTAAAGCAATCCGTATGGTTTTCATGCTGCGTGCCTAGTTTTTAGGCAAAACGTAATAAAAAAATTAATTTTCTTTATTTATCATTAACGCAAAATTGTTGTACATTTGATGGGCAACCTGATGGAGCTGCGACTGCGCCTCATCATATTGCGACAAAATACTCCGAGCTTTTTCACAATCCAAAACATGATCGATACTCCAATATTCTTTCATCCACGCGATAATCATCGCGCGATCAACTTCAACATGAAATTGAAATCCGTATGCCTTTGGGCCAATACGAAAAGCTTGATGCGGACAAAATACTGATTCTGACAACCACAAAGCCTTTTGTGGAATTTCAAACATATCTTCATGCCACTGAAAAACCTTGAAAGATGGCCCTATATTCTTAAAAATGCTATCCTCTTGGCCATGCTTTGTCAAAGAAAGATCAAAGAACCCAATTTCAGGTGCTGGAGACTTGATAACCCTTGCTCCACACGCCTTTGCCAAAAGTTGCGAACCTAAACAAATACCTAGAAAGGGAATCTTTGCTTGAATAACCTTTTTAATGAAAATATCTTCTTGGGCTAAAAAAGAATGCGTCTCTTCTTGATAAACGTTCATTGGTCCGCCGAGACTAACGACCGCCGCAAAGCTAGAAACATCACTAGGAATTGGGTCGCTGGCTTGAAGATCAAGAATTTCAATCTTAAAGCCAGCGTTCTCAAAGAACATTCCTAAGGTCCCTGGACCTTCAATTGCAACATGCCTTAAAAAAAGGACCTTTTTCAGCATTAGAACTTAAACAACATCTCTGCATAAGAAGGAACGGGCCAAAAAGCTGATGGGATTAAGCTCTCCAGCATATCAATAGGCTCACGCAATTTTGCTGTGCCTTCCTTGATCTTAGCCGTATCGCCTTTCGCAAGAGCGTCTTCAAGCTTATTGACAAGCACAAGAGCTTTTTCAGATTCATCCGTGATATTTGCAAGTAACTCACGAGAAGCTTTGGCTTTTGCCTTATTAATACCCTCAACGGATTTAATAGTCTCTGCAACTTCACCTTGATACTCTAAAGCTACGGGAATAAACATGGTCTTGGCCATATCCACCGCGAGCCTTCCCTCATAATCAAGGATCGTTTTATACATCTCTTGATAAACGTCATAACGTGAAAGAAGCTCAACCTTAGTTAAAACATTATATTTTTCAAAAAGCTTGATCGCTTCTGGCGTTGCAAGTTTTTCAAGAGCTTCAGGCGTTGTCTTGAGATTCGCAAGGCCTCTTTTCTTCGCTTCCTTAACCCAATCTTCAGTGTAATTATCACCATTAAAAATCACTCTTTTATGCTTCTTAATAATACTTTGAAGTAATTTCTGGACCGAAGTATTGAAATCTCTGCTAGCTTTTTTATCCGCTTCGAGAATAGTACAGATTTCGTCTAAAGCCTCGGCGACAATTGTATTCAAGACAATGTTGGGACCAGATAAGCTCATGTTAGAACCAACCGCTCGAAATTCAAACTTTGCTCCTGTAAAAGCAAAAGGAGATGTTCTGTTACGATCCGTGGCATCGCGCGGCAATTTTGGCAGCGAATCAACTCCGATCTCAAGCACTCCACCTTTTTTGGAGGTCTTGGCCCCACCTTTTTCGATCTGCTCAATAATATCTGTAAGCTGATCACCCAAAAAGATAGAAATGATCGCTGGCGGTGCCTCATGGGAACCCAAGCGATGATCGTTACCGGCAGAGGCAACCGCAGCACGCAAAAGTTCCGCATGCGTATCCACCGCTTTGATGACCGCGCAAAGGGTCACTAAGAATTTCGCATTTTCATGTGGGTTTTCGCCTGGCGACAACCAATTCTTATCATCTGGACCAACGATAGACCAATTATTATGTTTTCCCGAGCCATTGACACCAGCAAAAGGCTTTTCGTGCAACAGGCATGCAAGCCCGTGCTTTTCTGCAACCTTCTGCATCACTTCCATGCAAAGCATATTATGATCAACAGCTAAATTAAGACTCTCAAAAACAGGCGCTACTTCAAACTGCGCCGGCGCAACTTCGTTATGTCGCGTCTTGGTAGGAACACCAAGCTTCCACATTTCTTTATCTAAGTCTTCCATAAATCCAATGACGCGTGTCTTAATGGCACCAAAATAATGATCTGCCATTTGCTGATGCTTGGCAGGTTCCTTACCAAAAAGCGTGCGGCCAGTTTGGATCAAGTCAATGCGCTCGTTGTAATATGCGCGATCAATTAAAAAATATTCTTGCTCGCCACCAAGAGTTGCATACGCTTGCTTACCCTTGCTACTAATACCAAAAAGCTCTGCCAAGCGGCATACCTGCTTTGACAAGGCCTTCATAGAACGCAACAGGGGTGTTTTCTTATCAAGAGCCTCTCCGTGCCAGCCAATAAAATAGGTTGGAATGCACAGCGTTGTGCTTTGCACACCTTCCTTAATAAAAGCTGGACTTGTCGGATCCCATCCGGTATAACCTCTGGCTTCAAAGGTCGGCCGAAGGCCTCCCGAAGGAAAGCTTGACGCATCAGGCTCTCCTTGGGTAAGTTCTTTACCAGAGAATTTAACGATCACCCCGCCCTCGCCATCGGGTGAAATAAAAGCATCGTGTTTTTCCGCTGTGAGACCGGTCAAAGGCTGGAACCAATGCGTATAATGCGTTGCCCCCTTAGAAACAGCCCAAGTCTTCATGGCATCAGCGACTTCATCGGCAATACTCGAATCAAGGACGCCACCGGTTCGAATGGTTGTACTCAAAGATTTATACGCGTTTTCAGAAAGGTAATTGCGCATCACCTTAAGACTAAAAACTTTCTCCCCGTACAAATCTTGAATTTCTTTTTCTTTTCCTTTGTCTTGTGTCTCAGACATTGCCTGTTCCTCCTAATTTTGATTGATCATTGAGATCTTTAGCTAATTCTTCTTTCGTATGCATAAACTTTTTACTAAATTTCTTTCCAGCATAAAACATACCTAGAAGAAATAAAACATTTAACGCAGGGACAAGGTAAGCCATTATCCAATCGCCTCTTTGCCTTCTTCTCCAGTACGAATACGAATACAGCGTGGCAGATCTAAAACAAAGATCTTTCCATCACCAATTTTATCCGTTCTTGCGCCTTTGATTATAGCGCTAATCGTAGGTTCAATAAAGTTTTCATTTACAGCAATTTCCAAACGAATTTTCTTTAACAGATTTACTTCCTGCACGGCCCCACGATACGTTTCACTATAACCTTTTTGTTGGCCGCAGCCCAAAGCGTTGCTTACGGTCATTTTATATACCTTCGCATCAAAGAGTGCCTGCTTAACATCTGTCAATTTGTGCGGTTGAATCATCGCAATAATAAGTTTCATGATTATTCTCCTTTTTCTTACTGTGTTGAATAAACTTCAAAACCCGCGTAGGCTTCCATGCCATGCTCATCAATATCAAGGCCGCGGATCTCTTCTTCACGTGTTACGCGCATACCAATAACAAATTTAACCACCTTCCAAAAAATAAAGGATCCTACGAGTGTAAACACAATGGCGCTCAAAGAACCGAGGAACTGAATTCCTAAAAGCTTAAATCCTCCACCATAAAACAGTCCATTGCCGGTACTTGTTCCTGTAAGCTTATCCACAGCGAACAAACCAACTGCAAGTGTTCCCCAGATACCGTTAGTCAGGTGAACAGCTAGCGCGCCCACAGGATCATCGATCTTTAATCGATCAAAAAATAAAACCGCGAAGACAACCAGAACGCCAGCGATCCCGCCGATCAAAAGCGACACCGGCAACGTCACAAACGCACATGGTGCGGTAATGGCAACCAATCCTGCAAGACAACCATTGATCGTCATGCCAAGATCCGGCTTACCAAGCCTTAGCCAAGCCGTTGCAGTTGCTGTCAATAAACCAGCAACAGCTGCTAAATTTGTTGTGGCCAGAATATGGCTGATCGCTTTAGCATCCGCAGCCATAGTGGATCCAGGATTAAAACCAAACCATCCCAACCACAAGATTAAACAACCCAAGGTGGCCGAACTCATGTTATGCCCAGGAATAGGGCTAGCTGAGCCATCCAAGCGATACTTTCCAATACGAGGACCCAACAGCAATATACCCACTAAACCTGCGACACCACCAACCGTATGGACAACTGTTGACCCGGCAAAATCAAAAAAACCTTTTTGTGCGAGCCAGCCGCCACCCCAAACCCAATGGCCGATAATCGGATAGATAAAAGCCACAAGAAAAAGACTAAACAAAACAAAAGCTAAATACTTAACCCTCTCAGCCACGCACCCCGAAACGATGGTTGCGGCTGTACCAGCAAACACCAGCTGAAAGAAAAACTTAGCAGTCAGCGGAATCCCTGTCCATCCGATTGCAGAATAAACCCCGGCGTAAGCTGCTCCTGCGGCTGGGCTGTTATCAGCACCAGACAAAAAGAACAGTCCTTTGAGGCCAAGGAATCCATTGCCGTCACCAAACATCAATCCCCAGCCAACAAAATAAAATGCTATCGTACTCACAGCAAAGACAATAAAATTCTTTGATAGGATGTTAACTGCGTTTTTCGCGCGACAAAACCCCGACTCCACCAAGGCAAAACCTGCGTTCATCCAGAAGACTAAAAACGCAGTCACCAGCGTCCAAATAGTATCCATAATCACCTTCTGGTCTGTCATGGCCTGGGTTAAAGCAGCGATCTTATCGCTTAGACCAGCGCTCGTCATCTCCTGTGCCCAGCTAGGCCCCACAAACCCTAACAACGCTCCAAAGAGTAAAACCGGTAATATCCGTAAAATCTTTTTATGCAACATTTTATCCTCCCTACCCTGAATCATCAGGGATTTAAATTTACGTTAAAAATTATAAGTTAATGTCGTTCCCCAGAAAAATTCATCTTTACGCTTAGTCTCCCCCTCCTTGGCGACCCCTCCAAATGGCGCATTCCAATTAACGCTAGGAGACAACTTCAAGCTCTTCGTGAGCGGAACAGTAAAGCCTGTAGTCAGGAGCACATCTCCGCCCTCGCCTGTAATAAAGAGATGCTTATTGTATCCCACATGACCACTTAAATCCAGCGTCACGCCATAAGAAGGAACGATCTCAAGGCTTTTAGCAAGATTGAGAACCAGGTAATCTCCGTCTCCGCCGCCTTGGCTCTCCCGGCCGTGATCATGATACCATGTCAACGTCGGAGAAAGAAACGTTTCATACCCAAGCCCCAGGATCGACTCCTTGCTAAAAGTCCCGGCCCCTGAAAAATCATAATAGACATAACCGGCTGTCACAGAAAGGGGCTGAAGATCCATCTTCCCTAGTTTTAAATTCTCAAACTTATGCGTGTAAGTCAGCGTGGTATCTATTTCGTTTGCATTAGGGGCATCGCTATAATCGCTAACCCCAAAATTACCCCAAACGTTCAAATTCCAGCCTTTAAAAGCGCTGACATTGATGCTTGGCTGAACAACATAGTCGTCATAGAGACGAAATCCACGCCACATATACTTGGAATAAAAGGACGTCGCTCCGCTAACTTCAATCTCTGCGCTCTTAAAAGCATCTCCAAAAAGAGTCTTGCTTTCTTCGGCAAAAGCAAGGCGCCCGAGACCCAGCCCTAAAATGACCCCGATAATACTTAACAAAAATTTATTTTTCACTTTATCCTCCTTTTTTCTTTGAGAGGATCTTTCTTCTAAAAAGAAAAATCCTCGATTAAGCCTGACTCACTTTTCCTAAAAATGACCTCTAAGAAAAATGAACTCTGCCAACATTGGCTTTTCGAGGACTTCATTGCCCTGCGACAACTTATTTTCATCGACATTTCGTAAGTTACATCCTTACACAAAAAAACCCGACAACCCCTTATCCTCGGAGATGTCGGACTTCGCTGCCCGATAAAAAAAGAAAACTCTTAAACCCTTCAACGGATTTAAGAGGACTTCGTTGCCCTGCATTGATGAAAATATACATCACTGCTTTTGTTTTGTCAAGAAAATATTTTTCACCTGCTTTTTCACTACAAATCTTCACTACATCCTCGGCCTTGAAAAATATCCATTCCCGCTCGACACCGAAGGCACACGTTCACCCCCGGACGCCTGGAAAGAAAAAAACTACTTCTTATTCTTTTTTGGCTTCTTGATTTTTTTGTCTTTCTTTCCTTTGCTTTTATCTCCCAAATCTCTAGCCCCCCTTCCACTCTCTTCTCGTTCACACCCAAGGACACATCGGAATCAATACCTTAAACAACTTCTTGGATCTCGCTTGTCACTACCTCAACCTGACCAGACTCGGACAAAGCCCGCATCGCCTTCTTTTCTAATTTTCTTTGTTTCTTTTCTTCAACCTTCTTTTTCTTCGCCAACTCTTTGAGATACTTTTGATGTGAATAATTATCCCTCGCCATAACACTCTCCTTGATCTCCCTCTATTGCTGTAGGCTCAATAGAGAGGAATAAAAAAGGCAACCCCGATGGATTGCCTTAACACAATACTGTCGCTCTAAAGTAGAATATCTTTTCTCCTAGACCTTGCGCTGAAAATCATCCATCAAGATAATGGACTCAGCAATCGCCTTCATGGTCTTGCACGAATCCATACTTTTTTTATGAATCATCTTGTACGCCGCGTCTTCACTAAGATTTTGCATGCGCATCACAATACCCTTAGCCCGCTCAATTAATTTTCGCGTCTCTAACGCCTCCTGAGCCTTAAGGGTCTCTTCCATGAGTTTCGTATTCTCAACAGCAATAGCCGCTTGATTGGCCACCATTTGCAAAACATTAACCTCTTCCTGGCTAAACTCATGAGGATCTTGCGTATACACATTAATAATCCCGATCACTTTATCTTTAATAACCATCGGAACAGAAACCATGGAGCTTAAACCTTCTTTAATCGCGAGATCGCGATAAGCATAACGCTCCTCGAGACGCACATCAAAAACAATCATGGGCTTTTTGGTCTTGACCACTTGCCCGCTCAAACTTTGATCCACCTTAATGTTCGGTTTACGCTTGTATTCTTCGCTTAAGCTCTGCGTGGCCTTGATCGCAAGCTCTTTTCCTTTTTCATCAAGAAGCATAATAGAACATATTTTAGAATTGATCATTTCCGCGGTAACCACTACGATCAGGTTAAGGATCTCGTCAAGATAGCTTTCGGAGGTGATCGACTGGCTAACCTGAACGAGCTTATCAAACTGCACGGCTTTCTTCTTAGCCTCCGCATAAAGCCGGGCATTCTCAATGACCCCGCTCACTTGCTTGGCAATCGTCGACAACAACATAACTGTTTTGGGAGAATGCTGATACGGCTTCTTATGTTGAATATTAATAACACCCGTAGCCCTTTTCTTATAAATAATCGGAACCGATAGAAAGGCCTCGTACTTATCTTCTGGTAAAAGATCAAAACCTTTAAACCGTTTATCCTTGTAGGCATTTTCCTTAATATGAACGCCCTTACTTTCTTTAGCAACCCATCCAGTAATCCCTTCACCTATTTTCAAAGTCACCTTGCCTAATTCTTTAAGGTGAGGAGTTTTGGATGCCATCAAAATGAGGTTCTTTTCTTTATCATCAATGAGATAAATGAAAACGGAATCCGCTTGGGTGATTTCATTAACGATCCCGACAACCTCAGACAAAATAGAACCAAGATCAAGTCCCGAGGAGGTCAGGTCGACGATTTTACGTAACGACATGACTTCTTGAGATGAGCTAACTTGTGTTTTTCTTTGCTTGAAACGAACACTCTCTGGCATCGGATTCCCTCACGACAATGATTATTTTAGTGAGAATTCATTTTAGCATAAATGGCGGGGATAAGAACGATTTTATTTATGCTATAAACTTTTATTGAAATGATACACAAAACACACTAAAATGTTTTTATGGAAAAGAAGGGCAATCAAAAAACAATTCTGATTATTGATGATGATGTTCTCCAGATCAAGGCGCTCGAAAAAAAGCTTCCGGAAAGCGGCTATAATGTGTTAACCGCAACCAAGGCAGCCGACGGCCTTCAAATGGCCATGAAAAAATTCCCGGACTTAATTATCTTAGACGTCATGATGCCGATCATCAACGGTTACAATCTTTGCCAATTGCTGAAAAATGACCTCAAGCACAAAAGCATCCCGATCATTATGCTGACCTCCCGCGATAGCGAAAAAGATAAGAAAATCGGTCAAGACGTTGGTGCCGATGTTTATCTGATCAAGCCCCTGGACGTACCTCTATTGCTCATAAAAATCAAAGAGTTGCTCGCCCAAACACAGCTTACCTAAACAAAGCGAAGGCAAGCGCTTCTTACATCTTCACAACAACTTAACAAAAAAACTATTCTTAATTATTTTCTGTCAAAAAAAGGATTTTTCGACATAGCAGCCAAGGGGATAGCATAAGCTACACGAACGTCTTTTCCTAAAAGCCCAAGCTCAAGCGCCGCTTGTCCTGCCGTGTACATCACACGATTATCAACACGATGGTGGGCCGCGACGCTAACCGCTGATCCAATCGCGATCCCAAGATCACCGGTATTAAACACACAAGGAACATCTTTTTGCTTCCTTTTACAATTTTTAAACCCGCACATCCCACACTTCTTAAGGCCCATAGGCTTAATTACTGTCCCCATAAGAACCATCACAGGAGCTGATAAAATATTTTCCGCATCGCGCAAGAAAGCCGGCGCTTCACACTTGTGCCCAATTGCTTTCATCGTGTGAGAAATCCTCTGGATCTCTTTTTCTTCTGCAATACAAAAGGTAAAGGTATCCGCCCCTTTTCCCTTGGGCGCGGTGCGCGCAGCCAGAATCATTTTCTTGGCAACGTCTCTAATCGTCTCCTTCATCAACTGTTCCTCAGAAATCATTGAGCCTCCTCCTTATTACCCCTTCTTTAATTTTTTGTATATTATCACAAGACAAGATATTTCCAAGAGATTACTTTTTCCTTTGGTTTTCATCTTAAGTTAGGTAAAATACTTGCACCATGGAAAAAACAAACATCACGATTATTGGCGCAGGGGTTTGCGGACTCGCTATTGCTTTGAAACTCTCAAAGAAATACAAAGATATTTTGGTCATTGAACAGCACGATTCATTTGGCCGCGAAACATCCTCTCGAAACTCTGAAGTCATTCATGCCGGACTTTATTACCCCAAGGATTCGCTCAAGGCCAAGCTTTGTATTGAAGGCAAAAAACTTCTTTATGCTTTTTGTGCAGAAAATAAGATCCCGCATAAAAATACGGGAAAACTCCTCGTGGCCTGCAATAACGAAGAGGCGCACGCCCTTGAAGCCCTTAAAAAAAATGCCGCGGAAAGCGGTGTCACCAATCTTCGCTTTCTCACGCAACAAGAATTAAAAGCCCTTGAACCAGATGTAACGGCTCTAGAAAGCCTTTGGTGCCCGGATACCGGCATCATTGATTCGCACAGCTTTATGAAATCACTCTTTGAACAATCTCAGAAACAAGGTGCAGAAATGGGCTTTGGCATTGAAGTCGTCAACATCACAAAGAAAAATCAAGGCTATAAAATCACGGTCAAAGAACCCGAAGGCGATCTCTTTTCTTATGAAACAAACATCGTCATTAATGCCGCTGGTCTTCATGCCGATCACATCGCAGAACTTGCAGGTTTTGATATTAACGCGCTCGGCTACAAACTGCATTACAACAAAGGGCAATACTTTCGCATAAGCCATCCTCAAAAATTTTCCATCACCCATCCCATTTATCCACCGGCGAGCAAAACTGATTTAGGCATTCACGTGACTCCGGATTTAGCAGGTGGCCTTCGCCTAGGCCCGGATGCCCACTATGCCAAAGATATCGACTACAGCATCAATGAAGAGGACAAGCAACATTTTGTGAGCTCGGTTGGACGTTTTCTAAAACGACTGACTGTGGACGATCTTGTTGCGGATACCGCGGGGATGCGCGCCAAGCTTCAAGCGCCAGGGGTCGATTTTAGTGACTTTGTGATTGCGGAAGAAACCGCGAAAGGTTTTCAAGGCTTTATTAATTTGATCGGGATCGAATCCCCAGGTCTGACCGCGTCTTTGGCCATTGCCCAAAAAATTGAGGGCTTTTTGTCGTAACAAAAAGCCCTCAAAATCTTTTCAAAAGCTCTAGAGCCGCTCCACAACCATGCTGATAGCCCCGCCAGAACCAAAACAAATCGACACTACGCCATACTTTTTATTGTCCCGCTCAAGAGAATGAACAAGGGTAACCAAGAGCCTAGCTCCCGTCGATCCTAGCGGATGCCCTAAAGCAATATCTCCACCACAAATATTAAGTTTTTCTGCTGGGATCCCAAGCTCTTGCTGTGTCCAAATCACCTGCGAGGCAAAGGACTCTCCGATTTCAAAAAGATCAATATCGGCAAGCGATAAATTGCATGCCTTAAGGGATTCGTTAATAGCCACCGTCGCTCCCTCAAAACAACGCTCTGGTTCAAGGGCAATCGATGCATAGCCTAATATCTTTGCTTTCGGTTTTGATAAATGATATTTTGCAATCGCTTCAAACGATGCCAAAAGAATAACGGCAGCCCCATCTGCCGGCGCTGAGGCATTGGCCGCTGTAATCGTCCCGTGTTGTCCAAACGCAGCTGGCATATGTTCCATCATTTCTAAGCTGGCATTTTTTCGTGGACGATCATCCTTATCAACAAAACTCCCATCCTCTTTTTTCATCGAAACAATTTCTTTCTGAAATTTAAAATCCGCCTGTGCGCTCACAGCCTTAACATGGCTCTGATACGAGAAAATATCTTGATCATGCTTTGAAATCTTATATTTCACTGCAAGCGTCTCGGCGATCTGACCCATATGCTGATTGCTCATCGAACACCAAAGACCATCATGCACAAGGCTATCCACAGGTTCTTGATCCTTAGCATAAATAAGCGATGGGCACTGAGAAGCGCTTTCGGATCCACCAGCCAACACAAGATCCATACCGTCACAGAAGATCGCGCGACATCCCATGATCACAGCCTCAAGCCCAGACCCACAAACGCTATTAACAACAACGCCCGGCGTTGAATATGGCAATCCTGACAAGACAACAGCCTGACGAGCAATATTCTGCCCTGTACCGGCAGAAACGGTATTGCCTAAGAAAACTTCATCGATATGATTCTTGATTTGCGCCTGACGATGAAGAAACTCTTTGATCACCGCTGAGGCGAGATGAGCGGCAGAAAAACTTTTTAAACTTTTCAGACTGCTTCCCACCGGTGTGCGCAGGGCTTCAATAATATAAATATCTTTATAAAGTTTACACGTACTCATCTAGAGGATCTCTTTACCTTTTCTTCCATCCAATGATCAATGATGACCGCATCAACATCACGAAAGTGATTCACCACAATATCCGCACCCGCCTCTTTCAGGTCTTGGTCATTGTCTTGACGGGCAACGCCCACCACAAGAGCAAAGCCCCCCTTCTTTCCAGCCTGAATACCCGCAACCGCATCTTCAACCACAACCGCACGATCCGGATGGCAATGAATATGCTTGGCGGCCGTAACAAAAATATCGCCCTCAGGCTTTCCCTTAAGGCCAAGCTGGGCTGACACAACGCCATCAATGCGCGCCTCAAAAAGTTCTTCTAGCCCTGTCTTTTTAAGAATCGGCTGGCAATTCTTGCTCGACGACGCAACAGCGACACGAACACGGTTAGCGCGCAAATCTTTGATCAACGCGACCGTCGATTCATACACCTCAATGCCTTTTTCTTCTAAAATCCTTTTAAACCGAACATCTTTTTCATTGCCTAGTCCACACAGAGTTTCTTTGCCAGCAGGATCCTCTTTGTCGCCATGAGGAATGCTGATCCCGCGCGACTTCAGAAAACTCTCCACGCCTTGGTATCGAGGACGGCCATCCACAAACAATCGATAATCATAATCAAAAGTAAATTCCTTAAAAGGCTCGCCATCGCGCCCTTCTCGCATCTTTAAATAATCATCGACCATTTCTTTCCACGAAAGCGCGTGCGCCATGGCTGTTTTTGTGACCACCCCATCAAGATCAAAAATAACACCGTCGTAATGCTTCACTGTTTCTCCCTGTCTAGTTTTTTATAAACACTTTAAATTTTATACGCAAAACTCGCATCATGCCCTTTCAACGGCTAAGCAAGAAATCATTAAACTTAGTCAACGTCTTCGCACCAATACGTCCATCGGGATTTAAGCCATTAGCCTTCTGAAAATCCTTCACAGCCTTAATCGTCTTAGGCCCTATTTTTCCATCGATCGTTCCTGTATAAAAACCTGACTCCTTGAGAATCTGCTGTACAACGTTTAAATCAAGCTTGGCCTCTTTCACAAGCCCTGTCGCGGTAACCATATTCAAGGCCGCCCAAGTCTTATCATCAAGAAACCGCGTCACAACTAAGCCTTTAGCTTCTTGAAACCGTGCGATCGTCTCGCGCATCTTGCCACCAAGCTTGCCATCGATCTTGCCACAGCTAAACCCATTCACAAGAAAAAGCTTCTGGGCATATTCCACTCGCTCGTTATACACCGATGGAATGACATCGCCTAAGATTTTCTTTTCCTGCGCGCCTTCTTTTTGCAAGATCCCATAAATAAAGTCGCACCCAGAACAAAGGCTGAGCACAAGGGCAAAAACAAGTATTTTTCGTATAAACACAACTATCATTTTAAAACAACATAAAGGCCCTTACCTAAAAACGCGTAAGGGCCATGCACACTTTAAGAAACCGACCCTTAAGCTGTTAATTTTGCGATCGACTCTAAAAGATATTTGAAATCCACTGTTTTCACGGTGAAATCATCGGCTCCCGCCTGCCTGGCTCGACGAGCATCAACAGCCTCTAATTTTCCAGTATAAATAATGATCTTAAAAGCATCATCTAAATCTTTGATCTGTCTGCACAAATCAAACCCATTAGCATCAGGAAGCATGACGTCGAGAATAATCACCTGCGGCTTCATCTTTTCGACCGCCTTCATACCCTCGGCGCCATCTGATGCAAGCCCAACCTCGTAGCCGGCATTTTCCAATCGCGCCTTTAGAACCTTTTGAATCGATTCTTCATCTTCAATAATCAAGATCTTCTTCTTGTTCATACGTCCACCTTTGTTAATTTAACCATTTCTGAATCTGACCTAACAACTCTTGAAAATCAAAAGGCTTTGCAACATAGCCTTGCGCTCCTGTGGCTGGAAACCTCTCGCTAAAGCTTCCTGCGGAAACACTCGCCGTCATAAAAATAACAGGAATGTGTTTAAGCGCCGCGTCAATCTTGATGTGTTCACAGACCTCATAGCCATTCATCTTCGGAAGCGTAATATCAAGCAAAATCAAGTCTGGGTTCATTGTTTTGGCAATCTCTACGCCTTGTTGCCCATCCACAGCCACCTGAACATCATAGCCTTCTTTTTTAAGCCGAAAGACAACCACCTTGACAATATCAGGTTCATCATCAACAACTAAAATTCTTTTCCCCATGACGCCTCCTCATGTAAAGAGCTTACACCCGACTTCGTCGTTCCTCAATGGGCAAAAGAAACGAAAACGCACATCCCTTGCCCGGAGCTGACTCCACCCAAATCTTTCCATTGTGTTGTTCAATAATCTTCTTAGAAATCGCAAGACCAAGACCCGTGCTTCCGGTCTTACGCTCTTTGCCTTTTTTAAGCTGGCTAAAGGTTTGAAAAAGCTTATCCATATCTTCTTCCTTAATACCATCACCTGAATCAATCACAGCAACCGTCACCGTATTGACCTGCTTCGATGTTTTGATCACAACAGGTTTTCCCGGAGCATATTTAAGCGCATTATTCACTAAATTGGTCAAAACTTGCGTAATCCGATCTTTGTCCATTTTAAGCAAAGGAAGGTCTTCGGCCGCTTCGACGCTTAAATTCACGCCTTCTTTCTCAGCAATTTGCCGCATGGTTGAGGCGACCTCTAGGACGACATCGTTAACATTTTGCTCTGAAAGCTCAAAACTCATATGCTCGGTATCAAGCTTCTGGAAATCCAACACATCATTGATCAACCGTGACAAGCGATCCACATTACGTTTGGCCACATCGAGAAACTCCTGCTGATCCTTATTAATTTCTCCAGTCACGCCGTCGATCACGATCGAAATGCCCTCCTTGATTGCCGTCAAAGGAGTACGTAATTCATGAGACACAACAGAAATAAATTCACTCTTGATGCGCATCGCCTCCCTGGCTTTTTCTTCATTCGCGCGCTTATCAGTTACATCTTCTTTAATCGCAATAAAATTAATAATATGTCCTTGTTCATCTTTCACCGCAGAAATAGAAGCCTCTTCATAAAAAAGCTCACCATTTTTCTTTTTATTCGAAAACTCGCCTCTCCACTCCTCCCCGCGCAAGATCGTATCCCATAAATTCTTATAAAAATCAGCCGATTGTTCGCCTGACTTTAATACACGTGGATTCTGGCCTATGGCCTCTTGCGCCGTAAAACCTGTGACTTGACAAAACTTTGGATTAACATACTCAATATTACCCTTGATATCGGTAATAACAACCGTCGCTGGACTATGTTCAACTGCGCGCGAAAGCCTAAAAAGCTGCTCTTGGGCCTTCTTCATCGCTGTCATATCGCTACCAATGGAAAGAAGCTCTTTTTCATTAGTCTTTTCATCGAGAACCACTTTGTTTGACCAGCGAACCCAAACACGCCTTCCATTTTTACACATATTTTCATTTTCATTAATCTCATAAGCTTTGGGATTCTCAATCACCTGCTGAACCATGGAACGCAAGGCCTTCCCTGCAGAATCAGACTCCGGAATAATCGTTCCGATCACATGTTTTCCCAATACCTCTTCCTTCGTGTATCCAAAAAATTTCTCCGCATATTCATTAAAAAAAGTAATATGTCCTTGGCTATCTAAGCGTAAAATAATGCTATTAGCATTCTCAACTAAATGTCGATACTTTCTTTCACTTTCACTGATTCTTTTCTCTGCTTCAAATCGCTCTGTAACATCTTCAAAGCTTTCAATGCCGCCCACAATCTTTCCATAATCATCCTTAAAAACGTCAACATTTTTTGAAATAATGCGGATTAGACCCGCCTTGGTTCGAATGGTTGCTTGCGCAGCAATAATCGGTTTTTCCTTCTTATCATCGTAAAGGCCACATCCTTGCTTGCAAGGTGTTTCGCAAAAAATGAGACATTCCTGACCCAAAACCTCAGCCTCGGAGTATCCCGTAATTTCAGCTGCTTTGTTATTCCAGCTTGTGATGCGGCGATCCAAATCTACAGTAAACAACGCGCTGGGAATAACCTTATAAATACGTTCGGCAATCTCTTTGCCCTTCAAGATCTCTTTTTGGGAAGCCTCCAGGCGAAGCGACTTGTCCGCAACCTCTTTGTACAAAGCCTTGATAGCTTCGTTAGTCTTTTCAAGCCCCCAGGCCTTAGCCTTGAGCGCCTCCTCCGTCTCCTTAATCACGCGCTCTGCTTTTTTCTGAGAGGTGATATCGCGGGCAATCGTGGAAGCACCAATAATGTGTCCCCGGCTATCGCGAATAGGCGATATTGTCAAGGACACATTAATGCGCGTACCATCTTTTTTAAGACGCAACGTTTGATAATGCTCAACATTCTGGCCATTTTTAATCTTGGCAAGAATATCCATCACCTCCCGCCTACATTCTTCAGGCACGATGATCGCAATCGACTTACCCAAGATTTCTTTTTCACTGTATCCGTACATCTTTTGCGCACCCTTATTCCAGCTGACAACTATTCCCTTCAGGTCTTTGACAACGATTGCGTCATCGGAAGACTCCACCACGGACGCAAGAAGCTGGTTATTTTGATTCGTTTTTTTATTTAAATAAAACACCACAGCAGCTACCCAAAAGAGTCCGCAGGCCAACAGGGTCATAATAACCCCAAAAAGAACATAAAACTTAATCTTGTCCATGGATCCCAGGTAGAGCACAGTCCAGCCATGAAGATCAATCGGCGCTTGAGAAACAAAATACTTCTTTTTATAAAAAATAATTTCTTTTGTCTTTTGCACAGGACCCATCTTAAGCGCGGGAAAAGGTCCTGGCCCAAACTCCTTGGCTTCAATGAGCTCCTTAACAACTTGTGGCGAAAGGGGTCGGATCGCATGAAAAGCAAAGCTTGGGTTGCTCGCAAAGAAAACAATTCCGTTAGGATCAACCAAAAAACTCTGAAATGCTTTGCGAAAATTCTCTCTCAAAGTCTCTACCTCTTTCTTAACAACAACAACGCCCAGCACATTGCCGATTTCAGGGCTTCGGACAGCATGCGAAGAATAGTAGCCTCGCGTTTTTGACGTAACACCTAGGGCAAAATAGCGGCCATTTTTTCCTTCAAGAGCTTCTGTAACATAAGGCCGAAACCGATAATTATGCCCCACCAGGCTATTGGCATCGTTTCTATTGGAAGACGCGATTGTATCCCCTTGCAGATTCAAAATATAACAAATGGAATCCTCTATTCCTTCCGCATACCGATCCAAAACCTTATTGGCTGCCTCAAGGGCTAAAGGCTCAGAGGACGTCAGGCTTTCCATCACGCCCGGAGACGTCGATAAAATCTTGCTCACCTTGTCAACATCTTCCATCATGCGGTTAACATCCGTCGCTAAAATACGAACGGACTGCTCTGCTTTTTCAGCAATCTCATTCCTGCCATGATCAAGAAGGGCACGACTTCCCAGGGTTCCACCGATAAGAATAAGCAAAAAAAAGATCACGCAAAGAAAAATCTGCTTAAACGAAAAAAGTCTTGCAAATCCCGGTTGCCGCGTTGTAGGCATAGAGCTATTTCCTCTTTTTATATTTTAATATTCTTAAAACAACAAATTCTCTAAACAAGCTTTGCGAGCGAATCCACGATATTGACAATGTCACTCGTCTTCGCGCAATAATCATCCGCCCCGGCCTCCCTGGCCCTTGTAGCATCGATGGCATCGACGCTACCGGTCATAACAATAATCTTAAGAGCCGCGGCGTCATACATTGCTCTTATCGCCCGGCAGGCCTCAAACCCATTCATCCCTGGCAATAACGTGTCAATAATAGCCGCATCAAATTGCTGCTCTTTGGCTTTTGCAACACCGCTTTCCCCGGTTTCTGCTGTTACGACTTCATATCCTGCATCACTAAGCGTATCTTTAAAAATATTTAAGACCAGCGGACTGTCCTCAATGATTAAAACTTTCTTGGCCATCCCCATCTCCTTTATGCTGAAACGAGATTAATCAATTCCTGCCCAATTTTCTCTAACGCCAACACCTTATCGACACACTGACAATCAATCGCGGATTTATTCATCCCAAAAACAACCGAACTCGCCTCATCCTGGGCTAAGGCTTGCCCGCCGCAGCGCTTAATCTGCTTCATCCCTTCAACGCCATCATGACCCATGCCGGTCATCAAAAGCCCAATGGCCCGCGTCCCATAGCTTTCTGCAACAGACTTAAATAAAACATCTGCCGAAGGAACTAAAAAAACTTTCTTTTCTGTTTCCTCTCTGAGCTCAATCACGCCCTCGGGAGTAATCGTCATGTGAACATTGTCTGGGGCTAAATACACGTATCCATTCCTTAAGACATCTCCACTGCCCGGAACCTTGATCGTTAATGGACATATCTGCTGGAGCCATTCGGCCAAACCCTGAATAAATCCAGCCGACATATGCTGAACAATCAAGATCCCCGCAGGAAAATCTTTAGGCAATTGCGATAAAAGCACGTGCAGGGCCTGAGGCCCTCCCGTCGAAATCCCGATCGCGACAACACGGCTCAAGGCCTTGTCGTCAACCCTTCTTTCGCCTTGAAACGAGACAGTCTTCTTGAGTTCCAGAACTTTAGCACTAACGGCTGCTTGACGCATCAAGCGCATCGGCCGAACACGCGAGGCAATGGTTACTTTTTCAATAAGACTTGCTGAAATCTCTTCGATATTATCACTCACCACAACAAAATCCATGGCTCCAATGGCCAGCGCCTTAACAACAACCTTAGGATCCATACCGCTGACAACAATAATCGACGTGGGAACTTCTGACATGATCAACTGCGTGGCCTCGAGTCCGTTCATGACCGGCATATTGATATCGATGGTGATCACATCTGGCTTCAAGATTTTTGCTTTTTCTAAACCTTCTTGGCCATTTTTGGCCAAACCAACGACTTCAACCTTTTCATCAGACGTCAGAATTGCCCGCAGGGCTTCCCGCATCAGGGCTGAATCATCAATGATAAGAACGCGTATTTTCTTTTCCATAAAAATGATATCTTTTTCTAGCTACGAAGACCCAAATATAATTTAATTTTCTTGATAAGAAATTCAGGATACGGCGGCTTCACCACATAATCATCCGCGCCTTGACGGAAGGCCTCGCTGATAATCTCCACGTCACTTTTAATGCTCAAAACAACAACAATCGTATTTTTTAAGATTGCATCCTTTTTAATCTTCGCGCAAACCTCAAATCCTGAGATATCAGGCAGAATCAAATCAAGGATAATAAGATCCGGCATCATCGCACGGGCTTGCAACAAACCCTCCTTACCAGTCGTGGCCACTTCCGCGACAAGGCCTTCCGCTTTCAGTAAATCTTTGACGATCTGTGCATCGGTTTTCGAATCTTCAATTAAAAGAATTTTCTTGCTCATAAAAGCTCCCGTTTCGTTTAGCCCAACAACCGTTCAATGGTTTCTAAAAGACCTTCCGAGGTAAAATCTTTCTTTAAAATATAGGCGTCGGCGCCCACTTCAAGCCCGCGGCGCTTGTCCTCATCGGTTTCACGTGTCGTTACAATCATAACCGGAATCTCTTTATAAAAAGGAATCTTTCGAAGGCTTGCCACAAAATCAAATCCATCCATGCGCGGCATGAGAACATCCGTGATAATCAAATCAAAGCTTTCTTGGTTCGCCCGATCTAAGGCCTCTTTCCCGTCACGCGCAATCACAACCGAAAACCCAGCAGCCTCGAGAATGCTTTTTTCAAGCATCGCCGTGCTCAAAACATCTTCGGCCAAGAGAACCGTTTTTTTCTTGCCCTTCACTAAAGCTTTTGGGGGCGCGGAAGGTTTTTTGATCACAACGCCCTCCGCCGAACGAATCACAGACGCGATATCAAGGATAAGAATAACGCGGCCATTGCCTAAAATCGTGGCTCCGGAAATGTTGCTAACATTTTTTAAAGGATCGCCAATGGCCTTGCTAATAATATCCTGACGACCAATGAGTTCGTCAACTAAGATGCCAATTCTTTTTTCCACAGACTGAACGACAACCACAGGAAGAAATCTTTTCTCGAAAATGCCTTTTCGCGGCAGATTAAAAATATCGCTTAAGCGCACCAATGGCAAAATATGGCCCTTCACGGTAATGGCTTCCTTGGTTTCTATTGTTTTAATTGCGCTAGGGTCAACGCGCAGGGTTTCCATCACTGTTTCGATCGGAATAGCAAAAATATCTGTGCCCGCGGCAACGAGCAAGCTTTCCGCAATGGCAAGCGTTAAAGGAAGTCTCAAAAGAAAACTTGTACCCAGTCCTGGCTTTGACTTAACCTCCACCATTCCCTTGTATTCAGCAATGTGATCACGTACCACGTCCAACCCAACGCCACGGCCGGAAGTCTCAGAAACTTCATCGGTCGTTGTAAAGCCAGGTGCAAAAAGAATCTGATAAATTTGATCATCCACCATATCACTCAAACGCTCTTGGGCGACAAACCCCTGAGCCACAGCCCTTTCTTTGACCTTGTCAATATTCACCCCATGGCCGTCATCAGCAACCTCAATCACAACCCGAGAGCCTTCTCTGTATGCGGATAGCGTAATTTTTCCTTCAATAGGTTTTCCCTTTTCTTGGCGCGCTTGCGGCATCTCAATCCCGTGATCAACAGCGTTACGCAAAAGATGCATGATCGGGTCTTTCATGTGGTCAATAATCGCCTTGTCGATTTGCGTGTCTTCACCATGGATTTCAAACCGAATTTCCTTGCCCTTGGTGCGCGCTAAGTCACGCATCGCCCGTGAAAAATGATTAAAAAGATAGGAAACCGGTACCAAGCGAATCTTCATGACTTCATCTTGAAGGCTCTTGCTAAGCCGATCCATATTATTCTTGATCATATTAAAATCTTTGGTAAGGCCTCCCAGGTTTTCATCTAATTCTTTATTACCTTCGACCTTATCATTAAGACTTTGCACTAATTCATTCAAGCGAATCTTGCCAACAATCATTTCCCCGGTCAAGTTCATCAGCCGATTAAGCTTATCAATATCCACACGGATGCTTTCTTCAACGGCGGACTGAAGCGCTGAGGATTTTTGCGACACGTCAACAACTTCTTTTTCAATCCCTTGGGATCCTTGCGCAGGCTGCGGCACGGCCTGAGGGGCCTGACTTGGCGCGTGGGAAAAAAGATTCTTAACCTCTTCACAAAGATTAGAAACCGAAGAAGCTTCAATGCCTTTATCTGACCATGTTACTTTGTCATCTAAAAGCGGCTCAATAGCATCCAAACATTTAAATAAAAGATCAACTTGTTCTTTGGAAAGGCTTAGATTTTCCTTGAGAACTTTTTCAAAAGCATCTTCCATGACATGGGCCAGATCTACAATACGCTTATAGCCCATCATGGTCGCTGAGCCCTTAATCGTATGCGTCTTGCGCATCAAAAGTTCGGCCAGGCTTCGGTCGTGCGGATTTTTTTCCAATTGCAAAAGCCCTGCACTGGTTTCCTGCAACAGATCCCTGACTTCTGCCTTAAAACTTTCAATATATTTTGATCGATCAAACGCCATAGCGAACTTCTTTATTTGAGCTGATTGGCTAAATGATTAAGGCCTTCCGTTAACTTATTGAGATCTTTAACCGCCTGCTGTGTTTGCTGAGCCCCTAACACAATTTGTTTCATCGCCTCGTCGATATTCATCATGGCCTCGGAAATTTGTTTGGAACCGGCAATCTGCTGATTAGCACTCATGGCGATTTCCTTGGAACGTTCCGCGGTTTGCTGAGCCAAGCGCGCTTCATCATCAACACTTTTAAGATTTCCTTCCATGGCCATAACAGAATTCGTCATCTCATGCTGGATCAACTCGATCAAGCTGCTGATTTCTTTGGTGGATTTGGCTGTTGAATCAGAAAGCTTTCTAATCTCGTCAGCCACCACCGTAAATCCTCGCCCCTGGTCGCCAGCACGGGCGGCTTCAATCGAAGCGTTCACAGCCAAGAGATTCGTTTGATCTGCGACATCATCAATCATATCGGTAATCTTTCCGATCTTCTGGGATTTCTCGCCAAGCGACGACACCATTTGATTGGTTCGACCAAGCGATTCCTTGATTTTCGCCATGCCCGCTAACGCATGGGCCGCCACCTCGGAAACCTTGCGAATACTTTCCCCTACCTGCTCGGAGGTTGTAGAAAGCTCTTTGGCCGCCGACGTGGTCTCGGCGACAGCTGAGGATTGTTCACGCGCCCCAGAAGATTGTTCCTGGCTCGCCGCTACAATTTCGGCTGAGGCAGAAGTGATTTGTTGCACAGAATTGATAAGTGTTTTAATCGCCTGCGTGAGAATGCGTAAAACAAAAAACGCCACAAATGCTCCTAGCACAATGGCGATGAGTAAAAGGATCACCATGAGATTCCTGGTCGTTTCTTCGATGACATGGGCTTTCGCAACATACTCTTCAAAGATTTTATGTCCTTCGCCTCTAATGTTGTTCACAAGAGGTTTGATTAGGGCAGCGGTTTTGACAAAATCGGTCGTGTCCGCTCCCAGCACATCATCATTGGCTGTTGGATTTTTTTCCACATCATCAACAGCACTTAAAACCTGGGCAACATAACGATCAAATGTTTCTTCTATCTTTTCGACTTCAATTGTTTCTGCTTTCATCCTATCTAGCTGTGCCTTAATCGCCTTGATCCACTGCAAAGCCTTTTTGGCCTCTTCAGCGCTTACTTTAAAACGAGCATTAATATATTCCTCTTTGGCCGCCTCTACGCCTTTGATCGAATACCGTAAAATAAAATCCTTTTCTCCAGTACGGCAACTTAAGAAGGCAACCAAGAGATCTTGGCTTGCATCGACTAAGGCTGCTCCTTTTTTCTCAGCATCTTCCCAGCTTTGATTAATTTGATTAATATTCATAATGGCAACAGCGCCCAGAGCCAATACGATGAACAACATTAAAACAAACCCAATCAAAATTTTCTTTTTCATTCTCTCCTCCTAAAGATTAGATAGATTATTCCCCTCGACGCAAATCCTTACCCTTTTTTTAAATGCTCCATTTCCTCACACGTTAAAATCTTTTTAAGATCTAAAAAAATAAGGATCTCCCCTCCTACCTGTGCCTGGCCCCGCGTGTACTGAGACATCTTGGTGCCAAGCGTTGCTAAAGGCGGCTGAATCAAGCGCTCCTCAATATCTATGGCTCCCTTAACCTCATCAACAAGAAGAGCCATCGGCGCTCCCAAAACATCTGTGACAAGCGCCCAAAGCTCCTTAGGGCGTTCACTAGCATCAAGGGTTAAAAAAGAGCAAAGATCGCATAGCGTGATGACCTCGCCACGTAAATTCATAACACCCAGAACAAAGTTGGGCACACCCGGAACATGGGTGACGTGCTCGACCTTAATCACTTCTTTAGCATCCTTGATATCCACACAATACTGTTCCTGCCCAACGAAAAAGACCAAAACACGCATATACGCTGTCAACGAAATCTCATCGTCATTTTCTAGGTCATCGACTTCAAAAATAATTTTCTTAGAATCCTCTGTCATGCACACGCCCTCTTTCGTATCTCGACGCGTTCACGAATATGATCTAAATCAACTTTCGCCTCATGGCTCAAAAGGCTTTGCATATCAATGACTAAAAAAATATCATTGCTCTTTCTCAAAACCCCCAGCAAATAGCTGACATTCTTCAAAACGTCATCGGGTGGAGTAATCTGGCTGTCCTCTAGCGTCAACACATCTAAAACGCTATCCACGATCACACCCACAAAATAGGTGTCAAGCCTGCAGACAATAATACGACTGGTTTTCGTGACGAAGCCCGCGGACAAAGAAAATTTTTTCCGTAAATTAATCAAAGGGATAATCTTGCCCCGAAGACTGATAACCCCTTCTACAAAATCCGCTGTCTCTGGGACCGGCGTCGGTGGGCGCATGGCAATCACCCGCAAAACTTGATCAATTTTCAAGCCATAATGTTTATCGGCAAGAGTAAAGGTAAGTATTTTCATGGACGTGATTATACCTGCTTGAGTCTTTCTAGGTTATCCCGGCAAACGCTCATCAGCGTGGCTGCGTTGAACCCGCCACTGTAGGCTATTATAGTTGTCGGCTCATATCCTGACAACAGCTTTAGCGAGTTTCTGTAGGCCCGGATAGCCTCGGATGTCTGCGTTTCGCTTCGATAAACCTGAGCAAGATAGAAATGAGCCAACAAAAATGTCTGATCGAGAAAAAGAGCCTTGCGCAAGCTTTCTTTGGCCTCGCGCAGCATGTTTTCCTCAAAATAAATGCAGCCAAACAGGTAGTGCGCCGGGGCAAAAAGAGCATTGAGACTCAAGGCTTTATGAAGACTTTCTTTGGCTTCGGCCATTTTTCCCTGATTCATAAAAATCTCTGCTTGCATATAAAGCGGGTCGGCAGCTCTTTCATCAAGACGCTGGGCCTCCTCAAGTAAGGAAAGAGCTTCAGCATATTCCTTAAGATACATGTGCTTGTGCGATTGAAAAAGCAAATCTTCAAGACTTCTTAAGGAAGCACTCGTTTTTGCAAAAGCCGCCACCTGCGCCAAGGCCTCTTGATGAGAAATTTCTTCAAGGATACTATTGGCATCAAGAGTTTCTTCTTCTGCCACAGACGTTCTTTGTTGCGTAGAGAACACCTTTTGCATGCCCAAAACTTTCTTCTGATAATAAATAGCTTCTTGGCTACTGATCATCTGAAACTGATCACGCATAAAATGCAAACTCTCCGAATAACCAATAAAGAGGTGCCCCTCGTCTAAAAGAGCGTTATAAAACTTGCGCATCACCTTGATCGTTGTTTCCAATTCAAAATAAATGACCACATTACGACAAAAAATAATATCAAAACCAAAAGGATAATCGTCTTCCATGAGGTTGAAGAAGCCAAAGCTCACCATGCGCTTTATCTCATCGCTAACTTGATAAAAAGATTGCTTGTATTCTCCGGGCTTAACCGTGAAATATTTCTGCAAATAAGGTGCTGCAACGTAGCGCACAGCATTTTTGCTATAAAGCCCTTTTTGGGCTTGCCGAAGGGCATTTTCAGAGGCATCCGTGGCTAGAATTTCAATCTCCCAGCCATCAAGGTCACCTAAAACCTCCTTGATCACCATCGCAATGGTGTAGGGCTCCTCGCCAGAGGAACACCCCGCGCTCCAAATGCGTAGCTTCGGCTTGGTCCCATCGCGCAAAGCCATTTTTGTTTTTTCTTCGATTAAAACAGGTAAAACTTTTTCCTTGAGGACTTCAAAGTGAGCTTCATTGCGAAAAAAATACGTGTGGTTGATCGTCAGCAGGTTGAGCAGTTCACGAAACTCATCATCTCGCTCATCCGAAGTCGTAAGAAAAGCATAGTAGGAGGCAACAGCGGCCATGCCGCGTATTTTCATGCGCTCAACAATAGCATCGTCGAGATTCTTAAGGTCATGGTCCTTAAAATACAATCCGCCGCGGCTGCAGACGAAATCCTTGAATTTTATGCGAAGCTCATTGGGGAAAATCATCAATAAATTATTGAAAATAGTAGGTTTTAGGAACGCCGCTTGAGCAGCATGCGAATTCGGGCAAGCAACTTTTCGGGATCAAAGGGCTTGCTCACATAATCATCGGCCCCGGCATCCAGGGCTTCAATTTCGCTAGCGCTATCAGTCTTGGCTGTCAACATCACAACAGGAATGGAAGCCGTTTCTAAAGAATTCTTTATCTTTCGCGTTGCACTCACCCCATCTAAAATAGGCATCATAATATCCATCATAATAAGATGGGGCTTCTTCTGATACGCAGCTTTGATGCCCTGCTCTCCATCCGCTGCCTCAAGAACCTCATAGCCTTCTTTAAGCAGTCGTGCCCGCAGAACCTTTCGGATGTCGTCTTCATCATCCACAACAAGAATAGTAAATCGTTTGTTCAGGGCGCGCTGCAAATCACCTGTAATGGCAGCTGCTTCTTGTTGTTCTTCTGGCGTAGACACCGACGAGACTTCTCTCTCAGGCTCTTTCATTTCTGTGTCTCTTACATCGCAAACAGTTTCTACCTCTTCAATCGTAGTTAATCCTTCGAGAACCTTACGAATACCAGATTCTGCCAATGATCGCATCCCATTAACACGGGCCACCTTCAGCATCTCGGCCTGGGGAGCCTTCTGGGCAATAAGCGTACGCAGTTGTTCATCAACTTTAACTATTTCACTAATCACGGTTCGCCCCAAGAAGCCCGTATAGCAACACCGATCGCATCCCTTGCCAAAAAAGAATTGAGTAATCTTGTTCTGCTGGATAAAAAGCCCAAACTTTTCATAAAGCTCTTGTTTTTGCTTCTGATCTGTCACCTCCAGCTTGCAATAAGGACAAATCGTACGTACCAAGCGCTGCGCCAAAATCAAGATGACAGACGAGGCAATCAAATAAGGCTCCAGACCAATATCCATCAGACGAACAACTGTAGCCAAAGCATGATTAGTATGAACCGAAGAAAAAACAAGGTGACCGGTTAACGAAGCGCGAAAAGCAATCTCCGCTGTTTCAAGATCACGAATTTCTCCAACTAAAATAACGTTAGGATCTTGACGCAGAATACTTCTTAATCCTGTAGCAAAGGTAACGTCTTTAAAAGGGTTGACTTGAATTTGATTAATTCCTTGCATCAAATACTCAACGGGATCTTCAATGGTCACAATATTCTTTGTTTCACTCTTAATATGACTTAAGGCTGCATAGAGTGTTGAAGTTTTCCCTGAGCCCGTAGGCCCTGTCACTAAAATCATACCCTGAGGCTTACGGATCATCTGCTTGATCAAAGCAAGATCATCCTCGTAAAACCCAAGATGCTCGAGCTCCACCTGAGCCTCTTTTTTATCTAAAAGGCGCAAAACGATTTTCTCGCCAAAAAAGGTAGGAATAATCGAAATGCGCAAATCAACCTTACGTCCGTTAACCAAAAGACTGCATCGTCCATCTTGGGCTTTATGCGTCTCCGCAATATCCAAATTCGTAAGAATCTTGATGCGGACACCCAAATTGGAATACAAACCAATTGGGATTTTCATAATATTGCGCAAATTACCATCAACACGGTAGCGTACCTCAACAAACTTTTCAAAAGGTTCAATATGAATATCACTAGCGCGAGCACGAATAGCATCATAAAGAATCGCATTGCCCAGCTTCACAACCGGAGAATGGTCCTCAAGTCCGGCTGCAGAAAGACTATGCATCTTCTTGGCATCAATAATTTCATTATCTTTGATGATTTCGATCTTCGCCTGATCTGTGACATTTTTCATCAAATCATAGATCGAGTCGTCCAAGAGATAATAGCGTTCAATGTAGCTTGCGATCTCACTCTTGCGAACCAACAAAGGCTTGATCTTGGCATGAACCAACATGCTCAAATGATCAAGCGCAATAACATCCTGAGGGTTACTCATAGCCAGAAGAAGGCTACCGCTTTCATAGCGCAGAGGAAAAACACCGTACTGCTTGGCTTTGTCGCTAGGAATTTCTTTAACAATCGCTTCATCAATTTTTTCTACGGAAAGGTTAGTTACAGGAATTTTATAAACTTCAGAAGCTGTCTGAATAAGATCTTCTTCACTTAAAAATTCCATTTCTACAAGAAGCTCATGTAAAGGCTTTTTAGCTCCGATTTGTTTTATCTTCGCGTCTTCAATGTTATCTTGTGTAATAAGATTTTTCTTTAATAGCACATCCAACAATGTGGTCATTTCTATGTTCTTCCTTTACATTTTACATACTTTTCTTAACAGACATTTTGCACTCCATTGTACAACGAAAGAGTGCTCTTGCAATATATTATCTACAGTCAATCTGCTTAATTAGACGCGCTGGTTATCTTTCGTTAGTTTTAAAAGTTGCTTGGCAAGCAAGGTTGTTGCTTGATCAGGTAAAAGACGCCACTGCCAATTATGGTCAACGGTTCCTGGAATATTCATGCGGTGGGCTTCATCAAGACCTAAAAGGTCCTGCATGGGCAAAATCACTGCATCCGCAACAGACCTAAGAGCGAGAGTAACAAGCTGCCAAGAAATATTATCAAGTGTTGGTTCCTGGCCCAAAACGTCCCTCATCTTTTGCTTGATCGTATCTGTCGCTTCCTGCTTAAACCAGCCCTTAACAGTATTGTTATCATGAGTGCCTGTGTAAACAATGCAGTTTTTGATATGGTTGTGGGGCAAATAAGGATTTTCATCGTCGCTATCAAAGGCGAAAAGCAAGATTTTCATTCCTGGAAACTTATATTTTTTGATAAGTTCTTTGACATCATCGGTTAAAAAACCGAGATCCTCAGCGATAATCGGGAACTCTTTAAAAATTTTAAGCATTTTGGTGAAGAAATCTTTGGCGGGTGCTTCCGCCCAAGACCCATTGATAGCTGTTTCTTCACCCCTAGGAACTTGCCAAAAATTAACAAAGCCACGAAAATGATCGACACGAACAATATCAAAAAGGGCTAAATTCTGCGCCAAGCGATCCCTCCACCAAGCATAGCCAGTTTCTTTCAAGGCATCCCAATCATACACAGGATTGCCCCAAAGTTGCCCGGTCTTGCTAAAATAATCCGGAGGAACTCCCGCTAAGAAAATAAGCCCGCCTTCTTCATCGAGCTTAAAGATCGAAGGATTCGCCCAAACATCCACACTGTCATGCTGAACATAAATCGGAAGGTCACCAATCACCTCAACGCCCCTAGCTTTACCATATTTCTTGAGTGCAAACCATTGCTTAAAGAAAACATATTGAAAAAACTTTTGCTTAAGAATAGGCGCCTGAAGCTCTTTTACATATTTTTTAACAGCCTCGGGCTTTCTAGCGCGAATATCTTGCGGCCAGCGATACCACGGAGAACCTTGAAAATACTGCTTGAGGGCAATGAAAAGGCTATAATCCTCAAGCCAAAATTCATTTTTACGACAGAACGCCTTAAAATCAGCGTCCTTGACTAAAAAGCCTTGCGCATGCGCAAAGGCCTGATCCAGAAGGCCCGTCTTATAAGAAATCACCGCGTGATAATTCACGTGGTCGTCGGGAAAAGAGGGCATCTTCTTTACCGCATCCGCCGGAAGAAAACCATCTTCCACTAACTTCTCGGGACTAATAAAAAGAATGTTACTAGCAAACGCAGAACAACTGCTATAAGGACAATTCCCCAAAGCAATATCCGTTGGGTTCAGAGGCAATATCTGCCACTGCGACTGCCCAGCATTTTTAAGAAAATCAATAAATTGGTATGCACCTTGCCCCAGATCCCCAATCCCAAAAGGAGATGGTAAGGAGCTAATGTGCAAAAGAACGCCACTTGTTCGTCGATCCATAAAACCTCCTTTAAACAGCTACATCTAGAAATTCCGCCAAGAGCTCAAAGGCAGAAACCCATCGCTCACTCTGGGGGTCCTTTTCTTGCGCTTTTTTCTTTATCTGCGCATAATATTTAAGTTTTAATTCAAAAAAGGTTTTTTGCGCCTTCCATAAATTAACCTGAAAATTTAATGTCTTTAAAATGTTTAAGAGAGAAACAATATTTTCAATAAAAATCACATTCTCATGATCTCTTCCAAGTTCCTCCATGAGCTTACTTACGCGGGCAGTCGCAACAAAGCTTACCCCTTCTTTATCTCGCGAAAAAGACCATCGCTTAAGTTCCCAAGCCAAGACCTGGATACGCTTTAAATTTAATGGTTCCCGCTGGATTTCAGCGCACATTTCATGGCTTAAAACAAATTCCACGACGGTAGAAAGAACTTTTGGCAAACGTACCGGAAGCTCCTTCTGAAGCTGCATCAAAGGATAATGCTGCTCATAGATATCCATGAATGACTTTTCAATTTGCTCCATCGTTGCCTTCAAAACCTCATCCAAGATTTTCTGCTGCTCATTGCGGAACAAATGCTGGATCGTATAATTTTCATGCCCAAAGTAGCGGTCAATTAAACGGGTTACTTCTGGTATCTTTTTCGCTTCAAAAGCATCCAGAATCTCTTTCTCAGCCTTAGTATATTCTGTCAAAGACATGCGCTCAATGCCACGGATCATATTATGATTACCCATATGGAAACCAACAAAAAAAACTGGCGTTTTTTCCAGAGTAATATTCGAGCGAACCGATCCTCGACCGATGCAAAGCTTTAAACGATTCGCTTCTTTTTTCTTATATTCATCCTTGATAATGTTGTAACAATAAACCTTAGTCTCCTTGGGATATTCTTCAAACAACGACGATACCGCATAATGCACCCCGACCCTCACCAGATCCACCACCGAAGGACGAACAAGACTTATATAAATATCTTGACCATCTTTGTATTCTTCTTCATTGCTATTGGCCTTGGCCAAGATCTCAAGAAAATTCTTTTCCAGATCAATTCCGTCGAGCTCTCCTATAAGCTGAATAACGCGAGCCGCATACTTAAGAACCTGAACAGGCTCAATACGGGAAAGCTCATCAAAAAACCATCCACAGCTTGTGTACATAAGCTGCATATTGCGCTGCATTTCCAAAAGCTTCAGAATCTTTATCTTTTCTGCTTCACCCACAGATTTCTGAATCTGCTCGGCCATAAAGAGTCCTATGGTTTTCTCATTGCGCATCAAGATTACATCAATATAGGCATTGCGCACAGCCCAAACATCCTTGGCGTACGGGCTCATCTGCTGGATATATGTTTTATTCGCTTCCTCGCTTAGCCAATCAAGAGACGCACGCAACGGAGCGCGCCATTTTTGATTCCACTTAGGGTTAGTCCCGAGACAACAGCCACAATCCCCACGCCATCGCTCAATGCCATGGGAGCAACTCCAAGAGGTATTTTCAAAGATCTGAACTTCTTCTTGCGGAGGAAATTTCTCCAAGTATTCACCATAAATCGTGATCGTCGCCAAATTTTCTGTTTCGATCTTATGCAGGGCATACGCTAAAGCCATATCGGCAAATTGATGATGATGGCCATAGGTCTCTCCATCGGTTGCGATATGCACCAGTTGTCGCTCCTGACCGTTATGATAATCAAAACCGCCCAAAAGTCTTCGCGCAAAATCATCTCCACTTTTTAATAATCCTTCAAACGCCACAGAACGCGACATCGGCCCATCATAAAAAAAGATCACAATGCTTTTTCCTGTTGGAAGTTGACAAAGATATGGCTTTTTAGGATCAATCCTCTGGCCACTGACATCATACCAATCAGAGCTTGTCAAGGGCTTGACGCTTTTGGCCTGATGCGGGGCTAGAATTGTAAATTTAATCCCGTATTCCGCCATGATGCCAAGGCTCTCTAAATCAACTGCTGTTTCCGCAAGCCACATCCCTTCAGGTTTTCGTTTAAAACGATACTCAAAATCTCGAATCCCCCAATAAATCTGCGTACGCTTATCTCTGGGGCTAGCCAAAGGCAAAATGATATGGTTATAAACCTGCGCGAGGGCTGAGCCATGACCCGAAAACTTCTCCTGGCTAAGCTGATCTGCCTTTAAAATATCCGCGTAAACCTCAGGATCTTTTCTCTCCATCCAAGACAACAATGTCGGCCCAAAATTAAAACTTATCTTGGCGTAATTATTAACGATCTTAACAATTCTTTTTTGAGCGTTGAGAATGCGAGCGGCGGCATTACGAGAATAACACTCAGAAGTAATGCGCTCGTTCCAATCATGAAAAGGATATGCCCCGTCTTGGAGCTCAACCTCTTCAAGCCAAGGATTTTCCCGAGGGGGTTGATAAAAATGACCGTGGATGCAAACAAATTTCTGCACGAGGACTTCCTTAGGTAACACTTTTAACAGCAGCGATTAAAAAACTTTAAAATCAAATAGTTTCCGAAGCTGTGCGCTAACGCCGCCTGTTGATTTTTCAACTGCCTTACCAGAATAAAGACGACGATAGGCTTCAAGCTCCTTGGGGACAAGCGCAACATAATCCTCACAATGACGAGAAATGTAGGCAATTTTGTCCTCACGGGCAAGCCAGCCTAGAGCCTGAAGGACCACTTCTTCTTTTTCTCTCACAAGCTCAGCTAAAGATGAGATTTCAACCTCTTTCTTTTCACCCAAGATACGCCATGTTTTTCCTGCCGCCTCAATAATTTTTGCCTTCATCTTTTTTCTCCTGTTTTCTAACTGTATAGTTGGTCACCTCATACACATAGCTAACTTTATTTTCCTCTAAAGCATTCTCTTCGTCAAGAGCCTCAGATACAAACTTATCAGTTTCTTTCTTTAAAAAAAGAATGCCTAACGGCGGCAACGTTAACGATAGCGATTGCGCAAATCCGTGTGACTTCACCACCTCTGTTTTCTTGCCACCAAAATTACCTTGTCCACTCCCACCATATTCTTTGCCGTCACTATTAAGAAGTTCTTTCCACAAACCCTGCGTCGGCACGCCGACACGATAACCAAATCGCGTCTCTGGCGTAAAATTACAAATAATCACAATCTTATCGTCAGCTAAATCTCCCTGGCGCATAAAAATAATAATGCTTTTCTGCCAATCACCACCATCGATCCATTGAAACCCCGAAGTCTGAAAATCATGCAAGAAAAGCGATGGTTCCTTTTTATATAAACCATTTAAATCTTGTGTCCATTTCTGAACACCCTGATGCGAAGCATATTGTAACAGATGCCAGTCCAAGCTTTTCTCATGGCTCCATTCAGAGCGCTGAGCAATTTCCCCTCCCATAAAAAGAAGCTTTTTGCCAGGATGCGCATACATATATCCCAAAAGTAAACGCAAGTTGGCAAACTTCTGCCAATCGTCGCCAGGCATGCGGTTGATGAGGGACCCCTTGCCATGCACCACCTCATCATGAGAAAACGAAAGAACAAAATTTTCTGTAAAGGTATAAAGAAAACTAAATGTTAAATCATTATGATGATATTTACGATAAATCGGATCTTTAGAGAAATACACCAAGACATCATGCATCCACCCCATATTCCATTTCATTCCAAAACCCAATCCCCCGGCATACAAAGGCCGTGAAACTCCCGACCACGCCGTAGATTCTTCGGCGATCATCTGGACATCGGGAAAACAGGCATAGACGGTTTTATTTAACTCTTTTAAAAACTCAATCGCCTCAATATTTTCTTTTCCTCCATAACGATTGGGCACCCACTCCCCATCATAACGAGAATAATTGAGATAAAGCATCGAGGCAACCGCGTCAACGCGCAGGCCATCAATATGATATTTGTCTAACCAAAAAAGAGCGCTCGAGATCAAAAACGCACCTACTTCTTTTCGTCCGTGATCAAAAATATAGCTTTTCCAATCCGGATGAAACCCTTTTTTGGGATCCGCATGCTCATAAAGATGCGTGCCATCAAAATAGACAAGCCCGTGGATATCCGAAGGAAAGTGCGATGGAACCCAATCTAAGATGACACCAATCCCGTTTTGATGCAAAGCATCCACAAGATACATAAAATCTTCCGGCATTCCATACCGCGAGGTTGGCGCGAAATAACCAAGAGTTTGATAACCCCACGAGCCATAAAAAGGATGCTCCATCATAGGCAAAAACTCAACATGTGTAAAACCCATGCCGGTAATATATTGAACCAGCTGCTGCGCTGCTTCGCGATAAGTGAGCGACCGATTCCCTTCTTCGATCACGCGACGCCATGACCCAAAATGCATTTCATAGGTCGCCATTGGAGCTTTAAGGCTATTAGCCTGATGACGGTTTTTCATCCATTCCTGATCCGCCCAGGAATACTGGAAATCCCAGACAACGGACGCTGTTTTAGGTGGAAGCTCTGTGTGAAAAGCAAAAGGGTCTGCTTTATCCGCACGATAATTATTGTACTTGGAAACAACGTGATATTTATAAACAGTGCCTCGTTCAAGCCCGGGAATAAAACCTTCCCAGAGACCCGAAGAATCCCAACGGATGCTCAAGGGGTGAGCTGTCTTGTTCCATTGATTAAAATCACCTAAGACCGAAACGGCCTGGGCGTTGGGAGCCCAAACAGAAAAATAAACGCCTTGCTGGCCTTCATGGGTTATGACATGCGACCCTAATTTTTCATAAAGTCGATAATGTGTGCCTTCTTTGAACAGATGGGTATCTTGCTCTGTCAACAAGGAAACCCCATGGATGATTTCACTTTTCTCGGAGTTCATGCCCAAAACAAAAACCTTCTCTCTGTCTTATCTATTGTTATTTCAAGTTGTTGCATCTCTTTTCAAAGAAGCGTTGCTATTTTATCTAAAATTCTACTCTTTTTCCATGTTATTTTTCGCTAAAAACATATTTATGTTTTTTAAAAAATGTTATAATACGTTTTGTGAAAAATAAATATTATATCGGCATTGATATCGGTGGAACAAAAATCTCTGGAGCCCTGATAAACCCCAGAGGTGCAATCCTCTTGCGCACCAAAGTCCCCTCCTCCAAGAATGCCAAGTCCCAAGACCTAGTCAACACGATTATTGATCTCATTGAAGAACTTTTAGACACATCCTCTTTGAAAAAAACTTCCCTTGCTGGCATTGGCATAGGAATTCCTGGCCTCGTTGATAGCACAAAACGAAAAGTGATTAAAACGCCCAACATCAGTCTTTCTGGAATTGCGCTGGCATCCCTTATCGAAAAAAGATTTAAAACAAAAGTCCTTCTCGAAAATGATGTCAACTTAGGGACCCTTGGTGAGAAAACCTTTGGGGCTGCCAAGCGTGCCCACCATGTCATTGGCTTATTCCCTGGAACAGGCATTGGGGGCGGAATTATTATCAACGATCGACTGATCAGCGGCGCTAATGGGGCGGCAGGAGAAATCGGGCATATGATCATGGATATCCATGGCCCTCTTTGTGGATGTGGACATGCTGGATGCCTCGAATCCTTGGCAAGCCGATGGGCCGTTGAACGCGATATCCGTCAAGCCATCAGGCAACACAAGAAAACACTAATCAAAAAACTAACGAAAAATAAACTTACCACCATCAAAAGCGGCATTCTCAAAGAAGCCCTAAAGAAAAAGGATCCCTTAGTAACTAAAGTGATGGCAGAAAAATCAGAAATCCTAGGATTAGCGTGTATTAACTTGCGTCGTTTTCTTGACCCTGAAATGATCGTTCTCGGAGGAGGTTTGATCGAAGCCTGTGGATATTTTATGCTGCCCATTATTCGCAAAATAGTTCAGGCGGACCGCTTCTTTAAAAAATTAAAACCTTGCCTCATTGTTTCCTCAAGGCTTGGGGATGATGCTGTCCTGCTGGGAGCCCTGGCACTTTTTCAATAATCTACCCTACTTTTCTTTTAAAAAAGATTTCTTTTTTGAAGAACTTCTTAAAAAAATCCGCCTTTTCATAGCACGCCTTGATTTCAGCCTCAATATCGCCAGTAGAAATGATCTCCATCTTTAGCCCTTGCGCATCCACCATACATTGAACCTCCTGGACCAAATGCTGATGTGTTGCGTCAAGACCATCCGCAATCCGCAACAAAGAGGCCAAGAGATGAACGCTTTTTCTTTTCTCTTTCGAAAGAGAACCATAAAGCTTGTGCCCTAATGACGGCAAAGAGCGTCGATGATATCTGGCCAGCAAAGCAACGATCACTTTGTCCTCATCCCTCAAAGACAAATCCGCTGCACGAAAGATGAGATCTCGACTTGTTTTATGATGACGGTTCCCACCCTCAACCCAGCCAATATCATGCAAAAGCGCACCACACCTTAATAAAAACTTCTCTTCATCGCCAAGCTGATGAAGGCTCATAAGGGCATCAAAAAGCATAAGCGAAAGTCTGCACACTTGATGGGCGTGTGCCTGATCATATTGGCAAGATTCGGCTAAGCTCAAAACCTCTTTTAAGATCTTTTCCTCTTGTCGCTGAACCTTTTCCTGCGCAAGAGTGTCCACGCTTTGTCCAAGCCGAATCGAATCCATAAGAATGGACGGAAACCCGTCTTTATGCATTTGAACTAAGTTCTTTTCCACAGGATAATCAACACGATAATGCGTAGCGAGTAAAAAACCTTTTTCACCCTCGAGCATCACATAGGAAGCCCTTGGATCACCATCAAAAGACCGGCCAACACTTCCAGGATTGATGAAGCGTACTCCGTTAATTTCGCGATCAAAAAATCCATGAGAATGCCCGCAAAGAACTGCTTGAGCCTTAACGCTGCGTGCTAATTCCGCCAAGCGCTCACACGACGTATTCATGCTTAGGCCTTCGTCAATCCTCGCAGGACTTCCATGAACCAAAAGAAAACAAACACCTTCACGTTGTATTTCTAATTGTTCTGGTAATCTTTTTAAATAACGCTTATGCCACCATGAAAGATGGCGGGTCGTCCATGCAAACGAAAAATATTTATCCTTGTTTTTATCTTTCTTCCACTTTTTCCCCTCCCGAGCAAAACAAAGAATTTTCTGATCATAATTACCTAAAATACTTTTAGCTTTTAGTCGACGAAGAAGTGCAATAGTTTCATTAGGAAAAGGGCTATAGCCAACAGCATCACCTAAATTCCAAAACTCCTGCGCACCTTTGACCTTCGCGTCTTTGACAACCGCTTGAAGAGCAAAGAAATTCGCATGCACATCAGAAATCAGAGCGATTTTCATCTTGGCCTCTTAATAAAGTCTTTTAATTTTCTCCAAAATTTCTGCTGATCGCTTCGCTTCCAGAGCGCCAAAAACTTTTGATACGCAGCAAAACGTTCTTTTGTAAAAAAATCGCAAAGATAATTAACGGCTGCAATCGTTTCTTTGTCAGCACCTTTCTTCTTTAGGCCTTTTAACGCACAAACAAGCATTTCCGCGTCGTGAAGCTCCCCTAGCGCGGTTTGCATCGCATAAACCGTATTGTAAAAATATTTTATTTGCGGCCCGAAAACGCGTTCAAAGCTCTCAAGCGTATAACGTAATTTCTTCCCTGCGACACGCATGCGATGCAATTGTTTTCCATCCTTAGGATGCTCAACACAAGATCGAAACGCCATAAAACGCTTAAGCCGTTTTGTAATTTTCTGCTTCCCCATGCTCTGAAGAGCTTTATCTTTTTCTGGATATGACAGACGCTGCCCAAACAAGCCAACAGCTTTTTTAAAAACCTCACTACGCTTTAAGTCCAAGAAAATACGCCTCACACATAACTGTTCTTGTGTGTGCACTTTTTGTAAGCCAAAAATAATCTTTTGAGCAGAAGCCTTGTGCAAAAAAGTAAACTCACGCATATGCTTCTTAAGAAGATCAATCCAAACATCCAAGTCCCTGCTCGCACCTAAAGCCTTGCCTGAGTGAGTGATTTTCTTATCCCAGGTTTTTATCTGCTGAAGATTTAAGACATCGTGAAAAAGAGTAACGAGGTTGTGAATGCGTCTCAGGGAAACGCGGGAACGGTGGAGGTGTTCAGCAGAAGATTTTTTGGAAAACGCACAAACGTATTTTGAGAGCTCCGTAATGTTCTCGCCGATCACGGCACAAGCGTAATGACGGCAGATTGTCTTTTTATCCACCATATGAGCGGATGAGATGATCTTGGATGTTAAACTTTTCTTTGGTCTCTTTGGGCCGGACGTAAACTTCCTTCGAGGTCAAAATGCGCGTTTTCACATTGTCGCGCCAATAGGCATTCAACTGATCCGCCATCTGCTCCTTAATATCCTGTTTATAAATTTCAAAAAGGAGCTCGATGCGTTTATCAAAATTTCTTCGCATCCAATCTGCCGAAGATAAGAAAATACGATCATCGGAGTTATTGTGAAAAAGAAAAATACGGGTGTGCTCTAGAAATCGGCCCACAATACTTTTGACTTCAATATTTTCACTTAACCCATCGACACCAGGGATCAGGCAACAAATCCCGCGCACCAAAAGCTTGATCTTAACCCCCGCACACGAGGCCTCATAAAGCTTTTGAATCATTTTGGGATCTTCAAGCGAATTCATTTTGGCAAAAATAAGCCCGTTACGATGTTTTTTCTGATGCTCGATTTCACGATCAATCAATTCAAAAAAATACTGCCGCAAATCATAAGGAGCCGAAACGATCCTCTGCCAACGCGAAGGCAGCGAATAACCCGTAATAACATTAAACACGTCAGAAATATCCCTACCGAAATCATCATTGGCTGTAAAATATCCCATATCGGTATAAATGCGCGCAGTCTTTTCGTTATAATTTCCCGTAGCCAAATGAACATACCGACGGATACGCCCTTCTTCTTTGCGCACCACAAGAGTCATTTTAGAATGGATTTTCATCCCCGCAATGCCATAGATCACATGACAGCCAGCTTCCTCGAGCTCTTTAGACCAGTTGATATTACGCTCTTCATCAAAACGAGCCTTAATCTCCACAAGCACGGTAACCTGCTTTTTGTTGCGCGCAGCATCTTTGAGAGCCTGAATGATCGCAGAATCTTCATTAGTGCGATAAAGCGTCATCTTGATAGCTAAAACATCCTTATCGTGGGCAGCGGCATGGATCAAATCCACCGTAGGTTGAAACGATTGGAAAGGAAGGTGAATAAAAAAATCGCCTTCATTCATGCGGTCAAAAATATTTTCATATTCAATTTTTTTGGGAAGATAACCCGGAAAGAAAAGTTTTGGCGTGTTCACTTGGGCCACAAGTTCAAAAAGATAACTTAAATCTAGATCTCCATCAATATACGTTGCTTCTTCTTGACGAAATCCTAGGATTTTACACAGATACTCTAAAAGTTCTTCATTATGCGTTTTCTCAACCTCCAGATGAACAACCTTGGCCTTAGGACGTTTACGCACCTCAGCGGCAATGGCTTTTAAAAGATCTGCGGAATACTCTTCCTCGCCAGACATCTCGCTGTCACGCATCAGACGAAACGTAAAATGCGCCACCATATCAAAGCCATTAAAAAACTTCGCAATGTGCTCCTTGATAAGATTCTCCACGAGAATAAACGTGACCTCGTCTTTCTCAGACGGAAGACGAATCAGGCGGGGAAGATTTTTTGGGATTGGAATAATCGCAAAATAGGATTCATCGTTTCGCTTAAGCAAAACCGCCAAAGCCAGAGTCCTTGACGGCAAAACCGGAAAAGGACGACCCGCGTCAACTGCCATAGGGGTCGCGATTGGGAAAATCGTGTTGTCAAAATAACGCTTGGCATATTTTTGCTGATCCCCAGTGAGCTCAGAGAAGACACGAATAGAGATCTCTTTCTTAGCCAACTCCTTACGAATCGTTTCCTGATACACGTGATATAAATCTTTTAAAAGCTTTTCTGTGCCTTTTTTGATCTTGTCCGCCACATCCTGAGGATAAAACCCATGCGGATCCTTTTTATTATATTGAGAATCGATCAAGCGCTTGAGGCCGGCCACGCGAACCATAAAAAACTCATCAAGATTATTAACAAAAATCGCCAAAAAACGGACCTGCTCTAGCAAAGGATTATTAGGATCCATCGCCTCTTCTAGAACACGCTCGTTAAACATAAGCCAGCTAATATCGCGATGGATAAAACGTTCGTTGGATTTTATTTCTTTAGATTCCATCATCTACTCTTTGACAACAAGGCGGATTTTGTTTCCTGTGATCTCTTCAAACAGGTCTTTTTTCTCGAGAAAATCAATGCGCTCAACCAGAAAGTTATCTTGCACATGGGCAATCACGATCACATCACCAGAGCGCTCAATTTCAAATTCAACATTCTTGACTTTTTGCCGATGGGTACTATCCAGCGCATTGGCAATGCGCAAAATCGATGAAAGTTTCTGAATCAAAATCTGGCTATCAGGCGGCAGCGACCCATAAAGAAAATGAGTTTTCGCTGGCGTTGCCTTACGATGGTAGCGGGCAATACACGCAATCGCCTTAATCTCCTCATCCGTTAAACGAAAAAGATTAAGCGAACTAATAATATACTCGCTGTGCTTATGATGCGCCCGGTTGTTAACAAAAATACCAATATCATGCAAATAAGAGGCAAGAATGAGATAAAGCGCGTCTTGATCCTGTAGGCCTAAGTGCCCTTTAAGTTGATTAAAAAATTTTTCTGAAAGATGCGCAACATGCTTCGCATGATTCAAGTCAAGATTATAGCGATGACAAAGATTGGTCGCCACAGCAATAAGCTGATTAGCTTTATCATATTTTTTAGAAATTTCAAGACCCGAGAGAAGGCTCGCGAGAATCGCCTCCGAGAGCGATGTCTGAAGAATATAAATGTAATTTTTTGAAGCTAAAACATAAAACTGCTGCAAGATCGTCGCGTAAGCTTCCAGGGTTTCCGCAATCGCCAAAGGAATCTTATAGCTCGTAGAAATTGTTTCTGGGCTTTTGCCGGAGAGCTCTTTGAGGATATTCTGCGTTTCTGTTTTGGTCAGCTGAAAAAAATCTAAGGCCGCCTTTTTCTCAGGCAAAAGATTCTGGAAATAGAAATAATTTTCATTGATCAGGACAATATCGTCAAGCTGAACACGCGGAATGCTTTTAGCAAGATAAATAAATTCATTTTCAATGCATTCTTTAAGGGCCTCGGCGCTCTCTTCACGGCTTCCCCCCAACTGACTCAAAAGCTGTTGCAAACGCATAGTGCCAATCGAAAGCCCAACGTTCATAAGCGTAAAACCTTTACGCATCACGGAAACGTCCAGACTTCCGCCGCCTAATTCCGCGATCAAAAGATTCTTTTCATGAACAGGATAGGCTTTTTCTAGACTGAAGGAAAGATAGGAGTCGATGTAAAAGACAACGTCTCCAACATTAAGGACCTCGATCTCAAAGCCTGTCTTACGCTTGATCGTATCCAAGAAAATACTACGATTGCCAGCCTCGCGCACCGCGGTTGTTGCCACGGCTTTGATCTTTTGAACTTCATATTGCTTGAGAACTTCCTTATACTTCTCCAGGATCCCAATCGTCTGGTTGATCATATCTTGCGAAATGCGTCCTTTTAAGAACGTACTTCGCCCAATGGGAAGGGCATTCTGCAGCGTTTCCACCACATGAATGTTCTGCCCGACTTCTTCGCCGATCAAAAGACGAATCGTATCTGATCCGATATCAATAACACCAGCTCGCATGAAGCTCCTTTATACTATTGATACTTTTTTGGCTTAATTTTCAGGACGTGTTAGGATTTGAATTCTAGCACAAAAGATTCAAAATTCAAACAACTAAATGGCAAGAGACCATAAAAGACCTAAAAAGAGTAAACAAGCGAAGAAATGAGCCGAAGATCATTTTTCTTAACATTTTCTCCAGGGAAATTATTAAAATCATCAATCAAGGTTAAACGTAGTGCCCAATATCGATCCATAGGATTCGTAAATGCAGTCTCGAGACGAATACGATAATCATGAACGTTCTCTGGGGGAAGATACAGAGAAGCTCTTTGAGAAACTCTCGACTTGCCCCAGAGCCCCTTTTCAAAGAAAATCTGAGGCGTAAAAATATTTTTCTTAATGCTTTCTTGTTCATCCGTATAATTGGTATACTCATACCCTACGCCGATCTCTACCATGACCTTTAAACGCTCCTCGCTAAAAAACCAGTACCCTACCCCTGTAAACGGCGTCAAACGATAATCAATCTTCGCAAATCGATCATGATCTCCTTCGAGACGATAAAAATTATACCATCGAAGGCTTTGCGCAAAATGAAAAGCATAATGAAGAATCCCATTAAAACGTTGCGTATCCATTTTCTTGTCTGTCGATGCATAAAGATGTTCACCCTTGATAATCACTTCGTTTTCTTTCGTTTTACGGTTAAAAAAAAGCCGCCCAGCAATGCGCTGTTTTTCCGTATTACCCTGAGCAAGACTATACCCAAAAGAAAATTCTTTCTTCCAGGGTTTCTCAGCGGGCTTTTGATCAAAAGCTACGGGCTCTTTGGGCGCTTGAGCCAAAACACCATCATCGGCGACAATCTTTTCAATAAATTCCTTTTGAATCATCACGACCCCCAACGCCCGCGTCTTTAACAAGACGGCATCCTCGCGTTGCTCCAAAATTTCTCCGCTCACACGATCTTGATTCTTTAAATAAATCTCATCGGCAAAAGAAAAGGAAGAAAAAAGAGGATCGACGCAGACACTCCAAAACCCTATGATGAAGATAACCTGAAATATTCTTTTCACGAGATAGCGCTAGCTAATGAAATGACTTCCTCGAGCATCTTAGCACGCTCGCTATCCGTCACGGAAGCCACAGAATTAAAATATTTTTGATTAATCAGCGTCATGCCACAAAACCCTGCTAAACTTTGCCCAATAGTGATGTCCATCGCCTTAAAAAGGCCTGCCTTTTCGCAAACAACCTGCGGGGCGTTCATTGTTGCGATCACGCAAACTTTTTTCCCAGGCAAAAGGCCTTTAGCATCTTCACTATAGGCAAATCCAACGCTCAACACCCTATCCACATATCCTCGGGCAATCGCAGGCAAACTATTCCACCACACAGGAAAAATAAAAATAAGGGTTTCGGCCCAACGAACATGATCCTGCTCTCTTTGAACATCACGGGCAACCCTTTGCCTTGCCATTAGATCAAAATCTTTTGGTTTAAGCACAGGATCAAATTTCATTGCGTATAAATCTCGCACGCGGACCTCATGGCCCTGCCCTTGCAAGGCCTGACGAAGGGTTTCTAAAATAGCATGATTAAAACTTTTAGGATTGGGATGGCTATAAATAATCAGACAATTCATCAATGCTCCATGATTTCTTAAGCAAGAACTAGCTTACCTATTTAAAAATCAAATTTCAAGTCTTATGATAAAGGCCTTTGACAAAATTTATCTTGATGCGCAAAAGATCGCAAAGCATCTTCGTGGCATCCTTAATCGGATCAACCTTACTCTGAGGACTATTCACCCAGACCACAGGAACTTCCTTAATGCGCAATCCTTTCAATGTCGCAATGACTAAAATTTCAACATCAAAAGCAAAGCGATCAATGCGCTGTAAGGCAAAGACAGCTTGCGCTGCCTTTTGACTAAAACACTTAAAGCCGCACTGAGTATCATAAAACCCTTTGAGCACAAGACCCCGAACAAAAATATTAAAAATTTTTCCCATGCGATGACGAATCCAGCTTTGCTTCATTTTTACCAAGGACTCTTTAAGCCCGCGTGATCCTATCGCAATATCACAATCGCCCCTCATAACTAATGGCAAAAGTTTCTGAACTTCTTCTATCGGCGTAGAATTATCCGCATCTACAAAAAGAAGATAGTCTCCACAGGCTTCGCACATGCCCCAGCGGACCGCAAAACCCTTGCCACGGTTGACGTCTGCTTGCAACAGCTTAACCTGCGGATGCGTCTGCGCAAATTTCTTAACAATCATAGAGGTTTGGTCACTGCTGGCATCGTCAACAACAATGAGCTCCAAATCTACCCCCAGCCCAAAAGGAAAGGCAGCAATCATTTTAAGCGTATGCTCAATACGCAGTTCTTCATTGTAGGCAGGAATAATAATGGAAACAATCATGGTACGGATACCCTTTATCTTAAGATCCTCTTTTATTTTTCTTTATTCTAGCAGCTTGTGCACATTTTAGAAACAGCTTCTTTTTTTCTCCTCCTGGCAACTCAGCCCTTTTCCCTTGACCATGCCCCAAGGAATAAATATAATGTCCGTCATGAACAAAGCCTTTGTAGCCTTAGCTGTCTTTCTTTTAGCGTATACCCTCTTTATCATTTTCCCGAAAAAAAGATCTCTTGTGGCGATATCTGCGAGCGCTGGATTGTTACTTCTTGGCGTTCTCTCCTTGCCCGAAACACTTTCCGTGATCAATTGGAATGTCATGGGAATCTTTATCGGCACACTCGTCGTAGCAGACCTCTTTATGGAAAGCCGCGTTCCAGCCTTTCTCGCGGAGAAAATCGCCTTTCATGCGCGCAACACAGCCCTTGCAATCTTAGCGATTTGCGCCTTAGCTGGATTTATCTCTGCCTTTGTTGAGAATGTCGCAACTGTTCTCATCGTCGCTCCAATTGCACTTTCTTTGGCAAAAAAGCTTAATTTCAATCCTGTGCAAATGATGATCGCCATTGCCATCTCAAGCAATTTGCAAGGCACCGCCACGCTCATTGGAGACCCTCCTAGCATGCTCCTGGGTGGATTTGCTAAAATGAATTTTGGTGATTTCTTCATCTACAAAGGACGCCCGAGCATTTTCTTTGCCGTTGAATTGGGTGCGCTCTCTTCTTTTGTGGTGCTCTCCTATATTTTTCGCCACAACACAAAAAAAGCCGAGCTCATTTGCCATGAGAAAATACGTTCATGGGTCCCAACGATCTTGCTTGTCGTTTTGATTGTTTTGTTGGCCCTATCCTCTCTCTGGGACACAGGATTCTCTTACATGGCGGGTCTTTTGTGCATGGTGTTTGCCAGTATTTCTTTTCTGTGGGAAAAGCTCATCAACAAAGGATCTTTGATCAAGGGCATCAAAAAACTTGACTGGGACACAACTTTTTTTCTTATAGGTATTTTTATTCTTGTAGGTGCCGTCACGCGAACTGGATGGATTGAACAATTTTCACAGCTTTTATCCTCACTCATCGGCAACAACATTCTCTTTGGGTACATCCTCATGGTCATTATTTCTATGATTCTTTCAGCCTTTATCGATAATGTCCCTTTTTTGGCCGCTATGCTCCCTGTTACTCTCTCGGTGTCGCAAAACCTTCATATCCGCCCAGAACTCTTTTTGTTTGGCCTCTTGATTGGCGCAAGCTTAGGCGGGAACATCACGCCCATCGGAGCTTCCGCCAATATTGTCGCTTGTGGTCTACTTAAAAAAGAGGGTTATTCCGTTTCCTTTAAAGAATTCTTTAAGGTCGGATTTCCTTTTACCTGCGCGGCGGTCCTGTCTGCTAGTATTTTTGTCTGGATCATCTGGGGAAGATAGACGAACACGAGAGATTCAGCTTTTCTATCCTGAAGCGGATTGAATTCCTTGCGCCAGCTCAGGAATAATACCCTTTTTAACGTAAATCGGACGTATTATTTTTCGCAAGATTGAAAACTTGCTCGCAAAACCCAAAGAGCCCAGGATACAACAAATGCCGCCTAAACATAATGTCAACGGCGCGCCGATCTTGCTGGCAAGACTTCCTGCTGTCAAGCTCCCAAAGGGAACCATGCCCATAAACGACATCGTATAAAAACTCATGACCCTGCCGCGCTTGTCTTCCTCAGAAATCGTTTGCAGGATCGTGTTGCTAGCGGCCATTTGAACCATCATAAAAAAACCAGCCATGAACACAATACTTAACGAAAACCAAAGAATACGAGAAAATGAAAAAATAATCAGCCCCAAGCCAAACATCCCTGAGGAGATCGCAATCATTTTCCCTAAGCCAACAATGCTTTTTCGACTCGCAAGATAAACCGCTCCCGTCAAAGCTCCGGCGCCAGCCATGGCCACAAGCAAGCTTAACGTTTGCGGCCCTCCTAAAAAGATATCCCGCGCAAAAATCGGCATCAGAATCTGATACGGCGTACCTAAAAAACTCACGATCCCGAGCAAAAGAAGAATATGTCGAATAGGTAAAGACTCGCTGACATAAGAAAACCCTTCTTTGAATTCTGTAACAAAATTAAATTTTTTTGGTTTAGCTTCTTGGGGAATGATGCGCATGGCCCAAAGACAAAAGATCACCGGGCCATAGCTTAGGGCATTAATCAGAAAACACACACCTTCTCCGACGGTAGCAATCAAGATGCCCGCGATCGAAGGGCCAACAAGACGCGCAAGATTAACAATCGAAGAGTTCAAGGCAATCGCATTCCCGAGGTCTTCTTTATTATCCACCATTTCGATCGTAAATGCTTGGCGGATCGACATGTCAAATCCATTGACGATTCCAAGAAAAATACTCAGCACGATGATTTGCCATATCACGATTTGGTTGCTTAACACTAAAAAGGCCAACAAAGACGCTTGCAGCATAGAACAGACTTGCGTCATAATCAAGGCCCGGCGCTTGGAATAGCGATCCGCCAAAATACCCGCCAGAGGGGAGAGGAAAAATGTCGGGGCCTGCCCTGCAAACCCTACAACCCCAAGCAAAAAAGGAGAATGCGTCATGCGATAAACCAACCAGCTTAAGGCAATTTGCTGCATCCATGTCCCAACCAACGAAAGGCTTTGCCCGATAAAAAAAAGACGGTAATTGCGATTACGTAAGCTACGAAAAATGTTCATCACATCAAACATCAGGACCTAGAATCCTTTCCATCCGGGTTGTCCCAACTTTTCACCAAGCCTTAACTTGGTAAAAAAATAAAAAAAAGTCGTAGTATCAAAATGAAGCTGTAAGTCCTTTTTATTTTGCTGCGTCGAGGCATGATCCATGATAGCCCCTGCAAGATCTGCTCGTCCCATATCCATAAAAACTTCTCCAAGCTTAGCAAAAGCCAATCGTCGATCTTCGGTCATACGCTGAGAGAGAAAAAAGAGGTCCTGAGCAATAGCCTGATCGCTTGCAACCTGACGCATTGCTGCCTCATTTGCCAGCCTCGCATAAAAATCAAACGTTGCAGGCATCAAATCAATCGCCTTTTGCAAGGAAATAATCGCTTTCTCATATTTCTTAAGATCAGCATAGACCATCCCTTGGTCCCAATAATGCCAATAACAGCTTGGATTAAGCTCAATCGCCTTAGCACACATCTCAAGAGCCTTGTGAGGATCGCCGAGATAATAATAACAATAGCTCATATTTCCATAAACGCTATCAAGAGGGCCAAGGAAATCAATAAAGTCCTTATAATATTCAATACCCCACGTTAATTCATAAGGAGTTGGCCTCTGACCGTGGTTTATTCGTTTAACAATAGCCTCTTCTGCTCGTCTGGCATACGACAGCGCTGACACCTTAGGGGCCACGGGCTCCTTAAGAAAGAAAAGAAAAAAAACAAATCCTGTGATGGCATACAAAGAAAACCACCGTGAAAATAGCTGCCCAAGGGATGAAAAAATCTTCTTTTTCTTCAACCACTTATTATCAGCAATATCAGCCATCAAAACCTTTCTTCTAAACGTAGCGGCTGCCTTAAGAATAAAATGATCAAATAAAATAACATGCCAAGGTGTAGAGCTAAAACAAAAAAATAAAAAAGAGCTCCTCCTAGCGGGGCATAATAAAAAACAAGGACATTCTCGCCAGGAGAAAGAACAACACCTTTAAAAGCAATGTTCGCGCGATAAATAGGCACTCTTTTGCCGTTTAACTTGGCCTTCCAGTCAGGCTGAAAACTGTCAGTGTAAATAAGAAACTTTTCCTTATCAAAGCGCGTTCTAATCTTAATAGAATTCACATCAAAATCAAGAACCTCAAAGAGGTCCGATGGCCCCGCAATAGACAAGGCGCGCCCTGCAATATCTTGATTCTTTGTAATTAAGCTTGATCGCAATAGACTTTGTTGAGATCTAAGTGGCAGATGAACAAGCGCAAGATCCTTGTTTTTCCCAAGAATTTCCTCCATCACAACCAAAGATTCTTTTTCCTTTGCAGCAATATTGACGTGGTCATAGAGATAAAATTTGTATTTCACATATTGCCTTGCAAGCGAACCAAAATTCCGCATTAAATCATACGACCATCGTGACGGACATCCTGCCCCGACCAAAGGAAATCCCGCAGCATCTTTCATTTGAACAAAAGAAGCATGGCTGTCGTAAGCATCATATTTTTCAAGAAAAGGAGGACGCTCAAACGAAAAACTTGGACGCCCTGATAGATATACATAATTTTGCAGAACACGGTCTTTGTTGAAATCCATATTTTCCAGATCATCGTGAAAACGCCACATAACCTCAGCGGGCTGAGTCACAACGCATAGGATCAACAACGCAAACCATAACAATCGTGGAAATCGACGCTTAAGAACAAAAAGACTAAAAAAAAGAGCACTTAGAACAATAGTTATCTGCGTTGAAAGAAGCATCGGCTGGCTTTGCAAGAAAAACCAAATCCCTGCATGGATAAGAAAAATCGATCCCAGGCGTAAATAATGAGGAATGCTAAGCTTGTCCTCAAGAAGAGATTTTAATTGTAGAGCAACAAACAAAATAAAAACAGGCCCTATAACAAAATAAAATGTTCCCAAGCCATGAATAAGCTTAAAATACGAAAAATGTTGATAAAAGAATTTATATACAGAAGTCTGGCTTCCAAGGCTGATCAAGAACAGCACCAAGGCTAACAAAAATACGAGGAATGCCTTTTTCTTTATTCGATAGAAAAGACCCAGCAATAAAATACAATAAACAAAAAGAGAAAAATAAGGGGTTGAATAACAAGCAGATATCTTGTCAAGGTCAAGAAATAAACGCTTTGTCATCATCTGAGCGGTCCCGCAGAGACCAGCAGCTTTCTCGTAAGAAACATCGGCTCCACCCCCATAGGCTTCTTGATCCAAAACTTTTCTTTCTCGCACGACAACATCACCTCTCTTAATAATACTATACCCTTGGAAAGAAGTGACCAAAAGCAATCCTGCTGCCAAAGAGCAAAAAACAACCAAACAATGATGCTTGCGAACAAACAAAAGCATGGAAGAGAAGTCCTTGGGAACCTGACGCGCATAAAACACGAAATAAAGAATGCTTACAATAATGAAAACAGTTAGCCAGTAAAAGGGCAAATAGCAGTTCGCAATAATCATAAACGTAAACACCAGTCCAACAAAGAAACGCTTTTCCCATGTTTGCCAAAAGCGAACAAGAAAATAAAAAAACCATATTGCAGGAACACTGACAAAAAGACTGTTTGGGCTAGAAAAAATGTGCATTCCTTGAGAAGAAAAAAGAAGCATCAAAAAAGCAATATAAGCAATCGTGGCATCTTTCAACAAAGCCTTAACAAGCAGATAGAAACCCAGGACACCAACAAAGAAATACCCAAGATAGGTCCAAAGGAAAGCTAAATAAGAGCTTATTCCTACTTGCCGAAGAATCCCAATAAGCAACCACATAGGATTAAAAGGCCCGAAAGCCAAGAAAGAAGACAAAAGAGGGAAACCAAAGAACAAAAAAGGACTCCAGAGTGCAAAAATACCCATGGATAAATTATCAATAAAAAATTTAATTATGACATAAAAACTGCTTGTATCGCCGACCATAATGACTCGACCGGTCACGATTGGATAAAAAAGAAAGAGCCAGAAAACAAAAGGGAGCAGGAACTTCAAGGCCCGCCTTGCCACATTAAGAATTTTCCTCGATTCTTCGATCACAAAAACCCTTTCCTTAAAACGTCAACGATCTATCCTTCCCAACAAAAAACTATCTCAAAATATTAAAGATCACTCAAGACTTAAGTTCTAGGAAGTCGTGGCATCCGCGTTGACAACGCATAACCCTCTTTATCAAATCTTCTCTAGCAGCCTAATTTCTTTGTTTCTCTTGGGAAGCCTTTGAGAAAACAAGAATCTTTGCGAGCAAAGGACCAATCAATGAATCAAAATGCACCCTTTCTTTGGGATCCATCCTCTCCCACCAATAACGATCCATTTGATCAAGAAACTTTTTGAGAACTGCTTTCTGCTGCAAAGGATCCTCTGAAAAAGAAACACTAGGCAAGGTTCCTGATAAGAGCTTACTAGCTTTATCAAAATCCCCAAGAAAATAATAACTTCTGACAATCTGAACTTCAGCCAAGAGTTTATCTCGTTCTAATTCAAAAATAAGTTTAAACAAGAAACTGTTTTTTGCCTCATCGCTAAACTCAAAGGCGGGAAGCACAATAATTTCCTTATAGTAGTCTAGGGTTTGACTCATCTTTTGTATCGCTTGCTCCAGCGCAAGAATAGCCTTCCTGTATTCTTTTTGATGAAAAAAAATCATCCCCTTGTCCCATACGTAAGTATAAATATTCGGATTAAGCTCAATAGCTTTATCATAAGCTTTATGCGCTGCAGAGTACTGTTTTAAATAAAAGCGACAAAACCCCATGTTTCCGTATGCATAATCAAGGCTCGGAAACAGAATCAAAAGTTCTTCATAATAATTAATAGCTCGGAGATAGCCTCTTTCGTTAACTTCTTTGCGCCCCTGCACGCCCTCAAGAATGGTTATTTCTGCGTGTTGAAGGCACCCCAGCGTAACCATATCAATGTCAAAGGGCTGATGATCGGCGATCCAGAAAAGAACAAAGAAAAATAACAAATAAATCCATAAATATCTTTTAAAAAAGTTAATTTTCATCACACCCTTTATGTCTTTTTGTTCTCTCCATAATAAAATCCTTTAGAAATAAGAAAATAGTCCATAAAAACATTCCCAAACAAAGATAAAAAACAAAGAAAAAGAAGGCTACTCCACCCAAAGGAGAATAAACAAGATAAAGGGTGTTCTCCCCGGCGGGAAGAAAAATACCTTTAAAGGCAATATTAGCCCTATAAAGCTTTTCTTGGCGACCATTAACAAAAAGTTTCCAATCCTGATGATAACTATCCGTATAAACCAAAAACTTTTCTTCTTTAAAATTTGTTTTTATCTTGATGGCATTAACATTAAAATCTGTGACGACGAGCTCCTCACTCTTCACTTTTTTAATGGTCGCTTGGCCAATAGACTCAAGCTGCGAATCACGTAAAACCATTTTCTGAATCGCTGGATCCTTAAGGTCATCCTCGATAAAAGCTAGATTTAAATTCTCCTGAAAAACCTTTCTTGGTAATACTAAATTGTCAACCAAGGGCTCAGAGATCATCGCAACATGATCATAAAGATAAAATTTATTCTTAACATACTTCTCAGCAATCTCTTGAGGAATATAAGAAAAAAACTGCCCTGCCCACCGACACGGGTGATCAATCAACCCAAAAAACCGTAAATAGTCTTTTTGCTGAAGACGATATTTGTGATAATTGTCATCCGTAGGAGGTCCTTCAGGATCAGGTCGGACATAAGCAAATCGAACACCCTGAGATTCTACTAAAATATAATTCTGTATGTATTCCCTGTTGTTAAAAGGGTCCTTCGTATAATGCCAAAGGGCTTCAATAGGCTGAATAACCGCGCAAACGATTAAAAAAGGAAAAAGGAGTTTCTGAACGAATTTCTTCTCTTTAAGAAAGAAAAGAACATAAAAATAAAAAAAGCTCATCACAATCGTTATGTAAGAAGAAACCAGATTATTTCGTTGCCATACAAGAAAAGCAAAAAAAGATCCATGCGTTAAAAGCAAAATGAAGAATTTTGCTATCCTACTAGTCAAGAACTGCTCTTGCACAATCCTTTGCCATTGCAAAACAGAAAAAAGAATTCCTACGCCTATCAAAACCATCCAGAAACACGACACAGAATGAATAACAGAAAAAAAAGGTAAAAATCGATAGAATAATAAATAGAGTCCGCCAGGAGGCCCTAAAAGAATAAAAAACAATAAAATAAGCAGAATAAAAAGCAAAAAAGATTTACGGGTCATGCGATTAAAGGCACCCAACAAAGAAATAAGAAAAACAAAGACGGGAACAAACGGATGCTCATAACGCCATCCTCTTAAATTTAAAGAAGAAAGAAGCTCCTTAGGAAGCTTTCTAAGATTGCAGGACGAAAAAACAATCTCCGATGGCTTCATTTCTGCACCTCTTTCCAACCAAATATCTTTTTGTGATCGATGCCTATCGATAAAAACGACTTCTTTATTTTGAGACATTTGAAAAGCCCTAAAAGGAGGCAACAATGCCATTGCCAATGAAAAAGAACAGAAAAGAACAAGAAAAAACCTTTTCCGAGCAAAAGAAGCCAGAGCCAAAACAGTCCCGCATAATCCGCTGAAGTCAGATATCGCAGCAGCAAAAATCAAGAAAAAACAAATCGTTAAAAGATAAGGAGGGAAATAAGATGTTGCCACAATCATAAGCGTAAAAATTAATCCAACAAATGCTTTGGGCTCTTGAGACTGACAAAAACGCAAACCAAAGTAAAAAAACCAGATCATGGGAACATAAATAATTATTGTATTAATCAATCCCTGAAAGACATAGGAAAAAGAAAAGAGCATAATAAGAAAACTTAAATAAGCAGCGCGTTCATCTCTAAAGAAAGTCTTCGCAAAGAAATAAAATCCAAGCATGCCAATAAAAAGATAGGTAAAGCCTGTGTAGACGAAAGCAAGATAATAGGAAAGGCCAGATCGATGAAGGATCAGCATCAACAGCCAGATGGGATTAAAAACACCAAAAAGAACGCTTGTTATAAGAGAAGGGTGTCCCCAATCCAAAAAAGGATTCCACAGAAGAAAAACGCCTTGCTCTAAATTCTCAATAAAAACTTTTACAGCAGCATAAGTGGCAAAGGAGTCACCACAAAAGAAGGCTTGACCGCTGAACATGTCTCGAAAAAGAAAAAGCCAAATAGCTAATGGAAGCAAGAACGGCAAGGCCTTGTAAACCAAACCTAGCCATTTACTCTCTGAAAAGAAACTTTTCATCTTGCCTTTCCATTATTTCTTTAAAACGCTAGAAATTAAAATTAATTTTAACATGATTCTCGGGTCGGAGCAAATAAATACAGCCCTAAAAAAACCAGAAAGGCTAAAAAACATTACCATATCTTAAGAAATATGGTTTAATAATAGCATCTCGCAAATACCTTTATGAAAATACTTCTCCTTTATCCACAATACACGTATATTGGTAAATTCGACTCAAGAGCCCTGTCCATGGCCTTGACGTATTTAGGCTCTGTTCTAAAATCTCGCGGCCATAAAGTCACGATCTATAACGCCTCCCTAGGACCTATCATCAATACCGGAGGGCTCTATCGATACGGCGCAAGCGAAGAAGAGACAAAGGAGTTCATTGCTCGCACCCCCTTCGACCTTGTTGGTATCACTTGTGCTATTTCCTCTCAATGGAAGTTCACAGCTGCGCTGGCCAAACAAGTCAAAGACGTCTCTAGCAAGGCGATCGTCGCAGTCGGTGGCCTCTACCCAACATACCACTGGAAAGAATGCCTAGGCGAAAATACTTCCGTCGATGTCATCTTCCTTGGCGAAGCAGAGCTTTCCTTTGCTGAATTTGTAGACCATCTCTCTTGTGGGCAAAATCTCGCAGGCTCTTGCCAACCCCTTGATGGTGTTGCCTGGAAAAGCCAAGGCCAAATCTATCACAATCCAAAGACGGAATACAATCACCATCTCGACAGCCTTCCTTTTCCAGATTGGCATTTGATCGACCTTGAAAAACAATTTTCTGTACAAAAAAAACTTATTCATTTGCCAGCCCGATCCCTTCCCATCTTGTCTTCCAGAAGCTGTCCGAACAGATGTTCTTTCTGCAATATGTATATCACGCATGGATCACGCTGGCGCCCACGATCTGCTGAAAATGTCGTTCAAGAAATCGACTATTTAATAAAAGAGTTCAACATTAATTATTTTTACTTTATTGATGATAATTTTAGCTTTGATAATGCACGCGCTAAGCGCATTTGTCGCCTCATCATAGAACAAAAACTTCGCATCCGCTATACGTTCCCCAATGGGTTAAGTATCAAGACCATTGACAAAGAATTAGTTGAGTTGATGAAAGCGTCTGGGTGCTTAGGCGTCTGCCTTGCTGTTGAGTCTGGAAGCAACCGTATCCGCAATGAGATTTACAAAAAGAATCTCAAAGAAGAAGATGTTTTGCGCGTCTGCCGCCTATTTCATGAATTCAAGATTCCCACACAGGTCTTTTTTATGATAGGAGCCCCAACCGAAACAGAGGAAGATGTCAATCAAACAAAAAAGCTAATTGCGCGCCTACCCATGGACCTTGCATCTGTTTCTGTTTATACACCTTATCCTGGGACAGCCTTATATGAGCAGTGCCTAAAAAATGGCTGGATTTCTGAGAACCCCCTAGAAGAAGCTGACACGATGGACTTCTTTTCTCCTGTTTTACAAATGAAAAACCCAAGCCCTAATGATGTCCGACGATGGCAACTTGAACTCTACATGACCTTCTTAACCACACACTTCTTTGCGGTCATCAGAAAAATGTTTTCACCGGAGAGTATTTTAAATCTGGAAAATTTCCTACGCTTCACAAACATTGTCAAACATCACTGCAGACTCTTTGTAAGCTCTTTATTGCACCAAAAACCTGCCCCCTAAGCCCATGCGCACATAAAGAGCTACCGTTCATTGCGACGGAAGACAGCCAAATACCTTCCCTTCTGGCAAAGAGAATACTTTTCCTCAATATACTGTAAAAGCAGTTGATGCTCCATCTGCTGCGTAGCCAAAAATCTTGCGAAACTACTCAACACAATCTTTTCATCAATAAAAATATATGGTGGCTTCTTCATTTCTAAAGAATCAAAAAAGAAAGAAACTCTTTGTGGAGTAAATAAAAATAGCGGATCAAAAATCTCTTTTCCAAAAGACTGCGGAGAAAGCAAGTTAGGATAATAGAGCAATGGCTTTCGATTTGCCTTCATAAGAATTTCTGCAGCCATTTCTGAAATAATACAAGCTTCTTCTTGAGGAGCAACAAAGCGAGCAACAAGAGCAGCATCCTCATCTAGAATAAGCGTTTCCTTCATCTGAGTCACGTAGCTTAGAACTTCTTCCTTGTGCATAAAATAAAGATTAGGATATTGAAGAAACCGCTCCGAAGTCACGATGATCAATAAGGAGCTCAAAGCAACAAAAAGTGCAAGCACTTTTCGCCATTTTAATTGAACAAGGCCAGCGATCCGACTCGCCCAAAAACATAAAATATAAACAAGCGGCAAAATAACCGCAAGATAGCTAGAAGGGGCAGAGCGACAAATATAATAGCTATACAAACTAAGGCCATAAATGCTCAATATCGCAAGAAAGAGATTATGGTTGTTTGCAGGCTTACGTACCATGCCGGCACACATCACGCAAAGATTAAACAGATAGACAACAGGGATCAAGCATCCAAAAAAGAAATATAGAAATTCTTTTTGCTGAAGGCCACAATAGATGGGAAGGGCTCCAAAGCCAGCTAAAAATAACTGACCCGTTTCGCCAAGATTCTTCCAAAATAATGGATTCAAAGCATGTCCTTTGCTTAACATTTGATAACAAACAAATGCGATAGATAAAGGAAGCAAAAACACAAACGACAAAGACCCAATCCATCGAGGCCAAGAACAGGGCTCCCCTCTAAGAATTTTGATAAAAACGAGCAAAAGGATACAACAAAAAAAAGAAAAGAATAAATAGACGCCCGTATCAAAAATATAAGGCAAGGAAAGCCCAACAACCACAGCAGAAAAAATAAGATATTTCCAATGAGACGTTTTTAGATAAAACCAAATAAAGATAAAGAAAAAAATATCAAAAAAATAGCGAATAATCGTTCCGCTAGGAAAAATCCAGATATTATTCATAACGGGAGGATGGCAAAACATTTGCAAATGGATAGCCCACAAAACCCCAAGCGCAGGGATAAAGAATCCCTTGATCCAAGCGCGGAGAAGAACATAAACAAAAAGATAATAAATAATCGTCATACAAGATAAAACTCGAAAAACACTTTCATAGCCAAAACCCCCGCCGGCCTGGGCAAGACGACTCACCAAAAAAGGCATTCCAACACCATACTGGCTAAAAACATCGATACCGAGGATGCATCCCTTAAGGGATGCAAACCCCGGAGCAATAATGAACGATTGCCAGTGGTTAAATTGATCATAATGAAAGATTCTGGCAATCATTCCAGGAGCATCAGGAACCCAAAGAATTGTCCCAATGGCAATCGGAACTATGATGTCGCCAACCTTAGAAAAGGTTGACACCCAACGATCTAAAATCTTATTAATTTCCTTAAGGGATGGGTGGAAAATAATGAAGAAGATGCGCAACAACACAATACACAGCAACAAAATTTCTGCCCATCGAGGAAAATGGTATAAAAATAGCTTAAAAACAACATACAGGGCAAAAACTAGCAAGGCCCCATCGATGACAACCACTTCTTTAAGACGCTCGAGAAGCTCTGTGGTTATACTTTTCTTCCTGAGCAAAAACATGAGCATCATCTGAGCCAAAATAATTGATACAATAAAAATTCCATAAAGCACAATCTCCCTCTCTGGAAAAATCGTATATTGAAAGGATATAATTTGGATAGGGCTTACAATAGGAACCAGGCTTGAAATTAGCGAAGCAATAAATAAAACCTGAAAACCAAAAAAAATAGAGAGAACAGAAACAAAAAACGTGCGCTGGTTTTCAAATGTTAAGATTTTCTTTTCGTCAATCATAGTAAAAACTCCTTAAATTCAAAGCGTGTCGTCTTTCGCTAGAGACAATATGATCAAAAACTCACCTATCTTGTCACAAATAATAAAATTACAGACCTGGCTTTCTTTTAAGAGCAACTAACAACTCCCCTTGACCAACCAAATCATATTTCTCTCTTAAATACTGCGTCAGCCTTAAAAAAGACTCCTGGGAAACACATCCTAGAATAGATGCCTCACCAACGAGAAATCGTCCTTCAATAAAAACATATTGGGGTTTTTCTTGTTCAAGACTGAGGAACATTCTATCAACCCTTTTCTGAGTAAACAAAAAAAATGGCGCGAAGAATAACGTACGAAAAGAATGGGTTGGCAAAATATTAGAATAGTAAAGAAAAGGCTTGCGATTTGCCTGCATCAGAAAAGTCGGCGCCATAGAAGCGAACAAGCACACCTTATCGCTTGGAGATGTAAAACGTGTAATAAGATCAACATCTTGGTCAATCGCCATAAATTCGCTCATTAGCTTCTTATCTTTGTCTGCTTGCTCTCTGTTGACATTGCCGATATGCGGATAATCCAAAAACAACCTTGACGTCAACAAAATCAAAATTGAAGCAATAAAAATATAAACAAGAAGGATTCTTCTTGTTTTCTCATTTAAGACCATAACAACCTGATCAAGCCAATAGCACAAAATGCATGCCAACGGCACACTCACGGAAAAATAACTTGAAGGTGCCGAACGGCAAACAAAATACTGATAAATGCCCAGACCATAAATACTTAAAACAAGAGCTAAAAGACCTTGACGACAACCTCTTTTTGCAACGAAAATACATGCAGTCCCAAGATAAACCAAAGGAACGAGACAAGCAATAACAAAGTAGGCATACTCTTTCATCGCAATACCATCAAAGAGCGGCATGGCCCCTAATCCTGCCGCAAAGAAATCAAGCATTTCTGTGAAATTTGATAAGAAAACAGGCTTCAAAAGGTTGTCCCCAATGGCCATCCAATACAAAGAAAATGCGACAGCACAAGGGAGGACGCAACAGACACCAAAGAGCACGCGATCTTTTGAATAAGCCAGAAATGTCACTCTTTGCTCAGCAAAAAGAACAAAAGTAGCCAAATATGCATAAAACGCCAGAGCTAAAGAAACGCCTGTATCTAAAACATAAAATAATGCCATCCCGACAACCACGCTAGCGATGAGAAGATAACGAAAAGAGCGATAACGCAAGTGCAAAGCGAGAAAAAGAAAACAAATAATATCGAAAAAATAACGAACAACCGTTCCGCTAGGATAAATCCAGACAACATGAACAGCCTCAAGAAAGCTAAACATCTGAAATTTGATTGCCCAAATGACACCAATGACAGCCACAAAAATATTCTTTAACCACAGCCTCAGGAAAACATAGACCAAAATAAAATACATAATACACATCGATAAAAAAATAACAGCAAGATGCTCGTAAGTAAACCCACCGATGAGCCGCGAACACTGTCCAATAAAAAGCGGCATTCCAATTCCGTATTGACTGAAGATATCCACATCGAGTCTGCATCCCTTAAGCGCCGCAAAGCCTGGCTCAATAATAAAAGCCTGCCAATGGTAAAACTTGTCATAGCGAAAAATTTGCGCTAACAGCCATGGGACATCCGGAACATAAATGCAGGCAGAAACGAACAGCAAGACAAGAAGATCAACACCCCAAGTATATTTTTCGCAGAAAAGCCCAATCTTTTCTATGAACGAATACAGAAAGCGATAACTGATCTTTGATATTCCAGCCACCAACAAAAAGAAATAAAAATAATATTTTATGCCTGTTGCAAAACCAGAAAGAGCCAATTTAAAGATCATAAAAAGAACAAGAAGCAAGATTGCCCCATCCATGACAACAAAATGAGCGAGTTTAGAGCTCAACTCTTGGCTTTGCATTTTCTTTCGAAATAACCATAGGCAAATGACCTGACAAAGAAAAACAGAAAGGACAAAAACGCGATATAGCAACATTTCCCGCTCAGGACGCATATCTGACTGATACACAAGAATTTGAACCGAAGGCTTTAGCGGGATAAAAGTAAAAACAAAAGACACGATCACAAGAACCTGGATGCCGATGATGATCGACAAAACAGATATAAGAAAGATATTAATGTTTTCTGGAGTTAAAAGATCCTTGAATAACTTAGGCATGATAACGCTGACAATCCTTTTATTTAAAATAATGATTTATGAGGCTTGCCACAAGGTCTCTAAATGAGAAAAAATTAAAAACTGGCTTTATCCTATATTGACCGCACTCTTGATAAACTTCCCCTGACGCAAGCAATCTCTCTAAGCGTCTTTCAAGAATCTCCTGATCACTATAACGCATAAGCAAGGCGTGAATCGTAATACCTTGCGGCGATACTTTCCCTATCTCATAAAGAAGGCGGATCCGAACCGAAGTTTCATTGGGACCACAAAAACAAAGGATGAAAAGAACGGCTGCGAGTCCATAAAGAAACTCCGCAACCAAGACAAAGAGAATCTTTTCTCCTATGCCCCACACCCCCCCTGGTAATCTGCTTAAAAGAATAAAACTTGTGACAGCGTTAAAGACTCCTCCCGCCACAAGCAATCCCATCAACCAAGGAAAGATTTTCTTTGATGACGCAAACCGAAAGAAAAGAAAATAAAGAAAAAGATAGAAACCAAAGGAAACTACGGCGCTATTAACAATCAAGGAATCAACACTCACGCCTCATCCCCCTTCTTATCCACCGATCGGTCTTCCTGAAAGCTTTTGATACCAATAAAGACAATGCAATATAAGATTTCCCTTAGGCGTTGTTCGACAAACATCTTTTTCTAAAAAGATCCAGGAGCGCTTCTGCAAATCTTCAATGCGGGGCAAGATAAAATTAGCTTGCTTCGTGCGACTTAAAAGCTCCTCGTAGGATAAACCATCTTGCTCTTTCAAGAAATTAAGAATCCGCTGCGTAGGACTATACACATCAGCCGTTACAAAGAATAAATAATACAAGACATGACAAAGAAAATAGAGATACGCACCACTAGAAAAAAGCCGTAAAGCCCACAACGAAAAAGACGGCAAAGAGCTGCTAATCATATTTCTAAAATAAACAGAATCAGCACCCATGTAAACAAAGAAGAAAATACCCACAAAGCAGAAAAAGGATGCTTGTCGTACAGAAGAATGGGAAATGAATCTACACAAAAATAAGTGCATCACAATAGCCGCAAACAGACAACCCAAGCTTATCAAAAGTGAAAACATAAACTATTCCTTAGCGTTTAGACAAAATTTATTCTTTGACGAGGAACTCGCCTTGACAACAACAATGATTGTCTTGATGACACTTATCAAGCTTCGCAAAGTAAGAGCTTTGGATGACCCCTGTTTTCTTCCAGAATGCTCGAGGGCAATCGTTGCATAACTACAGCCTGATTTTAAGAGCTTTACAAGACATTCAGCTCCAATCGCCAGACCATCGGATTCTAAGGTAATTGAGCGCGCCAAGGATGTCTTACAAAGAAAAGCTCCCGTATAATAGTTAAGCTTTAATCCTGATATTGAATTAATCAATACGACAAAGCATCTTGATAAAATTCGACGCAAAAGACTTCGCTTTTCAGCAGTCTTCTCATTGGTAAAAATAACATCTGCCGCACCCGCTCTTTGAACTAGCGCTCTTAATGTTTCACCTGACATGTCATTATCACCAGGAAAAACGCTAACATATGTTTTTTGGGCTAACGAAACTCCCTTGCGATAACAATAACCATAGCCTTGATTTGTCTTATTGTGAAAAACTTTTACCCGAGCATCGCTTCGAGCTACTTCTTCAGCAAGAAGGCCCGTCTTATCGCTGCTCCCATCATTAACAATAATAATCTCGTAATCATCAACAATCCCTGCTATGGCTCCCTGGACAGATTGAACAGCCTGGCAAATATTCTTTTCCTCATTTAATGCCGGAATAATGACACTAAGATTTTTTGTTATTCGCATTTGCTCCATAAACTTACTCTTTCCTAGAAGGCCACAAATCTACCAACATCTGGCTTAAGAATTCTTTCTTTGGCAGAAAAGGATGCATCTCCTCCAACGGACGTGGAGAAAAAGTGCCACGAATATTCTCTGTAAATCCAACCCTCGGATAAACATGCTGATCCGGGGAAACCATGACGTCGCATAAAAAAGGACCAGGAGCTTTGAGTATTTGCTGTATTTTCTGAGATAATTCACGATGTCCATGAATACGAATAGCTTGAATGCCGTAAGCCTTAGCAATCTTCACAAAATCTGGCAAACTCACCCCTCCCCGAGGCCCCGATCCAACATAGCGAGACTTTAAGAATTCTTGTTGCGTATGGCGAATAGCAAGATAACCTCCATTATTAATAATAAAGATCTTTACAGGCAAACGATGATGAACAATCGTTTGTAATTCTTGAATGTTAAACTGCATACTCCCGTCACCACATAAACAGATAATCTTTTTATTCGGCTCTGCCCATGCAGCCCCAACACTTTCAGGCAAACCCGTTCCCATAGCGCAAATGCCGCTTGAAGTCGTCAACCGCTGACTGCCCTTGACCTTAAAAGCCTGGAAACTCGTAAAAAGGTTTGTTCCTCCCCCATCAACAACAATCACCTCATCCCCTCTTAACAAATCTGATAGCCTATCAACAAAAACATAGCTATTAACTTCTTTCTTTTGGGTAAAATAAGATGCTGGCACCTTATTGTATGCACGGTAATTATTAAGCTTGTCTTGCCACAAAACATCAGGGACTGGCTTGATGCTAGGGCCCTGGCATATCTTTTCTAAAAACAAGCGCACATCACACCAGACAGGATAATCAACATGAACCGTCTTAAAATCCAGTTCTCGCTTGTCGATATCAACCATCACAACCTTTGCTGCTCGAGCAAAGGACTTGAACAAAGATCCTGTTAAAGGAATGCTTAAATGAGAGCCCAAAACAATCAGCACATCACAGTTTTGAATAGCTAAATTCGCCCCTCTTTGTCCAAAAACACCAATCCTCCCAATGTACAGCGGATGAGCTGTTGGTAAAAAATCACTCGCTGTCCAACTAGAAACAAAAGGGATTTGATAACGACGGATAAATTCTTTAAAGACATGCTCTGCCTTAGCAAGGCGCACGCCATAACCAACCAAAACGAGAGGCCGCTTGGCTTGAGCAAGAAGTTTTTGGCAATGCGCAACCTGCTTCTTGCTCAAAGATAAAGCTTCTTTTTTCTTTGGAGGATTAAATCTTCGCAACTTCTTAGGATCAATATCCATCCATTGAAAATTTAAAGGAATATCGATCCAAACCGGACCTGGTCGACCTGATTTTGCGATATACAAAGCCTTTTCAAGTTCATAGCGAATATCTTTAGGGGATTGCAGCATAACAGCATGCTTAGTGATCGACTGAACAATGGGAAGAATGTCAAGCTCCTGAACGCCCAGCTGGCGCAAAGCTTTGCCACGGCTCGTATGCTCTATACGCGCTTGTCCTGAAATAAAAAGGCACGGGATAGAATCTTGCCAAGCCGCTAGAACCCCGGTCACAGCGTTTGTCCCGCCAGGACCCGTTGTAACAATCGCAGCTCCTAAGTCATTCTTGATGCGTGCATACGCAACAGCAGCTAAGGCTGCTGACTGCTCATGATGACAGAAAACGGTCTTGATACCTTTGGTCTTGCTAATCGAATCAAAGAAATGAACAACTGCCCCGCCGGTCAGGCCAAAGACGGTATCAATTCCTTGATCACGCAAGAACTCAGCAATATAGTCGGTCAGTTTCATTTATTTCTTTCCCACGCCTATGGCAAACAAATAATGCGCCATCTTTGAATATCCTGTATGCACAACTTCATCATTCATAGAAAAAATAAAACAATTCTTAAAATACTTCTGCACAAGACAACGTAGGCTTTCTTCCGTCTTTAAATTAATATGTTGACTGCTACTTCTTTTTGTTGCATAACGTGCTGCGGCCTTGTTTGGAGTCCCAACAACCAAAACGCCTGCATCCACGAGAGCCTTGCACGTATTTTCCATAAAACCCTTTTCTTGCTTAGGCTCCAAATGTTCTAAAACATCAATATGAAAACACGCATCATATTGACCATCAATCGTCTCTCGCGAGGCATCAAGACATTGATAACTGACATTCTTGATAAATGGATATCTCTGCGCATTACCTTTGATGTTACGTGGTTCCCAATCAATACAGTGCAGATGTCCCACGGCCTGAGCCATTATAGGAATGCCAAATCCGTCACCGCAACCAATTTCGAGGACACGCTTTTTATCCTTGAGCATTTTAGAACAAAACTTATACCGCGACAAAACAAAACACATATGTTTTGGATCATGGATCATGCTATACGACGTCCATGGCCCAAGCTGAACCTGTTTGGTACTAAATTGATCCTTGGTCGCTTGATTGTGCAATTTCCAAGCAAGTCTATCTTTTTTCTGCATGCCGCGTTCCCCCTTGGCTCCAATCATTCTTAGATCTCCGCAGTTTATACATGTCCCCATCACGAGCTAATTGTCGTGTTAATTCTTCTTCACCCCAAAGATCATGAACAACAGAAAAGTTCCTCCCCCCAACAACCCTTCGTTCTTGTTTTTGCGCCCAACGAATACAGGCATAAATGTCCTCCATAGGGGTCCCCGCGTTCTTATCCTGAAGCCATTTCTGTACCTTCTGATAATTCCCCTCTGCTGCCTTTCCCGCTCTCAATGTTTCCTGATGAGTCTTTGTGCGCACAAATCCCGGACCTATAATAAAAACTTTCAAATGCGTATTTTCGTCATCCAAAAGCTCACACATCTTGATTAGCATAATCTTTCCAAGGCAATACGCAGAATAGCATCGAAAAGGATTATTTGTTCCTCCCCCAGCTAAAAAAACAACATCGACCGTTTTCTGTTGAGCACGATAAGGATGCAGCGCGTGCAAGAGGCGCAGTTGCCCTAAGGCATTGACATGAACGGTCTTTTCCCACTTCTTAAAAGGAAGTTCAAAAAAGCGCCCGATAGGTTCGGTCGTCCCCACAGCACTAAAAAACGTATCCCACACAAATTTATTTTTCTTGATAAATCCAACAAGCCTCCCGATGTCTTTTTCTTTCTCAACATCACAGGACAACAACATCATACCCTTAGCGCTTTCAAGCGCTTTCACTTGTTTAGAAAAATGACGATACGTTCCTAAGACACGAAACCCGTCCTCAAGATATCGACGACAAACATATGCGCCAATATCAGAACTCGCTCCCAAGACAATCACACATTTTCTTTTTTTATCCATAACGCTTATTAACCTAAATTAAAAGAAACGACTTTTTTCTTATCTGATTCGCAAAAGAAACAATATTAGCTATGCCCTTCTTAACATCTTCGCTGTGACCGCAAATCGAAGCCCTCACGTATCCTGGACAGCCAAAGCTCGTGCCTGGAGTCACCGCCGTTCTGCGTTCTTTTAACAATGTTCGCGCGAAGCCCATATCATCCAGCCCTGTTTTACGGATATCCAAAAATAAATAAAACCCAGCTTGTGGAGCAATACATGCAAGGCTAGGGCTCTGCGCAATGATTTCAAGGCATTCTTTGGTCAATTGACCATAATGTTTTCTCGCTTTCTGCGTAAAACGATTCACTAAGGCCAAGCCTCCGCAAACCCCCATCTGAATAAAAAGAGGCAAACAAGAATAAAATGTAGACGACGATAAAACAATCTTTTCTATCACAGAAGGATCAGCAATGGCTAGCCCTATGCGAAAAGCAGGAATCGCTAGCATTTTAGAAAAAGAAGAAATAACAATCAATTTCGGATAAGGATATCCCGCTAAACTAAAATATTTTTTCTGAAAACTTAACTCTGCATAGGTCTCATCGCTTAACAACCAGCAATGATTCTTTTCACATTGCTTGAGCAAATACGTCAACGCCTCTTTTTCATAAACTGCCCCTGTAGGATTATTACCAGAGTTAACAATAACAATTTTAGGGTGAGCCTCTAACGCCCTATCGATAGCCCGTCTTGTCAACTGAAAACCTTCTGTACTTGCCAAAGCAATCGCTCGGACAGGGAGCCTCAAATATTTTGTTGCCGCAAGATACGTAGGAAAACAAGGCACAAAAAGAGCAACCCTATCTTTTTGATCACAAACAATATCTAATATCTGGCTGATTAAGAAATTAGCTGGGCTAATAGCAATATTAGCTTTCACTAGCTTACGAGACTTTGTCGAGAAATGGACTGCCATTTTTTCTCGTAGCTGAAGAATTCCCGCTGATGGACAATATCCCACATGGCCATCCCTCAGAGCCTTAATCGTTTTTTCAATAATGTCTACGGGGGGATCTATTTTAGGATCCCCAAGCTCTAAATGATAAACGTGGTGACCTTGGCGCTCTAAATTCTTTGCGTCTTCTAAAATTTTAAACATTTCTTGACCAACAAGGGCATCGGCACGCTTAGAAAAATCAAATTTCATTTTCTTTGTCATCCATCATCCTGTCGTAACAAGAAATTAATAAGGACCCATAAAAACTGCTTCTTCTTTTTCACAAGTCGTCTTGCCACGTTGAGACCTTCCAAGGCTCTCACAGCACGCGTCAACAATAGTTCTATAATCCGGATAAAAAGCATCTTCCAGCTTCTTTGACACAGGAGCTGGACAATCCGGCAAGGTGATACGTCGAATCGGCCCTTTTAGGAAGGAAAAAGCTTTTTCTGCAACAGTTGCGGCCACTTCACTGGCAAAGCTACAAGATTGCCAGCTCGTATCCACGCAAACAAGACGCCCTGTTTTTTTAACTGACTCAATAAGAGTCTTCTCATCCAGAGGCTTTAAAGAAAGGGGATCTACAATTTCGACATCAATCCCTTCTTGGCTAAGCACCTCTGCTGCCTTCAAGGCCTCTTGTACCATAAAAGATAGCGCAACGATCGTGATGTCCCTACCCTGTCGAATAATCCTAGCCTTGCCAAAATCTACGGTATATGGCTCTTCCGGAACATCACTTTGAAGATCGTAAAGAGAACGATGCTCAAAAAGAATAACGGGTGTGTCGATCTCGAGACTTTTCAACAAAATTCCTTTTGCGGTATAAGCGTCGCTGGGCATCGCCACGAAAAGCCCCGGGATATGTGTCAAGAGAGACTGAATGCTCTGCGAATGGGTCGGACCCTGCCCCCATCCCTTACCGATAATCGTACGCACAACAATGGGCACACTCGACTGCCCACTAAAATTATATTTCCATTTTGCCGCATTATTAATCAACTGGTCCAGCGCTAAAAACATAAAATCATTGCGCGCGTGAACAAAAATAGGCCTCTTGCCATTTAAGGCAGCACCAATCGCTACACCCGTCATAGCGTTTTCACTCGCAGGAGTGCTTATCACGCGCTTTGCCCCAAATCTCTTGTAAGCATCGCACGTCGTATGAAAGATCCCTTTAAAATCATCAACGCCTAAGCCCATCACAAAAACATGAGGATTTCTTTCCATACCCTGAACCGTAGCTTCAGAAATTGCCTGTGCGTATGTTATTTTTCTTACCATCTTTTTAGTATACCCAGTCAGTTAAAGTTTTCGGATCAGACCATGGACTTTTCAGAGCTTTTTCGTAAGAGACCAACGCTTCTTTTTTGTATCTCGCTTCAATGACCCCAAGCTCTTCGTGCTCAACGACTCTTTCCTTCATAAGCTTCTTTTTATATTTTAAAATAGGGCATTTTTTCTGCCAATCCTCAACTTCTTTCTTTGTGCGATAGCCCTTATCATAATCATAAAGAGGTCCAACATGCTCACGAAAGCGATAGGTGAGGCACTCCAAGAAGACCGGACCTTGTCCTTTACGGCAAAGCTCTATAGACTTTTCTGCAACCGCATAAACAGCTTCTACATCATTGCCATCAACTTGTTGCGTCTTAAGCTCTGGCGTCTTAACTCTTTGAAAGATTTCAGATGAAGGCTGCCGATCCTTAATGTGGGTATGCGTCGAATACAAATTATTCTCGCAAACAAACAAAACCGGTAACTTCTTTAAAAGTGCAAAATTAAGACTCTCCGCAAATACCCCCTCTTCGATGGTCGCATCACCCAAGAAACAAACAGCAACATGTCTTTTTTTGTCCATCTGAAAAGAGAGCGCAGCTCCAAGCGCAACGGGGATCATACCTCCTAAAATCGGCGAAGTAAAAACTCCTATTTTTGCGTCAGATAAATGCGCTGAGCCAGCGCGTCCTTGATTCGAACCAACAACACGTCCGCAAAGCTCAGCAAAAAAAGCGTCAAGGTTTCCTCCCTTGGCTAGATACGCAGCATGGCACCGATGCGAGGCAAAAACTTGATCACTTCTTTTTAAAACACTACAAACCCCGACAGCAACAGCTTCTTGACCTATCGAAAGATGAGTCGGCGTCCTCATAGTTTTCTGCGCATAAACATCAACAATTATCTCTTCAACTTGACGAATGCGAACCATGTTTCTAAAAAATCTTTTCTTTAAGCTATTGCTTATCATTGCTTCTTTCTTAAACAACCTTAACGCCACATTTACGACGCGTCTGTGCCCTCCATCGATTAATATCCTCAAGAGAAAGACCATACATTCTTGCAAGATTCTCTCTCTTCTTCAAAGATGAAAAATTAATACGATCCCATTCAAAAGCTCTTACTACATGAAGCTCAAAAGGCGTAAACTCTTGTGTCGTAATAACAGCCTGCGCATACCCTGAAAGAGGATTTTCTTCAAAATCAAAATCTGCCGGTAAGCACCCGATTTTAAGACACGTCTCAAACAACTCTGTTCTTGGTAACGGCGTTGCTACATGAAAATTCACTAGGTCCACATTGATCTTTTCAGCAAACTGAAACGTCTCCCGAATCTGATCCCATGTTTCTTGCGGAAACCCAATAACGAAATTAACAATAATTTCAAAACCAAAGGACTTTGTCATCGCGAGAGTCTCAAGCGCCTGAACAAGCTTGACTGGCTTCTTAATAATCTTATCTAAAACTTCTTGGTTCCCAGACTCTAGAGAAAATGTCGTCTGATAACAACCACTTTTCTTCATCCATTCAAGAAGCTCCTGGTCAACAGAATTAATAGTCAAATTTGAACATTTCCACGTTAATTGATAGGAGCGGTCCTTGAGCCCTTGCATGATCGCTAGCGCGCGACGACGATCCCCCAAGAAATGATCATCAAGAAACATTATTTCACGAATCCCTTTCTCGTAGAGCATGTCAATTTCCTTAAGCACGTTATCCGCGCTTCGATAACGCACCTTGCGCCCGGAAACGCTGGCTGCGGCACAAAAACAACAACGATAAGGACATCCTCTAGATGTAATCGTTACAGCAAATGGAAATTGTCTTGGAATCAGCTGAACAGAATAGTCAATCTTCTTATTCCCGTACGCTAAAAGATCCAGGTCCCCGTAATCCGGAAAAGGCAATCCATCCAAATCCTCAATAAAAATCCCAGGAGGAATAATCTGAGGGATATCTCCTTGCCAATAAGCTAATCCCTCAACTTGCGACAAGCGGGGCTTCTCTTTGCCAAGCTCCTCAAGAAGACGAGGAAGAGATCTTTCACCCTCCCCCACAATCCAATAGTCTACATTCTTATCCTTCATGGCTGCCTCAAGCATCACCGTAGGCAAAATGCCGCCTAAAACAATCTTTGCCCCTGGAACAGCTTGTCGAACAACCGCGTTAAAATGCCTGGAAACTTTAATATATTCTGTTGATATAGAGCTAATCGCCACAACCTCAGGATTTATTCTTTTTAACGCCTCCGAAACTTCCTGCTCAGACATATTATAATAGTTGGGATCAATGATAAAAGTTTCATGCTTCTCTTTCAAGCAAGCATTAAGAATAGCAAGCGTATACGGAGGCATCTTCCAAATACGCTTGCCAAGCCAAGCATAATTAGGCTGAAGAATGACCACTTTCATATCACAACTACCTCTTTTTTGTCCTTTTTTAAGGAATAAACCAATAGTAATCGCCCGTATAGCCAACGCTTTGAAACAATTCTTTCCATTCATCAACATGCATATACGTTTTGGCAGTCAAATTCCACATATCCATTCTTTTTCTCTCCTCGACACTACGATAAGCATCAACAGTAATGAAAGAACCTTGTCGAGCCACTCGCCCGATCTCACGCAAAGCTTGCTTACAATCTTCAAAATCAAGGTTATGAATAGTATTAATGGAAATAACAACATCAAAAGATTTATCTGGATACGGTAAGGCCTTCGCGTCTGCAATCCTTAGCCAGGGACGAACTTCTTCTTTAGCATGTTCAATAGCGTATTGCGATATATCAATCCCAGCGACGCTAATACCGGGAATAAGCTGCGTAAAATCATAAAGCATAAATCCCTTAGCGCACCCCACGTCAAGAATGCTGCTTTTATTCGAAAGACGATACTGCTTTTGAAAATCCCCTACAACAGATTGCCAAAACTTAGGATGATAAAAATATCCCCCGTAGCCATATTTTCTTTCGCCGTCGAAGTACTCCCTCCCAAATTGACAAGCGATGCTTCGAACTTCTTGAGCTTTTTGTTCTTGACGCTCGACAAGATTTCTTGGAGCCTGAGGATAATGCTGCAACAAATTAATCTCTGCCATAAAGGAATTGCTTCTACTTTCTGCTTATCTATATAAAATTAATATGCTGACTGAATGATTTTATCGCTTCATTAATAAGAATATTACGTTCGTCATAGACGCAATGATGCTGGCAATGTTTGTGGACATCGAAATTCTTAAAGAGATTCCTTGTCTTTCTTGAAAACCAAATCTTCCGCAATGATTGCTTTTTCAAATCACCAAGCTGGCCATCAGGTACATACGCCTTGTCATGACACATGTAGACCTTGGAATCCGCGCTAATAACGGTATTAATCTGCATGATCGGACAATGTCGATAGCTACGCTCAAACACCATATTCAGATGAAAATCCTCTTCATATTTGTTAATAATTTTAAAGTGCTTGTCCTGTAACTTGGCCTGAGCCTTATGAATCTGCTCAACAACGGAATTCTTGAAAGGTTCATGATAGACAAAGAGATTTTTTGTAATCCGCGCTGTATATTTGACGTGATTAACGCCTAAAGCCTTGGCAAAACGCGCCATGGCGTAAACCTGATCAGCATTCAAATGATGCACCACAAAATTGATCCCAAGCTCACAACTCTTGCTTTTCTCTTTAGCAAACTGTTTGATATTCTTACGAATCTCCAGAAAATTCTTACCAGGAATGCTGCGGATCTCTGAAAACCGCCCCGGTCTACAAGCATCCAAAGAAATCCTAACCCAGCTCGCAGTGCGCAAAAGTTCTGCAATCTCACCCTTAAGCCTTTGGCCATTTGTCATCAGAGCAAAATCAATCTTATTTTTCTTTAAAAAAACCAGGGTCTCTTTGATCTTCGGGTAGAGCAACGGCTCGCCTCCCCCGCTGAGGATAACGGACTTTACTTTCATAACGGCAATATCCGCTAGCACCTTCTTGAAAATCTCCCAGGAAATTTCATCGCGCGCATTCACTGCCGTACGAAGGCCCAAAGCATGATCCATATAACTACAATAAAAACACCGATGATCACAACGATTAGTCGGCTGAACCAATACATTAATGGGCGCCGTAACAATGCCTCGCCGCAGTGCATCAAGTTTTTCAGGATGCCATACAATTTTTAAATTGCTATAAGGATTGCTGGTCGTCATTATTGAAGCTTGGCCAAAAGCATTGTTTTAATATTATAATACCGTGGATTATTCATAGAATCGACGATAAGCCCCTTGCTAAAAGCAGCCTCAAGATCTCGGACCGCTTCGTCAATGGTATGTCTTGGAGCAAAACCCAACTCGCGCTTAATCTTTTCTGAAGAAATGCTATAGGAGCGCTTATCATCCGAATCCTTCATCTCCAAAACAACATCTTTCTTCTTAAGCGCATTCTTCACCATAAGCCCGATCTCTTTCACAGAATGATTTTCATAGCCACAATTAAAGATCTTTCCCGCGATCAAATGATCCGGGTATTCCAACGTCTTAACATAGAGATCCGTGATGTCTTCAATATGAATATTAGGCCGTTTTTGATCACCGCCTAAAACAATAATCTTATTCTGATTAATCGCGTGGTTTGTTAAAATATTAACCGTCAAGTCGAGTCGCAGGCGCGGTGAATAACCACAAACCGTAGCCGGCCTTAAAATTAAAACAACAAAATCCTTACGTTGCTGCTTCAAAAGATGTTCTTCACAAAGAGCCTTGTATTTAGAATAATCTGTCAACGGTTCAAGGGAAAGCTCTTCAGTCACCTCTGGTTCCTTTTTAACTCCGTAAACACTAGAGCTCGAGGCAAAGATAAAGCGCTTAACTTTGTTTGCTTTAGCAATTTCAACCAACGGTAAAAATGCATCATAGTTAATGGATTTTCCTAAAGACGGATTAAGTTCATAGCTTGGGTCATTGGAAATGCACGCCAGGTGAATAAGCGCATCAGTCCCTGGAATTTCTTTTTCCAAGAGAGCACGATTACGAATATCCCCCTTAACAAGGGTGAGCGCTGGATTGCTCTTAACATGATCAAAGACGTGATCTCCATACAAAAAAAGATCCAAAACTTTAACAGCATATCCTGCCTCAAGAAGCTTTGGAATAAGAACGCATCCTACGTATCCAGCTCCACCAGTGACAATAATATTTTTCATCAAGACAACAACCTCCTGACTTTGGCCTCAACAACCTTAGAAGAAATCTCTTCCATGCAAAAACTCTTATTCCGGCATGCTAAAAGAAAACACGGACGATAAGGGCACTTCGAAGGAGAAGAAACAACCCATGTGTTTGGCATGCGCTCCATGCGCTTATGGTTCGTCGATCCAAACAAAGCAACAACCTTCTTGCCCAAGGCCTGGCCAATAATCTGCCCCAAAGAATCAGAGGTCACAACCATTCGACAACTATTGATCCAGCTAATATACTGACGAAGATTCTTATGTCCTTGCTGCCAACTAATAGAAAAATCTGATGCTAACCGCTTTTCTAACTCCTTCCATTGTTCCATGGGCCAAGCCTTGGTAGGCCATTTAGAACCAACGGCATAGTTAAAACCAATATCATAAATTTCTTTTCTCTGACCCTTGGCAAAAAGAATCGGCTTCTGTCCTTGCCATTTAGCACCAACAGCTTCATAAAGGATCTCCGCCGTATTACTGTTAATATGCCGATGATTTTCTTGACCAGCCAACAATAATCGTGTCGCTGAGCGATAAACCGCAATGTCATGGATCTTGTCATTAAAATAAAAGCCATACTTTTCTTTGGCCTTAACATCTTTTAAAAAAGCACAGATCCCGATATCCTTTTCTAAATTAATAAAAACGTCATAGCGCTTGCGCATAATCTGCTTAAAAGCCTTGCCACCAAAAATTATTAATTGATGAATATAGGGATTATCAACCAAAAGGCTCTTGGCCGCAGCCGACGTGACCCATAAGACTTCATCATTTTTATAAAGATGTAGAAGCATTGTACAAAAAAGCACATCACCTAAGCTCACCACCGTCGAAACCCCGCGATCGAGGAATTCGGAAAAACCCGTCTTAATAATGAGGATGTGTCTACGCTTTGTCATCATCAACTACAATATCGACGGAGCAAAAGCCGTCTTCTTGAAGATGGTTTGTTTTGACTTTTATATCACAAGGATTACACGCCCCATAAAACAGGCAGTCGCGATGGCGATTCTCGATCTTGAGATCAGGATCTAAAAGGTGTCCTATGGCAACATCGCTACGACAGGCATAAAGGTCCGCGTGGCAACGATAGATCAGCCCGTCGGGAGCGACCGGCAAGACAATATTCTTGCATCTAACTTTTTTGCCTGTCCTCTGGCCGCGGCAAGCGTCCGGGTATTTATACCGACCATACATCTTCCCCTGCCAGGAGCCTAAAAACATCTTTGTGCGAAATTCAACACCCTGTTTTCTGGCATAAGCCCTAATTTCTTCTGTCAGGTGCGGATAACTCGGATGTTCAATATGAAAAAGACCAATACTCACGATATCTTGAAATTCTTTAATGCGCTCAATGAGCTTTTTATAATCATTTTGTCCATGATGAAAACTGACGCGAATGGTCGGATATGGCGCATCCCTCTTGTTCCAATCGAGCGTGCGCAAGGCCTTAAAATGCTGCGGGGTGATCTGTGGAGGCAAGGCCGTCAGAATATCAATTTTCTGATGAACATTTTCCAAAAGCTCCCAAATACCTTGATACAAAAAAGGTTCTCCGCCTTGAAAAGTGAGCGGGACTCCTGGCGGAAGCTGCAAACGATTCAAAGCGCTCATCCATTGTGCCGGCGTAAGTTCATTAATTTTTTTAATATTTATATATTTATTAATATAATTAGTAACACAATAGGCACAGGAAAGGAAACATCGGTTGGTTAAATAAATCCCAATGTAATCTGTTTCGAAGGGAACAGATACCTTAGGTAAGGGATGTTGGGCAAGGATTTGTGCTGGCATCGTATTGGTCTTTAAAATATCGTTTATTATACAATACCCTATAAAGTGTTTTCAACACATATTCGTTGAAAGGCGACTTGCCAGGAAGGATGATTTGTCGGCCTTGCTTTGCAGAGCAACCGCTTATAAGACCGCCAAAGCGGCCTCCACAACCTTGGGGTTAAATTGTTTCCCGCTACATGCACGAATTTCTGCAAAGGCTTCTTCTCGCGTCAAAATGGATCGATAGGCCCGGCTGCTTGTCATGGCGTCAAAAGCGTCCGCCACAGAAATAATTTGCGCAAAAAGATGTATTTCGCTCCCCTTAAGTTTGTCTGGATATCCACTCCCATCATAGCGTTCATGGTGCGAGCGCACCATAGAGAGCATTTCGTCTTCAAATATCGCACCCTTTAAAACTTTTTCCCCTAAGGCAGGATGCTCTTTAATCTTCACCCACTCTGCATCCGTCAAAGGTCCTCGTTTATTCAGAATATCTTCATGGATCGCTAACTTCCCAATGTCATGAAGATGAGAAATCTCTTTTACTTTCTCCACGCTCTCTACATCAAGTCCCATTGATTCCGCGATCTTTCCCGCATAATCGGAAACTCTTTCCGAATGCCCCTTGGTATACGCATCTTTGGCCTCTAAAAGCTTAACCAGCGACTGCATGACACGATAAAAATAATTATGCAGTCTTTCCCGCGACTGTAAAAGACTTTGAGCCATAGAATTAAACGACTCCGCCAAGGCGGCGATTTCATCGCTCCCCTTCACTTCAACCTGACAACGAAGATCTCCTTTGGCAATACACTGCGTCGCATCAGCGAGTTGGCGGACAGGCTTAATGATGCGGCGAGAAACAAAAATGCCCAAGCCAACAGAAAAAAGAATGCCAAGCAAAAACACAAAAAGACTGCGCTTGTGAACGCGCCTTTGCATTTGATAAACTTGGTCCGCCATCATATCAACGCCTAAAATAGCGATGACCTCTCCTTTTGGATCACGAATCGGCGCGTATCCGGAAAGCGTCACGCCCCAAGCATCTGCATAAAGCTTCGTATCCGCTATTGGCTCATCAAATCCTTTAAGCATTTCAGGAAAATGTGTCGCGTCATAACGATCTCCAGGAAAAACCGTAAGACCTTTAGCATACTCCTCCTTAGTTAAAAGATTAGGATCAACAATAAATTGTAAAATACCCGGTTCCGTTGTTTTGGCCATCGTATAAACATACCGGATAGACGAGTTGGCCCTCTTAATTGTTTTCAATATATGGGCAATCGCATGGTATTGTGGAGTCTCGATCCCAGAACGCTCAAGGGGCACCTGTTGAAGTTTTTCTGCATCGATGGTTAGCGCTGCCGTCTGAGCAATAATGATAAGCTTTTCTCGAAGGTCTTTAAATTGGAAATCAAGCGCATATCGATAAACAAAAAAGTTGCTTAAGGCAGCAACCAAACACATCGAAGCGATCAAGGCGATTGTTACGCGAACGCTAAAGCGATGAAAAAAAGAGATGATTTTCTTCATATATTTTTTCTATATTTTTCTGATCAATTAAGAAATAAAGTTCTCTCTTTTAAAACGAAACACTCTTAGTATACCTAAACTCATGAAAAGAATAAAACAAATAATAATCACAAAAAACCTTTAGGCATGGCGATACTTGGCTACTGTTACCTTTTCTAAAGTGACCATGCCTTCTGGAACAGCTTCATCTAAAAATGGTAACAATCGATCCAAATTCTCTTGCGAATCAACCAGTTCAATAACAATAGGTGAATTGTCAGAAAGGCTCAACAATTTTGCTGTATGCATGCGGCTGTCAGCTCCAAAACCCATGAGACCGCGCACAACAGTGACGCCCGAGAGCTTTAATTCTTGAGCTTTTAGAACGATCTGCTCATAAAGCGCCTTGCCCTTATAGCGATCTGTCTCCCCAATAAAAATCTTTAAGGACATTCCTTCTTCTAAAAATTTCATGCCTCGCCTCCTATTTTAAAAAAGCCATCATATACCTTGAAAGAGCAAAACCAACAAAAACCAAGGCAATGCCCCCAACGTTCGTCATCAAAACATTCCAGATAGCCATTTTAATCTCTCCATCTCTAAGCAAATTAAAATTTTCAAGGCTGAATGTTGAAAACGTTGTAAACCCTCCAAGGATCCCGACAAAAACAAACATGCGAACGCCGGGAGAAAGAACCGATCGATCAAAAAGACCCCACAAAAGACCAATCACAAAAGAACCTGAAAGATTAACAACAAGAGTGCTCAAAGGAAAAATACCCTTGGACCAGCGATAGTCCACACTTGAAAGAGCATAGCGGCCAATTGTTCCAATCGCCCCACCCAAACCAACAAAAAAATACCTCACCATAAGCCTTATTCTCCTTTCTTTTTTGTAGGAGTTATCAGCCATGCTGAGGCAGTTTACGGCGAACTCCATCGCCACTATTCATATTTATCACTACTTATTTTGCTTAGATCTTGCGACCTGATACATCGCGTAGGCTGTACACGCGGCCAAAGCAAACAAAATCAGTATCACATAAAAAATACTCGCACGTCCAGATAAAATTCTATAAACTCCAATAAAACCAAACAAAATAAAAATTACCGCCGAAAACCATTTAATCGCTTTGTCAGGTAGATGTTTACGCAAAACAATTCCAACCACAATGCCAATTCCGTCAGCGACCACCATCCCAAAGGTCGTGCCCATGAGCACATTGACCATGCCCTGATATTCCACAGCGAGGCTAATTGTGGCAAGTTGTGTCTTGTCTCCCATTTCAGCAAGAAAGAACGCGATCGCAACAGTAGCGATGGTTCCGAAACGACTTGCCCTTTGATCCTCACCGTTAAGCTGATCACCACGCATCGTCCAAAGGCCAAAAACGATAAACGACAAAGCCGCGACAAAAGAAATAATATCAAGAGGGATAACCGTCGTTAAAAAATGTCCAACAGCCACAGCAAGGCCATGATTCAAAATCGTCGCTAGGAAAACCGCGATCAAGACCTTGGTAGCACTATATCTTGTCGCAAAGGCCATGGCCAGAAGCTGGGTCTTGTCACCCATCTCAGCCAAAACAACAAATAAAAATGAAGCAATAAATGCGACCATATCTTCCTAGATACACTCAAAAATAAGCTTAAGTCCTCAATTTACTTGTCGACGCGCACTGCCAGCACTTCTTTGATCCTGTGAGGAATAATCCGAATGAATATGACAAAAGACTTCATGATTGTAAATACTCAAAATATGTTTACAGCGAAAATGTTTACACTTTCGTCCTTTATGAGAAGTGATAAGTTTTTTAATAAGAGCTCCTTTCTAAAATCCTCGGAAAAAACTACAGCGGAAAGATGTTCCTGGGCTCAACTGGGTTATTGAATTTTCTATATTATACAACAGAAACACTGCATTATGGAAATTAACCAAGAACACACCCGAGCTTAGCATTTCTTAAGCTATATCGATATGCGCAAAGAAAAGATTCCATTATTGAGGAGGATTGAACTTGCTGGCATCAGAAGCCCACATAAACGCATAAGCGCTTGACACAACCTTAAAAGAAGTTTAGGCCCGAACCCTTTTTAAAAGGGGTTCAGGCCTAAAACTGCCCGAACTGGACGCCAGACGAACATCACAAGCCCATATAATACATATGGTTGTGAAAATTTATACCCGCAGAAGCAAGCGGCAATTAATCCGTTTTGGCGATCCTTTGCCTGAAAAACCCATCCGGGCAAAGCGAATTATCAAAAATACTATCTATGAAGGCCTGCAAATTCAGGCCTATATCAACCACGGCCCAGGCCGAATAACCTGGGCAAAAGCCCGTAAAGAGCTGAATATCTCGGAAGCCAAGTTAGCACACTTGTTGAAAATAGTCAAGACGCTACCTCCGGACTTCGTAGAAAACATGAGATCTTGCACTGATGAAAGCATGCTAAAAATCTTCCATGGCAGACGGCTTCTGAAGATTTCCCGCCTTAAAACCGACAAAGAACGCCGAAATGCGATTGAACACCTATTGCCAAGGGCCTAACCCTCTTTGTCCCTTTGGCACCCCTTTGTTGCCCGTTTTGACCCATTGTTACTTCTTGCCCCTAAGCCTCTGATTTCCGTGCCATTACCAGACTGCAATACTCACATGCTGGATTAGCCCTTGGAATTTCATGCGATAATGACATAACCGCATCCCGAAATACTTTTTTAGCAGATTCAAGACTAGTCTCTATCTTAAATGGCTCAACATTAAATCTAACCATTCCATTCTCAGATACCTCTATCGGCCAATAATAAAGAAGATAAGCTAATCCTTTTGTCTTGCGACCGCTTGACTCTAAAATCAAACAGTAACAATCAAGCTGCGCTTGGTAATACTTACGTGGATCTTCTTTAAGATCAGAACCCCTTGTCTTATAATCCAATGGAATATAACAACCATCTTCCATGAGGCAATCATCCAGGGCCCCGGACAAAACTGCATTTATACTCTTGTCTTCATAGCACAGGTCCGTTGCCCTCCAGGATCGCCATTTATCTAAAAGGCCCATATCCGTTAAAAGATTACCTGTTAACCTACCTTTAACTTCCGGTGGCATTTCATTTTTAATACGATACTTATCAAAATATGTTTTAATCACCAAATCCATACCCCCGGGCAGCGATGGGAAAATTCCCCGCGGTCGTTTTATGTTCTTATTCTTCTCAAGCCAGAAACAACGGGGGCAATCAAGAAAAAGATTTAAAGCTGATGGAGAAAGTTTGATTTTAATATTATTTGACATGTTATTAATCTATTTTCCCTCCGCAGTTTCGGCTGTTCCACTTTGATCCGTCTTCTGCCAATCGTCTGCGATAGCCTTCCAATCAATCTCACGGGCTTCTTCGCCAGTCCATACTTTCCAAAAATCAGGATCCTCTGACTGGGGCCTCTTATCTTCAGAAAGATAATTTAAATTAACCATAACTGGGAGTTCGGATGCCCAGCCTAATAAAATCGCATTTTGCGAGGGTAAAGAAGGCAATTCACGTAACAATCCCCGAAAGTTATCTGGCACTAACCTATTCACAAGCTCTTGATCTCGATCGTTACTAATCCGGTGCAAAAGGAAACTGTTGCACTGGGAAAGAACGGTGGGAGAAAGCTCTGATGGTCGCTGTGAAGACAACACTAGCCCTAATCCAAACTTGCGCCCTTCCCGAGCTATCTTTTCAAAAACTTGGCAACAAATCGAAGATACATTCTGATTATCAGATTCTTCCATATAGCGCTTAATAAATGTGTGCGCCTCTTCCATGACTATTACCGTAGGCAAAGAGTTGCTTTTCAATTTTCGATAACGCTGTAAGGCTTCTAACGTCATGCGAGCAATAACAGCAATGGTAATATGGATTATTTCCGTAGGAACCAGGGAGAGATCAATAACGGTTACACAGCCATTCTCTGCTTTATTTTTCCCAATATAATCCTCTAGCCATTTGTCGAGCGTGATATCAATCTCATCGCCAATAATTTTCTTCATATGCGTATCGGCAAGCATTGTTCTAACGCGCATTACTAAGAAATCAAGAAATTGACTAACATTTTCTTGCTCAGCCAGAATTTGAAGGTGATCGGCAAATTCAGCACCTGAGAAAGAAATAGGGATATCTTCATCGGGACCTTCTTGGTAAACAATTCCTCCCAGACTTTGAATAACATTATTCATAGCGGTTAAGATATCGTTAACTTGAGCTTCAGTAAAAGCGCGATAATACTCAACTAATTTATTCGTGCCTTTTTCTGTAAAAGAATTGTAAGAAGCGGCTAAAGCCGTATTAATCTTATCGCATATATCCTGAATATTGTATGTTGTAAAAGTTGTCTTTTTTATATCCAAATCATCCCGAATAGCTTTTAGCCTAAAACCAAATTTTGATTCATCCGTCTTTATAGCTCCTGCTCTCAAATCTTTCCGGATAGAAATCATGTTTGAGGAAAGATATCGCCTAAGTTCAAGCTTCTTGGCTTCTTCAGTTGTCACGCTCGGATCAGGCTTCCCACTTCGAATCTCTCGCAAAGCTCTTTTTAATAATGGACGTTGCGCCTTAAGACTAGCCTGAGTAAACGAACACCACTCAGCGCTATTCCAAAACCATAACGGAACCTGTAAAGGATGTTGCGCAGCATCCACTATAAAAACTCGACCTTTGTCTTTAAAAACTTTGGAATATTCACCATTAGGATCGAGTACAATAAACCTCGCATTTGGCTCCTTCCCATCTTTTTTAGCGCATTCTAATGACCACTGAATCAATCCAGCAACTGAACAAGACTTACCGCTACCTGTGTTTCCTAAAACGGCTAAGTGCCTGCCAAAAAGTCGGTCTGGATCAATACAAACATCCGCATTTGCCGCCAAAGGGCTAGTGCCAATCTTCACCCTGCGTTTTTCTCCGGATTCAACAATCGCACGAAGCTGTCTATCAGTTGGCATTAATACTGGCTCGCCTATACTCGGAAAAGTTTGCACCCCTCGTTTAAATAAAAAGTTATCATTTTCATCAACTTTTAATATGCCCAAGGGGTTGACTCGCATCTTTCGCATAGGAAAAGGAAGATCAACCAACCCATAGTCTTGAAACCCTTTTCGTTTTGGAAAAGGAGATCGTTCAACAGCTATCCATTCAATTTGTCCGACGATATAACCTGCTTCTGATGGGAAAATAACATAGTTATTTATACGCGGGAACGAACGAGGAATTCCTGCATTTGCGGCAACTCCATCAGGCGCCTCTAAATCAAGAGATACCTTTATTTCGTCCGGAGCCACATACTCCACAGTTCCAATTCGTAAGGATGAGGAATGTTCAATAGGAGACAAGCTCATTGATCGCCATCCTTTGCTTTAGACTCATCTGCTATTAATCCTCTAGATTTAAGAAGCTCGACCATACGAAAAGTAGTTTTATCAATTGCCGGTTTAGGAAGATAGCCATCAACTAATGTTTTTAGGTCGCCAAAGTGTCCTCCTATCAATAATGATATCTGTGCAGGCCTTTTTGCATCCTCATAGAATCTCTTAATTCTATCTCCTTCATCGCTATATGAGATAATAACAAGATGACTAGATGGGATTGTCAGCATATCCTTAATAACACGATTAACGTGTTCATCCCCAAAACCATATCCATAAAGCACTAGTGTGGAATTAGGACGGCAAATAGCCGAAGCTAAATCTCTAAAGAGCTCAACGTATGGGTATTCAGAGGTTTCGCGATCTTTAGCTGCATTAGGATATATCATTAGCGATTGCGCATTTGGTTTTTCTCCAGCCAATGAAGTAAAATAAGCCTCAACTGTTTCAGCCCCAAAGGGCAGGGATATTCGCCTTACATTCCCATTCTGATAAACCCAATCTACAGCACCATGTAATTTAGTAAAATGTGCAACCCCTTCTAGATAACGAGGTTCTCCACGGATGCCCGGCGGATTATAATGCATATCAATCTCTAATCGTGACGATCGGAAAATTGGATTTATAGATCCAACAAATCGATCGAGTAAACGAATACCCGCCAATTCAGCACCAAATTCAATCACCCGGTCATAATTTGTGGTGAAAATATTCAACCGCTCTCGCGTGCCAGTTCGACTAGCGAAACTGACCATAAAGTTTAACAAGTATTCAGCGGATTTAGAATCAGAATCATTGACAATATTCTTCTCTGTCTCAAGAATTCTTTTTACAAACTCCAAGAGGCCTGCGTTCAGTTCTTCATTGAGTTTGGCTATTTCCTTTTTAAGCTTTTCATTATTGGCCACTTTTGTCGATGTATATATTTCTAGTCCTTGCAATAGATCTTTAGCAATGCGTATCTGGTCTTCAATATTTCCATCCCCACGTCCAGCCCTTTGAGCTGATTGGGCAGTACACGTATCCATTTGCTCTTTAAATGCAGAAAAAGATATTTTGCCCATCCCTGACCCGGCATTACCTTTGGCAATTGCGTGAACAGCGGAAGACATTCCGGAACCCACCAATAGAGAAAGATGGTCGCTTTGAAAAAGAGCTGTTAACCAAGGCTCAACACGTTGTCGATGTTTTTTTATCTCCGGGGCTTCTATTATATTAACTTCGCGATCATCTTGAACCTTGAGAACGTGTTTATCATTCCATGGGGTTTCCATTTTTACCTCCATTGCCTACTTAAGTATTTCTGAGTTCATCTTTACCAAACTTCTTCCTGCATTCTGGGCATTCGACCTCGTCATCGAAAATTCTATAAGACTAAATTCTCCCAGTTATCGTTATTGGCAGTTAACGCACTACCGTCCTTATTGAAATAAATCCAACGCCCAGTAAATTTCCGGGGATCGGTATTGGTTACAATGCCACCGAATAAATTTTTGCCTTTTTTGTTCTGCTCTTTAATGTAAGCGTTAAGCCCGTCGATTTTCGAACCAGCCACCTGCCGGGTAAACCCGGATTTCGTATCGAAAAGGCCTGTTGATCCGTCTTTCATCTGGACAATAAAATCAACATAGAAAGGTTTCCTGTCGCCGTTTTCCTGATAAGGCACCGCAAGAAACACAGCATCCCTATCGCCATTCTTAAACCACCAGTGAATACGATTCTGTTTCTCAATAAAGTTTATAAACGCCATCTCGATTGATGATGTTTCGTTGCAGAAAAACGGTTGCATTATTGATTTTAATTTATGCTCGATCTCCGTATAGGCCGAGCTATAACTTATGCTCTCCGGCACATCCCATTTTTCGTCATAATCAAGCTCTTTCTCACGTTTTGAAACGTGCTCCAGATACTTTGCCTTGGTCTGGTCTATGATATTGACGAAATGTTGGATGTTTTCTTCGCTAAGCACAATCTCGACAATTTCTTCCTGCACGTCTTCATATTTCATATCTAGCGTTTGGTCAAAAAAATAGTAGATAGCTTCTTTTAGGCGCCCGATAGAGCGATCCTCCGGATGAAACGGAGCAAGATTTTTTCTGACGAAATAATCAAAGCATTTCTGCAAATCAAACCCGCACATTTTTATCGCCTTATCACCGGCTATCTTTGTCCCGACTAACTCATCAACGCTTTCGGCTTTGAAATCAGAAATGAATTTTACGCTCATGCCTTTCGCTTTTTTCTGCATCTTCTTGGCGAGGCCGTAAGCATCGGCTTCCTGAGAGAAAATCTTAATAAAGAGCGGAGAAAGTCTTGTCTTCTCACGATGCCTCTTTGAATGGCAAGACAGCAGGCCCAAAGGCGTATAGTCGCCACGTCTATGGGCTGTATGAACCGTAATATAATCTTTGGCCATATCTTCCTGGATTTCTATATCGTCCAGATTAGTGAAAATGTAGCCGTAATTCAGAATCTCATTTATATAGTGGCCGTAATCCGGATCTGGCATCCTCATGATCCTGCCAATGGTCTGAATCGAAAAGATAATACTCTGCCAGTCCCGGAAAAGCACCAGTATATGCGCCCGGGGACAGTCCCAGCCAAGAGCGAGGGCTTGCTTGAAGATTAAAACCTCAACCTCGCTGTCAAAGTGCGAAATATTTTCCAAGTTTTCGTGATGCCCAGAAAGGTGAATTGCCAGCTTGCCGTTTTCAGTAGTGATCTTGTGCTTATCCTTCAAAATCGCAATAACCTTGTCTTTAATGACATCTTCAAGCGATGTTTTTCTGTCCGGCAACTGCACAAGCACCAGAGGATTAATTTCAATTTTCTCTTTGGCATAGGATTCCTTGAGAACTTTTCTTTTTTTTAAGGCAAGCTCAATAACGATTTCTTCGGATTGCCTACTTAGCTGGCTTTCAACCTTAGCGTCTTTTATGATGTTTTTAAACTCCGGGTTGAGGATGACGGCCTTTTTGATCATCCCCTCAGCTTTAACATCTTCCAACTGAACAGAAACGATCTCATCCGGGCTTTCCAAGACCGGCGTAGCAGAAACCTCAATCGTCAATTTAGGATTGATATCACGAATTAAATTCTGTGAGATTTCGCTCGTGGCGTGGTGGTGACTTTCATCGATGATGAGAATTATTGTCCGACCTTCTTCCCGGGTATTAGTAAGAACGCTGGATAGATTATTGTCCCGTTCATTATCTCGGATATAAATATTGCCTTCTTTGTTAATGCTCTCCCAGTTAAAGAAAAGAATCTCGTTTTGATCAATCCGCTTGTCATCCAAATCCTCGAAAAATGAACAGCGCAGGGCCCGGCTCGGCTCGTAATAATGATCCAGCTTGTTCTTGCTTTGCTCATGCAACTGCCGTGGAGCTGTCCAGATAAATGAAAGAGGCGTCTTAACCTCTTTGTCCTCGCATAACTGCTTTAAAAACTCCGCCATCATTATGGTCTTGCCGGAGCCAGTAGGAGCCTTAAAGATGATCTTTTTATTATCGGCGTAGGTAAAGAGCTTTTTGGATTTGCTCAGAAGCTCGTCAATGGCGTTAATTTGGTAGTTTTTCAGTCGCATTATTTAAAAATTCTCCTGTAAACCCGCAATATGACTTCAGGAATGGGTGACAGTTTAACCTTTTGTTTAATGTCCTTAAACTCATCCTCGAAGGAATCATCCCCAAGCGAAAAGACATAAACGCTGAATTTCCCCTTTAATTTGGCAACAGCTTCCTTGAAATCCGGAATCGCCATCTGGTCAAAGATTATACCGGTGTAGTGATTGGTGTTCTTGTAAATCTTAAACGCCTTCTTATTCGTTATCTCCTCAAAGGTACCTTCCTTGAGACAAAGCATCTCCGTCGCCATTTCGGTTAACTTCTTTTTATTCTTGTCGGTAGGATCAGCATCAACGAAGTCCGTGCGGAAATATTTCAGGTTTCCGCCAAATCCCTGAACCCTCTTCGCATTAGAATTCTTATAACCCGAGATAACTTTCTTTACCCGTGGATAACAAACTTCCTCTGCAATCTTGTTTTCGTTATTAGTGCAAAGAATAAACTGCCTATTGCCTTTATCTTCCTGATTGAGGCTCATTACGGCGTGACCTGTCGAACCAGAACCAGCAAAAAAATCCAACACTATTGAATCGCTATCTGCTCCATATCGCAGGAAAAATTTAATTAACTCGGTAGGTTTTGGATTTTCAAATACATCTTTCTTACTAAACATCTCTGTAAGCTCATTCGTTCCATCGGTAGTCGTAGCTAAATCATAAAGAATGCTTCTCTCTTTAACTGTCTTTACCTCACCACCATTAAAATATATTTTTTCGTAAGGAATCCATCTGCTATCTTTCTTTTGCCAAAAGACCAAATCTTTTTCAATCAACATTTCCATGCGTTTTTTACCGACACGCCACCGGCCATCACCACCGTCTGGAGCGATGGGATAGACGTTCTTTCCATCAGGCGATTTAATTGGAAAATACATTTTAGGACGATCTTCTCTGCGAGCCGTATTGCCCCATTTCGCTAATTTAACAGCGGAAAATTTTCCTTGCTCATCTTGTTTCTTGAATTCCGCTTCGCTGACCGGTATTTCTTCATCTTTCCACTGAAAATCGTCTGACTTGGCATAGACAAGGATATACTCATGCTCCGTAACAAAATAAGCATCTGCCTGCCCGCCGCCTTCTTTTTTCCTCCATATCAACATTCCAACAAAATTCTTTTCCCCGAACACGTCATCGCATAACAGCTTTAAAGCGGATTGTTCCGTATTATCAATACTAATAAAGATTGAACCGGTATTTTTTAACAAGTTTTTCGCAAGGTTCAATCGTTTCTCCATGAACGAAAGCCACTTACTGTGTCGAAATGGGTCTTCGCCATCAACAAACTTATCATTATAGCGAAAATCATTGCCACCTTTTACACCCCTATTATAAGGTGGATCAATATAGATGATGTCAATTTTACCTTTATGAGTATAATTCAAAACAGACAGGGCATGATAATTGTCGCCTTCGATTAAAATATTTGTTGGATCGCGGGAACTATCAAAAATTGTTTTATCCTCCACATCCACCAAAACAGGCAATTTTGTTTTGCATAGCTCTGCTACATCTTCGGGCTTATCATCCCAAAGCAAGCCGTAAGTAGTCTTCTTTAACTCTTTAATTTCTGAAATGAGTTTTTCTTTTGACCAGTTATCGTATTTGCTCATGATTTCTTCTTGCTCCCAGTCTTGCCCTTCAAAAACTTCTCTATATGATAAGCCTGAATTTTATTCGGCCTGACTTTACCGTTAAGCCACCTGCTTATAGTTGAAAAAGCAACTTCCAACTCCTTTGCAAGCGTTTCCTGCGTAATCTTATTCTCAAGCCGGTAATGTTCTAATTGCTTAAGAAGGTCATCCATAAAATTTGCCTCTCTTTAGGCGGGTTTTCTAATATTCCATTTCTTCCATTGTATTTCATTGCTTCCATTAAGTCAATGATTTTATGTGTGGCCTGGAAACAAAAAACCTCCGGCAGCCATATTTCGCCAACGAAGGTTCTTTTTCCCAAGTTGAAGATGCTATTTACTGGATAATTTTCTTGCAATATCTCTGATGCTGCTATCTGGATGTTTAAGGAGTTTCTCTCTATCGTAGGCAATAAAATCGGGGTGGAGCGATATCCGGTACTGCTTTGATCCGTTGTTCTCGATAAACTTCTGGCCGTCTTTATCCAGTAGACTTCCCTGTAAAGCCGTCCTGAGATTGCTGTAAATTTGAAACTTCTCGACATCCGCGATGATGCTGTCTGAACCTAAGCTGTGCCTATTGACCCATCCCTCTTTTTCTTTTTTCAATTCTAGCACAAGACGCAGAAACAGCTTGAATACTGAATCGCCTAGTTTTATTTTGTGGCTATTCACTTCGATTTCATTGCTCCGTTTCATTGGAATGGTGCCGGGAATGTATATTTTATCGTAACACTTGTATTCAAAATTTTTATAGTCCTTATTCTGCTTATCTGTCAATTCTCTAATAACAAGGTCCATGCCTATATCCGGCTTTAGCATACCGGAAATAATCTCCCCGAGTAATCTGCAAATTTCGGTATCAAAGGTTTTATGGAAAAACTTTTCTTGTTTCAAATGCCTCTTTAGGATACCAACTTCATTACTAGAAACAGGCGTAAAAACGACGAGGATACTATTATCTTTACAAATATATTTCAAGGTAGATAATTTTAGAAGCTTCCCATCTCCAATATTAAGAACAAAAATTAAGCCTGCTTTTTTGCCGGTGTTAGTTTTATTCGCTATATAAAAATATCCCTTTCGCATCCTCTGCCCTTATTACGGTGGTTTTATCTAGATTCTTCCAGACCAGGAGGGTTTTTTCTCCACGGATACCCTCCCAAGGCTTCCTTAAAACCCATGTCAAAAAGCTCTTGCATTTCAACCGGATCAAAAGGCTCTTTTGCTTTTGACACATGAGTCGCAGGAATATAGGCAAGATTAAAATCTCCACCGCGCTCTTTAGTAAACACGTATAACTGGTAAAGATCTCCTATCCCTTGAGCATTTATCATGGTGTCGGCTGCGCGCTCAGCGATCGCAGGAAGCCTATCCGAAACTTCTTTATACTGAGGCTCGACATAACCGTTTCTTATCACATAGATTGCATGTTTAATCTTGGAAACATCAATCCCCTTTTCTCTAAGGGCCTTGTCAAATCCTTGTAAAACATCGTAAAGGAAAAATACTTGCCTGGTTATGCCGCCGTCAACATGCATTTCGTCATATGTCTTGTCATTAGCTTCTACACTTAAATACACCGGAGGGAAAGCAATCGGGATAGACGCTGATGCCAATATAATCTTGCGAAACAACTTCAAAGCTTTGTTATCTCCTATAGACGCGATTTTTCCCATATCCCAGATAACGAGCCGCTGGGCATCTAGATTAGTAGTCCCGATATAAAGCCTGCGTCCCTTGTTATACTCAACGGCTATTTCCTTCATCAATTCTGCGTCAAAATACTTCTCAATCAGGCGCTCAAGGGGGCGGGTATTTACAAAGGAATTGATAAATGGAATCCGTATTCGCACAATATCTTTCGTAGAATATTTTGTATAAAACTCCTTTAATTTATAATCATATTTACTACCGAGAAAAGCTATTGGCGCAATTATCGCTCCCGTGCTTATGCCGGTAACCACCTTAAAAACCGGGCGTGTCCCTGATTTAGCCCATCCATTTAATAAACCAGCTCCGTAGGCGCCGTCGCCTGCCCCTCCTGAGATAGCAAGCATATAGAAAACCTGGCTGCTATTGAAATCAAAGAGAGGTTTTCCTTCTTTTTCCTCTTGTTTCAACAATTTGACAAAATCTCTCTTCAAAGAATCGCTCGGACTGCCGCTGAACGCCCTGATATCCTGCATGCCGAAAACCCGCGCGCTGCTTAATAAATCCGGAGGGATAGCATGCCGCACGCTTGCACATCCGGATACAAAGAAAAGCAAAAAAAATAATAAATAAAAACGCTTTATCATTTTTTAATGTTTCAAAAACTTTCTTTCAAACCGCTCCAGATACCAGAAAACTACCGGCACGAGAATGAATGTAAATACGATCGAAGCAAGCATGCCACCGATCATCACCGCGCCCATGGACTGCTTGATTTTGCTCAAGCTCCACAATTGTGGCAGAACACCTAAGATGATGGCAAGCGAAGTCATAATAATCGCCCGGAATTTATCCGAAGCACCCTGCCAGAGCGCATCCTTGACTGCCAACCCCTCTTTCATCTTCACCAGGGTCTGATCCAGAAGCAGAATTGCGTTATTCACCACCATGCCTACCAGCATGACCATGCCCATCATTGAAGCCACATTCATACTCTGGTTAAGATAGAAGAGTCCTAAAACCATCCCGGCGACAGAGGCGAGCACTGTAGTCATGACCGCAAAAGGATAAGCAATCAATGAATTCATGATTGCGCACAATAACATAAATGTCAGGACGATCGCCAAAATAAATGCCCGGCCTAATTCGACATTCGTCTCTTCCATATACTCCGAATATCCTGAGTATTTATAGCTATAGCCAGCGGGAAACTTTAGCGCCTTGAACTGTTTATCCAGCTTCTTGCTGACGATACCCATGGAGCTCTTGCCCAGATAACCGTCAATGCGGATAATTCTATTACGGTCACGACGCCAGATGGTCGGAACGGCCTTATCGGTCTTGAGCTCTCCCAGTCCGTTGACAGGAATAAGCCCTTTGCGTGAAAGAATAGAAATCTCCTTGATATCGTCGAAATTCCGGGCATAAACATCATCCATCTCCACGTTGACCTTATATTCCTCGCCTTTCTCTTTATAAATATTGGAATCCTCGCCGTAAATAGAATACCGCATCACCGCGCCCACGCTAGCCGCGTTGAGCCCGAACTCATTAAGCCTTTCCTCATTAGGAATCAAGCTCATCTGCTTCTTGGGGCTTTTATACGAAAGGACTACGCTCTGAAAATCGCCGCTTTTATACATTATCTCTTTCATCTGCCGTGCCAGGTCCACCATAACCGTGTAGTCCGCGCCGTAAAGATCTATGGCCACATCGCCTTCAGACATTGAGCCCATGCCCTGCCGCACGCAATACGCTTCTGCATCAGGGATCTTGGAGATAAAAACAATCAGGTCATCGATAATCTGCATATCGCTGCGTTTACGCTGGGTTGAAGGGACCAAATCCAGAGTAATCTTGGCGTTCTCCACTCCGTTTGCTCCGATATTAGACAAGTAAACGCGTTTCTCGGGTATCGTTTCTAAGTAGGCCTCGATACGCCTGACCACCTCCTCGGTGCGTTCAATGGTCGAGCCTTGAGGCAGAGAAAAGTTAATGATAATCTTATCCTCGTCAGACTTAGGATGAAAATCGTTCTCCACATAGGGAAAAAGCAAGAAGGAACCGATCATTGCCAAACAGCAAAAAGCAATAGTCGAGCGCGGGAAACGAAACATAAGCTCAAATATATGTTTATACTGCTTTTTAAGAAATTCCAGAGCCCTATCCATAAATGCCGGAATCATTTTTATCTTGGTGCTGATCATCTGCATTAGCCCGGGCCGGAAAGGTTTCTCGGCTTTTTTGGGCTGGAGCATTGCCGCGCACAACATTGGAGTCAGCGAGAACGAAGCCAGCAATGAAAAACAGGTAGCATAGACTACTGTCAGGCCGAATGCTCTCATCATCAGCCCGACCATCCCGCCCATCATGGCGATTGGCATAAACACAACCAAGTTGGTACCGGTAGAGGCGATAATCGGGATGACAACTTCCTTGGTGCCATCAATCGCTGCCTTTTCCGGTTTATCGTGACGACTCAAATGCACCATCACGTTTTCCAGAATCACTAGGGCGTTGGAAATAAGCGTCCCGATTACCGTAGCAATGGCAAGCAGGGTCATCATGTTAATGGAAAAACCTGACATCCACATGGGAAACAGCGTGGAGAAAATCGAGGCAGGAATAATGATTGCGGAAATAAAAGACATATCCCAGCGACCTAAAAACAACAGCAATAGAATTATAGTCAAAATGATGCCTATAAATATGTTTCGTTCGGTATCCAGTGTTTCATTCACAATAAAAGTCGTGGTGTCTGTGGCTATATCCAGATGCATTCCCTGCGGCAGACTTTTCTGGAACTCCGCCAGTCTTTTGCGCATCTGTTGAGATATGAACACCGCGTTACCATCGGAAGCCTTATTGACGGAAAGGCCGACCACGGCTTTACCGTTATAGCGGGCGATGGTAGATATCTTCTTGTAGCTGTCCTCTACCAACGCAATATCCTTCAAGTGAAACTCCCCGCCGTCCGATGAAACTAGAAGGGTATCGGTGATTTCTTCTACGCTTGTGAATTCTCCGGTAAAACGCACGCTAAGAGCATCGTATCCCT
>CALGLP010000012.1 GCA_937930175.1 uncultured bacterium
CCGCAAGAAAGATTATTCACCGCATCCAATATTAATGGGCGGAAGAGGACTTGAACCTCCACGGGTTGCCCCACTAGTTCCTAAGACTAGCGCGTATACCAATTCCGCCATCCGCCCTTAAAGGCGATTAATATTTTCTTCATTAAAATGGGCGAGGGACAACTTACGCCCTCACCCAAATGGTGACCCACCCGCGACTCGAACGCGGTACACCAGCCTTAAAAGGGCTGTGCTCTACCAGATGAGCTAGTGGGTCAAAATTTCAAAGAACCTTTATCTTACATCCCATAATCGACGAGTTCTTTATTCTTCGCTGTCAGGATATCGTCAATTTCTTTAATATACTTATCTGTTATTTTCTGAATCGCTTCCTGTCCAGAAAAACTATCATCCTTAGAAGCCTGTTTGTCTTGCTCCATTTTTTTAATCTTGTCATTGCCTTCGCGACGGATAGAACGCAAAGACACCCGTCCTTTTTCTGCCATATCATGAACGACTTTTTTTAATTCTTCCCGACGATCTTTGGACAGTGGCGGAACGCTTAAGCGTAAAACTTTGCCATCGTTGGAGGGCATAATGCCAAGCTTAGAATTATTGATCGCCTGCTCAATCAAGGCAATGGCCGAGACATCCCAGGGCTGAATAACAACAGTACGGGCATCAGGAACAGTGATCGAAGCAATTTGCTTGATCATCGTTGGCGTGCCGTAATAATCAACGTGAAGTCCTTCGATCAAACCCGGATGAGCTCGTCCTGTTCGAACTTCAGAAAACTCACGCGCAACAGATTCAATCGCCTTCTTCATTCGTGTTTCTGTTTCCCGAACAATCTCTTTAACGATCATACCCACCCCCAATTTATTTAACGGTTGTCCCTATGGCTTCCCCAAAAACAACCTTTTTAATATTGCCAACCTTGGTCAAATCAAAAACAACAATCGGCAAATGATTGTCCATGCACATGCTAATCGCCGTAGCATCCATAACTTTTAGATCTTTATTCAAAACATCAATAAACTGCAAATGAGAAAACTTCTTTGCGCTCTTATCTTTAAAAGGGTCTGCGGAATAAACTCCATCCACCTTGGTCGCCTTTAAAATAACTTCGGCGCCGATTTCTTTAGCGCGAAGGGCTGCTGCGGTATCCGTTGTAAAATAAGGATTCCCTGTGCCTGCCACAAAGATCACAACACGCCTCTTTTCCAAATGACGCATGGCGCGTCTTCGAATATAAGGCTCGGCCACGGCGTGCATGTCAATAGCGGTCATCACACGTGTTTCTACGCTAACTTGCTCTAAGGCATTCTGAAGGGCCAGCCCATTGAGAACTGTGGCCAACATGCCCATATAATCCGCAACGGAACGATCTAAACCAAAGCGGGCAGATTCAAGCTGTCCACGAAAGATATTGCCGCCGCCAACAACCAAGGCAACATCCACCCCTGCTTCCCAAACTTCTTTCACCTGTAGCGCAATGGAAGCACAGACCTCCGCATCAATGCCATGACCCTGCTTGCCCTGCATGGCTTCTCCGCTTAATTTCAAAAGAATACGCTTGTAAACAGGTTTCTTATTCAACGTCACCAACCTTGAATCTCTTGAAACGCCCAATAAACATATTTTCACCAATCTTGGCAACCAAGGTATTCAAATAATCCTGGATGGTCAATTTTGGGTCTTTTACATAGGACTGCTCCATCAAGCACTTCTCCTTAAAAAAGGCTTCTCGATCAGGATAACCAACAAGGACATCCTCAGGAACATCTTCTCTGCGCACATACAAAGGCGCCATCGCTGCAATATGCATAGCGACATCTTTTGCAAATTGGCAAAAATCACTATTTTTAGCAACAAAATCTGTTTCGGAATTGACTTCAACCAAGACCCCGATCTTCGATCCCAGATGAACATAGGCTTCCACGCGGCCTTCCTTAGCTGCGCGACTTCCCTTCTTGGCCGCGAGCTCAAGTCCACGCTTTCTTAAGATTTCCTTAGCCTTGTCAAGATTACCACCTGTTTCTTCTAAAGCCTTCTTACATTCAATAACTCCACAGGATGTCATATCGCGGAGTTCTTTAATAGCGTCGACACTAGCTCCCATAATAAATCCTTTCCCTCAAAATAACTAAGATTTCTTAAACAATAAATGATTTTTTAAATGTCTCTTAAAACTACTTGGCGAGCTCAACAACCTCTTTATCTTTTTTCTCAGCCATAACGCTTGTCATATACCCCTTGCGACCTTCTACAATGCTATCGGTAATAATCGAAAGGATCAAACGAATGGACTTGAGCGCGTCATCATTGCCAGGAATAGGATAATCGATCTTATCGGGGTCACAGTTCGTATCGATAATGCCCACGATGGGAATACCAAGCTTGCGCGCCTCTTGAACAGCAATCTCTTCTTTTTTAGGATCGATGACAAAAACAGCTTGAGGCAATTCTTTCATCAAACGGATACCGCTAAGACTACGATCAAGCTTGACGCGTTCTTTTTGTAGTAACGAGATCTCCTTCTTGGTGAGTTTGGAGGCCACTCCATTATCAAGAATACGCTCGATATTAAATAACTTCTCCAGGGATTTTCGCGATGTTTCGAAATTGGTTAACAAGCCCCCTGGCCATCGAAAGTTCATATAGAACATATCTGACCGCTGGGCTTCCTGGGCAATCACTTCTTGAGCTTGCTTTTTTGTTCCGACAAACAAGATGCGGCCACCCTTGGCTGCGATCGTATGAAGAAAATCACGAGCTTGGTTCAGGCATTCCGCTGTCTTTTCAAGATCAATAATATAAATATTGCTTCTTGCTCCAAAAATGAATTTCTTCATTTTAGGGTTCCAGCGCTTAGTTTGATGTCCGAAGTGAACGCCTGCTTCTAACAGTTTCTTGATTAATTCATTTGTCATTCTTTCTCCTTTAACCTCCCTTTGGATTTATTGATAAAAACACCATTTTTTAAAATATAGTGAGTTAGTATACATAATTATTTATTGATATGCAATATTTAATTTTTGAGCGATTTGACAACAAAATCTATCAAAACTAGGCCTGAAACTGCGTTTCATAAAGTGTCTTGTAAAGCGAACAGGACTTAATAAGCTCTTCATGAGAGCCTGCCCCAACGATCTGGCCGGCTTGTAAAACAACAATTTTATTAGACTTTTTAATCGTCGAAAGCCTATGCGCGATACAAATAACTGTGCGATCCTTCATTAAGCCATCAATCGCGTCTTGAACATATTTTTCTGATTGCGAATCGAGCTGAGACGTTGCCTCATCTAAAATAAGAATCGGGGCATTTTTTAGGATAGCCCGCGCAAGCGCAATCCTCTGCCGCTCGCCCCCAGAAAGCCTAAACCCGCGATCACCAATAACCGTATCATACCCTTGAGGCATCTTCATGATAAAATCATGAGCAAAAGCCTTTTGCGCAGCCTGGTGAACACGCTCATCAGAGGCTTCCAAATGTCCATAGGCAATATTATTACGCACCGTATCATTAAACAAAATCGTTTCCTGCGTAACGATCCCAATCTGCCCTCGCAGGGACTTAAACGTCACATTCTTTAAATCAATACCATCAATTTCCACCGATCCTCGAATCGGATCGTAAAAGCGAGGGATCAAATTGACCAAAGACGACTTCCCAGCGCCTGTCGGGCCAACAATCGCCACAATATCACCTACCCCTATTTCAAGATTAATATGATGTAAAATTATCATATTCTCATCATCATAATAAAAATCAACATCTTTAATACTAATTTTCTGGCTCACGGGTGCTAAGTCTTGTGCATCAAGCTTTTCCACAACGGTAGGCTTTGTATTCAAAACCGCATAAACCCTTTCATTAGCCGCTAAGGCTTGCTGAATAAGGGCGTTAACATTGCTTAACTTTTTTATAGGATTGAGCATGGACAAAAGAGATCCTAAAAACAGGCCAAAAACCCCAAAAGAAACCTGGCCTGAAATAACTTGTCGCCCAATCCATAATAAAATACCAACCCCAAAAAGGGCTCCAATAAACTCAGTAATCGGGTTAATCCACAACATCCGACGCACAGCCTTCATTCTAAGCTTATAAATATCTTGATTTTGAACCTTAAAACGATTGGTCTCATACTCTTCCATGTTAAAGGCCTTAACAACACGGACGCCAGAGATTGTTTCAAACAATAACGAATTAATATCTGCCATCTTATCTTGCGATTTATGAGAAAGGATTTTAAGTTTTCGTCCAATCTGACGCATGGGGATCAAGAGCAAGGCAGCCAAAACAAGAGTAATAATAAAAACTTTCGGATAAATAAATAGAATAATAATACTAAAAACAAGCAAGCGAAATGATTGGTAAAAAAGATCTGTAACGCCATAAGAGACAGCATTTTCAACAACTGCAACATCATTGGTAATGCGTGAAATAAGCTCTCCTGTGCGCTTATTGCTAAAATAGTCAAGGGATAAGTTCTGGATGCTTTGATAAAGACGAAAACGCATATCCCGCATAACTCTCTGAGAAACATCGTTCATCAAAAATCCTTGCAAAAAGGCAAAAATACCCTTCAAGAGGAAGATAACCAAACATCCAATGGCGACGATCGTTAAGAGTCGTTCAGAGGGGATCGCATTAATACTGCTGACAAAATCTTCAAGCCAATGCGGAGCTTGACCAGGCAAAGTAACCTGCCCCTTCCCTAAGATCTTGTCCGCCATGGGGATAATAAGCGAAAGCTGAAATCCATCAAAAATAGCAGAAACCAGCATACAAACTGTAGCCCAAACAAGGACTTTGACGTGACCTTTAAGAAACTTGAGGAGTTTAAAATAATTCTTCATAATGAATTATCAGCGATATTTGTTCATTTAGGAAAGCCAAATCGTAGCATACGGTTTGACTTTTGTCGAGCGATTTGTTATAGTGCTGCCATACTCTTTTCCTTCAAAATTCTTTCTAAAGAAGACCTGGCTAAAAATGAAAAATAAGCTCAACATCGGCATCATTGGCATTGGGCATCTCGGTTCCCGCCACCTCAAAGTTTACAGCGAACTCCCCGACCACGTCAATCTTGTCGGCATTTCCGACCTACAAGAAGAGCGCACGCGCAAACTTGCCGACCATTACCATGTTCCCTATTTTAAAGATCATGCTGATCTTATAGAAAAAGTTGACGCGGTTAATATTTGTACGCCAACCGCATCACACTTTGATGTTGCCTCGGCATTCCTTAACAAAGGAATTCATACCTTTATTGAAAAGCCTATCACAACAACCCTGGCGCAAGCCCAAAAGCTTATTGCCTTGGCCCAGAAAAACAAATGCCTGATCCAGGTTGGACATATCGAACGCTTTAACTCAGCCTTTGAGGGTATTCATCATTTTGCCAAAAATCCTCGTTTTATTGAATGTCACCGGCTCAACCATTTTCCCAACAGATCTCTTGATATCGGCGTTGTCATGGACCTCATGATCCACGACATTGATATTGTCTTAGGCCTCACCGAGTCTAAGGTCACGCGCATTGATGCCGTCGGCGTCCAAGTCCTCACACCGCTAGAAGATATCGCCAATGCCCGGATCACCTTTGCCAATGGCTGTGTCTGCAACCTAACCGCAAGCCGCGTATCTGATGAAGTCACGCGTAAGATCCGCATTTTTCTTAACGACGCTTACATTTCTCTTGACTATGTCAAACAGGAAGCCTTTATTTACAAAAAGCACGGCAATCTTATCAGCAAGCACGCGCTCCCCATTGAAAAAGAAGAGCCCCTTAAAAAAGAACTCCTTTCCTTTATTGATTGTGTCCAAAACAAGAAAAAGCCTCTTGTCTCAGGTGTTGAAGGCCGCGATGCGCTCAAGCTCGCGCTTACCATCACTCAAAAAATATGGAAAACCCCAAAAAGCACTTAATCATCGTTGCCGGCGAAGCTTCTGGTGATGACCGCGCGGCCGAACTTATCGCGGAGATGAAAAAGCAGGACCCTCATATCACTTTTTCAGGACTTGGCGGGAAGAAAATGGCAGAACAAGGCGTTGAGATCTATTTTGACCTTGCCAGCATTGCTGTGGTTGGCTTTACGGAAGTCTTCAAGCATTTCCAAACGATCAAAAATGCCTTTAATTTAATTCTTAAGAAAATTGATGAACGCAAACCTGCTGCAGTCATCTTGGTTGATTACCCGGGATTCAATTTACGCCTCGCCAAGGAACTCAAAAAACGAAATGTTCCGGTGATTTACTATGTCAGCCCTCAAGTCTGGGCGTGGAATGCCAAGCGTATCGAATTGATTAAAAAGGTGGTCGACAAAATGCTTGTTTTCTTCTCATTTGAAGAAGCGCTTTACGCACGGCATGATTACAAAGTTGATTTTATTGGGCACCCCTTAATCGACCGCGTTAAAATAAACCTTGAAAAAGATGCGTTCCTAAAAGAAATTGGCTTTCTGGGCAACTTTCGCACCATCGGTTTGCTGCCTGGCTCACGAGAAAAAGAAGTTCAGAACATCTTCCCTATCATGCTTAAGGCGGCTCAATATCTTTACCAGAAAAACCCTGAATTTCAATTTCTTGTTTTTAAAGCGTCAACCATTGACACCAAAATCCTTCACCACTACCTAAAGAACACTTCCCTTCCTATCCAAATCATCAGTGAAAAAACATACGATGGGATCAATGCCTGTGATTTCTGCCTTGTGGCCTCGGGCACCGCAACCCTTGAAACAGCCATTTTGCAAAAACCGATGATCGTGGTTTACAAAACATCCCTCGTAACCTGGGCCTTGGCCAAGCTTTTGATCAAAATACCCAATATCGGGCTTGTCAATATTGTTGCAGGAAAAAGAATCGTGCCTGAATGCGTGCAATTTAACGCAACAGCAAAAACAATTGCCTATCAAGCCATTAGCTTGCTCAGCCATGAGGAAAAACTAGACCAGATCAAAAAAGCCTTACGTGAAGTGAAATCCGCCCTCGGTGCTCCTGAGGCAAGCGCTCGCGCGGCGCAAGCCATCCTAAACTTTCTTAAATAATACATTTTCTTTTCTAACTTCCAACTTCTAATTTCTCTTCTTCTCCAAGCCCAAGCAACCCCATAAAATCTGTGACCGGAACAATGTTAATAATTACTGGAATCAGACCTTTAATCTCTTGAAGATTCTCAAAACTCATATTTTGTGGCATCGCAAAATCGATTGCCTGACCTTGCGTTACAAGATTGATATTATCAGATTTAAAGTCGATGCCGCCGGGTCCGCTTGTAGCTTGCGAACCTTTTCCGCTCCCTGAGGGAGAGATCGTATCCGCAAGAGCGTTCCTTCTTTTTGTTGTCAAATATCGGCCAAAAAAATCTAACACCTGGTCAGAAATATCAGAAGGAAGCATTGTGTTTTTTATTACCTTGCCAACTTCTTTCGAAGCTTTCACCGCCATCTCTTCATCCCCCACAGTGCGAGAGTTGAATTTCCCATCCTCTGCAACCTTGGCCTGTCCATCGTCCTTCTTTTTAAACATATTCGATACGATCCCTTTGCCTTTCACAAACAACCCCCTGCCGCGATCCTTAAGACTTACGGTAAAATCTTGTTTTTCGATTTGATCCCATTTTCCCTCTGAAGCCAAACGCAAAGCAGTCATCTGTTCATTCGTTTTGTCAGGAAATTTATACCCCAACTTAGAAAATATTAATCCAGGAATCTCCATCTGGTCAACAGCCCGTATAATATAACCTACTTTCTTAAAGAATGTAGCCTCAAGAATTCTACCATCTGGGATTTGTGGCAACTGTCCAGGATGCAAAGCCATATAGCATAACCACTGCGCCAATTCATGCATCCGCTTGCTTTTCCCAGCCAGGCCTTTTTCCCAAAGAGCCTTAAGTGTCAATGAAAATTCATCTGCTCCAAAATCCTCAGCTGACAACTCAGGATTTAACACAAAATCATCCTGATCGATCGTTTCTTCTTCTAGAACAAACATCTTCTCATTGACCACGGCGTCCCGCCCCCCTGCAACAGACTCAAGGTCAGCACGCGTCACCACCGCATCATTACGCCCCATGGAACCCAAGTCTAAAAAGACCAGCTCCAGCGAACCATCGTCACGTTTGTTGATCCAAATATTTCCGCCATGCGGGTCCGCATGAAAGAACCCATCGACAAACATCTCTTCCATCAATTCGCCAAAGATCTTTTTCTTAAGCTGTCTGATCTCGTCCTTGGTCAACCCCAGCTCATCTTCAAGACGGCTATCTTCGTTTAACGGGACACCATGCATTTCTTCCTCAAAGATCGCCTGCCCGCGTAATGACTCAGGAAGCAGCTCATCGAGCTCCGTATAATTTTCTGCAGACCTCAAGAAAATCCGATGTGAACCGACAAAGAGCTCTTCAGTCCTGTTTGCCAAAATTTCCCTGTAACGCTTCTGATTGGCTCTTTCCACATAAAAATCGACCTCTTCCCTGAGATAAGAAGCCACCTGCTTTCCCATGTTTTTCGGGATATTCAAGCCCGACCGGCCAAGCGCATCCAAGATTTTCTCAAGAGTTTCTAGCTCCACATCAAGCACCTTGTCAATATGGGGCCGCTTAATCTTCATGACCACTCTTTTTCCGTCTGCCAGAACAACTCTATAAACCAGCTTAATAGACGCACTGCCTAAACTGCTGCCCACATAAGCAAAATGTTTTCCAAAATCATCCCCTAACGCCAGACGCAAAAGCTGAAAAACAAACCGTTTGCCAAACGGATCTGCAGACGAAGATAGCTCCTGCAAAGCCTTCTTGACCAGAGAGTCAAGCCGGATGTCCGAATGACTGATGATCTGCGCCAGCTTGATGCCCACTAGGCCCATGGACTCAAAGAACGTCTTGATCAATTCAGGCACAGAGGATGTTCCATCGCTTTTCATCTTACCGGCCAAAGCACTGATCACCTCAAGCGTCTTGTCCTCATCCAAATGTTGAAAAACAGTCCTGAAAATCTTCTTAAGACTTTTACGGTCGGCCATGCCTGCCGGCACACTTTTTTCAAACACAACATTTAGGAAGTGCGCCATACGCTCCGGATCACGCATGAGACCCTTCTTGCCGCCAAACAAAGATTCCATCAGGTCTTTTTTAGCGTTGGTGCCTATCGAGGAATACTTCGTCGAACCAAGCTCGGAGAAAATCTCTTTAAGATAACCCAAATCCGTGTGAGAAAAGAACTCGATCTCCATAACGGCAACGGGTTTTTCTTTTCTCAAGCCCATGATCCACAACGCAAACTCTTCCTTATCTAGGTTACTGGCTTTCTGAATGGTCTCGCGGATTTTGTTCTCAGCCGTGATCTTATTCTTAACCTTATCCTTAATCGCGTTTTCTTGTAAAAGCAACAAATGCTCTCGAACATCCTTATCTTCCTCTGGGATTCCCGCGCGCTCCATGATCTCCAGAAGAATATCATCCCGCGTAAAACTAAAGTCTGTAAAATATTGAAAAACTAGATCCATCTCCTGTTCAAAGGTCAACGACTGGCCCTCCTCCTTCTCCTTGATGCCCAGGGCAAGTTCCAGAGCTCGCAGACGAAACTTATCCCTGAAAAAATCCCGATACATAAGCGCCGAAAGCTGTTCCATCGCGCGTAATTTATCGGATGCAGAAAGGCTAGCTTCCTGAAACGCCGATTCAGCCGCAGCGACCAAGAATTCATCCCGCACATAAGATGGCCGGGCAAAATATTCCTGCGTCTCACGCGCCAAGGCTTCCCAAGCCCTGCCTGCGCTCTGGGCTTTCTTCAAAATCATGTCCCGATATGGATATGCGGTCACAAGGTCGATCTGGGAATGAATATTCCCCTCCTCATTGAACTCGGCCTTGATACGTCCCCTGCTAAGACGGCCTGCCAGGGAGAGAAAAACAAAAAGCAAAGACCGGAAGGTCTGACTTAAACGAAGAGGAGCGTATAATTCTTTCATTAATCTGAATTTCGTGCTGATGTCCATAAGCCGTTCCAACTCCTTGACCGGCAGGTCTGGCAAATGAAAAGGACTTCCATACTTAGTTAAAGGAGACTCAGCAAACACGCTTCCTCCAAGTACCGATAGAAAAGGCAATATTTTCATAGCTCCCGGAATCTTTTCCAAATGCAGGATCGAATAGATTCTCAACCAGAATTTGTTCAGCAAATAAAATGAGCCGAACAAACAAGTAAAAAGAATCGGATCAAACATAACCTTAAATCTAGCCAACCTGTTCCTTGCTTTATGACTTAGTCTCTTGGAAAAAGAGCTGAACAGAGTATACTCTTCAATCATCTCTTTTTCTTGGTGATTCACGGCCGCATTGCTATCCGCGATCCATGCTGATATCAAGCCTGAAGTCACTCCGTTGATCTGCTTCATAAATCTGTCTTCTATCATCAAAGGCGCAATACTGCGCACAGCCGCCTGAAGCTCTTGATTATTGGCCAATTGTTTATTACTAAAACCACTCAAAACACGATCGAGATCATAAAATCGAGTCCACTTCTTCTGCCCCCGGATCCCCAGCGCAGAAGCAAGATGCTTGTCCCACAGAACATAATAAAGAAAAAGATCCCGAAAAGCAGATGACGGCATATAGTCTTTGGCAAAGGCTACCCAATGATCAAAGTCATACTGCGGGTTATCCTGGACAAAACTAAAGATCTTGAGCAGTCGTTTACGTTCAACGCTCGAAAAATGCAGGCGGTCCGTAGAATTTGTGCCTGAAATCAACCCCGCAAGAACAGCATGAACAGGAACGTTGCCCCTCCTTCTTAACAAGTCTTGAATCCACATTGTCCACAAAGTAAAATCAGGAACACGCGGAGGAGGGCGATAAAGCTTACTTGGAAATTCTCCGATTAATATCTGATAAGGATTATCCAGATCAGCTTGAACCGAAGAAACTGAAGAATTTTCTTCTGAATAGAACCATGTGTTTTTATTCGAGTTTTTATTATGGGGGTGTTTGTATTTTTCCTGGGGATTTTGGGATCGGATCAGAAATGAAGCATTTTGACCCAGTGATAGGTCAAAGTTAAATTTTTTATGGATCACATAATAACTTAACGGCACCAGATATTCCGACCATGTCATGGGGGTCAGAAAATACTTCTGAGCAAATCGCCGCTTTGTCTGAAGGGGCGTAAGAGCGTTAAGATAGGTAAACAAACCTTCAAGATCTTCAGCTGACAATCCAGAAATGGCATCGTCCAGCTGATCATAAAATGTATCCATGGAAACAAACCCTCCCAGCCCAAAAAGATACATCCACTGCCTGATCTGCTGATTAAGATGGGAGACGCCTACAATAAAATCCTCACCCAGTCCCAGTTCCAGAGCCTGCGCCACAATAAACTTATTCGCATGCTCCATAATCTCCGCTGTTGCCGCTTCCTCCAGGATGCGTTCAGTATACTGAAAAAATAAATTACTCAGAGTAGCAGGGTCATTATACGGATCCGTGATCGTAAACTCTTGTTGTCGTTCAGGCCTCTCATTCAATGCCTTGAACAGCGATTCGCTGTACTTTAATTTCTCAACAGGTGTTGTAAAACCAAAATGCCCTTCAATGAACCCCAAGATATTCGGATCCTTTTGCAGAAGGACATAAAATTCAAAAAAGACCTTTCCGGGATCATTGCCCCAGCGATCAAGAGAAAAATACTCGTTTTGGTCCAGCTTACCACGGGCAAAACCTGAAAGGATCGCCCCCGCGACAGACCGACTAACAGCGCCTCTATCCTTTGAGAAAATAAGCATAATATCCTGACGATATCTTGCGTAATTGCTAGGATTAAAGATCAAGAGATCCAAGAAGAAATTCTGGCAGGACTGACTTTCAGATATCAATTCCGGAAAATTCTTGAACGTCTCAAGCAAAGTTTCCACCAGATCATCCGTAATCAGCTCAGTCTTTGCCTGCAATCTGTCAATAATCTGCTCAACCGCAATCACGCCAATGCTATGATACATGACTACATATTTCTGCCAACCAACCTCCTTAGCCAAAAGGATCCTGTTCAACAAATGGATGAGTTCCCTGACACTGAACTCATCAGCCCGGGCCTTAATGACGCCTTCGAGATCAAGTAAAAAATCGCTTGTCATCCAGCCTGCGCCCTTACGCTGAACATCATGAGGAAATCTTTCGCGTTGCATCATAATGCCCTGACGTCTGCGACCTTCCTCGTCCTGGTGGATCAGGTCAAAGCGCCAGACAGATCCCAAGAGAGGATGATCAAAAACCCGGGCAAGATCTTCCTTAGGAAGCTTTTTGATTGAATCTATCAAAAACTTCTTCTCCGCCCCATGATCCAAGCCCTGCACCTGCACAGGCATTGATTCCACTTCCCCGAAGAATGCGCGCATAGCGACCTTGCTGTAAAACGTTTGAATGCCATCTTCTGCCCGCGTCTCTTCTGCTTTGAGCGCCTCTAAGCGCTCTGCGGCCGCTTGGCCCAATTGTTTCAATTCTCGGTTCAATCCCATGTCTTGATATATCTGTTCAAAAACCTTTTTAATCTGAGGCGCAAAGGGTGCAATTTCTTTTTCAAGCTGAGGTAAAAGATCTTCTGTTAAAGGCTTTAATATGGTGCGAACCTCATCACTGCCTCTTTCTAAATAAGAACTGTTTGAAACAACGGGTTTGCTATAAGAAATTATGTTATCAACTTCGGTTAAACCCCAAGATATTCTATCCCTGACAATCGGGACAGGTCGCCAATCCCTGTTATTAAGCAAATATTCAAGGAACCACATCAACAAACGATTATCCACATCAAATCGTTGATCTTGGTCTGCAGTCATATCCCTACTTTCTATAATACTCTGCCCTATCCTTAAGGAGTGATCCTTCTTGTACCCCATCGATAAAACAAAGCCATATTCCTGACTAGAAATACTCATGGGAAATAAGCCACGATTTAGTTTCTTAGACGCCATAGCATTTCTTAATCGCCACCAATTCCTTTTTTGAGGACGACCTCTTGAGTCTGGACGATCCAATCCCTGGCGCAATATTTCAGACCGCGCAATCTCCATATAGCGGGTCAAGATCTGACGCAACTCTTCATGCAAACGGGTAAACTCTTTAAGCGCCGCGGAGTCCTTATTTAAATTCTGGTATTCACTAACCTGAAATAACAATAGAGAATAAACCCCGTAGGTTGAGGCCATCTCTAGCTCTTTGGGAGTTTTGGCATCACGGATAAGCTCAAGGAGTTGGGCCGTGGTCCTGACGTTCATAAGCCGTGCGTGATACGTGCGCACCCGTGTACGTTCAAACTGATACGCCTGACCTTCCCAGCGCGTAAATTCCAAAGAAAAACCTTCAGAGAAAGGCTGGCTGGGCGCACGGTAATGCTTGAAATAATTGGGCTTTACAGCCTTAAGTATATTCCTGATCCTCTCTCCCAACAATGGATGATTACCAAAAAAATTCTCCTTACGACCGTCCAGGTCCATGGCTTTTCTCAGCATTTCAAACGGCCTCTGGGCCTTCCCTACGGAATAACCCGCGCCGTCCATGATCTCCAAGGCACGGCGATCGGCATCGATCTCATGAACGTAGACATCCACCTCTCCTTGAACATAACCCACGCTCCAATCATAACGGCCCCGCTCCATCTTTCGTTTCATCTCGTCCAGCGTTTCGGGTTTGGGCGCTTCTCCCTTGTTGACTTTATCGCGGTCCTGAGTAATATGAGATATTTCATGCGCAAGGATAAGCGCTATATGTTCTTTAAAAAACATAAAGAATTTCTCAGGATCCCCCTGACTGCGGCTTTCCTGGATAGCGTAAAAAAACTCCCACAGAAGCCCGATATTAAGAACAATATGATTCGAGAAAGAAACGACAAAAGCATTGGCATCGGAATAATCTGCCAGATGAAAATGAAAGCTCCCCGGATCGTAGCCGGCACTCACAAGAAGATTGTCGAATATTTCACGTAGTTCGCTGTAAACAGTCCTAAGCTCATCATCCCCATGACTGATGAGGCGGTATTCTTCTCTCGCATATTCAATAAAAACATCCGCCGAATGCTGACTCACGTTATAACGCGCAGTCTCAGCGCGACGCTTCCATGTTTTAAGGGCGCTTTGGACATCTCCTTCGCCGCCCATGACCTGAAAAACCGTATCCACCGGCGTTTCCCCGGATCTGTCCGCCGCATGAAGAAGGGTATCAAAAAACAGGGCCGCAAACAGCGAGGGGTCCATCCTGACTGACAGAACATATTCGTTGATCCCGAAATATCCAGAACCACTTTCATAATTCATCATATACTTGGACGACCACTTGTCTTCTTCTCTCGGGACTACGCCGATCACAAGCCCGCCTTTGTCACCGGCCGCCTTGATCTGGCGGTGAAAAATCTCTTGATCTGCTGGAGAAAGCCGCTGATACCACTCTCCCAGAAGGGACTGCCATTGATCCCGCGTCACACCACTATCGATCAAGTGGTGATCAATGGTGATGATTGTGCCGTCAAGCTCAAGCTGAACATTCCCCGTGCGACCAAGGGTCTCTCCCCGATAACGATCGACCTTTTTTGCTTCAAAATCCCTAGAATACCGCATGGCCTCAAATGTCGGCAGGCTTTGCCAGGACGTATTCTGCGCCTGATCAGGTTCCCGCGCCTTCACGGGCGTGGAATTTCCTGTCTCAAGCGCTATTGGCGCTGATTGCTGTTCAAAGATTTCATTGCTGGAACTGGCTCTCGTCTCTATAGATTGATCAGTGACCGGAATATCCGACGACGCTACCCGCGGATTTTGGAAAAAGGGTGCCTCTGTTGATGTGCTTGTCCATTCTGGCGCTCTAGCTTGAACGGAGATTTCGTAGACTGTTTTCTGAGCTCCAGATTTTCTTATATAATTAATAAAAATATGACTTGGCTCTTGGCTTTCATGAAATGACGTATTTAGGTTCATGACCGTTACCCCTCCCGCAAAGTATTTCCGGGGGATGTTCTTTTTGGTGTAAGGATCATACTCCACCTTCATCATATTGCAGACGCCTTTTTTAAAGGTTTGGAGGTATTGTTGGTAAATGATTTGAACAGTATCTGGTGAAGAGTGAATAGTATCTAGAGAAGAATTATTCTGAGTTTGTGAAGGGTATCTGGTATCTAGTATCCGGTGCTTTTCTTCGCCATTTTCTAACGACTCTTCATTGCTTTTTTGGCTAGATACTAGATACTTTTCACTATTCACGACTTCTAGTCCTTTAACCTTTCTCTTATCCGCATACACCTTATTCAGTATTGAGTTCTTGAGATTCGTCTTATACCAGTAGCTTAAGATAATGCTGTTGTAGATCTGCCTTAGCTGGGCAAAGTTCTTGCCTTCATTGACTTCTTTTTCCAGGACAGGGATGAAGACCTCACGCACAATACTAGAAGAGATATCAGAAGATGGAGAATGGACAATGGAAGATGGAAAAGTCTTAGAATCTAGGGAATCAGGACTTTTATTCGCTGTTGTCTTGTCGTTGTTTTTTCCATCTTCTATCTTCTCCCTTCTATCTTCTTTACTTTTCTCTCTTGCTAAATAATCACTTTCCAGCATCACTTTTAATCGCGATTCAACGACAAAGGCCTTATCCTCTTGAACGTAGACTTCAGCCTTATCGGGCATGATCCAGACCTTGTTAAAGGTGTCGACAGGAACGTTCGTTGTCCCGAATTTCTCATAGGATTGCTTGTAAATCTTTTGCCAGAATTCTTTACCAAGATCACTATCAGGATTGGTTAAAGAGGCAGTTATTTGCTTTAAGAGATAGTCTTGGGCAAGCATATCAATACCCATCTCGGTAGTCCCAAGCTCTGCTGGAACGATGCGGTCTTTTTCATAGGGAGAAAGGTTGACCCAGAGATCATTCTCTGGAAGAGTAAGACTTGCCAGGAAGTAGCGGATAAGCTTTTCGCTTTCGCTCTTTAACTCATCCCCTTGAAGCCCGGAATCACCAGAATCGACAATAAAGTCGAACTTCAGGGGATTGTCAGGGTAGACACGTATTCCACGAACCAGGGTAGGTGTGAAAGCCGGGCTTAAGGGGATGAGGGTATTACTAATAGCTGGTGCCAGGGTTTGAGACAAGGCTTCTTGAGGGGCGACACTCATCAGCCCAAAAGAGAGTAAAAGACATAAAACAACCACCTTGTATAAAATAGAATTCTTATAAGTTCTTATATCATTTATCATATGCCCTACCCTGCTTCTTGCTCTACTACTTCTTATACTTAAAGTATGTAATATAGATGCGAGAAAACAAGGGGGTTTGGGGCATTTGGGGAAAGCGCTTTCATCGACGGTGGAAACGCATGAAATAGAAAACGAAAGGATAAATATGCTAGAAAATTAAAAAAATGAAACCTTACGATTAAAGTCGTAGCACCTTTCTGTATGTGACCATCGCAGCTGGCAAAACAATCGCATTGACTTTAAAGGGCTTCGTAAATAAACTTGTAAAGATTTAAATGCGGGCTAGTAAAAGATCCTTCATATGATTAACGAGCATCTTAGGGTCAACGGGCTTTGTAATAAAATCATCCCAACCCATATTATATTTTTCCATCAAGGAATCCCGATAAGCCGTAATCATGATCACAAGGCTATCTTGCTTAAGATCCTTGGCCTTTTCTTCGTAGGAACGAATGGCTTTTAAGACCTGAAAGCCATCCAGTTCAGGCATGGTGACATCAAGCAAAACAAAATCAAATGGGGTTTTTGTTTGAATAGCTTTTTGATGCAGATCAAGGGCTTCGCGACCGGTTTTGGCAATGGAACACTGGGCAAGATTCTTAAGGCCATCCGAGAGAATCGCTCGATTCTCTGCATCATCTTCAGCAACAAGAACTTTCCACATAATACCCTCCAAGCCCTTGTACTTACGTTAGCTTTATTATAAACCTATCGCGCCAAAATAAGGAATATTTTTTGTAAAAATTATTTAGGGTAGCCGACGGGTTGAGTCAGGATAATCCGCTGATGGGACGCAAGTTTCATGGCCTTGACCAAAGCCTCTTTATCAATCCAGCCTAGCACGACCGTGGCCAAGCCTTCTGCCGCGCAGAAAAGATAAACATTTTGACTAATATAACCTGTATCAACAGCCGCATATAACGCCTTGGCATCTTCAGCGCCATCCATGCGTTTTAAATCTGCCACAAAGATAAGGCTTAAAGGCGCATCTTTCACAAAGCCTTGAATACCGACAATAGGGCGAATATCTTGCGCCAAGATCGGATCAAGTGCCTGCGTTTTTGCATTAAAAAGGTAGAGGCCACTTTTCATCGCCACATAAATATCAATCTCTTGCGCATTTTTTGCTGAAGGCGCTGTGCGCATACCTGTTTCTGGACGGTTGATGCCATTGGCTGCCCAAAGAAGATTAGAAATCGTCTGCAGAGACAATTCATCTGTTTTAAATGCGCGACTTGATTTTCGTTTCTCTAACGCCATCATCAATGTTGTAGACGATGAAAACTTTGGAGCTAAAAGTTCAATCGCCGCCAACTCCTTCTTTTCCTGAGCCTGCGCGAATAACGAAAATTGACACAAAAGAAAAGTAAAAATAACAAAGACTTTTAATGGTCTCATTGCAACTCCTGTTCTTTACCAAATCTTAAAATTTTCTCAAAGCTTGATGCCTGGACCCAGCCAAGCTTTCCGTCTAAACGCTCAATCTTAGCCCACGCACCTTCTATTTTCACAACAAAAATTTTTTCTCCAGCAAAAAGATAAAAATGTTGCGTTGCCTGATCGCTAGGCTCAAATCGCGCCTGCGCGTCTTCAAGGATAACAGCGGCCTTCAACGTATCCTTAGACTTACTCACCCACATGACCCCTTGCCCAAGAGCAAGGAATGCAAGAATACCGATCACGACCCATTGCTTCCATTGAGAAAGCGAAACCATTTCAGCGCCGATCACCGCGATGCCAAGCAATAGACAAAAAAACGCCGCAAGCCACATCATTTCGCGCGCGGTGAACATATCTTGATAATAATGAGAAATTCTTTTTAACAATGAAATCTCTGAGATGGGAGATGATGCCTTAGAAAGCGACACCGCATAATCCAAGTTTGACTGCAAATCAGAGTCGCGGGGAATAAAAATTTTAGCACGCTCATAGCTAAGGATCGCTTTCCCCATTTTTTGCGTCTTCAAATAACTATTGCCCAAATTATAATACAGAGCCCCGCTCGCTACGCCCTGGTTTAGAACCTCTTCATAAAGGGTCATCGCCTGCGCATAATTGTTTTGCTTGTACGCCAAGTTGCCTTCATAAAATTTAACAGCAGGATTTTGCAAATCCCCTTGTGCAACAGCCCAGGAGCATACAAGCGATAGAATAACCATGCCGCCCATCATCAGTTTTCTCATATTATAGCCTCTCAAAAAAATCAAGGATCTCCTTTAATGCTTGATAATTCTTTTGCATCGCAGCCGTATCCGAGGAAATTGCACCATAGCGGATCAGCTCACAGGCCGAAAACAATTCTTGAACCTTTCCGATCATAGCTAAAGAGATACTTCGTTTTAACAAAATCTCATGAAGATCATGCGCCGTGACCATCCCCTCAGGGATAGAAAACTTTTCAGCAAAATATTTCTGCAAAACTTTATACGCAGCATCGTAAAACTCTTTAGGTTTATGCACTTTAAGGAAATGTTCTGCCGCGCGCAAGCCTTGTCTCGCCTTTTGGGGGGCGCGCAAACGCTTTGCGTATCCAACATCGGTTTTCATGCGCACCTTTCTTCGATAGACGACAAGAATCGCAATGATTCCAAACATATACAAAAGAAGGAATAGCAGAAAAACATTCCTATCCCCGAGCACCACACCCATAGGATAAAAAACACCAGGATTCTCTTTAATAAAAATGACATCCCGGCCCAAGGTTTCCGCAACCGCGGCTTTTTCTTGTTTGCCCTCAACGACTTGAGGCATTGCTCCTTGCGGCGATGGATGAACAGTCAGGGCAAAAGGGCCCTGGCGTATAGTTTCAAAGGTTTGTTTTTGCGGATCAAAATACACAAACGCAACCGCTGGCACTTGATTTACTTTCTCCGCTTTCGGAATCAAAACCTGCTCGAGTGTTTTGACATTACCTTGTTGCTTGATCTGCGGGTCATAGACCTTAAAATTTTCAGAATCCTTATACGCCGGCATATCGATCGTCTTTAAATCTCCCCTGCCAGAAATCGTCATCTTAACAGTGATTGGATCTCCGACGTTCACCTCCAGAGGGCTTGCGGATAATTGAAAATCAAATTGGCCAACCGCCGCACCAAAACCCTGCGGCGCGCCTTGCGGGAGTGGGAGCACTTCCACATTACGTACTTCTGATTTTAACGCAATGGGATATTTTTCATAATTGCTAAAGAAATCACTAAAGAAGTCATCAGGAAACCCACCGAAGCCTGATCCACGGCTTGAAGACCTTTTATAAACAACATTGCAATCCAATTGCGCTGGCCCCAACGTAAAAATACCATCCTTGGCGGGATAGGCAACTGTGTTAAATTCTACAACATCATAAGAAACGCCATTGAGAACATCTTGATATTGCACAGGCTTTCCAAAGTCTTCAAAAACAAAATCGTTTTGTGCGAGCGCTGGAAACTGAATATCCGTTAATGAAATACTGCTGGCATAAAGCTTGATGGTAACCGGCAAGCGTTCGTGGACATAAACTTTTTCCTTAGGAATTTCAAGACGAAGCAAGGCCTTGTCTTCAAGGTTCGTTGGTCGATTAACAGCGTCAGATGAAGAAAGTTGGCTTTCCGCAGGAGCTGATTCTAAAATCTCCACATCAATGGGTTGCGTTTCATATTGTTTGCCGTCAATCGTGGATGCAAATGCAGGAATGGTCAGCGACCCTGTCTTTTGCGGATAAAGAATATATTTCTGGGATACTGAAGAAGAATACTGGCCATTGACAATAGAAATGCTCGTGGAAGGACCGATATAGCGTGACTTAAATCCATCAATCTCAGGCAATTCGATCGGGGAAGCATTCTGAACTCCGGTGACCGTTAAATCCAGCACGATCGTTGAGTCTAGACCAGCTCTTTTCTTGTCCACGCTCGCCTGAAAACTGATATCCTGACTAAACGCATTAAGCGCTATACTCAGGAAAAGAATCAAAAATAAAAAAACTCTATTCCATGATTGTTTCATAAAACTATTTACCAGTCTTTGTCTACAGTGTTATCCCCTGCAGGTTTTTTCAAAAGATACAAAAGACCTTTAGGTTCTTCATTTTGCTGATAATTGCCAAGTGCGGCTTCTGCCTGCTCTTTGGTCATCGATGCTTTTCCTTCTGATGATGATTGCGATTTCTTTTCAGCATTGTTTTCTGCCTTATCCTCGGATGAAGACTGAGGGCTCTGGCGATCTTGGGAGTCCTCCTTTTTCTCTTGATCCTGATCTCCTTGAGAGCTCTGCTCTTGGGAATCCTTTTGCTCTTGCGGCTGTTGCTCTTGCTGCTGATTCTGCTGTTGTGGCTGATTTTGTTGTTGATTTTGAGATTGTTGCTTACCTTGATTATCTTTTGATGAATCTTCCTTTTTCGGTAACGGACAATTCTTATTTTGTTGTTCTTGCTGTTGCTTCTCTAACTTCGCAAGTTCCTTTTTTACAAACTCATAGTTATGCTGGGCATCTTTGTCCGCCTGATCAAGATCGATAGCCTTTTGGAAGCTCGCCAGGCTTTTTTCTAAGGAGGCAACAGCCCCTGCCATATCTTGTTTTTCCTTAGCTTTTCCTTGCTGATAAAAAGCATTGCCTAAATTATATACAGCCTGCTGCCGCAAACGCGCGTCCTCCGTAAGCAATGTTTTCTCAAGATGCTCCAAAGCCTGCACATAATCCCCTTGCTGATAAAAAGCTGTGCCCACATTGAAGTTGATGATATCAGAATTAGGTTCTCTATCCAAAGCTTTCTTGTAGCTTTTAAGGGCAGCCGCGTAGTCGCCCTTCTTGTACTGCTGGTTCCCTTTTTTCACAGCTCCTGATTGTGACGCATGACAAAAAGCTGGCATCATGAAAAAAAGAAAGAAGGCTAAGGCGAAACGCAAACTCTTTGTCATTGTATCCTCGCAAAAATCATTTCTATGATCAGGGCCAACGTCGCTAAGGCCAAGGGAATCTGAAAACGATCAATATACTGCTTCTTCATCTTAGCCTCAATCTCACGCTTTTCCATCGTGGCTAGGCGTGTTTGATAAAGATAATCTAAGCCAAAGTCTGCGCCACTGGCACGGACATAAGCCCCACCGGTTTCAAGGGCAATATTCTTGAGCATGTTTTCATCAAGTCGCGATTTAACAAAATTGCCGCTTTTATCTTTAAGAAATTCTTTTTCCCCATGCTCATTTGTCACACGAATCAGTTCGCCATCCTCAGTTCCAATCCCAATGCAAAAAATCTTAATATTTTTCTCTTTGGCCTGCCGTGCCGCTTGCAGAGGATTTCCCTGTAAATTCTCACCGTCGGTAATCAACACAATGCTTTTATATTGGCTAGGAATCTTTTGATACCCCTTCATGGCTTCCTCAATAGCACGCGCCAAGTTCGTTCCACCCTGAGAAATACTCTGAGGCCCAATATCTTCGAGGGCTAATAAAAATCCACCATAATCGCTCGTTAACGGACAGGCCAAGAAAGCTGTGCTCGAAAACGCCACAAGACCAAGGCGATCCCCTTGAAGCTTCTTGATCAAATCCTTCACCGCAAGCTTGGCGCGCTCCAAACGATTTGGCTTGACGTCCTCGGTGAGCATACTTTTAGAAACATCCAGCGCAATGACAATATCAAGTCCTTGACGCTTGACCTCAAACCATTGAAACCCCCACTGCGGCCTGGCAAGTGCGACGATGCTCAAGATGAAAACACTGATGAGCAAAATACATCGAACGGGCTTTAGCATAAAACGTGCCAACGGAAGGATCTCGCTTAGCAAATGCTTGGCAGCAAATTTCTCTCGCAAGGCGTTTTTATACGTAGCCGCCCACCACAAAAAAATACCTAGCGGTATCACAAGCCATAAAAGATTTAATAATTGAGGTTCAGCCCATTGCATAGATTTTAAGGAATCTTGACAAGCCACGTGTTAGACAAAACAACTTCACTTAATAATAGCACCAACGCAATAACAAGAAACCATGGAAAAAGTTGGCGATACTCCCGATAACCCGCTTGCTCAATGTCACTTTTTTCCATCTGGTCAATTTCCCCATAAATAGCTTTCAAGGACTCGGTGTCCATGGCCCAGAAATATTTTCCGTTGGTCGTGGCCGCGATTTCTTTGAGCGTCGCATCATCAAGATTAATCTCAACATTTTGATACGCCCGACGCCCCCAGAAATCCTGAATGGGAAACGGCACGGGCCCCTTGGAGCCAGCACCAATAGTATAAACGCGCACATGCATCGCCTGCGCGATCTTGGCTGCCGCCAGAGGGTCCATTTTGCCTGCATTATTAATGCCATCTGTTAACAAAATAATAATTTTACTTTTAGCATGACTTGTCTTTAGGCGCGCCACCGAAGACGCTAGCGCCGACCCGACGGCTGTTCCATCTTCCATCATCCCTAAATTAATGCGACTCAAGTTGTCCAACAACCACTCCTTGTCAAAGGTCAAAGGACAAACGGTATACGCAAATTGCGAAAACGCCACAAGACCAATACGGTCATTGCCACGCTTCTCAATAAAATCACTCACAACACGCTTCACCGCCGTCAAACGATTTGCACGCTGACCATCAATCTTAAAATCCTCGGCCGCCATGCTCCCTGAGGCATCAATGGCCAAGACAATATCGATCCCTTGCGCCTTATAAGGCGTGGCATCAAGTACTTGCTGGGGGCCTGCCAACGCAACTAAAAAGAAAACAAGCGCTAAGAGCCGCAACAGGTAAAGATGATCAGACAACCATACCTTAAAACCGCCCGCAACAGATGTTAACAATAACGAAGTTGAAAATTGCAATGCCGCCTCTTTTCTCTGCCGATACCACCAGAGAAAAAAGCCTATCGCCAATGGAATCAAAAATAAGATCCAAAAACTCTTAAACGTGAGATTCACCGGGGCACGTCTCCTCAATAAGCTTTTTGGCTAGACAAAAACTATGTTCCATTTCTTCAGCGCTTGAATGATATTTTGCAAATTTAACCAAGTCGCATGACTCAAGGAAATCCTTAAGACTCCCCTTGTGCGCTGAGGTAAGCGCTGTCGAATACCGCAACGAAAATAAAAACTCTTCCGTGGTCATTTCTGGAGCGCGCAACAACAAGCTATCTTCAAGATAGCGACGTACAATATCCGAAAGAATCGAATAATATTCTTTGACTTTTCCAGCAGCTGGCAGATTTTGCGCACGCAAGGCTTCTAGCCGCTGCAATGCCATCACATGCGGTGGAAGCACAGGCGCTACAGGAGCTAACTTTTTGCGATTCTTAAGAAATTTAAAAAGAATATACACAAGCGCGATTGCTACAAGCAGCCCTAAGGCCACCCACAAGATCATAAAGCTCGATGGCAAAGCCACCGGGGGCTTGACCCCGCGTAACCCTTCCCCCTCTTGAGCAAAACACGCTGTTGGAAATAACATAAGCTTAACGAAAACGTTTCTTGCGTTTAATAAAAAACTTAACCAACTCATGCGAAAAAGGCTGATCAGTCGAAATATTGATCGCATCCACGCCGACACTCTTAAAAAGATCTTCCCTTGCTCGCGCTCGCTTAAGCGCATGCTCATGATAACGCTCACGCACAAGGCGATTGCTGGAATCCACCTTAAAACGGCTACCCGTCTCAGCATCTTGAAGTTCCAGCAATCCACAATTAGGCAAATCAATCTCTTTAGGATCATTGAGGGTGATCGCAATGACGTCGTGGCGCTTATTCGCAATCGTAAAATCTTTTTTCAATTCTTTTTCCATATTCGCTTCAAAGAAATCAGAAATGATAAAGGCAACACTGCGCCGACGCGTAACCTTACTTAAAAATTCCAAAGCTTTTTTGATATTGGTCGTGCGGCCTTGAGGTTTAAAATAGAGAACTTCGCGAATGACACGCAAAACATGGCGCAACCCCTTGCGCGGTGGGATAAATTTTTCAATATCGTTAGTAAAAATCGCCAGACCAACCTTGTCATTATTTTTAATGGCCGAAAAAGCCAAAACCGCAGCGATCTCGGCGGCAAGCTTGCTCTTAAGCTCTTGGATAGTGGCAAAATGGCAGGAACGCGACGCGTCCACAACCAGCATCACGGTCATCTCACGCTCTTCCACAAACTTTTTAATATGCGGACGACCGGTGCGCGCGGTGACATTCCAATCGATCATGCGGATATCATCGCCGGGCTGATACTCACGCACTTCCTCAAACTCAACGCCCTGGCCTTTAAAAACACTATGGTAGGCACCAGCAAAAACATCCGTGGCCAATCGCTTGGTTGAGATCTCAATACGTCGAATTTTGGTGAAAATGTCTTTGGGATTCATACAACACGCTTAAGCAAAAAAATTAAGGAACTTCAACAGCTTCAAAGATACGCTTGATCATATCTTCGGGTGTTTTCTCTTCTGCTTCAGCTTCATAAGTCGGGATGATCCGATGCCGCAAAACATCCATGCCGATCGACTTAACATCTTGGGGCGTGACATAACCACGGCCTTGCAAAAAGGCATAGGCCTTAGACGCCACAGTTAAATAAATCGTTGCCCTTGGCGATGCCCCATATTGGATGAGGCCTTTGAGGTCTGCTAATTGATAATCCATAGGCTTGCGTGTTGCTTCCACGATATCGACAATATAACGCTCAATCTTTTCGTCCATATAAATCTCATCAACCACACGGCGCAAGCGAATGATATCTTGAGGCGTCATAACCTTTTTAACATCAAAATGCTTTTCCGTGTAGGACATACGCTTGAGGATTTTGAGCTCTTCCTCTTTGGAGGGATATTGGATCTTAACCTTGAGCATAAAACGATCAACCTGGGCTTCAGGCAAAGGATAGGTGCCCTCCTGCTCAATCGGATTTTGCGTAGCGAGCACGAGAAAGGGATCATCCAGCTTTAACGTTTCTTCCCCAATGGTCACCTGGCGCTCCTGCATGGCTTCGAGCAAAGCACTTTGTGCTTTCGCAGGAGCACGATTAATTTCATCGGCTAAAATAATATTAGCAAAGATAGGACCTTTTTTAATAGAAAACGTCGCAGTTTTTGGTTCATAAATAACAGTCCCAATCAAATCCGCGGGCAACATATCAGGTGTAAATTGAATGCGATGAAACTTTGTCTGGAGGATATCCGCAAGGGTTTTGACAGCGGTGGTCTTGGCTAGCCCCGGAACCCCTTCGATCAAGATATGCCCATTGGCAAGCAGGCCAACAAGCAAACGGTCTAATAAATACCGCTGACCGACAATAACCTTTTGTATTTCAAAGATAACGCCTTCAATAAAGGCACCTTCTTTTTTGGCTCTTTCGTTGAGAAGAGTAATATCATTATGCTCGATCATGATTTCCTCCCGTTTTTATTTTTCAATATACAAAAAAATAATTTTTTTTCAAGATTTTTTTAAAGAAATTCTAGAAAAAAACATCCATCTGCTTAACGCACCCGCTTCGCACATCCTGCGCGTGAGGACTTGAGATCACCCCGCCCACAATCTCCTTCTTTTTGCCCCCATAATACGTGCAAAGAATCTTTTGGATCTTTGCCTGGCTGTCAAACGTATTGATCCGCTTTGGATTATGATAAACAACCAATGTTGATGCCATAAAATTAAAGGCATAGGTGTTTTCCGCAAGCGTCACATCTTCCCAGTGATTATTCTTTGTTAGAAAACGGATCACAGTTGGTTTTGTCGCGAATAATTTTTTAGACAAAATCGGTTTTAGGGCAAAGACAAGCTTGCCTTGACAATCGAGATAAAACGGCTTAAGGCCCATATTCATCACAAGCCAGATATGCAAAAATTCTGCGGTTGACCCGCTTAAACGTGCCACATAACCTCGGCCATGAATATTGGGATTCTCATGCGCGCTACTCACAATAAAAGATGAGTTCTCAAGAATACTGCGCCCATACTTTTGAGGATTTAAAAATGGGACAAGGGTATTTGGCAAATCCTGATAAAATTCTTTATAAAGACCGCAACGAAGAAGCTCAAGCAGAAATTTATATTCCATATGGATCCAGATGGATTGATTCTCAAGCCATCCGGCTGGAAAAATACGCGCTCGTCCGATCTCTGAAGACTCCTTGGACAAATCAGCATTGACACGATACATCTTGAGTTTCTTATCAAAAAGCGCGCTGCCCTTAACCTTAGCATAAATTTTCTTTGCCTTAACAAGGTCGCTCTCAACCCGAAAGGCATGCACAAAACCTTCAAGAAATAACGGAAGCGCACGCCGTTTAAATCCTAGCGGCGCAATAAAGGGTAATCCTTGCTCATTGACCTCGCGTAATTTCTTATACTGTGTGATCTCATGACTAAAGTATGTCAATAAAAATCCCTTCTTGTCTGTCGCAAGCTTAATAGCTTTATCTGTTCGCGCGATGACAAGAGTTAAAAATTTCTTAATCCGCTCAACAGAAACTTTCTTTTCCTGTCCGCTAACCCCTTTAAGCGTTGCAAGGCGATAGCTTTCCTTGGCCTGGTTGGATTTCTCCCAAAAGCCCAGCGAATAAGGTTCATCTCGCAAAATATCAATGAGCTTAATAATAAAACCGAAAAGCTCTTCAAAGATCTCAATGGTTTTACTATCCGAAAGATCCATGGCCTCAAAAGACTCAAGCAAGAATAAACAAAGTCTTTTCAATTCAATGGTTTCGCAGATCGAAGAGCCCAATAGGCCTGGCAATCCGTTTAAGGCATCATACCAGCTAGGCTTATCCGCCTCCATCTCGATTCCAATACCTGAAGGATCCAAAGAAGACACCTTGTTCGCAACAAGGCAAAGACACTTAGCCAATAAATGCGTTGTATAAATATCACCGCGTCCATTTTTTGTGCGCACGGTATTGTCGATCTTATCATGCGCAACATCTTTAGACATCTTACCTACCGAATGATACTGACGAGGCCCACGATCTGTCAAAACATAGCGACTGCGTCTTGGCAAGACATAATGCGTATTCTGATAAAAAGTGAAAACGTTCTGACCCAAAAGAAGGCTCTGAAGCTTTTCGGGAAACACATGCAAATAACTTTCGATCAAATCCAAATTGTACGCCCAGTGATCGATCCAGAAGCCCTCCCCATGATCAGCCAGCTCCCCTGCAGTACAAAATGATAAAACCTTGAGCAGAAAATCCCTAGGCGTTGTTTTTAATTTAATATCTTTTTCGAAAATAACCTTCAAAACCGATCCCGGGAAAAACTCTTTCCTAAGAAGATCACGCACAAGCGCACGATCTTTCCCATCGACATATTGATCAACAAGGGCCTCGATCTTGCGCGGATCCGCAAAATGAAACGCAGTCCCCTTAACGATCAAAGGATTATAGCCATCGGTCTGAACAAGATTGAGGAAATTAATAATACTGCCTTCGTTCAAGTCACGGTTAAACCAAATATCATTGCGTCGATTCTGGTTAACATCGCGAAAATTACCATTCCCCTGAGATAAAAAAGTCGGATTAAAGACAAAATAATTATAATCGCGCTCAGGATCTCCATGCTTACGGCTAAAGACATTAAAGACTACCGGTCCTTTTTCTGTTTTGAGCGATATGGGCAACCCCCCGCGCAAGGCATTATCCACAAAGGTTTGCTTGGTATAAAGATCAAATTCGCGCGAAGCACTATGGGTCAAGACATTATTTTGAACTTCTTCTAAAATCTCCTGATTGCGTGTTCGTTTATCTTTAACATATTGGCTGCACAGGCTTCGATTGACGATACGGTTGAGCTGCGCCTTGCTATGAATGTGCCCGATCAACGAAGTCACCATTCTTTTTTCTTGAGGAACAAGCAAGAAATCTGCGTATGCCATAGCTGAAGGCGTCTGGTTACGGGTCTTTTGATCGCGTGGAACCTGAAAAGTCTTAGCCGCAAGAAAAGCCTTGGGATAACTAAAATCAGTTGCCCTACTAAAGATGCACGATGGCTGAACAATGGGCTTAAGAAGCCTTGGCTTTCCCCCATCTTGATCAAAACAAAAATAAAAATTTCCTTCATTAATATTTTCAACATACGGCTTATCCGAAACGATCACTTCAAGATTATAAAAAGGAGCCTTTTGCTTAAGATTACGAACCTGGATCCACGCCTCTACAGTCCTCGAAATATCCTTTAAAAGCCTGTCATTAAATCCATAAGGAATAATCGCCGGCATCCCATCAATAAGCTCGATAGCATAGGCCTTTTTTGACGTGTTTGTGATCGTCACCTGACGGATCAGCGCCGCATACGGCTCCTCTGGAAGGGTTGAATAATTGACTTCAACAGAAATCCCAAGAGTCGCATTAAATTCTTCAATCGTCAAATCATAGGAAGAAATTGCCATCTTTTGAGAAATCTTGTATTGCTTGTTCTGTAAATTATCCTGAAAAGGCTCATAATAAACAACATCTTGCCCAGTAGCGATCTTAAGAAAAGTCCGGAATCCGCCAAGCGATGTATAACGATAAGCCTTGTTGGCTGCCTGAAACTCCATGATCGCCTTGTCCTTGCTTTCAATGCCAAAACTTGAAATACACTGGCCACGATTCACATAAAAAACCCACATCGGAATACCCCAGACCCCACCAATCCCTGAAAAGAAATTAGTAAAAATCTTCGCATTATTGTACTCTTCAACAACAAAACGATTTTGATCATCAAGATAATATTTAACAGGATGCCCACTGCTTTGAGTTATTTTCATAGCTGACCTCATAATTGTTAGTTAGGAGAAACTGGCTTTTCAAAAAAATGATAATACCCTGACAGCTTAAGCCAGAGTAGAAATGGTATTGTGTTTTTATTAGCAAAATGTAAACGTTTTAACGCATACACATCTCGATTGAAACGGTTGTATCCCCGATTTGCTGTGCATGCGGAGGCATAGCCAGCATCTTTCACAAAGCCCTTAATCGCATCCGTAAAACCACCTAAAGGATAACAAAAATGGTGGATCGCGTGCCCTAGATGGCGCTCGATCGCTTTTTTACTGACAGAAATCTGATGTTTTTGTTTATTTTTGGAAAGACCCGGGAGATAAACGTGGTTCAGCGTGTGACTGCCAAAAACAATCCCAGCTTTCTCCATGTCTTTGATCTGCTCCCAGGTTAAATAACCTTTTTTACCCACTAACCACGGAGAAATAAAAATCGTCGCAGGAAAACCATACTTCTTTAAGATCGGAAAAACGTATTGATAATGATTCGCTTTACCATCATCAAACGTCAAAACAACACTATGACGAGGCAAAGTTTTTTTAGTCGTAATCGAGGAAACCAGCTCATCTAAACTGATCACACGATACTTATATTTTCGTAAAAACGCCATCTGGCTTTCAAAGTGATTGAGCGCAACATTCCTGGGATCACTGGTAGGACTACCTAGCCTCACATCAGAATACGCCACAATGGGAACAACATACTGATCGCGAAGCTTAAGGCTGTAAATAACAACCGCCAAGCTTAAAAAAATCACCACAATCATAAGACGCTGGAACTTTTTCATAGAAATTCTTAAACTACAAAGATGACAGGCATTTTCTGACCAGATCACTGATCATTTTATTATCTGCCCGTCCTTCAAACTTTGCGACCACAAGCTTCATCACCTGCCCCATATCCTTCATGCTAGAGGCCTTAGTTTCCACAATCGCCTCTCGCACAGCGGCTTCCGTCTCTTCTAAAGAAGCTTGTTGAGGTAAATAGCCTTGCAAAATCGCCATCTCATTTTTTTCTTTTTCAACTAAATCACTACGACCGCCTTGCTCAAACTGGACAATCGATTCCTGGCGCTGTTTAACCTGCTTCTTGATAACCGCAATAACATCGGCATCTGAAAGCTGTTCGACCTTACTGTCAATGCGCACATTCTTGATTTGCGCACGCAAAAAACTCAAAACAGAGCTTTTCAACGTGTTGTGTTCTTTCATGGCCTGGATATAATCACTGGTAATTTGTTGTTCGAGCATATAACCTCCCTTTGAAAATCGTTAAAGTCTTTCTATGGTAATCGTTTTATAGCGGGATTTCAATCCTTTTATAATACGTATACTACTTTTAGTAATTTTATAATATCCTGCTAAAAAATCAATTAAAGCCTTGTTGGCTTTCCCATCAACCGCTGGAGCCACCAAATAAACTTTGACCGGAGTCACGTCAAAACGGATCACATTCTTTTTAGCTGAAGGAATAACTTTAACTTCAAGACGCATGCATTCTTCCCCCTTTTAAGTCAAACGGGTCATAGCTTCATATTCCTTAAGCCACTGTTCAGAAACCTTATAATGGGGGTCGATACTCCGAACTTTATCCCAAAACCGTTTGGAATGATTAGCAACATAAAAATGACACAATTCATGAATCAAAATATAATCAACAACCTTAAGAGGCATCATCACGATCTTCCAGTTAATGTTAATACGCTTTAAACGATAATAACAGCTGCCCCAAATTCTCTTTTGCGTACGAACCACAACCCTTTCAATCTTGAGGTCTAACTTTTTGGTCCACACTGGCAAGCGCTCTTCCACAGTACGCTTTGCTTCTACTTTATACCAGACAACAAGTGCTTTCTTAATGCTCTCCTCGATCTTCTCCCAGGACATAGAAATAGGTACAAGCGCTTCAAAACGAGAACCGTTAAAGCTCATCTTTATGCGCTTGGCATCGGAAGGAACATAGCAAAGCCGATAGCTTTGGCCAAGGAATAGAAATTCTTCACCATCCCTGAAAGAATGCTGATACGTTTTGGGAAAACGCGCCGCGAGTCTTTCCAAGCTCCGAACAATCCAATGAGCCTTTTTTTGAATAAAGCGTTCAATATGCTTATTGCCTAACAACAACGGCGCCAAAACACGGACATGACGATCTTCTTTGACATAAATCGTGAGGTTTTTTCTTCTTGGCGATCGGGATAACGAATAAGAGATCAAACCTGCTGCGGTTTGAGCTTCGCAGCTTTGAGCTTTGAGGCGCACGAACACTTTTAAATAAACGGTCTTAAAAAAAGGAAACGTTGATATTAATCTTTTTCGCTGGCAATCCAGTGGCTTCTGGACTAGGATCTACTTTTGAAAAATTCCTTGAATCCGAAGGCTTTCCATCGCGAATAACAAATCCACGATTGCCCTGACTTAAGGCCAGGGCATCTTTTTTGCGTTGTGTTTCACGCTTGGCCAAGGCAGCCTCTTGTTTTAACTCTGAAACTCTACTACGGGCTAGCTGAATTTGCTTCTGGTGATCACTAATCTTCGCCAACAATGTTTCATACTTAAGATTTTCCATCCGAAGATCAAGGGCATCCATCTTGCTTACATATTGGTCCGATTGAACTCTCAAGGATTCCGCATCCCCTGCAGACATAGCATTAATCTCTGTTTCCAAAGCCTTAAGATCATCGCGAAGACTGTCTCTTTGAGCAACAAGAACTTTAACATTGTCACCTAAGGTTTCTACTTTTGCCTGGCTCAAGGCACTACGTAAAATACTTATTTCGCTTTGTGCCTGGGCATATTGCCGCTTGGTCTCAGCAAGAAGATTTTCCGTCTGCACAAGAAGTGCTTTTGTGGAAACATACTCCAGCTCTAGTTGCGCATACACATTCTGTAAAACTTTATGCTGTGCTAATAAATCACTATATAATTTAGCCTGCTGACCAGCCACGCTCAAAACCAAGGTGTTGGAGCGTTCTATGGTTTGAGAAATGGATGAACGCTGCGACAAAACAAGGCCCCCTAAAGAAAGCATAACAATAATCAGGAAAATCGTAATAGCGCTCATTACTTTATCTCCAAGCTCCAGCTCGCCAATACGATCCTGAATTCTTTTCTTAAGCCGGTCATTAACATCCGCAGGCAGATGCGTAAATTCAACTCCGCAAAGTGTCTTTTTCTTTAAGAATCCTATAGACTTAGACCAAACAACGCGGCCTTCGGGTGGCAAAAATCCCTCTAATGGCTCGGCCCCCTGATTAAGAGCCATCACGGTTCCATCGCCAATCGGCCGTGTGGCATGTGCCTCAATCAATGCACCTGTCGAGCTTAAGTCACAAACGCGTCCTGAACCGCTTCCCAAGCCTCCGATCGTCCATGTAATCGGCAAAGCTTCCTTGACACGAAAATTTCTTCGAGTTTCTTCGTAAAGCCTCTTAGGAAAACCAAACATATTTCTTGTCATAAACCCTCCTCACATGTCTTAAAAAAGCAAAAAGGCAACCCTTATGGTTGCCTTGTCAGAATCATTGATATGGCATTATTGGCATATGTTTCATTGGCTTTACTGTGTTAAGTATAGCACATTTCTACGCCAAAAAACAACACCTATCAGCATTAATTTACCACTTGATATAGACGGATTCCTTGGCGTTTTGCTCTTGCGCTTGACGATCACGCTCGTATTTTCTCTCTTGGCGATCATAATCTTCCTGCGTAAACCTCATGCACCCCAAGAGTGTCATCACATAACAAAAGAAAACAACTTTAAGCATGATATTTTTCATTAAAATAAAAACTCCCCTTGTTTTTCCGGTAGGACAAGATGATCCTCCCCTGCTTTCTCAATGGCCTGATAATACTGGCAGTATTCGCATTCTTTGGTATAGTCAGGAATGCACTCTAAGCACAAGCACTCTCGCGCCTTGGCAACCATTCCATCAATCCAGCTATCATCACCCTGATAGCTAATAATCTCTAAATCAAAAATCAAATGCCCGTCAAAGGCATCTTTATCCTTATTAGCATTACAATAAACAAAATATCCTATCGATGAGACCTTAAACCCTTCATGGCGCAAGAGCCATTGATAAATTTCCATCTGCCGCTTGTAACTTATTTTATATTCGGAATCGAGATCAATAATTTCGCGGGTACTCGTAGATTTATAATCAACAACGAAAAGTTCCTGCGAGCTCGCCTGCCAGAGATCATCAATAGCTCCGGTAATAATAAAATTTGTTTCCTTGTGATGATGCTGAACCCCTTTAAAGTTCTCCTGCCATTCTTTAAGCAAGGGATGCGCAAAGGGAATCGCGTCAATACCAAAGCGCTCCATCAAAGGATGCGGTTTGCGTAGGGCACGATAACGATCAAATTCTTTCTTTAAAAGCTCATCCACGGCGGTGTTTAACGTAAATGCCGGCATGCTCGGCTGTCCAATACCTAAGCGTCGATCAAGATAAAAACACCGTGGACATTTGATAAAATTCTCGATTTTCGAACGGCTCAACCGAAAAGGAGTTTTCGACTCAGGATCAAAAAGATTGCGCTTACGCGTATACGCATTATTTTTCACAAAAGACATTTTGCTCACCCTTAATATTCAACCATAACTATTTATTTCTTAAAAATCGCATCCAAAACACTATTAACGATCGCTTCTCCCTGGCTCGCCTTAGCAGAGGAATCAGCTTGGCCCTCAGTTCCCCTTGCACCAGGTCCGTTATCTTGTTTTAAAACCTTATCCAAAAGTCTGCCAAGCTCTTGCCGGCCTTGTGTTTCAAAAAGCTGACGCCCCAAATAATCAAGATCAGGAAGATATTTAAGCCGGTCAGGAATTTTACCTTCGATCGTAAGTGGGATCACAATCTGGCCATCATTGTTGGCAAGAAATTTCAACTCTTCAACGGCTCCCATCATACTTTTAGACAAATCTTGGGGGATCGCAATCCGCGCTTCCATCTGCGTGTTCAAATGAAAATCCATGCTGCCCTTGCCCGTCAATGTAAAGACATCCGTCTGGGCTTTAGCCGAGCGGATATTCATTTGCCCGGACTGGATATCCATATCCAGATCAACGGCGCTGATCGTTGTATCATTTTGTTCCAATTGAGCTTTATAATTTTCAGGTAAAGTCTGCAATAATTTTGCAGTAAGATCTGGCAGCATGCTCATTTTATCCAATACAACCCGCAGCACATTAATATTACGCAGCTTGCCATCTTTAAAACGAAACGTCACGTTACCGCTATCAAAATCGAGCGCGGCCAACTTCTCAAGAATTTTCCCTTGAATGATGGATTGCGCAGACACCAGGCCTTCCAATGAAATATCCTGATTTCCCTGATGGACAACTTCGGCCACGCTGATGTTATCCGCGCTGACAATAAAATGATAGTCCTGCGTCGCTAAATAATCCTTAATCGTCCCCTTAAAATGAACCTCACCTTGACCTAACTTGCCTAAAACCGAGTCAATGGTCAAGTCACTACCAACGATCTGCATCTTCCCTTCAATATTTGCCAGAGGAACTTTTAAATAAGATGTTTTAAGCTCGCCTGCAGTCAATTGTCCGTCGAGTTTCTTGATTGCTGCACCTTGTGCGCTTAAGGTTATCTCATCCGCATCACACGCAAACGATCCTTTCAGAGGATTTTGCAGTTTAGCTTGGGCCATGGATGGGAGAATACCGCTTACGGCCTTGACATCCATCGTGCTTAAATCAATATCGGCGTGTAGATTTTTCAAAATACCGGCCGCATGCAAAACATCGATGGTCGCAAAGCTCGTAACTTTCACATTTTGTGCATCGCTTAAAACAGCCGCTCTTAACTGCACCTTAAAAGGATTGAGAAGCGAAAAATCCGCAATAGAAAGATCGGCCTTGGTGATCTGCAAGATCTTGTCCTCATCCAGATGGTCTTCAAAATGCAATACACCATCGCGAAGGGCAATATTTTTTACAAGCAACACAGCAACGCCTGCCGTTACTGCCGACGACGATGCGGAAGCCGAAGAAGCCGGCGTAGCGCCCTTGGTCAGGACAGCCAAACTTTGAAAATTAAAAACACCCTCTTCATTACGAATAAGAGAAATGTGAGGACTTTTAATTTCAATACCAGAGATACTTACCTGGCGCTTGACGATCATGCCCACAAGATCCAATCCAAGGCTGAGTTTTGCCACGGAGACAAAGGGTTTCGTGGAAAAAGCGGCATCATCGGCGATGCTCACATCGCTTACGCTTACTGATAATCCTTGCGCGAGCGATATACCGACGTCAAGATCGCCAATCTTCGTTGCGCGGCCTAAGGCCTCTTCGATCTGGCTTGTAATCTGCGGCCTAAGCTTGTTGGCATCAATATTCTTCACCACAAAAAATAACACAACCCCTGCCAGGACGCAGAGCCCAACCACGATCAACGCGATGACAAGAATAATCTTCAGAATCTTTTTCATATAAACTCCTTGGTGATGGCAAGGCAAGATCTTTTTCCCTTGCATAGCTTTCTTCACACGGATATACGCTAAAAATCTTTCTCAGAAAAAACTTGTGCAGTAAATATTTCGATAATTACCGATGGGTCCTTCCAAGCATCTGCGGGTAATCCAGCCTTTTCGGAACACAAATAGGATAAAAACTGCTCGCGATTCCAGCCTTGTTCCGTCGCAACCTGTGGCAAAAACAATCCCTTATGAAAAGGGCCGCGGCTAATAATCACGCCATGGGTTCCGAGTTTAATCTCCTGAGGATCTGTGATACGCCAAGGCTTGGACAAAACAGAGATCTCAAGCTCCAATTGCGAAAGCTCTTCAGGCCGAACAGGTTGAAAACGAGGATCTTGTGTCGCGGAAGCGATCGCCATATCACGCACCGTTAGAAACAACGGCCCGGACCCAAAGATATTGCCAATACAGCCCCTGAGCTGGCCCTGTTTATGCAAGGTCACAAACGCTCCCTCTTCCCACAAAAGACGCGGATCGTTTTCCTTCACTTCAAAGGTTTTTCCTTCCTTGACATACAGATAAACTGTTTTACGGGCCACTTCTAAAAGCTTCTTTTTCTGTGCTGAAGATAGCTCACCTTTTGTTTCTTGAACGCCAGAAGCTCCTACAGGCTTTGTAAATACCGCTGAAAAATACCCCACCACAGCTTTTTTATCACCTGTGACATCGCCAGAATCCGCGTAGTTCAAAATCTTAGCGCTTAACTTTCTTTCTTTTGCATAAAAAAGAGCTGTGGTCACTGGCGCAAAACCGCAAAGCTCTACTTTTCCGCTCTGACAATGTTGCCAAAATCCAGCTATGTCAAGGGTTCTCACCAGATCGATCGCCTGTTGATCCATGGCCTTAGCGTCTTTGCTGCTATGATAATGCGACATATCTGTACTGATCACAATCAACACATCCTCGCGATTACCAATCACCTCACGCAAAGCCTTGGCCAGGCGCTCACATCCATCGATACCAGGCTGGCCCATGATAATCGGAACAATTTTAAAATTCTGGAACGTTTTTTGTAGGAATGGCAGCTGAACCTCAAGCGCATGTTCTTTGGCAAAGGCCTCTGGCACAAACGCAAATTCCTTTTGTTGAGATACAAGCTTAGCGGCAAAATCTTGATCAACCGTGATCGAACCCAAAGGAGTTTCAAAGCTCCCCTGTGGCCAAACCGAGGCGCCAGCAAACCCCACATGATGGCTTGGCGCAATGACGACAATCGTTGTGTAGGAAAATTTGCTCGCCGCCTTATATCCGTAGGCCGCCACCGGCCCTGAATACACATAACCGGCATGCGGCGCAATCACAATCTCGACTCTTGCATCTAAGGGTTGACAATCTGCTTTTTTTAAAAAGGAATCGATTTGATCAGAAAGCTCTTTGCGGTCTCCAGAATAGAATTGCCCGCTGACATTGGGCTTCTTGACAAAATCTTGACTATGCGCCATGGTCGTCACCAAAAGGAAGAAAAAAATACTTTGGACAATTTTTATATTATTCACAACTGTGGACGCCGTTTCATAAGCCTTGGGTCAGGCAACGATATCGCCTTGATCTTTGTTAGACGCGACAAAACCTGCAAGCTGCTGAGAATAAAAATCCATAAAGGCTTTTCCGTCGTTTGATTTTGTATCCGCGAGCCTGACGCCGATCTCAAAATCTTCCCGATCAGCTTCTTGGCACCACACAACCATGGCCGCAAGCATGATCGGCTTACCATCAGGCAATTGAATAAGCAGATGGATCTCCTCATTCATGGAAGGCTTATCTTTCACGCGCAAGCGTAATCCGCTGGCGCTGACATCCAAGGTTGACGCCTTGGTCAAACCATCTTGAAATGCCGCCAATTTATATTGAATAGGGAGTGCGATCTTAAAGCGGCGATAAACTCTTCGTTCTTCCATGTCAAGACTCCTTTCAAGGTAACTATAGATTATCTTTATGAATACCACTAAAAAACCCCTCTGTCAAACGACAAAGGACAAAAGTCGCCAAACAAAATAAAAGTCGCATCGTAAAGATCAAGATAGCAAAAAGGGGGCTGCGATCTGATCAGATCGCAGCCCCCTTTGAAAAAATTAACCCCTCACCGCTTATTATCCGTCACCCCTTGACCACCTCAGCCACCGCAGGCTCCTGTGGTATGTCAAATCCAAGTTGCAACGGCAGATTAATGGGCGTCATCTCAAGGATGATAGGCCTCAAGATATCAATATAAATGCTCTCCATATCCTGAAATGGCACCGCGAGCGGCACGCCCTGATCATCGGTCTTGATATTTAACTCTTTATACAATTGAGTCAAGTCCACGCCACCGGTAGGAGCCGAAGAAACTGAAAAATCAAAAAGTCCTAAAGAAGTAACAAGATCCCACATAAACTGAGAATCTTCAGAGCTTTCGTTCTTAACCATTCCTGCAAAAATCCTATAATCTTTATCAACGGAAAGGATTAACGCAAACCTTATATTAGTAAACTGTTGCGTATATGCTCTTAAATTATTCCCAAAAGTTTTATGACTCTCCGTTGATATATTGCCTTTGACAATAACAGGAACAATAATCTTTGCCTTATTCCCGTCCCTGGCACCTTGGCTGATCTTCCGAAGCTTAGCTTCAACCTCCTTTTGCCAAGCCCGCATCTGCCAGTCATCTTTAAAAACTTCCGGATCAATGGTAATGGCTTCTTCAAATAAATCACCATGTTCTTCTTTAAGAGTTTCTGCAAAACGTGAAGGATCAGGATGCAGAACACAAGCGCTCTGCAAAGAATTTGGATCCTTTACAAGCAAATCATATACTTGCTGAGCAGCCTGTTTTCTGGCTTTAGTCTTTTTATCATCAACAGCTGTTTCGCGAAGATTGATCAAGGAACGGATAAATTCAGCCGGTACTCCGCCTAAGGCCATAAACTCGCTGGCCAGAACAACAAAGCGGTCAAAAGAAAACTCCTTTGTGCTATAACGACTATCTTTCTTGTTTAAATCCCTATAAAAATTAACAGTAAAAGAATTTTCCGAAGGCTTCGCTAAAGCCCAGGACAAGAGATCTTGAATAACTGTCCTTTTGTCACGCAGCAAATCACCATGCATCTCTTTGTCAACGTCCATCATTTTATCCTTAAGCTCATTAAGCCTGGGGATCAGTTCATCCGTTAGACCTAAGCCTTGTAGCTGCGCTTTGGCAAATCTGACAAAATCGTCCTCGCCAATACCGGAATGAGTGCTTTCTGCCAAATCCCGCACCAAGGCTCTGGCCGCAAAGGCATCCAGACGAAGAAGAGCATCCATAAAGTATAAAAAGTTGTCTTCAGTGAATCGATACCGATCAACCCCCCCGTTATTAGGACTAAAAATAATATCCTTTGATGTCAGGGCATCTTCAGGCGGCAGATCTCTCGAAAGCACTTCCTTGGCATATCTTGCTAAAATCGGCAAAAGACGCTTATCCGTCTTGATCAGGCTGATCAACCTAGTATCAACTATGAACTTCTTATACCGACCGTCTTCATCCTTATTCCCGCGAAGAATGAGATCCAGATTGGGCCACGTTACCAAAGCATCACCCTGCTCATTAATCGACTTACGCGCATTTGTAGCTGATGAACTGGCCGTGAACTTGACAACCCAGTCACCACGCATGCTAGATGGCTTAGTCAACGTAACCTTGCCTTCAGAATACTGATAGGTGATGGTGAAAATGTCAGTACAACTCCCGCGAAAGCTAGGGCCTTCAAAAGTACCCCCTAATTTTGTTATAATAATTGGATTTCCTATATACCTGCCAATCTTATTTAAAACCTGTGTATTGATTACATCGGGAGTTTCAAACGATCCCGGAAGCTTAAAACTCTCAGCTTTTTCTTTAATACTCGAACTAACAACAGTCGTAACCTTCCAATCCCCTGATTTCTGCGCTGTAATCGTTCTCTGAGCGTTTTTTAAACCTCGCTGATAAACGACGACCTTGCCCACTAAAATATCGGTCTTTATTGTTTTCCAGCCATTATAGGCATACTCTTCTGAAATCAGGCGCGCTACCTTTTCCTCGGATAGAACTCTCGAATAGGTCTTAAGCCCAGAGCTGATCTTTTCTGGCGCTGAAACGGCAACAGCAGGAGCAAATCCATTTTTTGCTAATTCTTTGAGTATGACTTGCCTGATCCATGACGGTTCATCCAGGCCGCGATACTCTGGCGATGACTCAAGAGCGCGATTGACGTTTTCGGCGATCTTAAAAGCCATGTCAAAACTGCCTAGAGATTCTTTCGCCTTGCCGTAGAGGTCCTGAAAAGTCACCTCGCGGCCAAAAAGATCTGAAAGGATCTTCAAGGCATCCTCACCGTTATACGCTTTGGTCATTGACTCAGAAGAAAATCGGTTGACAGAAAATTTTCTTGATCTGACAAGCGACAGGATGCCTAAGATCGACCAGATTTGACCATCAGCCTCAGGGTCTAAATCCTTGCCCATCAACACCAGAAGCTCATCTCGTGTAAGGGAAAAACCAGGACGAATAAATTTAGGATTTGAATCCTTAGAAGCACGATTACGCAAACTCAATCCCAGAGAATCCCTAATCCACTCCTCATAAGACTCTTTATATACTTTTCCATCCGGTCTAATGTAGACATGCAGGGATTTTAATTCTTGCATCTTGCCTGTGCGATCAACATAGAACCAGGGAGCTGCTTGCTCGCGAAAACGAAACTCGCCAGGATAATCACTTTCGATCACAACATTCTCGCCAATTTCAACCCCGCTAAGGTCGACACGGCCACGGATCACGCCAGAAAAAGAGGTTTCACGAAAAGTGATAGAACTCTTACTCCTTATGAAATCTATGCTAGGAATCGACACCCTTGGACCCCTTTGCTTCCTTGCTTTTTCTTTTTTCTTATCCGCATTGGTTGAGGTGCCAAATTCTTCAGATGAATTATCCAAGGTGGTGGTCAACAAATACCACTCCTCATGCTCCCGGAACACAAGATAGGTCAATTGACCGTCCTGAACACCGATCCGTGTTTGATCGCTAGAGATCCGGATTTGCGCAGGAAGAATCTTAAATTTTCTCGAAAGAAATACGACCACGGCGAAAACATCTTTTCCCGATAACTCAGAAACCTCAAATGGTCCCGAAATCACCTGCGCTTTCGGCTCTGTATCGCGCAGCACAGAGGGAACGCTCGGAGACGCCTTGGCCTGCTGAAACGGAATCGGAGCTCCAAAAGAATCCTTATAAGAAACGACAACAAATCGTGGACCTGCCATCTCCACACCCATAACGGAACTATCTTGGAACGTGATCCATAATCCAGGGATCTCGACAGGAAGAGGTTTATTTTCAGAGAAAATTTCCAAGACTTTATAAGGCGAAAGACTCATAGGAAAAATACCCTTAGGTCTTTTATTTACTGCCTCTGCAATAATCGCCGCCACTTTTTCAGGCGTGAGAGTAAGCGATAAATAAGGAATCTTTGCCGACTCTGTCGGCAGAACAGGCGTTGTTTGATTCGTGGGACTTGGTGACTGGGTAAAATCAACATCCTGATTATTCTTGTCGACAACGCCTGAGATCTTCCAACTATTCTTAGAAAAATCCCTTGTAATCAAAATCTTCAAATCACCATACATCAAGGTAATGGAAACAATTTCTTCCAGCTTGTGAGCACGAGGATCATACTCTTCCAAGAAGAAATTTCCATGAGGAACGTTACGCACCACAAACGTCTTTTCAGGGTTTCCATACCCTAAAGCTTCATTTATCTGCGCGGTAATCTCTTCAACAGAAAGCTTGGCGTCTAAATGCGGGATCTTGATATTGGAAGATGTCTTGACGACTACTGCTGGACGGGCTGGTCGCTGTGGTAAATGATTAATTTCTACAACTTTCCATTGCGTATTGTCTTCATTTAAACTTTTTACTTTAACATAACTCGATCCGCCAAAATGGATCTCAACATAAATAATGTCATCGCTGCCATCAACCTCCATCCACATGCTTTCTATTGATTTCCATTCAGCCCACTCAAGATCCCTTTGTTCACCATCTGAAAAATACACAACTACTTTATCAATCATGCGTCCAGCGTATGTCTTCCACACATCATTTAGCATGGTCTCGCCAGACCCATTAATAATTTGATTGATCGCTAAACCAGACGATATACGTTTTTTACTCTTAAACGTATACACAACCCACTGGTCGGTGAGATTCTTTAACTCTTTATAAGATCCACGCGGGGCAACGGCAACAACGCGGAAGTTACCGGAAATTATTTCGACTGGGCTTAGCGGCGCATTACCGGTCGTAATTTTAGCTTTTTTGCGATCAATGCTTTGATTATACTTTTTTAGAAGATACTTCCTAATTCGGTCTTGCTTCCATACTTTCGCGCCTTTCTCATCAATAAAATACCGCTTCTTTCTTTCCCATGGCGAGGTCGATCTTTGGCGAGGCTTAATCCGAGACTTTTTGTTAGACAGGACTGAGCTTATTTTAATATTGCCGCCTCCCTTGCCAACAATCGTTTCTATTTGACCAGACGTTGGAAAATTGGTCTGCGTTAAATTAATCTCAACCAATGGAATACCCCCGGAGAAATATTTTCGGGCAACATTACGCTTGGCTTGAGCGTCGTACTCTGCACGGATCAAATTATACGCCCCTTGTTTGTAAGCAGTTAAATACGAATCATAAATCTTTTGCTTCACAGCCTTATCCGTCAAATCAATACCGTTTATTTTGGATTTGTTGACATAGGCTTGACCTAAAAGACTATCTTTTAAATTCTTCTTAAACCATGTTCCTAAGATAAGGGCATTATAGGCCTGACGCAAGGCGGCAAAATGTTTTCCATTATTCACTTCTTTTTCAAGTTCGGGGATCACAATGTCGCGGACGATTTGGGAGGCAAGTTCTTGGCTCTTGGCTCTTGGCTCATTGGTTTTGCTATCAGCTATGAGCGATGAGCTCTGAGCTTTTTGCAGCGCGAGGTAATCCTCTTCCAGCATCACCTTTAAGGACGCCTCGGCCACAAAGGCCATGTTGCCATAGCGATACACAACCGCCTTGTCCGGCATGATCCATACCTTATTAAAAGTATCAACCGGGATCTGCGTGGTTTGATAGGTTTCATAGGCCTTTTTGTAAACCTTATCCCAAAACTTTTTTCCAAGATCGTTTTCAGGATGGATCATCGATGCGGTAAATTGTTTTAAGACATAGTCCTGCGCGAGCAAATCGCGGCCCAAATCCGTTTGTGCCAAGGCATCAGGAATGATCCGGTCTTTTTCATACGGAGAGAGATTGACCCACAAGTCTTTTTCAGGGATCGTCAGAGACGCCAAGAAATATTTGATCATCTTCTCCGATTCCTTCTTTAAAGCCTCGCCTTGAAGATTATCATCGCCATCATTCACAATAAAATCAAACTGAAACGGGCTATCCGAGTGGACCTCAACACCTGTCATCATGGCCGGATGAAAGACTGGAGTTGGCGCAAGCAGAGTGCCAGGTGCGGGCAAGTTGAGCGCTTGAGCAAATCCAGAGGATGGCAAAATAAGATTGACAACAAAACAAACACAGACAAGGCAACGAATCGCCTTTGAGGACCAGTTTTTTCTAAATGTAAACATTATGTGGTATTTCCGTTTCTCCGTGGCGTGAGAAAAAGGTGGAGCCCAACAACTAAAGTCATCCGCCCTTCTAAGAAAAGGGCGAACATCCGCCGAAGCACCAATTACACCATTTTCGTATTCCTCCACGGACAAGCCCGTGGTATCCTGCGTAGGCGGATGGAGCTAAGATTTTAGCTTCAGGTTTTTTAAAAATATATTTTTTGTTGACTTTGTAAAAGGATAGCACTGGATTAAAGCTTTGACAAGGGCGCGAGGGACAATGACTAAGGGCATAACCCATTGTTTATCAATGGGTTATGCCCTTAGTAATAAAAAATTCTTTGTATTCTTAATAATTATATCAGACTTTTTAAAATAAGCCTCTAAAAACTACTTTTTGGTTGACACCATGAAGCCAATCACTTTGTCGCTGACCTTATTATCTTTCAGATATTGCACGGTCTGCTCATCCATATCAAAAACAGAGCCCGTCTTTTGGATCTCATCGATCACCACATCATCGGGCATGCCTTGCTTAACCATATCCACAACTTTTAAGATCGTAAGCTGAGTTGATGCAGCACTCGTAGCAAGTATTGTTTGAGGCGCAACCTTAGCCTCGTCATCAATGCCACTTCCAATCAAGGCCCCTGCGCCTGCGCCAACCGCGCCACCGATCAAAGCACCTTCAACACCATGACCTCCTGTGTTATGACCCACAACACCTCCAGCCACAGCACCCAGGACACCGCCAATCCCAACCCCTTTTTTGGTATTTGATCCCATATTTTCACAACCAGCAAAAGCCAAGCTAACTAAGGCAACGGCAACAACAAAGACTTTGACGCTCATCTCTTCCCTCTCCCTTGTTAAATAATGTTAAAACAAAAACTATTAAAACGTCTTAAAACAGCATGGCACACCAACAGAAAAAACTCCAAACAGCGAAAGAGCTTTAAAAAGAAAATACATCGCAGCTAAAAACAAAATCGCAGCAGATACCTGCTTGATGCACAAAAGCCATTTCCCGGATTTTGGCAAACGCGCTAATAATCCGCTAAAGGTTCCCACAAGAATAAGAGAAAATCCTACACCATAGGAAAAAACGAATAACAAGCTTAAGGCATGGATCCAATTTTGTTTTGACGAAATATAAAGTAAAAGAGTTCCCAAGATCGGCGCTGTACACGGGCCCACCACAAGCCCTGAGACCGCGCCAAATAAAAATACCGTCCATAAATTGCGGGGCCTGATTTTATTTTGCAGCTGAGTTCCTAGGGCCGGAAACGAAACGACGCCCATCATGACAAGGCCGAAAAAAGTCAACACGCAGGCAACAAAGAGAAAAAGAAAAGGATTAGATTGAAGATGGCCAAAAAGACGGCCTGTCAGAACAGCAAAAAGGCCTAGCGCCGAATACGTAACCGCTAAACCCAAAACATAGACAAGAGAAATCACAAGTCCCATGAGTCGTGTCCCGCGGATATTAACGCCGGCGATAAAGCCTACGGTAATCGGCATCAAAGGATAGACGCACGGACTGAAGCTAACAAGAACGCCTGCGCCAAAAACAATAAAGTAATCAAAAAAGTTTCCGGATAATTGCATGGTGTTATTTTAGCATTTTTTCAGAAAAGAAAAAGGATTAAGGAAGGAAAATAATCAAGGGCGGCTCTTGACAAGAGCCGCCCTTTGTTGTTTCTCAATTTCCTAAAACCTCTCACACTTTTTTCTTAGGCGCAAAGGCCTCTGACGCTAAGGCCTCATAGGCTGCCCAACGCTCATCCACATCCTTTTGCGCTTCAAGCAAAAGCTTCTTAGAGCGCTCAGGATCACTTGTCATCAAAGATTTAAAACGTGTTTCTTTAAGCGCGTACTCCTCAAAACTGATCTTGGGAGCCTGCGAATCTAGGATAAGCGGATTCTTGCCTTCATCTTTAAGCAAAGGATTATATCTAAAAAGCGGCCAATAGCCAGAAGCCACAGCTTCTTTCTGATAATCCAATCCACGACCCATATTGATCCCATGGGCGATACAATGCGAATAGGCAATGATCAGTGATGGCCCAGGATAATGTTCCGCTTCTAAAAGTGCCTTCACCGTATGCTCATCACGCGCGCCAAGCGCAACATTGGCAACATACACATTGCCATAGGTCATGATCATGCGCGCCAAATCTTTCTTGGGCGCAGGCTTGCCTGATGCGGCAAATTTGGCCACAGCACCGCGCGGGGTTGCCTTAGACATCTGTCCGCCGGTATTAGAATAAACTTCTGTATCCAAAACTAAGACATTGACATCAAATCCTGATGCTAGCACATGGTCAAGCCCGCCGTAACCAATGTCATAGGCCCATCCATCCCCACCCATGATCCACACGCTCTTCTTAACAAGCGTATCGGCAAGGCTTAGCAGCTGTTTAGCATCGGATGAAGCATCGCTTTTCAGCTTTTCTTTTAAAATATCAACGCGCTTTCGCTGTTCATAAATATCAGGCTCTTCAATTTGCTTGGCCTCGATAATCGCTTTCGCGAGTTCCGTGCCAATCTTGCCTTCTAATCGCTTAACCAATTCACACGCATATTCCTGCTGCTTGTTCAAGGCGAGGCGAAAGCCGAGCCCAAATTCGGCATTATCTTCAAACAAAGAATTCGACCATGCAGGGCCGCGGCCATCCGTATTTTGAGCCCATGGCGTTGTCGGAAGATTCCCTCCGTAGATCGAGGTGCATCCGGTGGCGTTGGCCACAACCATGCGGTCACCAAAAAGCTGACTCACCATCCTGATATAAGGCGTTTCCCCGCAACCTGCGCAGGCACCCGAAAATTCAAACAAGGGCTGCAAAAACTGCGTACTGCGAATTGTTGATTTTGCCTTGGAACGATCAAGTAAAGGAATCTTATTAAAGAAAAACCAATTCTTTGACTCCTCAACTCGAAGCGGAGGCTGAGGATGCATATTGATCGCCTTCTTATTAGGATCAGCCTTATCTTTCACCGGACATGTGGTCACGCAAAGACCGCAACCTGTACAATCTTCGGCCGCAACCTGAAGCGTAAATTCAAGGCCCGCCAGATCTTTATCTTTAGCGGGAACATGTTTAAACGTGCTTGGGGCTCCCGCCAGGGCCTTGGCGTCATAGGCCTTGGCGCGGATAACCGCGTGAGGACAGACAGCGCTACATTTACCGCACTGAATACAAATATCTTTTTCCCAAACAGGAATCTGCAGAGCGATATTGCGTTTTTCCCATTGTGTGGTGGCTGTTGGAAACGTCCCATCGCAAGGAAAGGCACTTGTCGGCAACTCATCACCGCAATTGGCCATGATCTTGGCCAAAACCTTACGCACAAACTCTGGGGCCTCAGCAGAGACAACCGGAGGCATGTCAATCGTACTTGTGACTTGATTAGGATATTCAATCTTATGGAGATTTTCCAGGGTCTTATCAACCGCGGCAAAATTCATCTTGACAACATCGGCACCTTTCTTTCCATACGCATGCTCGATCGACTTCTTAATTTCTGCAATCGCCTGCTCACGCGGAAGAACACCTGAGATCGCAAAAAAACACGTTTGCATAATGGTATTGACACGTCCACCCATGCCACTGGCCTCGGCGACCTTGTAACCGTCAATAACGTAAAACTGCAATTTCTTGTCGATCATCTGCTTTTGGACTTGCTTGGGCAACTGATTCCAAACCTCATCCTTGCTATAATAACTATTTAAAAGAAAGACGCCGCCCTCGTCCACATGGCGCAAGATATCATATTTCTCCAAGAAAACAAATTGATGGCACGCCAAAAAGCTCGCGCGCGTGATCAAATACGGCGCATGGATCGGCTCGGGACCAAAGCGTAAATGCGATACCGTCATACTACCGGACTTTTTCGAATCGTATACGAAATAGCCTTGGGCATAATTAGGCGTATTCTCGCCAATAATTTTAATCGAATTGTGATTAGCACCCACAGTTCCATCGGAGCCAAGGCCGTAAAACACCGCACGCACGCTCTTGGGATTTTCCGTTGAAAACGAAGCGTCATAGACTAACGACGTGTGCGTGACGTCTTCATTGATACCAAGCGTAAAATGATTTTTTAGCTCCTTCTTGGCCATCTCATCAAAAAGGCCTTTGGCCATAGCTGGAGTAAATTCTTTTGAGGAAAGGCCGTAGCGGCCGCCGATGATCTTGGGAAGCACGGCGAATTTCGTAGCACCCTTTTGCGCTAGCGCGTACACAACATCTAAGTAAAGCGGTTCCCCACCAGCGCCTGGTTCTTTGGCTCGGTCTAAAACAGCAATGGTTTTCGTGGTCTTCGGTAAGGCCTCGATAAAAGCATTCACGGCAAAAGGACGATAAAGACGGACATTGAGAACGCCGACCTTTTCCCCTTTCTTCATTAAATACTGCACTGTATCGCGGCAAACTTCAGTTCCTGATCCCATGACAATAACAACGCGTTCCGCATCCGGCGCGCCAACATATTCAAAAAGTTGATATTGTCGTCCTGTAAGCTTGGCAAACTTGTCCATAGTCTTTTGAACAATCTCAGGACATTTATCGTAATAGCCATTCACAATTTCTCGCGCCTGGAAAAAGACATCAGGATTCTGCGCGGTTCCGCGAAGAACAGGCTTGTCGGGTGAAAGAGCGCGGGCGCGATGCGCGAAGACTTGGTCCTCACTAATCATAGATTTGATATCATCATCACCTAAAAGTTCAATTTTCGCAAGCTCGTGGGAAGTTCTAAACCCATCAAAAAAATGCACAAAAGGAATCCTTGCTTCAAGGGTTGCGGCATGAGAAATAAGAGCCAAATCCATAACCTCTTGGACAGAGTTTGAGGACAAAAGCGCAAAACCTGTGGAACGCGCCGCCACGACATCAGAATGATCACCAAAAATTGAAAGCGCGTGCGCAGCCACCGTACGGGCGGCGATGTGAAAAACCGTAGGTGTTAACTCTCCGGCAATTTTGAACATGTTGGGGATCATCAGAAGCAACCCTTGCGAAGCGGTAAAGGTTGTCGCCAGCGCTCCACGCTGCAACGCACCGTGAATGGCCCCAGCAGCGCCGCCTTCACTTTGCATCTCTTGAACTAAAGGCGTTGTGCCCCAGACATTCTTGTGATTCTTGGCTGACCAGGCATCGGCCCATTCCCCCATGTTTGACGAAGGGGTGATTGGATAAATCGCGATAACTTCACTCACCTTAAACGCAACATGTGCCGCTGCTTCATTTCCGTCCATCATAATTTGTTTTCGTGCCATGTGTTCCTACCCTTTCTATACTACTGAGCCCAGCTGAAGGTTGCCTTCCGGGCATTGGTACATATAAGTTAAATACTGAATGGTTGTCGTCAAAATGCAGGAATCTTTAAGAATTCTGAAATTATAGCACTATTTAAATAAATGAAAAGGGAATAATTGGAAAAACTTAGGCTGGTTTTAAAGCCCCAAAGATAGCCAAAAAGATTCCTTTGCTGGAATCCGGATGACCTAATTCTTTTCCCAGTCTTTTTGGATCGCCTTAAACTCCTCTTCGCTGTACACGCGCTCATCCTTGAGGGCCTTATCTAGAATCGATTGGTCAGCAACAAACTCTTGCAAAAGATATCTCTTGGCTGAGGCTAATAGTGCAGATATTTCTTTCAACTCTTTGCTTGATATAAACTTATGAACAACTGTTGTGCGGAAATGATAATCGATACCAGAGTCAATAATGGCCTTGATACTTTCTTGGATATGCTGAGCATCAACCTTTACCCCGGCTGCCTCATCATATCGACCCAAAGAGGTTTTAATATCCATAGCAATATAATCAACAAGGCTTTCTTGAATGAGCTTTTTCAAGGCTTGCGGATTATTGCCATTGGTGTCGAGCTTAACGCAATAGCCTAGAGCTTTGATTCTCTTGAGGAAATCTGGTAAATCACTATGGATGGTTGGCTCGCCCCCCGTGACAACAACACCGGTCAGTTGGCCTTGACGCTTGGCAAGAAACTGAAAGATACCTTCCTCGTCCATGGGAGGCAAAAACTTTTCCGGAATGACAAGATCGGCATTATGACAAAAAGGGCAGCGGAAGTCACACCCTTGGGTGAAAATAACCGCTGCCACTTTTTTTGGATAATCGATCAGAGAAAACTTTTGAAACCCGCCTATTCGCATGTCCTACAAATGCGGTAGGTTTTTCTCTGCGCAAATTCTTGTTTTTTACCTTTATTCCACTGCTGAACCGGCCTTAAGTAGCCAACAACGCGTGAATAAATCTCACATTCAGCCTGGCATTTGGGGCAATACTCCTGCTCGCCAGCTAAATACCCGCAGCTAGGACACACACTAAAGGTAGGCGTAATCGTAAAATACGGCAACTTATACTTGTGACAAACTGTCTTAATCAGTGCCTTAAGGCTTTCGGTATCATCGATCTTCTCGCCGACAAATCCATGCAAGACTGTTCCTCCGGTATAGCGTGATTGAAGATCATCTTGAAGATCAAGCACTTCAAAGATATCATCCGAATACCCCACGGGAAGATGCGTCGAATTAGTATAAAAAGGTTCCTTGCCTTTTTGATATTCCTCTTCATTAGCACAAATGATATCCGCAAGATTGTCCTTGTCAAGACGCGCAAGCCGATAAGAAACGCCCTCCGCTGGCGTGGCTTCCAAGTTATAATTATTTCCGGTTTCTTCCTGGAATTCTTTCATACGACTGCGCATATGGTCAAGCACCTTACAGGCAAAGGCACGCCCTTTTTCAGAAACAATATTCTCGCCTAAAAGATTTAAACACCCTTCGTTCATCCCCACAAGACCGATCGTAGAAAAATGATTCTTCCAATATTCACCTAGGCGGCCTTTAACATCACGCAAATAAAACTTGATGTAGGGATAAAGATTATTATCCGTAAACTTCTCAAGGACTTTGCGCTTGATCTCAAGGCTTTCCTTGGCCAAGAGCATCAATTCATCGAGTCCTTTGAAAAAGTCCTGTTCATTCTCCGAAGTATACGCTAAGCGCGGCATATTAATGGTCACTACACCGATAGAGCCAGTCAAAGGTGATGAACCAAAAAGCCCTCCGCCACGCTTGCGGAGCTCACGATTATCCAAGCGAAGACGGCAGCACATACTGCGCGCATCGTCGGGACTCATGTCAGAATTAACAAAATTCGCAAAATACGGTATTCCATACTTCGCTGTCACTTCCCATAAGGGCTTCAAGTTAGGATTATCCCAATCAAAATCCTTAGAGATATTATAGGTCGGAATAGGAAACGTAAAGACTCTTCCCTTGGCATCACCCTCGATCAAGACCTCCAAGAAGGCCTTGTTAAACATATCCATTTCGGCTTGAAATTCCTTGTAGGTCTCGGGCTTCAATTCCCCACCGATCACAACATTTTGATCGCGAAAATGAAATGGTGGATGCAAGTCGCAGGTCACATTGGTAAACGGTGTTTGAAACCCAACGCGAGTAGGCACATTGACATTAAAAACAAATTCTTGAAGAACTTGCTTGACATCTTTGTAGGCTAAATTGTCATAGCGAATAAAGGGAGCTAACAGTGTATCAAAATTGGAAAAGGCCTGAGCCCCTGATGCTTCGCCTTGAAGCGTATAAAAGAAATTGACCAGCTGGCCTAAAGCACTGCGCAAATGCTTAGCGGGCTTGGACTCCATCTTTCCTGAAGCACCTTTAAAACCAACCGTAAGTAAGTCTTGCAAATCCCATCCGACGCAATAAACGCTTAAGAGTCCTAAGTCATGAACATGAAAATCACCGCTGGTGTGCGCATCCTTGACTTCCGACGGATACAATTTATTGAGCCAATAAACTTTGCTAATCTCCGACGAGACATAGTTGTTTAACCCTTGCAGGGAAAAACCCATATTGCTATTTTCATTGACCTTCCAATCAGCCTGGGTCAAGTATTGATCGACTAAGCTCACATTGCTCGCCGAGGTGATTTCTCGGATCTTGGCATGTTGGTCGCGATAAATAATGTAGGCCTTGGCGGTCTTGCGATACGGCGAGGAAATCAGCACTTCTTCGACGATATCCTGGATCTCTTCCACCGTCGGTGATGATTCAGGGCTCATCAGCTGCTGCGCAATATTGATCACGCGCATCGAAAGCTTCAGGGCAACATCACGACCAAACTCGCCAGTCGCTTCTCCTGCTTTCTGAATCGCGATCGTGATTTTCTCTGCATCAAAAGACTCGAGACTACCATTACGTTTGAGAATTTTAGTCAAAACTTCTGTTGACTGCATTTACGCCTCCCCCCTCGATAAATGATGAGAATAATAACGATTAAAAGGATTTTCAGATATTATGCTACACCACAAGATATGGTGTGTCAATATTTTTATTTCACAAGATATGGTGGAAAACACTGGAACCTCTAGGATCTATAGTGACCGTGACGAGCAACTGTTTTTTCCTCGTCCAGCGGATCGAAAGGCTTCACAATAACATCATAAACAGACACCGTTTTAAAATCAAGGAACGCTCTTTTAATAACATCCATTTGTTTCTTTGTCAATGGTTTTATCGCACAAGGGCGAAGCGGTGTGTTGATCTGCACTTCATCAGGATCGATTTTTTTCGCGATCTCGGCGATATCCTTGGCATGCATAATATTCTCCTGCATAAACATAATCTGAAGAGCCAATTTTCCTGAAAACTTTTTACGAAAAGCGCATAGGCCCTTAACCAATTCACCAAACAAAACCGTGTCCACACCCTTGTTGATCGCGGCAAAACTTTCTTGCGAAAAAGCATCAAGCTTCGCCAAAACAAAATCAGCTTTGGCAAGATCATCTTGTACATCACGAAGGTGAATCAATGACGAATTGGTAATGACCGCAATCTTCTCTGGACGCACGCGCTTAATGGCGCGGATCAGGGTGCCTAAATTTTTTGCAAGGGTAGGCTCGCCACACCCTGAAAATGTAATATAGTCAATATCCGTCAATGAAATCGTTTTGATTTCATCCACAATCGCTTGCGCCGAAATAAAACTTTTTCGCTCGGATTGAAATAAACACGTTTCTCCAAGCTGGCAATAAAGACAATTGAAATTACAGATTTTTTGAGGACAAGAGATGGGGTCAACCCCTAACGACATGCCTAGGCGCCAAGAATACACCGGACCGTAAATATACTGAAAAGTTTTTTGATGCATCAGAAATGCCTAGCAGAACAAGCGTGGATTATATAGCCTTTATTTTCTTCTGAATCTTGGATAAAAGGTCCGCCTTATCATAAGGCTTGGCCACGGTTTCATACCAATCTTCGCCAACATTGATCGAAAGGGCTTCCCCTTTGTCCTCCGAAGGCGTGACCATCGCGGTTAAAAAAAGAACTGGTTTATCTTTTAATTCGGGATATCCCTTAATGATCTTGACAGCATCGGCCCCACCCATATCGGGCAAAAGAAGGTCCATGAGAATAAGATCCGGCAGCGTCTCTTGCGCCTTTTGGATGCCTTCCTTGGCTGTTGTCGCCGTGACAACCTTGTAGCCGGCAGCTGTCAATTCTTTAGCCAAGACTTTCAAAACATCGGCTTCATCATCCACAACTAAAATGCTTAACATCAACTCTTCTCCTTAAACATTTTAAGAAAGCGCGAGCGCGACATTGATCAAATCGTGGCGACCCACCACGCCTGCAAGCTTTTCACCATCATAGACTGGAATCGTATGCACGTTTTTGCGATGCATCATGGCAATGGCCTTGACGACCTTATCATCTTGCTGCAGGGTCACGATATCCTTGCTGGCCAGCTCACCAACCGAACGCTGGGCTACCTTTTGTAACTCAGCAATGCTATGAACACCCTTCGAAATCGCATCATCCATCAAGCGCAGCAAATCTGTTGTGGTAAAAATACCAAGGAGCTTATCCTCATCCTGATCACTCACCACCAAGATCCCATTGATCTGATAACGAAAAAGAAGGTGGGCAACATTGCCCACCGAAACACTTTCTTTAACCTTGATAGGATGATCACACATCACATCTTTAAGCGCTATCTTTAACATCAATGTCCTTGTTTTCGATCATCTTGTCTATGCCGTAGCGGCTGGCGTTCCTGACGGCGTCAAGACAGGCATGAGCCTCAAGCTCAATTCTTTGTCCAGCATCAAAATGCCTTCACCCCGATCACCAGTATACTTGAGCTTACCAATAATTTCACTGGCATTCTTCTCTTCTTCCACTTGTTCGGTCACAAACCATTCTAAGAAAATCACCGTCGCATTATCATTTTCTTTTTTCGCTAAAGCATAAAGCGTATTAATACTTTTTGTAATGTACTTCTCGTGCTGAAGAGCTTGCTCAAAGACATCTTTAACCGATGATATCTTCACCGCAGGCTTTTCAATAGTTTCGAGAACGATCTTGCCTGCGCGCTCGCTGACGTAGTTAAAAAACTTCATCGCGTGCGTCATCTCCTCTAAGGCCTGGATACGCATCCAATGGGCAAAACCATTTAAGTTTTCCGCTTCCAAATAAGCCACCATGGCCAAATACAAATAGGCCGAAAAAAGTTCACGATTGATCTGGGCGTTCATTTCTTGCTGAAGAATCTTTTCCATAAGCCTGCTCCTTGTCAAAATTATTTCTATACCAAAGGACTTCTTGAGTATACTACGTTTTCATTATTTGAAAATCTTTTTTATCTGAAAAAAGGGCGGCCAGGGGATTCCCCCTGGCCGCCCCGTCAAACCCTTCCCTATCCCCTCATCAGATCAAGCGGCTCATAATATTCCCTGGGATGCTTACATGCCGGACATTTGATGGGCGGCTCTGTGCCTTCATGAATAAATCCGCACTTGCTGCATTTCCATTGGATCGGCTTTTCACGCTTAAACACCGTGCCCTCTTCAACCATTTTGAGCAAATTCTTATAACGCTCTTCATGCTTCTTCTCCACCTTGGCAATCTGCTCAAAAAGCCTGGCGGCATCCTCAAAGCCTTCGTCTTTAGCGTCTTTTGCGAAATCAGGATACATCTGCGTTGTTTCATAGTGCTCGCCGCCAATCGCCTCTTTTAAATTGGCCTTGGTATCGCCAATCCCATTTAAGAGCTTAAATTCATCCTTGGCATGCTGCATCTCATTATCCGCGGTCTCTAAAAAGATCTTTCCGATGTAAAGATAGCCTTCCTTCTCCGCGATCTTGGCAAAATACGTATACTTATTTCTTGCCTGTGATTCTCCGGCAAAAGCAGCCATGAGATTCTTCTCCGTTTTTGTCCCTTTAAGTTCTGCCATTTTAACCTCCGTTTTTTTATGAGTTATAGAACATGATCACTGACGAAATTAATCAAAAATAAAATCCCAATGACGAATGAAATCTCAAGCTTCAATGCCCAAATGGAGAAACTAAGTCATGATGGTTTCATTTTGCATTGTTTCATTGAACATTGTGTCATTTATTCTTTGTTGATTCAAATTCATCTTACTTCTAGTATCCTAAAAAATTCTCCGCCTTAACCTTGCTCATAGCACACCCGATCTCTTGGCAAATCGCCTTCATTGCGTTCACCATCGCCGGCGGGCCAAAAAGATAAAAAGCTCGATCTTGATAATCCGGCACCTGCGAAATGACAAAATCCTTGGTGATCATCCCCACAAAGCACGGGCAGTTGTTCGCCACACGATTGACAACCGTATAAACAACCTTGATATTCTCGTTGTCCTTTGCCCACGCATCAAGATGTTCCTTAAACGCCATGTCCTCGTCCGTCATGTTCGAATATAAAAGCCGCGCATCTACTTTGATCTTCTTATCTGCCACATGCTCAAGGATCGAAATGACCGGCGTGATGCCAATGCCCCCAATCAAAAAAGCTGCCTTTTGAGAAGATTGGTCTAAGACACAATGCCCCATGGGGCCTTTAAACAAAATGCTATCTCCTTTTTTAAGAGCCAAAAGACGACTGGAGAATGCGCTTGCGGAAAGCCGCTTGGTCACCTCAAGATACGCCTTGCCAGGACGACAGGAAAAAGATAAATATTTATTAAGCTGTTTATTGGCCCTATCTTTTTCATCAAAAAAAATCTGCACAAATTGTCCTGGAATAAAATCAATCAACCCCTGGGGTTTAAAGCGAAAACTGCTGACACTTTTTGTTCGCTCAATCCGTTCAATAAATTCTACGCGAAACTCGCTCATATCTTCCTAGCGCTTCTTTTTAGCCTGACACTCTTTGCACGTTCCGTAAAAATACCCTTGAAAGTTGTCAATTGCGTGTCCCTCAACGCTTTTGCATTTAAGCGTAGCACAGGCTGGCATATCCAGATCCAAGATCGTTTTGCAACTTTGACAAAAAAAATGGTGATGATCTTTGTCCGCCAGCTCATACAAAGATCTCTCAAAATCTATCTTGATCTCCTGGATCAAATTCTTAGCGGTAAAATTCTCTAAAATCGCATATACCGTGCCCAAGGAAATCGCAGGAACCTTGAGCCTGACAGCTTGATAAATCTCATCAACGCTAAAATGCCCTTTCGCCGTCCCAAAGGCGCCGTACACGGCAATGCGTTGAGGCGTTACCTTGATATGACAACTGCGTAATGTTTGCTCAATATGCTTCACAGGAAACCTTTTTTGAACCCTTGGCCTTCGGCGGAGCAAGGTCAATAATATGGTTCACCGTGATTTCGATCAGATAGCGTGGTTGAAGAGGCAGATACGCTTCATGATGAGTCTGAGATTTTAAACCTGCCTTAACGCTATTGGCAACCCGCTTCGAAATACGCTTCACCACGCGACTCTCCCATTCCTGAAAAATCTTTTCATGCATTTTGTCACGATCTATGATCTTAGCTTGGCCCTGAAGCGTGTACCCCTTAAACAGATGCTCATCCACTGCCGTGATACTGATCTTGGGGTTTTTCTTCAAATTCCTAAAAGTGTGATAGCAATAAAGGTCCACCAAAAAGATCTTGGCACTTTTCTTAATACCAAGAACACCTTTGATCGAGCAATGGATCCGCCCCACAGGATCAATCGTCGAAACAATGACCGTGTCTTGTTTTTCAAAAAAATCAATAATCGCTTGATCAACACGCATAAATTATTTCTCCAAAATTTCTCTAACTTTCACCACAACATGATCTAACTCGCCTAAATCCTGCTCGTCCGGAACAAACGGGATATATTTACCTTCAGCTAAAAGTTCAAAACCAGCATCCGCAATGGACGTTTCTAGCTCTTTAAACCCAATCGTGGACCACCCATAAGAGCCAAACGTCCAGGCATGTTTATTTTTGGTCTTCAACCCCTTGAGGTACATCAAAAGCCCTGCCATGGTCGGCAACATACGATTATTGAGGATCGGTGTTCCAAAAAGAACAACTTTAGAAAGCATCACATCCGTGACAATGTCCGACATATGCGCGGCTTGCAAATTGACAAGCTTGGTTTGGATGCCTTCCTTGTCTAAGCGATCATAGAGCCTTAGGGCCATTTCTTTAGTTGAATTCCACATGGTGTCATAAATGATCAAAACTTTCTTATCCGCTTCATAACGCGCCCACTTGCCATAGGCTTTTAAAATCGTTGCCAAATCTTTTGGGGTGCGCCAGATCAGTCCATGCGAGGGACAAATCATCTTAATCGACAGCTTTTCAGCTGCCTCCAACGCCCTTAAAACTTGTGCCCCGTAAGGCATCACAATATTGGCATAATATTTAGCCGCATCTTCAAAAACAATATCCATGCCCAATTCATCGGCGTAGCGCTCCACCGATGCCCGATGCTGACCAAAAGCATCATTGGAAAATAAAATGTTGTCCTGCGGTGAATAAGTGGCCATGGAATCCGGCCAATGCACCATGGGCATGAGCAAAAATTTTAATGTCCGCTTGCCAATGTTAAGCTCGTCCCCGGTTTGCACGACCTTAAAATTCCAATCCTTCTTGAAATGACGCTTCAAGCCCTCTGCCCCTTTGGGTGAACACACCACCTGCGCCTTAGGGCAAATCGCGAGCAGCTTGTCAATCGACCCCGAATGGTCCATTTCTGTATGGTTGGAAATAATATATTCGATCTTAGCAGGATCAATGACGTCCCGAATGTGGGCAAGCATTTCATCAACGCCGTAATATTTCACGGTATCAATGAGTGTGGGCTTCTCGTCTACAATAAGGTAGGCATTGTACGTGGAGCCTGCAGGCGTGTCATAGCCATGGAAATTACGCAGATCCCAGTCAATGTAGCCAGTCCAATAAATATCAGGGGCAATGGTATGCATAAATTTTAAATTCTTTAAAGAAAATAGAAATTAGAAGATGGAAGATAGAAAATGATCTTAGAACGCGGTAGCTACTTCGTGTTAAAATCAAAGAAGATCAAGGATGCTTTTCTATTTTTTCTTTTTCTAACTTCTAATTTCCAACTTCTATCTTCTAATTTCTTTATTTTACTCTACTACCTCAAAATCCTCTTTCCCTACCCCGCACTCTGGACAAACCCAGGTGCTGGGAATGGCCTCAAAAGCTGTGCCAGGGGCAATACCGCCATCTGGATCTCCTTTAGCCGGGTCATAAACATAACCGCAAACGGTACATTTGTATTTTTTCATAAACAGCCTCCTTTAAATGAGTCCGCCATTGCTTCAGTGGCGGACGAATTTATCCAGGTTTAACTGCGTTTAAGCGGTTAAATCTGGACTTCCTTACATTTTTTAAATCTTCCCCACAATTTAATTGGCGTGGGGGCCAGTCAGGAATCGTTATTATATAGGAATAAAGGAATGGGTCAAGGAATTTCTTGCAGAGCATTGCCTCACATTAAATGTTAACGAGTCCTCCGAGATCGTCTTCTTTGGCAACAGTCTTGAAAGATCACCAAGGGTTGGAAGGCGTGCTGGCGTTTTCCTCTCGTGAGTTTCCGAAGTCGTCTGTTCTCATTCATTTTGCACTGGGGAAAACAGATGACGAAGGAATGTTTGAGCGAAGGATAATGCCAGTACGCCTCATATAAACAAGGACTTGTTCAGTAACCTTTATTAATAAGTTAACGGCCGGAGGATTTACAACTTGCTCAGCTCCAGACCTTCTGCCTCCTCTTCGAATACACCTAAAAGAAGGGGCAGGTTCGTCACCGGTGCGACATTGATGATGACAGGATAGAGTCCGTCGACCTGAAGATCCTCAAAATCTTGATTGTTGAGATCAAATGGGATCGCACTACTCCCCTCTCCCTTGCGCTCAATATTTAGATTCGCCAGATTAAAATCCACACCGCCCTTGATCTTAACTGAAGAAAGTGCCTCATCTGTGATGGTGCCTTGCTCTAGCCCTGTGGTGACACCCTTAAGATTTTCTTCTAAATCACTATATGAGGTGAACCCCAAAGCATTCGCCATCATTACCTTCTTGAATCCTGATAGCTCTTCGCCAGTAAGCTCAAGATAATTCAGAATGACATCCCAAACCGCTTTTTTTGATTTCACCGTCAAATATTTAAGAGGAATATCCTGCGAAAATGTTACCTCGCCAGGAGATTCATCCTTGCGAAAGCCCGCCTCTTCAAGTTCTTTCTTAGCAAAAATAAGATTAATGCCGCCAAAACTGTTGAGAAGGCGCACCCGCGCCATCTGTCCCTGACCCCCAGAGTTAACAAAAATCTTGTCTTTTGACCCTAAAAGCTTTCCTTGGCTTTCAAAAATGATCTTATATAAAGCTTCCGACGTTGTAACATGGCCCCAAGCCTCTTCAATACCCGAATAATTCTCAGCCATCCATCCATTAACATCAAAAAACGTCCTATAATTTCTTTGTGCAATCTTCTTAAGCGCTACATCTTTTTCTATACCTGGCTGAAGCCTGTCCATTTTATCAATAGCTAATTCTACGGATAACGACTTCTCAGAAGGAATGTGGGAAGCATTAGCAACAATCCAAGCTCTTGCCGAAACGATGAATTTAAGGGCCTCTTCTGCGCCCATTTGCTTAACAAGACTATTTTCAATTTCATATCGAATATCATCCCAAGTAGCATTTGCAAATACATCATCCACTCCCTCCACCCCAAAATCTTTTTTAACTGCCTCGGGTAGGTCGCCTTCTGCCAGCTCCTCTTTTTCCTTTCCAGCGCTTGCGCCATCATAGCGCAAATATTTCACAGCCCCTGATTTATCAAGAAGCATGACATAAAGTTTTTTCTCAAAAACTGTAAAATTTACTACGCCGACAAGAAGATAGGGTTTTCGTCCATCAGATAAGGACAGCGTCCCTGGAGCGTCTTCGCGGCCAGCAGGAAAGATCTGAATCCCAGGTAAAATAGCGGGATTTGAATCGATATACTCCATTTTTTCTTCGATGGAAAGATACTCTGCCCTGGTAATATTCGCGCGAGGAGCATTAGTAAAGATTTGCAGAATCCGTGCGTTGATCTGATACCACTCCATCGGCACAAGAGGCGAATTGGCTTTGGCCGCGCCAGATGATGGCAAAGGCTTCTTGGTATCAACAGGCTTAGAGGGACTTTCCTTCTTTATTTCCCCGCCATATCCAAGCATATGTATGGCATAATAGGCTTCTGGAAAAACATAGTTCATGGCTTCAAACCCTACGGGAGGCACAAATTTATTATTTCGCTGAAATTGTGGCCAATGGGTATCAACAATATACGGCATGCCAGCGCCACCCACGTCCACGTAAACCTTCAAAACTGCATGGGGCACAGCTTGTTTATTGCCGGAATCTTGAAAATCAAAGGGAACGGAAAAATCTTTCTTCTCAAGATCCCAATTGCCGCGGTTTCCGCCGAGGATATCAAAAAGATCATTGCGAGCAATCTGGCAATTCCTGTCCAAATCATTGCGATGTTTTCTGGCAAGGCCCATAGCCATATCACGCAAAACCGGCAAGGTCAAGGTAGAACTGACGACCTTCTGCTTCAGTAGTTCATTCTTAAAATTTAAAGTATAAAAAAGAAAATCACGCTTGGCCTCCTGCTTCTCACGAATGAGCGGCATGCCATTCTTGAATCCGCCTGAGAACTCAACGGGATAGGCCCCCAGAAACTCAACGGCGCGAATCATGTTCATGTCATCTGTCTCTACCGGTAAAGCGCTCAACCCTTGAGAAAGCTTACTGTAAAACATAAAACCTTCAACCTTGTTCAAAATATTTTCTTTTTTAAATCCTGCCTTCTCCATTTGCTGGAGAATAAGAGCCTTCATGAATAAAACATACGAACCTGTCTCAGTCGTGTCGATAAAGCGGATCCCTTTATCTTCGATTTCCTGCCAAGAAATATTAAGCGTCTCAAAATATTTTGAGAATCCTTCTGCTGCCTTCTGAATACCTGCTTGGTGCTCATTAATCAATTTCGTACGCGGTGATTCGAGGATGCGGCCTTCCGTGAATGCATTAAAGATAGCAAAGAATTCTTCCTCAAACTTCGCAAATCTATCCTCGGGAACACGGTCCCTCTCCTTCAGATCCATCCGCAGTTTTGCCTCAGTAATCAGGTAATGAATCGCGCTGGGAAGGGTGTTGGTTTTTTGTCCTCCGGCAAGACTCTCAAAAACCTTGTTGGAGGCAAAAAAACCTTTTTTCTCTTTTTCCCCTGCCAAATACAGCAAAGCCTCATCTCGAAAGAAATAAATATTATACGCATCGGTGTTTGCAGATTTTCTCTGAATAAAGCGGGTAAAGTTAGAAGCCGTCTTTGCGGTGTCCCTTATAGTTTCCAAATCATGCCACGCTGGAATCTTCGAAATCCCCATGGCATCCGCAATTTCTTTCATTTCAGCGTCGGTTACTGGCCTGTCAATGGTGGCAGAAATGGCATCAACCCATGCGACAAAATCAGAAAACTGATCTCCGATAGGATCTTGATAAAGCTTTCTTATTTTTTCAACAAGCGTCGAGGCGGAGGAATTGGTTGTGCCAGGCTGGTCTGCGGGCGCAGCTTGCGCTTGTTCTTCTTCGATGAATTCCTTCACATTCTCTAAAACGACAGTGCGCATCATTTCATAAGTTGGAGCGCTTTGGCCATTTTTCGCTCTTAAGTCCTTATACTGATCAAATGTCAGTCCATACTGACGCATAAAAGAACCTTCATATCCCTCAAACTCTGAAATCTTGTCGAAACCTTCAGCAAGTCCATCGGCAATATCACTCTTGATGCGATCCATTATGCTTTTGAGAGGTTCAATATCTTGCGAACCAAATTCTTTCCCCACCTTTCTATAAAAAATATCATAAATCGACTGCAAAGATTGCCTTAGCTCAAGATTGCTTTCGCTTGCGATATAATCTCGCAATTCGTCACCGTTTAAGACAAATTGCCTAAAAAATTCCGCTAAAAACTGGTTTGGCCCATACTCTCTAAGATAGGTATTGCGAATAAGGCTTTTTGTGCTGAAATCCAAGATATTTTCTTCATCACTTGGAAGCAACACGCGATACTCCTTGACGGCCTTGATCTTGTTGTAAAATTCAACAGCGCTTGCGCGATCCTCAGAAGAAAAATGGCTCTCAATGCTATGACCAATTTCATGCAAAATCAAACGTGCCAATCCAAACAAATCCCAATACGCAATGCCCAGAGAATCAATCGTTACCATTTTCTCTTCGATGTCATAATTCCCAACATCTGGCCGAGCCATTCGAGGAACAGGCATGCCGAACAAAAACTTAGTAATAATTTGCCGGCCTCTTTCTCCCTCCTTCAAATCTTTCTTATCGCCATAGTCTAAAACCTCTCCAGGGACCAGGGACAACAAGAAAGCAATAAAATTTCTTAAATCTGTCTTGCCTGCAGGAAACACTTTATAGAAAAACTCAATATTGTGCTCTCTGAACACATCGGGTATTTCTTGATTTACTGCTTTGCTTGGACTACCTTCAGGTGGTTCTTTGCCTTTAGAATCTTGAAACTTAAATTTAACGTTTTTAAAAACAGCTTTAATTTTTCTTACAAATGCTCCATCTCTTATTCGCTGGATAGCTACCTTGATATTGCTCGAGTTAAAACCCCCTGAAAAATACTTACGCGGGATGGCCTTTTTGGCATAGGGGTCATACTCGACCTTCATCATGTTGCAGACACCTTTTTTGTACGCAGCGAGGTATTGCTGGTAAATAAAATTGACATCAGAAATTAGAGGTTGGAGGTTAGAAGCTAGAAAAAGAACTGAAGATTGAGAATCGATGTTGGAAGTTAGATTTTTTTCGTTGTTTTTTCTATCTTCTCCCTTCTCCCTTCTATCTTCTATCCTCAATCCTTCCACCTTTCTCTTATCGCTATACACTTTATTCAAAATAGAATCCTTGAGCGTTTCCTTAAACCACGTAGCCAAAATCAGCGAATGATAGATCTGGCGCAAATTCGCGAAATTCTTGCCCTCATTGACTTCCTTTTCCAGGGCCGGGATAAAGACTTCACGAACGATACTAGAAGAGATATCAGAAGTTAGAGGTTGGAGATTAGAAGTTAGAAGAGGCGAAGAAGAATCTTTTGTGTTGTTTGGATTTGCCTCTTCTCCCTTCTCCCCTCTATCTTCTAACTTCTTTTCTGAATTCTTCTGCTCTGCTAAATAATCACTTTCCAGCATGACTTTCAATCGTGATTCCACAATAAACGCCTTGTCGCCATTTTCATAAACAACCGCCTTTTGCGGCATGATCCACACCTTATTAAAGGTATCCACCGGAACATTGGTTGTGCCGTATTGTTCAAAGGCTTTTTTGTAAACCTTGGCCCAGAATTCTTTGCCCAAATCAGAATCGGGGTTGATCAAGGATGCGGTGATCTGCTTTAAAAGATAATCTTGCGCCAACAGATCGCGGCCCATCTCCGTCTGGCCAAAGCCTTCGGGCACGATGCGGTCTTTTTCATAGGGCGAGAGATTGACCCATAGGTCGTCTTCGGGCATGGTCAAGGACGCGAGAAAATATTTCACAAGCCTTTCTGTTTCTTTGTTAAACGCTTCGCCCTCGAGCTTCGCGTCACCCACATCAACAATAAAATCAAATTCAAAAGGATTCGCGGCATTGGTCCTGATCCCGCGCAAGATCGTCGGAACAAAGCCTAGGCTCAACGCCACAGCTGTACCTGGCGCTGGCAGCCCTAAGGAACTTTGGGCATAGCTTAGGGATGGCAAAAGGGTTTGGGTGAGAAAAATGAGGCAGACAGAAATGGAAATAATCTTTTTGGAATGAGTAGAAAGTAGAGAGTAGAAAGTAGAGAGTAGAAAACGAAAAGAACGACAAAAAAGAAGGCAAAATTCCTTTTGCGATCTTTGCGTCAGTTGTTTTATAATATCTTTTTCTCTGTTCATCTCTTTCTCTCTATCTACTCTATCTACTCTACCTACTCTATTTACTTTCTACTTTTTCTTTTCCCTTCTAACTTCCAACTTCTAACTTCTCTTTTTCTCCAAGCCCCAGCAGCCCCATAAAGTCGGTCACAGGCGTTACATTAATGATGATCGGCACGAGGCCTTCAAAATGGTCAGAAAAAATAGGGCTAGAGGAATTAAGGATGAAAAGATTTGGGTGATCAGATTGTGTCATGTTTAACGTGTTAGGTGTTAGGTTGTTTTGGCCTTCCGTGACACTTGACTCTTGAAACTTTTCACTATCCTTTATCCCTTGACCCCTTTGCCCCTCTACTCCTTTTACTTTTACATTCATATTCTTAGCGTTAAAATCGATTCCTCCTTTGGTGCCACTTGTATTCGCTGACGATGTAAGAAGCTTATCAATATGAATAATAAATTCCGTAAGAACTAAGCCATTATCGGTTCTTGTTTTTTGAATAGCGCACGGAGCCTTATCCATCAAGGTCGTCACACTCTCAGGGATCTGATCGCCACCCGTATCCGGGGACAATACCGTAGACTTTAAAAAAACGATTTTCTTCCCATCAGCAGAAAGGGATCCCTCCCGAAGATCGATCTTGTAACGAACAGGCCCTGCAACACCCCCAGCCTGCTCGTAAAGATCCTGAATGGCCCCAGCCAACAAGACAGCATCTTTTTCCTCAAAATGCTTGCCATCTAAAAGAGCCGGCATCTCCTGCGCAACAAGACCATTCACAGATCTTATGGATAAACTGCTAAATAACGTATTGGTCAGATTATTTTCTTCAACTACATTCATTACCTCTGGACTTAGATTACTATCGATAACTTTTTTATCAAGATTAGTCCTCACCTCAATTAACCCAAAAATAGAGCTTAGTGGGTCCTCGCGAACGGAGAATTTAATCGCATCCTCCATTGCCTGCGGAAGCATCGCATGAATAAAAACACCAGTTTGATTGATGCCTAAGGTCTTAGCGTCAAAATCCTCCTGATCGCCTTCTGAGCTCAGAGGAGATTTTAAATTAACAGTACGAACAATACCATCCTTTGCGACAGATATAAAGATCGCAGGAAAAGCCGTATCACCTAAAACAGCAGTACCCCTGCCTTCTTTACCCATATTGTCGGAATTAAGCGTGTCGTCTTTCTGCACTTTTCCTTTTCGGTATGACCCATCAGAAAAAATATCCTTTAAGTTTGTAACAATTTCGCCTTGTTCATCAAAAACACCCGGACCATAATCAAAAGCAAAAATCTCTATTCCCCCTGGCACCTCTTTTAAAAGCACAAGGCCTTGGCCTCTTGCATGTTGAATCATGTTTTCCGTGATACCATCAACAACCGCTCTCTGGTCTGGGGACATGCTTATTAGAGCATCGTCATCTAATATAATTTCACGATTTTCAACAACAACAAGCATAAATCCGCTGTCACGCGCAAATTGCTTGGCGCTCTCAAATGATTCTGGCCCCTTTTTCCACAAATCAGCCATTTGCTGGACAACGGACGACGAAACAGGAGTCTTTTCTTGTTCACGTACAACATTGTTCGACGAAACCTTCTGCCTCCTCCACTTCCCGCCATCTTCACTTCGCTCAAAAACCATTTCCTGTTTGCTAGGGGCACCAAGGCCCTCCACGTCATCATAAAATTGGAAACGGATCTCCTCAATTCGCCCATTTCTCACTTTTCGCGTGAGTCGAACAGACTGAAACCCTTTTGTAGGCATAAGCTTTGTCCCTGTCCAGAATGGGGAAAAATCATACGTCTTAAACTTTACTTTCTTAAAAGCCTCATTAAGAATCTCATCAAAATTAAGAGTAAGATAGATATCGCGATCCATCAGCACGCCGCTAGGATTATCATCATTAATATTAAAAATAAGATCACTAATCATTTCCGGAATTTTTTGTAAATTTTCTTCCCATGATTTAACTTGCGCATCAACACTTCGATATCTCTCAAGATCTTTCTGGGGTATCCAGCGTCCATCATCGGTGAGAATGTACACGACTTCGTCAGGTTCTTGCGCGTCTTCCTGAACTCTTGCGAGCATAAGGTTCGTCAAGCCATCCTCATCGCTAGAAAGCTTTGCAAAAAAAAGCTCTGAAGCGCCCTCGGACACATCCCCCTGGACGCCAGGCTCCATAAGCTTTTTACGCATATTCCTTGGAATAACATCTTCTTCAATAAAATCCTCACTCTTTTGTGCATCTTGCAAAAGTAATTTAACGATCGTGCCCAAGGCCTCATCACGCTCGCGATCATAAAAAACCTCTCGCTTATCTTTCCATTTTTTGATCACTTCGTCTGCTGTTTTCTTGGCTTCATCTTCAATGCCGCGATCCGTCACTTTTACTTTGCGATCATTACGCTCGGCAATAAACCACGCTCTTGTGACATGCGTCTCATTACTAACCTTAAGCAACATCCTTAAAACTTCCTCATCGTTATTGTCTAAGCCTTGCAAAAGATAGGACTCTTCACCTTTTCTTTCAAAAACAATACGCGCGATCTCACTCGCACGATCCCTAAAAGCTTTATCAATCGCGTCAATAAGTCCTGACAAAATATTGGGAACCTGCTTGATACGAGCATCACCTGTTATTTTCCGTATAGGAGCGTTTTTATTTTCAAAATTAATCAAAGAATTGAGATCGAGAAAAAATTGGCTCAGCCCACCACTTGGATAAAATGTAATACCAACTGGCACGTTGCTTTCGGCAAGATACGTATAGATATCATGCTTTCCTGTCAGCTCGATACGATTCCGGCGCACCACCCCCCTCCCTACCTTTTTCATAAACTCATCGAGGGTCTCTCTAAAATCCTCAAACTTCCATCCTCCTTCTGGTAACAATCTCACAAATAGCTTCTTATGAACTTGTAAATTTTCTTTAGGTCCACCATATCCAATAAACTCAACAAATTGCTCGTTACCTTCAAAAAAACGCCTGACACCTAAAGCACTATTTTTTAATCCTAGCTTTAAATATAACTGCTTTCCAAAAACTCTACCTTCTGGGAGTGGAAAGTTTTTATTGATCATACTGTATTCAAAATTAAAGCCCTGTGGATTGTCTGGATAGATCATAAAAGGTTTTTCCGTCTCGCCTTGAGCGTAGAAATCACGAAGCTCTGTATAATCAATGTCGCGCTGTTGCAACGCGCGTTTTTTCTTTGTGGGGGCTTTTTGCGCCTCCTCAGCCGCGGCCATGATTTTGGCAACTTTGCCGGAATCAAGGCTAAAACGATTTGCTTTCCAATCATAATTTGTAAGATTCCTTAGCGTGCTTACAGAGATTTCTCCGTTATAACTTTCCGCAAATTTTCGTATTTCAGAATCTTTAATAGGGTTTACCGAAAATTTATTAACAAAAGTAGTAACAATCTCCTTTTTTCTTGACAAGGACAGCTTGTCGCCGACAATTGAAAAATTCTTATTACTAGGGGATTGATTAACTTGAGATACATGAGTGATAATATAATCTTGATATGTTAAATCGCGGATGGCTTTCCAGGATATGCCGATTTCCTTCGCGATCTCTGCCAAGGTGATGGTGTGTTCGCCAGGAGGTTTTTGCGCAAAGAATTGGTCGATGAGAGCTTTTACAACTTCCGTCTCCACGAGCTCAACATTTTTACCACTCACCTTAAATAATTTATTGATGTGGTCGAGAACAATCTTCTTCTTAAGGTAGTCACGCTTGATTTTGGCCTCATCTGCGATTTCCTGCAGGGTTTTCTTACCATCTTTGCAATCTTTTAAAAATACCGCGATCTTAGCCCGCACGTCTTTGAGGATTTCGTCTGTGATGATGATCACGTTCGAGGAGGCAGAAGTGTTATCGGAAACCCAATCCGGCGCTATGTCTCCAACCACCGTGACGCTAGGATCACTAACCGCAACTTCCATGATAAAGGTTTTTTTAGGCATGCCGTTTTTTTCAACATAAGAATAGATAACGTTTGCATCACCTGTTGTTGATAAATTATTGCCTGTCGCCGCTCCAAACCCTATTTCCACCCCTCCCGCAAAGTATTTCCGGGGGATGTTCTTTTTAGTATAAGGGTCATACTCCACCTTCATCATGTTGCAGACGCCTTTTTTAAAGGTTTGAAGGTATTGTTGATAGATAGAATCGACTTCAGAAGTTAGAGGAGAGATGTTAGAAGTTAGAGAAGAAGCAGAAGATGGAGAATGGAGAATGGAAGATGGAAGAGTCTTAGAGTCTAAAGAATCAGAGCTTTTATTAATTCTTGTCTTGTCGTTACTTTTTCCATCTTCTATCTTCTCCCTTCTATCTTCTTTTTTCAATCCTCCCATCTTTCTCTTATCCGCGTACACCTTATTTAAGATCGAGTTCTTGAGATTCGTCTTATACCAGTAGCTTAGGATAATGCTGTTATAGATCTGTCTAAGTTGGGCAAAGTTCTTGCCTTCATTGACTTCTTTCTCAAGGACAGGGATGAAGACTTCGCGGACGATATCAGAAGCTAAAGTGTTTCGTGAAGCGTCGATCGTCGTTCGTGAAACGTCTTGCGTTTCACGTTTCACGTTTGACGTTTCACTTGAGCGCGACAGCGCGAGGTAGTCCTCCTCCAGCATCACTTTTAATCGCGATTCAACGACAAAGGCCTTATCCTCTTGAACG